>DATNEU010000017.1:0-3153 GCA_035552895.1 Steroidobacteraceae bacterium
CGTCCACACTTTCATGGAGCCGTCTTCTTTCTTGAACTCGGGCCGGCCCTCGCGGATCAGCGTCTCCAGCGCTTCCGCGGTGGCCTTGACGCCGAGCGATTCCATCTTGCTGCGCGGCGGACGCGCGAGGGCTTCGTCGTCGTCCTCGGCGGTCGGCAGGCCGAGCTGCCGCGCCAGCTCCGGATCGAGCGTCGGGATCGTGGCCGACGTCCCATAATGCGCCTGCGGCGCTTCGTCGAAACCTTGCGCGCCTTCCGCTTGCTCCGCCGCGCTCGCGCTCCCTTCTCCTTGCTCCGCTGTGCTCCCTCCCCCCTTGCGGGGGAGGGTCGGGGAGGGGGGTAACCCCGGGCTCCGGAGTGCGTTGCTACCCCCCTCCCTAACCCTCCCCCGACGCAAGTCGGGCTCGCCCGACTTGCGCAAATAAGGATGCGCAACCGGGGTAGACCCCGGTTGCGTTGGGGGAGGGAACGCAGTGTCATTCGTTGCAATAGGAGCAGGATCATTCGCGGCCGCATCCCGCTTTGCCATGTCCTCGCTTTTCTCGCGCGTCGAGGCGCGGGCGCGATGGGCGGCGGCTTCGCCGCCGGCGCGGCGGTCCCAGGAATTATCCGGCGGTGGCTGCAGACCGGTGGACGAGCCGACCCCGCTTTCACCGCGGTTGATCGCAGGATTCAAAAGCTCGGCCAGCGCCGGCCCGATCGGTTGCACCTCGGGACGGCCGGCTTTGGTTTTGGAGGATTTGGGCCTGTTCGGACGGTCAGGTTTGCGGGTCGGATTCTTGGCCATGGGCCGAATATGGGCCGAGTCCGGCGCACATGAAAGGGTCAAGGAAACCGCGCGCCCGATGCGCGGCGGCATGCTGTCAGCACGGTGTCAGCAGGAGCGGGCGGAGGGTTCCCCCATACGCGCTCGTCATGCCCGGGCTTGACCCGGGCATCCATCAACTCAAGCAAACTCTTTGCTTCGTGATGGATGGCCGGGTCAAGCCCGGCCATGACGAGTTGAAACGCCAATGCCGGTCTTTTGCTGGTTGCGCGCTCGGCTGAACTCTCACGCCGCCGGGGCGTTGTCGTGTTCCGAGGCCGGATGGCGCGGGTTGACGATGTCGAGATGGATGCCGCCGCAGCGGGTGCAGCGCATGGTCCAGTATTCCGATCCGGCGCGGCTGCGGATGACGCGCATGAGCGCGAGGCTGCCGCGGCATTCCGGGCAATCGGTGCGGAGATTGCGCGAGAGCGACGGGAGCAGATGGGGCTCGAACAGCGGCATGGCGGTTCTCCTGAGCTAGGCCGCGTGGACTTGTTGGGGCGCGTCTTGATGTCCGCCTTGATGTGCCTCTTGCGGCGCATCCCAGCGATGGCCGAAGCGGTCGATGTGGTGCTTGGCGTCGGCGATCGCGGCTTCCGGGTCGTCCCAGGCAAAGCCCACTTCGAGCGCCGGAAAGGCATAGCCGTTGATGACGAGGGGACTGTTGTCGGCGCGGCGGATGCGGGCATGCCAGAGGCTGCGGCCGGCCTCGAAGGATTCGATGTCGTAATCCTGGTAGCGACAGATCATGCGACGGTCCCCCTGCTTGGGCTTGCGAGCAGGGAACCATGGATCGCCGGCGCGCGATGTGATGCCGTTCACATTGTTGGCGCTTTTTTGCGAGGTGCCGGCTGCGCGACAGCGCGAGGCCGGGCCGCCCGCATGATCCAGCGGCGGAACGCGGCGAAGTCACGCTGCTCGGCCTGGAAGCCGCGATAGAGCAGGTACCAGCGCATGCCTTTCGGCACCGAGAGCGCAAACGGCGCGACCAGCCGCCCCGCCGCAAGGTCGTCGTCGATGTAGGGGCGGATGCCCATGGCGACGCCGAGCCCGTCGGCGGCCGCCTGCAAGGCCTGGCCGTAGTATTGAAACTCCGGACCGCGGGCGGTGATGCGGGTGGTGCCCGCCGCCTTCAACCATGACGGCCAGTCGTCCGGCGAATGTGCGACGCGAATGAGGCTCGGCCCTCTCAGATCGCCCGGCCGCTTCAGCGGCGCGGCGAGCCTTGGCGCGCACACCGGCATCAGGTCGGCGGCGAACAGCGGCTCGGCGACGAGCCCCGGCCAGGCGCCGTCGCCGAGCGTGACGCCGCAGCTCCAGTCGTCGCCGAACGGTGCGGCCACGCCGCCGGTGGTGATGCGCACCTCGATCGCGGGCTCCTCCTTGCGGAAATCGGCGAGCCGCGGGATCAGCCAGCGCATCGCGAAGGTAGGACCCACACCGATGGTGAGCACGCGCCGGCTTGCCGGCGCGGTCACCTGCGCGGTGAGGCTTGCCAGCGCATCGAAGATCGGCGTCAGCCCGCTCTGATAGGCGCGCCCCGCCGCCGTCAGCGCCAGCCGGTTGGCCTTGCGCTCGAACAGCGCAACGCCGAGCCGCTGCTCGAGCAAATGCACCATACGGCTGATCGCGGCGGCCGAGACGTTGAGCTCGAGGCCGGCGGCCGCAAAGCTGCCGCTGCGCGCAGCGGCCTCGAACGCCTTGATGCCGTTGAGAAAGAGCAGGCGCCGCACGATGACCCTCAGGTAAACTGATGCTGAGAGCAAGGTAACTCCGTTTGCGCGCAAGGTACAGGCAGGGCAGAAGTATCGGTGTTGGATTGATTTCCGGTTGCTGGTGGAGGCAGCCCCTCGCCCCAGCCCTCTGCCCGCATCCGCCTTCGCCAGAAGGCGGGCTTCGGCGGACAAGAGCGCGGGGAGAGGGAGAAGGGGAAGCTCAGCTCGTGTTGCTCGGGGGAGAATTGAAGTGACGCCGCTCATGATCGCCGCCCTCGGCGCCCTGATGGTCGCGACCGCGTTCCTGTCGGGCCTGTTCGGCATGGCCGGCGGCATGATCCTGATCGGCGTGCTGCTGATGCTGATGCCGCTGCCGACCGCGATGGTGCTGCACGCGATCACGCAGATGGCCTCCAATGGCTGGCGCGCCGTCCTCTGGCGCGCGCACATCAGGTGGCGGCCGGTGCTGGTCTATGTGCTCGGCTGCGCGATCGCGCTGTCGATCTGGTCGCTGATCCGCTACGTGCCGGACAAGCCGATCGCGCTGCTGCTGCTCGGCGCCACCCCGTTCGTCGCGCGGATGATGCCAAAGGACATCAAGCCCGATCCGAACAGCGTCTGGCAGGGCACC
>DATNEU010000018.1:0-22153 GCA_035552895.1 Steroidobacteraceae bacterium
CAGGCGCGCACCATCCGCATCCCGGTGCACATGATCGAGACGATCAACAAGCTGAACCGCATCTCGCGGCAGATGCTGCAGGAGATGGGCCGGGAGCCGACCCCGGAGGAGCTCGCCGTGCGCATGGAGATGCCCGAGGACAAAGTGCGCAAGGTGCTGAAGATCGCCAAGGAGCCGATCTCCATGGAGACGCCGATCGGCGACGACGAGGACTCGCATCTCGGCGATTTCATCGAGGACACTTCGGTGGCCTCGCCAATCGATCAGGCGACCATGGAATCGCTGCGGGAGACCACGCACGCCGTGCTCGCGCAGCTCACGCCGCGCGAGGCCAAGGTGCTGCGCATGCGCTTCGGCATCGACATGAACACCGACCATACCCTGGAGGAGGTCGGCAAGCAGTTCGACGTCACGCGCGAGCGGATCCGTCAGATCGAGGCGAAGGCACTGCGCAAGCTCCGGCATCCGAGCCGCAGCGAGCAACTGCGTAGTTTTCTGATGGAGGATTGATCTCTCTACGGAGTCCGTGCGACAGCAAGTCAATAAGCGGCCCAGGGCCGTCCCTGGGCCGCGAGATCAAACCGAGTCGGTGGGCTGGCCGCCCAAAGCGCCGCAGGCGACTTTGGGCCAATCAAATACCGACGCGCACCAGCGCGTCGATCACTTCCCGGATCACCTCGGCGAGCCCGGGGTGATCCGCCTCAAACCGCACGGCCAGGGACTCCAGCCCGGGTGCGTGCGCACCCGCCCTGTCGGCCGCGCCCCGCGGACCTCCCTGGCCGAGCGCATGGTCGATGTCGTGCACCAGCGCTGCCAGATGCTTGCGCGACTCGGCGTCCACCGATCGCGCCTGGCTCAGGCGCTCGCGCACACGCGCCAGCAGCTCGCGCAGACTCCTCTCGCTCGCGCGTCCGCCCCCGCTCATCGCCGACCATCCGCCGTCATGATGGGCCGATTGTAGTCGTCCCGCGCTTGCACTGGTGGACTCGAGTTGCGGCAAAGCGTAGAACAGTGGCCTGACAGAGGCGCGTGCCACAGGACATTATCCAGCCGATGGACAAGATCGACCACGAGATCGTTCGCCTGCTCGAGGACGATGCCCGCATCTCCTTCGCCGAGCTCGGCGAGCACGTGGGTCTCTCGAAGACGCCCTGCTGGCAGCGCGTGCGGGAGTTGGAGCGCCAGGGATTGATCCGCGGTTACCGGACGGAGCTCGATGCGGAAAGCCTCGGCCTGCGGGTGCACGCGTTCGTCCACGTCACCATCAACGCCGCCCGGCTCGGGGAGTTCGAAGCGGCCGCCGCGAGCCACCCGTCCGTGCTGCAATGCTTCACGACCGCCGGCCAGGCGGATTACCTCATGCACGTGCTGGTGGGGGACGTCGCGCAGCTCGATCAGCTGCTGCGCATGGAAATCCGCCGCATGCCGGGCGTGCAGCGGCTCGAGACGACGGTCTGCATGAAGACCATCAAGCCCCGGGCGCCGCTCAGCGGTTGTCTGCGTTAGGGCTTCTGCCACGGGCCGTCCGTGGCGGCACGCCCCCGCCTGCCTCACTCCTCGGCAGCGGCTTCCGTCGTCTCCTCCATGGCGCCGCCGGACGCGCTAGGCATTGCCGCCTGGCCGTTCAGCAGGCCCTTCCAGCTGACCTCCTGTCCCTTGCGCCTGCCCTTCTCGGTGAGCTTCAGACCCTCGGGTGAGATGGCCAGCATATAGGCCTTGCCGTCCACGTCGATCTCGCGCTTCAGGGTCTTCTCGAGCTTGGTAGCCATGTCATTCCTCAGCTGATTTTTCGTTTGCGACCGGGCGCCTAGGCTCGATTTTGCGCCATTGCGCCGATCGAAGGCCAGTATTTCCCGCGCAGACGCAGCTTCAGCCGCCGTCCCGCTCGGGTGGCCGCATCCCGGCGCCCTGCAATAGCGCCTCCAGTCCCTGCGGGTCGATCGGCTTGGTCAGATGCCGATCGAAGCCGGCCTCGAGCGCCCGCTGCTTGTCCTGCTCCTGGCCCCAGCCGGTGATGGCGATCAACAGCGGCCGCTGCCCCCAGCTGGTGCCGCGGATCCGCTGCGCGAGCTGATAGCCGTTGAGCTCCGGCATACCGATGTCGAGGAGCAAGGCGTCGGGCCGCAGGCGGCAGGCGAGGTCGAACGCCTCCCGCCCGGTATGCGCAACACTGACCTCGTGCCCCGATGCCTCGAGGAACGCGGCGCAGGTCTCCGCGCTGTCACGATTGTCATCGGCGACCAGCAGGCGCAGCGGCTTCGAGCTCGTGGGCGACGGTCGGCCGGCCGGGCGGTCCCCGGCGTGCCCGGGATCACCGATCGGCAGCCGGACCACGAACTCACTGCCCTGCCCCGCGCCTCGGCTGTGCGCGCTGACCGTGCCGCCGTGCAGCTGCACCAGCCCGCGCACCAGTGAGAGCCCGATCCCGAGGCCGCCGTCCGAGCGCTCGAGCGCAGGCACTGCCTGCGCAAAGAGTGTGAACATCCGCGGCATCATTTCCGCGGAGATGCCGATGCCGTCGTCCCGGACCGCGACGGTCAGCTCCCCGCCCTCGCGCCTGGCCTCGAGCTCGATGTGCCCGCCGGGTTCGGTGTACTTGGCGGCGTTGATGAGCAGATTCGCCAGCACCTGCGCCAGCCGCACGGGATCGGCCATCAGGCGCACCGGCTCCCGCGGCAGCTTCACGGCCAGCGAGTGTCGTCTCGCTTCGATGAGCGGTCCCGCGGATTCCTGCGCCGCGCTCACCACCGAGGCGAGATCGATCGGGGAGCGGCGCAGACTGAGCCTGCCACGCGTGATCCGCGATACGTCGAGCAGGTCGTCCAGCAGCCGCCCCATGTGCCTGACCTGACGCTCGATGATCGCCTGCGCCTGCAGCCGCTCGCCGTCGCTCCTGCCTTCCTTCTGCTCCATCGCGACCGCGTAGCGGATCGGCGCCAGAGGGTTGCGCAACTCGTGCGCCAGCACGGCGAGGAATTCGTCCTTGCGCCGGTCCGCCTCGCGCAGCGCCTCCTCGGCCCGCCTCAGCTCGCCGATGGCTCGCTGCTGCGCCAGCTCCGATGCCTTCTGCTCGGTGATGTCGCGCGCGATCTTCGAGGCGCCGACGATGATTCCGTTGCCGTCACGGATGGGAGAGATGGTGAGCGCCACGTCGATGCGGCGGCCGTCCTTTGCTACTCGCACGGTCTCGAAGTGATCGATCCGCTCTCCGCGGCGCAGCTTGCGCAGGATCTCGGTCTCCTCCTCTACCCGCTCCGGCGGGACGATCAACGTGATGGGTCGCCCGACCGCCTCCTCCGCGGAGTAACCGAACAGCGCCTCCGCCGCCCGGTTCCAGGAGCGGATGATGCCGTCGGGCGTCTTGCTGACGATCGCATCGTCGGAGGATTCGACGATCGAGGCCAGGTGCGCGCGCGCTCCCTCCGCCAGCCTCTCGTGAGTGACGTCGCGGATGAACCAGCGGCTGTGGATCAGCTTACCGGCATCCCAGAGCGCGTTGGCCGCGATGCGCACGTGGCGGATCGAGCCGTCGCCGCGACGCAGCGCCGTCGCGTGATTACGCAGACTCTCGCCCCCGAGCAGACGGCTGAGCGACTCCCGGGCATCGCGCGGATCGAGATGGAAGTCCTCGATCGCGTGGCCGGCACACTCGGCCTCGCCGCAGCCGAGGAGCTCGAGGCCGGCGCCGTTGATCCAGAAAATCGTGCCGTCGGGTCCCACCTTGAGCAGTCCCTCGTGCGCGTTCTCGAGGAAATCGCTCAACTCCCGGTCGCGCTGCGCCAGGGCGCTCTCCACCATGATGCGCCGCTGCACTTCCCACTCGAGCGCATGCGCCTTCTGCTGCAGTTGCGCGATGAGCCGCAGGCGCACCTGCGGGTCGGACCTGAGGTAGCTCTCCGCCGGAATCACCGGGCCGTGCAGTGAGCAGGCCCGGTCCAGCGCTTCGAGCTCCGCGGCGCCGGCTCCCTGCGGCAGCGGATAAGCGCAGTAGAGCGCGAAGGGCTCGCGCTGGCCGAGCTCGTTCCAGAGCTGCTCGAGCTGCAGGGCCGCCCCGTGCAGGCCGTCCCGCCACAACAGGGCCACCATCTCGCCGAAGACGATCACCCGCGGGTAGCGCCGCCGCATCCGCGTGATCACCTCGCCGATGCCCTCCACGAAGCGGCTCCATTGCGGCACGCCGTGCTGCATGAGCCTGCCGAGCGTCGCCGATGCCTCCAACAGGATCAGCTGTTCCCGCGTGCGCGCGGAGTTGACATCGATCCCGCGGGCGCGCAGCTCCGACTCCAGCTCCTCGAGATGCGCCGCGGTTGCGATGACGAGGGCGCCCGCACCGGTATCGAGCCCGTGTTGGATGTATTCCGTGACGGACTCGAGCAGCGCCGAGTCTCGCTCGTAGAACTGCACGAAGTGCTCGCGCTCGCCGGCATCCCGCCAGCTCGCCGCCGGCGCCAGCCTGTGCCCGAGGTCGAGGACATGCATGGGCTCACGACTCACGATGCCGCGCCCGCCCGGCGCTCGAGTGCGGCGGCGCTGCGGCCGCCGGCCTTGCCCGCGGGCGGCCGGGCGCGCGCTTTGCCGGCCGGGACGCGTGCCGGCTTCCCGCCCACCAGCTTCTCGATGGCCGGCAGCAGGGGTCGCGCGCCAGCGCCGTAGTCCTCCCAGGCTGCGCTGCGCGCCAACAGCACCCGCGCCGTGCGGAGCGTGAACTTCCCGGGATCGAGGCCGGTGCGCGCCTGCGCCCAGGTCAGCGGCATCGACACGGTGGCGCCGGCGCGGGCACGCGGGGAAAGGGGCGCCACCGCCGTGGCGGTGCGGTCGTTGCGCAGGTAGTCGAGAAAGATCCGCCCGGTCCGGACCCGCTTCGCCATGTTGATCACATATCGCTGCGGACTCTCGGCCGCCATGCGGGCGCACAGCTCCCGTGCGAAGGACTTCACCAGCGGCCAGTCGAGCGACCCGTCACGGGGCTGCGTGAAAGGGGTGACCACGTGCAGCCCCTTGCCGCCGGTCGTCTTGAGGAAGCTCTCGAGCCCGAGCGAGCCGAGCCGCGCGCGCAGCTCGCGCGCGGCCTCGATCACCGCCTCGAATCCAACATCGGGCGCGGGATCGAGATCGAACACCAGCCGGCCGGGCAGCTCCGGCTGATGCGGCATGCAGTTCCACGGATGCAGCTCCAGGGCCGCGATCTGCGCCAGGGCGGCCAGCCCTTCGAGGCGGTCCACCTGCACGTAGGGCTTGCGCTCGCCCGACACACGCACCTGGCTGATCAGGTTGGAGAGTCCCGGCATGGCGTGGCGCTGGAAGAACCGCTGCCCGCCGATGCCGTCCGGGCAACGCACCAGGGAGCAGGGCCGGCCCCGGATGTGCGGCAACATCCAGTCGCCGATATCGGCCAGGTATTCGGCGAATTCGCGCTTGGTGACGGGCCGGCCGTCGCCGGCATCCGGCCACAGCACCTTCTCGCCGTTGGAGATGGTCACCCCGAGAATCGGTCCGGCAGCGCGCGCCTCTTCGCGTCTCGTGTGCTTACCGCTCCTCCCGCGGCGAGCCCGCGCCTGCCCTTCCACTCCCGCCACGGCGGCTGCCGTTTCCGCGCCGACCTCGCGCGGCGGTTTGTCCTCGCGCAATCCCTTGAAGGCCGCCTGCCGGATGTTGCCGCCCTCGGTCCACCCCGCGAACTCGATCTCGGCGACCAGCTGCGGCTTCACCCAATGAATCCTGCGGCCCGCGGGCACCGCGATGCGCTCACCGAACGGATTCTCGTCGCTCGCCAGCCGCTTCAGCCTGGGCAGGAGCTGTCGCACCTTCGCGCCGCTGAAGCCGGTGCCGATCCTGCCGGCGGGAACGAGCCGCCCGTCCCGGTACACGCCGGCGATCAGCGAGCTGAGGTTGGTGCCCTCCGACGTCCAACCCCCGATGACCACCTCCTGACCGGCGCGGCACTTCGATTTCGTCCAGCTTCCGGTCCGCCCCGACTGGTAGGGCGCGTCCAGGCGCTTGGATACCACCCCTTCGAGAGAAAGCTTGCAGGCGGACTCGAGCACCGCTCCACCCGCGGTGTCGAAGTGATCGAGATATCGCAGCCGCGAGCGGCCCGAGACCGGCAGCGATTTCAACACGCGCGCGAGCTCCTGTTTGCGCTGCGCGAGCGGCAGTGGCCGCAGATCCCGGCCCTCGAGAAACATGAGGTCGAAGGCGAAGAGCACCAGCGCCGACTCACGCCCCTCGGAGAGCGCCGACTGCAGGGCAGAGAAATCGGAGACACCGTCGCGATTGAGAGCCACCGCCTCGCCGTCGATGATGCAATCGGGCAGCGCCTCGGCGGCGCTGGCGATCGACGCGAAGCGCTGCGTCCAGTCGAGCCCCTTGCGGGTCAGCAACGCGGCGCGGCCGTTTTCCACCCGCAGCTGCAGCCGATAGCCATCGAGCTTGATCTCGTGCACCCAGCCGGCTTCCTGCGGCGGCCGCGGCAACAACCGGCAGAGCACGGGCTCGATGAACCTCGGCATGCGCGCTCCGCGGACGCGGGCGTTGCGGCCGCGGCCGGCTTTCGCGGCCACGCGCGCCTTCACGCGGGCCGAGATGCCGCCGCCGCTCTCATCCGCGGCCGCATGGGAATGCCAGACCGCGTTCGCCGGGCCGGCGCCGCGGCCCGGCGCCATGAAGGGTCTCGGCCCGCGTCCGCGGCCGGCGGCGATCGCCTCCATCGTGCGTCCGGAGGCCACGGAGCGGTCGTCATCCCGCAGGAGTCCGTCGCCGGCGCGTGCAAACTCGTCGCGGTGCTTGATCAGGAGCCAACTCGGCCGCTTCCCGGAGCGCGAGTCCCGCAGCCGTACCAACACCCAAGCGCCGCGCAGCCGCTCTCCCGCCATCACCAGTTTCAACTCTCCCGCTGCGAGCGCCTGCTCGGGGCTGCCTTTGACCTGCGGCTGCCAGTAGCCGCGGTCCCAGATCTGCACGGTCCCGCCGCCGTACTGCCCCTGCGGGATCGTGCCCTCGAAGTCCCCATACTCGAGCGGATGATCCTCGACCTCCACCGCCAGACGCTTGTCCGCGGGGTCGAGCGACGGCCCGCGCGTCACCGCCCACGACTTGAAGACGCCATCGAGCTCCAGGCGCAGGTCATAGTGGAGGCGCCGCGCCGCGTGCTTCTGCACCACGAAGCGCAGCCGCGAGGACGGGGTGACGGCCCCGCTGCCCGCAGGCTCGGCGGTACGGCTGAAATCGCGCTTGGCGCGATAAATGGAGAGTTTTCGGCTGGCCATCAGCTGCCTTGTCGTGAGCGCGACCTGACCGGGGCGAAACCCCGCGCCGGATCACGCGTCCTGCAAGCACAGCGCCCGGCGCCGACCTGCGGGCAACTTCCTAGCCACAAACGTGCCTGGGCCGCCCCGCCTGATGCCTCAGGCGGCCGGCTGGTGCTCCGGAGGAGGCGGCGACGCGCTCGGCTCCGCGATCAGCACGCGGGTCAACCTGGGGCCGAGCCAACGCTCGATATCATCGATCAGCGTAAAGCCCGCCGGGATGACGATCAAGGTGAGCGCGGTGGAGGTGATGAGGCCACCGATCACCGCGATGGCCATCGGGGAGCGGAAAGCGTCGCCGAACGCCATCGCTACCGGCATCATGCCGGCGACCATCGCCACGGTGGTCATGACGATGGGCCGGGCACGCTTGTGACCTGACTCCAGCAGGGCCGTCATCCGGTCTTTGCCGGCGCGCATCTCCTCGATCGCGAAGTCGACCAGCAGGATGGCGTTCTTGGCGACGATGCCCATCAGCATCAGAAAGCCGATCATCACCCCGAGCGACAGCGGATTCCAGGTCAACATCAGCGCGAGCACCGCGCCGCCCAGGGACAGGGGGAGCGAGGACAGGATGGTGAGCGGCTGCAGCACGCGCACGAACAGGAGCACCAGGACCGCGAACACCATCAGGATCCCGGTCAACATGGCGATGCCGAAGTCCGTGAAGAGCTCGCTCATCAGCTGCGCGTTGCCGGTCTCGACCAGCCGCACGCCCGCAGGCAGGTGCTGCAGCGAGGGCAGGGCATGGATTTCCTTCATCGCCGTGCCGAGCTGGATGCCGTTCAGGTCCGCATCGATGGCGACGCGCAGGCTCTGATCGCGGCTGTTGATCGTGGTGGGTCCCTCACCGAAGCTGAAGTCGGCGACGGCCTTCAGCGGCACCGTGCCGCCGCTCGAGGTCGGCACCGGCAGGTTCTCGAGAGCATTGAGGTCCGTGCGGGCCGAGCGCCGCAGGCTGACGAGGATCGGCACCTGGCGATCGGGCAGGGTGAACTTGGCGTCGTTCTGGACCAGATCGCCCAGCGTGGCGATGCGGATGGTGTCGCTTATGTTGGCCACCGTGACGCCGAGACGCGCCGCGAGGTCGAATCTCGGGTGGATCAGAATCTCCGGCTGCGGCAGATCGTCATCGGAGCCAACGTCGATCACACCCGGTAGTGAGCGCATCTGCTCCATGACCCCACGGGCCGTGCGCGACACCAACGCGAGGTCATCGCCGGTCAGGTCGATCGTGATGGCATGGCCGTCGGAATCACCGTTATTGGTCTGAAAATTCATCCGCGCGTCCGGAACCGACTTCAACAGCCCGAGCACGCGGTTCTGCCATTTCTGCTGGCTAACGCCGCGCTTGTCGCGCGGCACCAGCGTGATGTAGAGGTCGGCGACATTCAGGGAGCCGTTGCCGACCGCCTCATCCACGCTGGCCACTTCGGGCTGGCGCGCGATGATGTGGTACACCTGGTCGGCGATCGTCCGGGTGTCATTCAGCGACACACCGGGCGGCAGCTCGATGTGCAGGGCGGTGTTGCTCGAATCCGAATCGGGGATGAAGGACTTCGGCATCAGCATCAGCCCGACGATCGAGACGGCGAAGAACAGGGTGCCGCAGAGGATCGTCTTCCAGCGGTGGCGCACGCACCAGCGCAGCACCTTGAGGTACCCGGTCATGATCGGCCCGTCGCCCGCCTCGATGTGGCCGCCGTCGGACTTGAGCGCGTAGGCGGCGATCACCGGAGTCAGCAACCGTGCCACCAGCAACGAGAAGAAGACGGCGGCGGCGACCGTGAGCCCGAACTGCTTGAAGAACTGCCCGATGATGCCTCCCATGAAGCTCACCGGCATGAACACGGCGATGATGGTCGCCGAGGTCGCGATGACGGCGAGGCCGATCTGGTCGGCGGCATCGAGCGCCGCCTGGAAGGCGGTCTTGCCCATGCGCTTGTGGCGCACGATGTTCTCGATCTCGACGATGGCATCGTCCACGAGCACGCCGGAGACGAGCGACAACGCGAGCAGGGTGATCTGGTTGAGCGAGAAGCCGACCCATTGCATGAAGAGGAAGGTCGGAATGGTCGCGAGCGGGATGGCCAGCGCGGAGATCAGCGTGGCGCGGATATCGCGCAGGAAGAACCACACCATGAGGACCGCGAGCAAAGAGCCCTCGATGAGGGCGCTCATGGCGGAGTGATAGTTCTTCTCCGTGAACGTCACCGTCGTGAAGGTCTGGTCGATCTTGACGGCGGGATACTGCTTGCGGATCTTGGCGAGCGCCTGCTGCACGCCCTTCAGGACGGCAACGTCCGAGACGTTCGGCGCCTGCGATACCGAGAACGAGATGGCCGCGCGGCCGTTGTGAAAGTCATAGCTGCGGATCTCGGCCGCGCCGTCGCGCACGTCGGCGATGTCGCCCAGCTTGGCGAACCGTCCGCCCGGCAGCACGATCTGCGTGTTGGCGAGCTGTCGCACCGTGTCGGCGCCGCCCAGCACCCGGATCAGCTGCTCACCGTCACCCAGGTCCGCCTGGCCGCCCGGCATGTCGATATTGAGATCACGGAGCTGATCGTTGACCTGCGAGGCGGTGATGCCGAGGGCCTGCATGCGGGCCGGGTCGAGCTCCACGTTGATCTGCCGGTCGACACCGCCGCCGCGCGAGACCTGCGCCACGCCCGGCACCGTCAACAGATTCTTGGTGATGGTGTTGTCGATGAACCAGGACACGGCTTGCGGCGTCATGCCGGGAGCGCTCACATCGTAATAGACGACGGGGCCGCCGCCAACCCGGATCTGCTGCACGATCGGCGGCTGGATGTCCTGCGGCAGATCGACCTGCACCTGACTGATGACGTTGCGCACGTCGTTGACCGCGCGATCGATCGGCGTGCCGATGCGGAATTCGATATCCGTTTCCTCACCGCCTTCTCGGGCGATCGAGTTGATGTGATTGATGTCGGGGATGCTGGCGACGGCGGCCTCGACGCGGCGGACGATCTGGGTCTCGACCTCCTCGGGGGCGGCGCCGGGCTGCGTGATGTTCACCGACACCATCGGGTACGCGATCGGCGGGTTCAGCGTGACCGGCAGCCTGATGAATGCCACCGTGCCCGCGAACAGCAGCACCGCGAACAGCACCATGGGCAGCACCGGGTGCCGGATGGCCCAGGCGGAAATGTTCTTCATGTCCGCGGCGCCCCGGTCGAGTCGACGCTCACCCGCTCGCCACCGTGCAGGAAACCCCCATCCATCGAGACGACGCGCTCGTGTCCCGACAGACCCTCCGCGATGACGACTCCGTCGGGAGTGACACTGCCGACGCGGACCGCGCGACGCTCCACCTGATCGTGCGGCGTGACCACGTACACATAGGATCCGCTGCTGTCGGCCATGACGGCGGTCTGCGGCAGGACCGGCCGCTCCGCGCGCGCGAGCGTCACCGAGCTGCGCGCGAAGGCGCCCGGCCGCAGCGCCGGATCGGGATTCAGCGCGATGCGCACCTCGCCGAGCCGGCTCTGCGGATCGATCACCGCGCCGAGGAGCCAGATGTGGCCGACAAACGGCTTGGGGTTGCCGATCAGATAGACGTCGGCCGACTGGCCGACCTTGAGGTCCTCCATGTCCTGCTCCGCGACCTGACCGATCATCTCGACCTGACCGGCGTCCTCGAGGTCGAACAGCGCCGGGCCGCCGGAGCCTGCGATTTGGCCTACCTCGGCGTTGCGGGTGAGGACGATACCGTCCACGGGCGCGACGATGCGCGTCAATGCGAGCTTCGCGCGCATGACGGCGAGCTGCGCGGCCACCACCTTGATGTTGGCCGCGTCCATGATCGATTGTGCCTGCAGCTTCTCGATGTCCTGGGCCGAGAGACCGCCGGCGGGACCGACCGCCACGCCGCGCCGATATTCCGCGGCGGAAAGCGCCGCCTGCGCGCGCGCCTGCGCCAGCGAGGCGGTCAACTGCGCGACCTGGGGAGCGAGCACGGAGTCATCGATTCTCGCGAGCAGCTGCCCGCGCCTGACGGCGTCGCCCACCTGCACATAGACTGCGACGATCCGGCCGGTGTCGCCCGAGTTGCCGATCGGGAGCTGGTGGCGCGCCTCGATAGTGCCGCTGAAGCTGATTTCGGTCGAGACCGGCTGCACCCCGGGCGTGACGACGCTGACCAAGGGCGCGCTGTTCTCGGCCGCCAGGGGCGCGATCGCCTTGGGCGCCGAGGCCCTGCTCATCCAGACGGCGGCTGCGATGGCGATGACGACCACGAGCCCGGCGGCGCCGAGCAGCCATTTACGCCTCACTCGCGCCGACGGGTCGAGCACCACCACCACGTCGTCGCCGGTTCGTTCTTGCAGCTGAGCTCCCATGAGACCCTCCTAGATCAACCCAACGCCCTTCGGCACCCGCACGACCACCGTGCCGGCGATCTTGTCGTGCCAGGCCTGATGCTCGCGATCGACGGCAATCCAGATGAAGCCCAGGCCGGCGACCACCAGCGAGAGAAAGCAGCCGAGAGCGCGGATGATCGCGCTCGCCCAGTCGAGCGGACCGCCGCCGATGCGCACCACTTTCAGGTCGCAGACGATGCCGCCGATCGTCGTCCCCTTCAGCTTCCACATGATGGCGCCGTAAGCGGCGAGCACCAGCAGCACGCTCGAGCCATGGCCGAGCAACCAGCCGAGCGCGACGGCGACGAGGATGAGATCGATCAGGAGCGCCAGCATCCGAATCCAGAACCCGGCGCGCGGCAGTGTTGCGATATCGAGGATGGCGGGCGCCGCGGCAGCCGCTGAGAGTGCCGGCGGCGGCGATGGCGGCGGCTCCGTGCCCATCTGGGTTTCCGGCGAGGCCATGCTCGCGGCGGCGCTCGCGCTCGATACACCCGCAGCCGCAGCACCGCCCGTGGGCGGGGCCACTCCCGGACGGGGGCCGCCGGCACCGGGCTTGGCCGGCTCCGGCCTGATCGCAACCAACAGGGCGTAGATCACCGCGCCGAAGCCGAATACGCCGAGGAGCACGTAAACGAGGAACCCGAGCACCGGAATCATGTAGAGCGCGAGCGCCAGGATCCCACCCACGAGCACATCGAGCACGGGCGGTGAGGATCCCGTGTTGGCCGCTCTGAGACAACGGCTGCCGAGCCACCCGAGCGCCACCACCCGGCCGAAGATGCCTGCGCAGAAGAGCGCGATCCAGAAGATCGGAATCACTGCGATGCCGACCACCGTCACCAGGAGCGCCAACAGCACCACCGGCACCAGCAGCACCACGATGATGGTGGTGAGAATCGACGGTCCGGGATGCGACTCCAGCGTCCGGACGCAGTGCCGCACGCCATCGTGGAACACCGCCGCAAGCAGCAGATAGAAGGCGAGCGTGGCGAGCGCGATCCACCAGGCCCACGCCACATCGAGCGTCGGCGCGAGCGGCCGCCCGTACAGCAGGCAATGCTGGAACCAGGGGCGCAGGCCCCCCAGGCCGCCGAACGGAAGGACGTGGACGGTGCCGCCCTGGACCATCGCCGTGGGGCTGCGCTTGACAGTCCCCATGACCCCCGTGACCTCACCTGTAACGACGGCCTGCGGGCCGAGCGTCACGTTGCCCATTACGGCAACGACATCGCCGTTGACCTTGCCGTTGATGTACGCATTACCCATCACGGCCACCGCGCCACCGCTGCCGACCGTTCCGTTCACGATCAGGTCGCCCATGACCGCGACGGCATCGTCGGACGCATCGCCGTCCACCGTGCTGTTTCCCATGATCGCGACCACATCCTGTGCGGTTTCACCGGTTGGCAGCACGGCGTCGTGTCCCACCGAGACGATCTGGCGATCGCTCTGATCCATCGCGCCGGCGCTGTCCTGCGCCTGCACCGGAAAGGAGCAGCCGAACAGGCAGGCGAGCAGGACGCAGGCCGACAACCAGCGAAGGGTATTCTTCATGTGAGCTGAGCCTTGGAATATCGGGGCCGGGGCCAGAGCAGCGAATAGCCGGCCGCGAGCAACGCGAAGAGCGCGGCATAGACAGTGGCGGTGGCGAGAACGCCGCCGAGCAGCCACTCCCGCGGGATGCTCTGGAAGATGTGAGCGATGATCGTGCCGAGCGCCGCGACGGTGCGGCCGGCATCCAACACATTGGTGATCGGTCCCACGACAGCGGGGTGCGTCGTGACATCGACGACGTGCCCCGCCAACCACAGGGAAAGAACCCATACCAGAGGCACGCACACGGCGCAGCAGACGAGGACCGGGATGCGCACCGCGACAGGCCACGTGGTGATCCCGCGGCGCCACCACGGCAGGCGGGCGCGAGCCGCGAGCTCACCCAGCACGCGGGCTTCGAGTGAGGCTGGCGCGCGCCGCAGCGGCTGATCCCGCAACACCTGGCCGACCAGGCGCTCCAGCTTCTCGTCAGTCTGATCGCGTGAGCTCATGATTGCGCACCGCGTGTGGCAGAGGGATGGCGGGCCCCGTCCGGCGAGCCGATGCCGCTTTGGGCCAGCAGGCCTGCCATGGCGATTCTTCCCCGGAGGATGTCGGTCTTGACCTTGGCGAGGGAGACGCCCAGCCGGTCCGCGATGTCCTGATAGGGCATCTCTTCGTAATGATACAGCACCAGTGGAATGCGCTGGTGATCGGGCAGGCGCTCCAGGGCCTTCTCGACGCGCGCCCGCCGCTCATCCGCCTCCAACTCCGTGACGACACCGTCGAACACGGCCGCGGCGGATTCGAGCTCCTCATCCCGACTGTCGTCGGAGAAGACCTCCGAGAACAGGCGCCAGCGCTTGCGATGCCGGGTGAGGTGATTGAGCGTCAGATTGGTGGCGACGGTCTTCAGCCATCCGCCGACCTTCGGGCTCGCGCGCAGATGGTCGAACCCTTCATAAGCGCGCAGGAACACTTCCTGGCTGATGTCCTCGGCCTGGGCGGGATTGGCCGTCAGCCGGACCGCGGTAGAGAAAACCATATCCTGATAGGCGCGCATGAACGCTGCGAACTCATTCGGGTCGACGGGCCGGGAGCTTGCCAATTGCACGGGTGTGTCATCGTTTGAGGCAAGAACACGGCGGGCGCCGAAAAGTTACAGCCCTGTAGCGCTGCCTGGTGGATGAGCGTGGAACCCGGCAAGCCTACCTGATCGGGCGCGCTGGCGCCCCGCGGAGCCGGGGCCGACGCGCTCAAGGGACGTGCGGACGCGGTCAGGCGCTCCGGGCCCGGCCACCCCACGCCGGAGGCTGGGCCGTGAGATCGGCAGCCCTCACCCCGAGCCGGGCAGCCGCGCTCAGGACCGCCAGGATGGAGGCCGTCACGATATTAAGGTGAATACCCGCCCCGAAGCGCGTCCCGGCGACCCCGGGCCGGGCGGCCTCTACGATCGCGAGCGCGGCGGCGTCCGCTCCCCGGCCCAGGGAGCGCTCCTCATAGGAGTCGATCCGCAACGGCGACCCGAGTGCATGGCTCAGCGCATCGAGGGCCGCCGCGATCGGGCCGTTGCCCTTGCCGCTCAGGCGGAGCCTCCCGTCCCCGGCCTGCAACTCGAGCTCGATGCCCTGCGTGGCGCCGGCCACCTCGAACAGATGGTGGCCGAGGTATCCCAGGGCGGAGGCCGCCTGCGGATAGGTCGCCTGAAAAAGCGACCAGAGCTCGGCCGAGGCGATTTCCGTCTCTGCCGCATCGGCATGCGCCTGGACCACCGCGCTGAACTCCACCTGCATGCGGCGAGGCATCACCACGCCGTGATCACGCTCGAGGAGGTAGGAGATCCCGCCCTTGCCCGACTGGCTGTTGACGCGGATCACCGTGTCGTACGTCCGCCCGAGGTCCGCGGGGTCGATGGGCAGATACGGCACTTCCCAGAAGTCGGACGACTCCCGAGCCGCGAAGCCCTTCTTGATCGCATCCTGGTGCGAGCCCGAGAACGCCGTGAACACGAGGTCGCCGGCGTAGGGATGCCGGGGATGGATCGGCAGTCCGGTGCATTCCTCGGCGACCCGCGCGATGGAGTTGATGTCGGAGAAATCGAGCCGTGGCGCGATTCCCTGGGAATAGAGGTTCAATGCCAGGGTCACCAGATCCACGTTACCGCAGCGCTCGCCGTTGCCGAAGAGGCACCCTTCGATGCGCTGCGCGCCCGCCATCAGCGCGAGCTCCGCCGCGGCGACTCCCGTGCCTCGGTCGTTGTGCGGATGGACCGAGAGCGTCACGTGCTCGCGACCCTCCAGGTTGCGGTGCATCCACTCGATCTGGTCGGCGAAGACGTTGGGCGTGGCGCATTCCACGGTGTTGGGCAGGTTTAGGATTACCGGCCGGCCCGGCCCGGCGCCCCAGGCGCGCATGGCCGTGTGGCAGGCTTCGAGCGACACCTCGAGCTCCGTCGCCGAGAAGGTCTCCGGGGAGTACTCCAGCAGCCACTCCGTCTGCGGCTCCCGCTCCGTCAGCTCGCGCAGGAAACGGATCTGCCGGTCGATCAGGCGCATGACCTCGGGGACGGTCACGCCGAACACGATCCGGCGCCACGCCGGCGCAGTGGCGTTGTAGACGTGCACGATGGCGCGTTTCGCGCCGCGCAGGCTCGCCACCGTGCGCTCGATCAGCTCCTCCCTGGCCTGGGTCAGCACCATCACCGTCACGTCATCGGGAATCCTCTCCTCCTCGACGAGCGCGCGGCAGACGTCGAAGTCAACCTGCGAGGCCGAAGGGAACCCCACCTCGATGTGCTCGAAGCCGATCGTCAACAGCACCTCGAACAGGCGCAGCTTGCGCGCTCTTCCCATCGGCTCGAAGAGCGCCTGGTTGCCGTCGCGCAGGTCGGTGCTGCACCAGGTGGGAGCGGCGGTGATGCGCCGCGACGGCCATTGCCGATCGGGCAGATTCACCGGCGGGAAGGGGCGGTATTTGCCGGCAGGTTCGATGAGCATGAGTTTTCCTCTCGCGCGCGGCGCGATGGGATGAAGAGTGAGTTTCCCCTGGAGGCGGGGGAATCGAAGTCCAGTCCTGTTGGCGCCGACTGGTAGCGCGTGGGGTTATTGCGCCGGGCGGCGCAGCAGCAGCGCAAGCAGCGACCGCCGCGCGAGGGCGCGGGTTGGAAGAAGGGTCGCGTTGCGGGGCAGGCGGATCATCTCGGTCAAGCTAACACAGGGGTGCCGGCGGCGCAAGGACGCAGGGTCCACGGTCCACGGCCCACGGCGCAGCGCGTCCGGCACGGAGCGATCAGCGCTTGCCGCCGACATAGACCATGTAGACGTCGCTGCGCTCGTAATGCGAAGGCTCCGGGCGGCGCGCGTGCGCGAAGCCCGCCGACTCGTACAGGGTGATCGCGGGCGTCAGCTTGCTGTTGCTCTCGAGGAAGAGCTCGCGCGCCCCGCGCGACAGGTATTCCGCGATCACCGCGTGGATGAGCTTGCGCCCGATGCCGAGTCCCTGATGTCCGGCGGTGACGGCCATCTTCGACAGCTCGAAGCGCCCGCCTCCGGTGTTGAGCAGGGCACAGGTGCCGACGACCTCGCCGCGGTGGCGGGCGAGGAAGATGGCGCCGCCGTCGCGCAGGATCCGCTGAGGTCTGGACAGCACCTCCTCGTCGATCGGCTCGACGCGAAAGTACTTCTCCAGCCACTCGACGTTGAGGCGCTTGAAGTCGGCGGCGTAGCGGCGCTCGAACGGGACGATCTCCACCGCGCCCGCATCCCCGAGCCGGGCGCGGATCCGGGCGGCGAAGCCACGTGCCTCGAGCGCGTGATCGACGGCCGTCAGGTGTCTGGAAAGCGGATGATCGGCCTCGAGATCGGCCGCCGCGGCGACGATCGCCTTCCAGACCGGCTCCAGGCGGGCCATGACGCTGCGGCCATGCGGCGAGAGCGAGAGGAGCCTTCGCCTGTCGTCCTTGGGATCCGGCGACTCGGTGATGACGCGGTGTCGCAGGAGCTTGCGGCTCATCTGACTGACCGCGGGATGGGTCTGGCCCAGCTTTGCCGCCAGCTCCGAGATGCCGAGCCGGCCATGGTCGCGCAGCAGGAAGAGGATCGGAAAGCAGCGCGACGGCAGCTCGACGCCGGCGCCGCGATAGACCTCATCGACGCCGGCGTAGAGCGCCTCGCTCACCTTTCGCAGACGCGAGCCTAGAAGGAGCGAGCCGTAGTCGTGCAGTGTCGCCATGGGAGGCCCTCCGCCGGCAGCACTATATCCGTAATCACTTACGGATCGCAATCCACGTTGGCTGGCGTGTCGAGCGGCGGGGCAGGCGGCGGCGCCGAGCTGCCGGCGGGCTAGGCCTGCGCAGCGGCAGGCCAGGCGACTTCGCTGTCGGGGCGCCGCAAGCGCGCGCCCTTCGTGAGCAGGACCCCCTGGCTCACGGCGATACCCATCTCCAGGCTCTGGGCGATGCGCTCGGCGCGCTCGATGAAGTGCGCGGCCGCAGCGGCCGGGCACACCTCCTGAGCGGTCTCGCGAAAGAGCCGCAGCCAGCGATCGAAATGGCGGCCATCGACCGGCAGCGGCAGGTGCTTCTCCATCGGCCGGCCGTGATAAATGCCGGTCATGAGGGCGACTGAGGACCAGAACTCGCACATGCGCGCGAGGTGCGGCTCCCAGTCGGTGATCCGCGCGGCGAAGACCGGCGCCAGGACCTCGTCCTGGCGGACCTTGCCGTAAAAGGCGCGAACCACCCGGTCGATCATCGCGGCGTCGATGCCGGTCCGCTCCACGATCTCCGCCGAAGCCCGCTGTTGTCGTTCCGTCAACATGAGTGCGCTCGAGGTCGAGGCGCGAGATGCGCCATCCAAAAAGGGCGAAAAGCATATCCGTAAGTACTTACGAATAGCAAGTCCGCGAATGGCGAGTCCGCGCAGTTGCCGCCGTCTGCGCGTGGCGGTCTATCGGCCGCCGGCGACGTCCAGCACGGCGCCGGTGACGTAGGATGCGGCATCGCTCAGCAGCCACACGATGGTTTCGGCAATCTCCTCGGGCTTGCCGGCCCTGCCCAGCGGCGCGGCGGCTGCGAGCTTGCGCGCCCGCTCTGGATCCCCCGAAGTCGCGTGGATCTCGGTCTCGATGAGGCCAGGCCGGATGGAGTTGACGCGCACGCCGTCGGGGCCGAGCTCCTTGGCGAGCCCGATCGCCAGGGTATCGACCGCCGCCTTGGAGCCCGCGTAGTCGACGTACTCACCGGGGGATCCCAGCCGCGCCGCCGCTGACGAGACGATGACGACCGAGCCGCCCTGGCCGCCCCGGCTTCGCGACAACGCGCGGGCCGCCTCGCGGGCGCAGAGATAGGCGCCGAGCACGTTGACTTGGAAGATCTTCTCCATGCGCGCCGCGCTCATGTCCGCGAGCCGCATGGCGGGAGCCACGATGCCGGCGTTGATCACCACGCCCCCGAGCGGTCCGAGTTCGGCCTGAGCCTCGTTGAACATGGCGACCACGTCCGCTTCCACCGAGACGTCGCCCTGCACAATCGTCACGCGCGCCCCGCGCCCTCGCACCTCTGCCGCTGTCTCCGCGGCCGCGCGGGTGTCGTGGCGATAATTGATGGCGACCGGCCAGCCGCGTTGCGCTGCGAGCAGCGCCGTGGCGCGTCCGATACCCCGCGACCCGCCGGTAATCAACACAGTATCCACGCAGGCTCACTCCCGTATAGGGCCTCTCGAATCGCGCGAATTCTAGCGCGATGACATTTGCGGCGAACGACAGTCAGCGTGAGGCGAACGGTTCGGTCGATCTCGAAGCGTCCCGCCCCGGACAATGCTAACGTAAGCTCCGCAATGTTCCCGCAATTGACTCACACGCCGGCCGGGCGGGCGCGCGCCTCGGCGCTCCGGGCCGCCATCTCGTGCGCCATGCTGGGCGGTGCGTTCAGCATTGGCGCGAGCACGATGGCCCATGCGACCTCGCAGACCGTGCCGGCGCCGCAGCAATCCCTCGATCAGGCCTGGTGGACCGGCCCGTTGCTGGCACCCAACCCTTCGACGTTACCGCAGGGCCACTGGCTGCTCGAGCCCTATCTGTACGACCTGATCACTTACGGACACTTCGATCGAAACGGGACACTGAGAAGCGCCGGCGCGGCACACGACATCGGTAACCAGTCGTACATCGAGTATGGCTTGGTCAACGGGTTCACCCTCGGCCTCATTCCGCGGCTCGGTTTTCACGAATCGAGCGCGGGACAGGACTCCTCCGGATTCGCGGTGGGTGACATCACCCTGCAGGGCGCGTATGGACTGACGCAGTTTCACCAGGGCAGTTGGATTCCGGCGACCGCCCTGGTGATCGGCGAGACTTTCCCGACGGGAAAGTACGATCGGCTCCACGGCCGCACCGATGATGCCCTCGGCAGCGGCGCCTATTCGACGACGGTGTCCCTGTATTCGCAGACTTATCTTTGGATGCCGAATGGCCGGATCCTGCGCACGCGTCTCGACATGTCCTATCAGATATACCGGTGGGCACCCGTGCACGGCATGAGCGTCTACGGTACCTCTGACAACTTCAACGGACACGCACATCCTGGTCAGAGCTTCGTTGCCGATCTGGCATTCGAATACAGCGTCACTCAAAAATGGGTGCTCGCGACGGACTTCGCCTGGGAGCACGACGGCAGTACGCGCGTAGAGGGCGGTTATGTGCCGACCCTTACCTCAGCACCGCCGTCATACCTCGTGCAGGACTCCGGCTCGGACGACCTGCTCTACCTCGCGCCGGCGGTCGAATACAACTGGAGCGGCAGCATGGGCGTGATCGCCGGCGCGCGGATCGCCGCGCTGGGACGCAACGTCGGCGCGACGGTCACCCCCGTGGCGGCAGTCAACATGTATTTCTGACCGCAGGTCATGTCGTCGCAGCCATCGCCGCCAGTTTGGTGATCGTGTTGATGTTGCGCGCCGTGCCCGCCTTCGCGGCGGGGACGACCAGCTTTGAATCCGCCATCCGCTCTCCATACGCGACGTAGATCTCACGCACGCCGAGCGCCAGCCGCTCCGACTGTCGTCCTCTGACCTCCGCGAGCGCGGTGGGCGCAGGCGGCTCATCCAGAAAGATGGCCACCGTGCGATTGAGCGGCGCCGTCCGGAAAGGATTGGCGGCGACCACCGCGGCCATTTCCTCGGCGGTCCGGACGAGGACGCCCACGGGCTTGCCCGCATGGGCGGCGAGACGCTCCTCGAGCAGCGCCTTGACCTTTCGCTCATTGAGTCCGCTGGTGAGCACGACGTTGCCGGAAGCGATGTAGGTGTGCACCGCCTCGAATCCACAGGCCTCGCACATCTTGACCAAAGTGGCCATCGGCAACTTGCCTGTGCCCCCGACGTTCACGGCGCGAAGCAAAGCGACGTATGTGGTCATTCAGGCACATCGTACAATGACGGCTCCTGTCACGACAGCTCGAGGAATGCGGCGCATGACCAGAGGAATCGATCCGGCGGAGCGGAGTGAGACCACGAGCTCTCCCTCGACGGTCGCGCTGGTGGAGGCTCTGCGCTCACGCCGCATTTCGGCGGTCGAGGCGCTGGATCAGGCGATCGCCAGGATCGAAGCGCGGGACGGAGACCTCAACGCGGTGGTGGTGCGGGATTTCGGGCGGGCGCGTGTGGCCGCTGCCGCCGCTGACGCCGCGCTTGCCCGTGGAGACAGGCGGCCGCTCCTCGGTGTGCCGATGACGGTCAAGGAATCCTTCAATGTAGCGGGACTGCCGACGACCTGGGGCATACAGGGTGTCAGCGGGCCACTGCCGCAACACGATGCGGTCGCCGTCGCGCGCCTCAAAGCGAGCGGCGCCGTCATCATCGGCAAGACCAACGTCGCGACTTATCTCGGGGACTGGCAAAGCGTCAACGCGGTTCATGGCCGGACGCGCAATCCGTGGGATCCGACGCGCACGCCCGGGGGCTCCTCCGGCGGCGCCGCCGCGGCGCTGGCCGCCGGATTCGTCTCGCTGGAGCTCGGCTCGGACTTGTCCGGCTCGCTGCGCGTCCCGGCGCATTGCTGCGGAGTGTTCGCCCACAAACCAACTCTCGGGCTGATTCCATCGCGCGGTCACGCGCCTCCGGGCACACCAGAGCTGTCCGTAGGAATCGATGGCGACCTCGCCGTCGTCGGTCCTCTTGCGCGCACCGCGGGCGATCTCATGCTGGCACTCGACGTCCTCGCCGGCCCCGACGAGGCGCAGGCCACGGCATATCGATTGACCCTGCCTCCCGCGCGCCACACGCGTCTGGAACGTTTCAGGGTGCTGGTGCTCGACACGCATCCGCTGCTTCCGACCTCGAGGGAAGTTTCTGCGTCGATACGCCAGTTCGCCCATTGTGTCCGGAGCGCCGGCGCGAGGGTCGCGGATACCAGCCCGCTGCTGCCCGACCTCAGCCGGATCGCCGAGACCTTCGAGTGGCTGCTGATGGCATTCCTGGGCGCCAACTACCCGGAACCCCTGTATTCCAGCCGCGCGGAGCGAGCGTCGCGGCTGCCCGCCGCAGACAAGGGTCCCGATGCGACGCGACAGCGGGCGCTCGTCTCGAGCCACCGCGATTGGAGCCGCGCGCACCGGGTTCGCGCCGCCATCTCGCACCGCTGGCGCGAGTTGTTTCGCGAATGGGACGTCGTGGTCTGCCCGATACTGCCGACCACGGCCTTCCTGCACGACGACGCGGAAATCGATCGGCGCACCATCGACATCGACGGCCAACGGATCCCCTACGGCCTGCAGGGAATCTGGTCAGGCCCCGCGACGCTCTCCGGCCTGCCGGCGACGGCGATGCCGATCGGCCCCGGCGCGAGCGGCCTGCCCGTCGGCGTGCAGATCATCGGCCCGTATCTCGAGGACCGCACCCCCCTCGCCTTCGCGCAGCTCGCCGAGCAGGCGTTCGG
>DATNEU010000019.1:0-2967 GCA_035552895.1 Steroidobacteraceae bacterium
TTCGCTGACAACCCTCGGCGATCTGACGCCGGGCTCGCGAATCAACCTGGAACCCTCGCTCAAAGCGGGCGATCCCCTCGGCGGCCATCTGGTCTCCGGCCACATCGACGGCATCGCCGAAATCGGCGCCATCGGCGGCGACGCGCGCTCGACCCGCATCGAGATCGCCGTGCCGCCCGCCCTGTCCCGCTACATCGCCCGCAAGGGCTCTGTCGCCATCGATGGCGTGAGTCTGACGGTCAACGAGGTGGCGGGCGCCAAGTTCGGCATCAACCTCATTCCCCACACCCAGACGGTCACCACCCTCGGCGCCATCCAGGTGGGAACCCGCGTGAATATCGAAGTCGATCAAATCGCGCGCTACGTCGAGCGCCTCTTGGCCGAAGCCCCGCCGCTGAAACGGGTAGGATGACCTCGGTCCGCGACCCGGGCGGCAACTCGATTTCGGCCGATCGTTGTCCCTGTGAGGTGGCCTCAGCCCATCGCCCGCGCGCTCTGTGGCAGCATGCGGATATCGCTCGTCGAGGTACCGCCATGTCGCTTTCGAGCTCTCGAACCGCCGCTTCCGCGTGGGCTTCGCTGGCACTGGCGATGGCCACCGCGGCCGCGCTCGCCGCGCCGGTTTCCGCCCAGGCCGCGCCGCCGCCGACCGTCGGCCAGCCCGCGCCGCCGCTCGTCGTGCCGGAGCTCGATGGCCACCCGTTCGACCTCGGCAAGTTGCGCGGCAAAGTGGTCCTGGTGAACTTCTGGGCCACCTGGTGCTCGCCCTGCCGCAGCGAGATGCCGACCCTCAACGCCTTCTATCGTCGCTATCACTCGCGCGGGCTCGTCCTCCTCGGCCTCAGCATCGATGAGGCGCCGGATGCGGGCCGCGTGCGCGAAGTCATGCGGCAATTCAGCTATCCCGGCGCGCTGGCCAGCGCGGCGCGGGTGAACGGGTTCGGCGAGCCCATCGCCGTCCCGATCACCTTCGTCATCGACTCCCGTGGAGTGATCCGCGCACAGCTTCAGGCCGAGGGTCCCTCGGGCGTCTCGCGGCAGGCGCTCGAACAGGCGGTGCTGCCGCTGCTGGCACCGTCAAAGGGCACCGGTGCGGTACGAGGCGGCAGTAACCGGTAGCGGAACTGCCCTTAAACCCCGCGGGTATACTGGGGCACTTACCTCGAGGCGTCCCCATGTCCAAAGTACTGCCCATCTCCGGCAAGCCGTCCCTGTCGGGCGGCTCCGCCGGCCTGAACTCCGTCGAGGAGCTCATCGCCGACCTCAAGGCCGGGCGCATGGTCATCGTGATGGACGACGAGGACCGCGAGAACGAGGGCGATCTCATCATGGCCGCGGAGCTCGCGACCCCGGAGGCCGTGGCGTTCATGATCCGGCAGGCGGGTGGCATCATCTGCGTGCCCATGGAAGAGAGCCGGCTGCTGCGCCTCGATCTGCCGCAGATGGTCGCGAGCAACAGCGAATCGCATCGCACCGCCTTCACGGTCTCCGTGGACCTGCGAACCGGCACGACGACCGGCGTCTCCTCGGGCGATCGGGCCGCCACCATTCGCGCACTGGCGGACGATGGCTCGGAGCCGAGCGACTTCGCGCGCCCCGGCCACATTTTTCCGCTGCGCTCCCGCCGGGGCGGCGTGCTCGTGCGAACCGGACATACCGAGGCTGCCGTCGACCTCTGCCGGCTGGCCGGCCTGCGCCCGGCGGGCGTCATCTGCGAGGTCATGAATGATGACGGCACCATGGCCCGGCGGCCGCAGCTGCAGGCCTTTGCCCGGGAGCACGGCCTGAAGATCGGCACCATCGCCGATCTGATCCGCTACCGGCTGCGCAACGAGCGCTCGGTGGAGCGGGTGCGGACGCAGCCCGTGCAGACGGAGCTCGGCGAATTCACGCTCTACGCCTACGAGGATCGCCTGAGTCAGGACGTGCATCTTGCCCTGACCCGCGGCGACGTGCGCGGTCAGGAGCCGCCGCTCGTGCGCGTGCACGTCGTGGATCCCCTGCGCGACCTCCTCGGTATCCGGGCGGATCCGCTCGCCTGGACTTTGCGGGCGGCGATGGAGCGTATCGCCCGCGCGGGCAACGGTGTCATCGTGATTCTGCGCGACCGCGAGTCGCCGGATGATCTGTTGGAGTCGGTCCGATCGGTGGCGGCCCCGGCGGGGGACGCTCAGGCGGATGCAGGTAGAGGCTCCCAGCGTGTCAGGCGGGACGGCGAGGTGCTGCGGACATTTGGCGTCGGCGCGCAGATCCTCAAGGATCTCGGTGTTCGCCGGATGCGCGTGTTGTCCGCGCCGAAGCAGATACACGGCATCGCCGCGTTTGGCCTCGAGATCGACAGCTACGTTGGAGAGGACGGTTGACCGCACCGCGAGTTCTCGAGGGCGAGACCGTCGCGCCCGGCCGCCGGGTGGCCATCGTCGCGGCGCGCTTCAACGACTTCATCGTCGCGAGTCTCCTCAAGGGCGCGACCGCCGCCTGGCTGGAGCGCGGCGGTCCCGCGGAGGACCTGGCTGTCGTGCGCGTTCCGGGCGCCTTCGAGCTGCCGGTCGTGGCACGCAGGCTCGCGCTGTCGGGCCGCTACGATGCGGTCGTGGCGCTCGGCTGCGTCATTCGCGGGGATACACCGCATTTCGAGTATGTCTCGGGCGAGTGCGCGCGCGGCCTGCAGCTCGTGGGCCTGGAGACCGGCGTGCCAGTCATCTTCGGGGTGCTCACCGTCGAGACGGTGGAGCAAGCCCTCGAGCGCGCGGCCGCGGGTGCCGGCAACAAGGGCGGCGAAGCCATGGAGGCAGCCCTGGAGATGGCCAGCCTCATGGCGAGCCTCTCCCCCTGACCGATGACCGACGACACCACGATGCCGACCGAGCCCTCCGTGCGACCGATCTCCAGCCAGCGCTCCGTGGCGCGCAAGCTTGCGCTGCAGGCTCTTTATCGCTGGCAGCTCAACGACTGCCCCTGGCAGGA
>DATNEU010000020.1:0-6556 GCA_035552895.1 Steroidobacteraceae bacterium
GAAGGCCATTCTCGCCGGCGAGAGCGGCATCGGACCGATCACGCGGTTCGATGTCTCCCACTTTCCCGTGCGCTTCGGCGGGCAGGTGAAGGGTTTCGAGCCCAGCCGCTACTTCAACACCAAGGAGTTGCGGCGCATGGATGAGTTCATGCACTACGGCGTCGCCGCGGGTATCGAGGCCGTGCAGGATTCGGGGATCGACTTCTCCAAGGCCGACGCGACGCGCTGCGGCGCGGTCTGCGGCGCTGGCATCGGCGGCCTCGGTACGATCGAGAGCGAGTACGCCGAGTACGTGAAGACGGGCAACCCGCGCAAGATCTCCCCGTTCTTCGTTCCGGCCACGATCATCAACATGATCGCCGGGCACCTCTCGATCAAGTATGGGCTGAGGGGACCGAACCTCGGTGTCGTGACCGCCTGCACGACATCGACTCACGCCATCGGTATCGGCATGCGTACCATTCAGTACGGTGATGCCGACATGATGATCGCGGGCGGCGGCGAGATGGCGACGACCGTCTGTGGCCTGGCGAGCTTCGCGCAGGCGAAGGCGCTCTCGACCCGCAACGAGTCGCCCGCCGAGGCCAGCCGGCCCTGGGACCTCGACCGCGATGGCTTCGTGCTGAGCGATGGCGGCGGCGCGCTCATCCTCGAGGAGCTCGAGCACGCGCGCCGGCGAGGCGCCCGCATCTACGCGGAGCTCGTCGGCTTCGGCATGAGCGGCGACGCCTATCACATCACGCTGCCTCCCGAAGACGGCGAAGGCGCTCGGCTCGCGATGGCGAATGCCATGAAGGATGCCGCACTGAATCCGTCTGACGTGCAGTACGTCAATGCGCATGCGACGTCGACGCCGGCGGGTGATAAAGCAGAGACGCTCGCCATGAAGCGCGCCTTTGGCGATCACGCGAAGCGGCTCGCGGTCAGCTCGACCAAGTCGATGACCGGGCACCTGCTCGGCGCCGCGGGCGTGGTGGAGGCCATCTTCTGCATCCTCGCGATCCGCGATCAGGTGGCGCCGCCCACCATCAACTATCACACTCCGGATCCGGACTGCGATCTGGACTTCGTGCCGAACACCTCGCGGCCGATGAAGATCGATGTCGTCCTGTCGAATTCCTTCGGCTTCGGCGGCACCAACGGCTCGGTGGTGTTCAGGCGCTTCACCGGCTGATCCCCATTTGATCGTCCGCGAGCTCCACGTCCCGCCCGGCGTATTGAGGCAGCTCGCGGCGCAGCGTCCCGAGCGCTATCCGGTGCTCTTCGACAGCGCGGCGGAGGGACCGCTCAGCCGCACCAGCATGCTGGTCGCCCACCCGACCGGAGCGCTCTGGCTCGATGCGCAGGGGCGGCTGCGGACCGAAGGAGCGGTGCCGCCGGGCGTCGCGCCTGCGCCCGGCGCCGGATTTCTCACCGCGCTTCAACGCTGGCTGGCCGCCGACCGGCAGCCATCGCCCGCGTTTGATACGGACCTGCCGTTCGCCGGCGGCTGGGCGGTCTTCCTCGGCTACGAGCTTGCCGCCGAAGTCGAGCCGCGGCTCGTCCTGCCGCGGCCGCCCGCGGCACTTCCCTGGCAGGCGTTCGCATTGCGCGTTCCTTGCGCGCTCGCTCACGACAAGCGCTCGGGGAAGGTCCTCGCGATCGCGGAGGACGGCGCGACGGAAGCGCTCGAGACGGTGGAGGGCGACGCCCGCGATCTGGCGCGCGCCGGCTGCGGCGAGGGTCACAATTGCTCCGCCGGCGAAGTGCCCGCGCCGCCCGCGGTCGCGCGCGTGGTGGAGGAGGATCCGGCCGTCTACCTCGAGCGGGTGAGGCGCGGCAAGGAATACATCCGCGCGGGCGATATCTATCAAACCAACCTCTCGCGCCCGTGGCGGATCGAGCTGCGCGCGCGGCCGGATGTCGGCCGGCTCTACGAGCGCCTGTGCAGCGTCAATCCGGCGCCGTTCGCCGCGCTGGCGCAATGGCGCGGCGGCGCGCTGCTCAGCTCCTCGCCGGAGCGGTTGGCGCGCGTCGCCGGCCGGCGCATCGAGACCCGTCCCATCGCGGGCACGCGGCCGCGCAGCCGGCAACCGGGCCGCGACGCGCTCGAAATGGCGGCGCTCGTCGCCCACCCGAAGGAGCGCGCGGAGCACATCATGCTCATCGACCTCGAGCGCAACGACCTCGGGCGGGTCTGCGAGCCCGGGACGGTGCTGGTCGAGGAGCTGATGTCGATCGAGTCCTATGCGCACGTGCACCACATCGTCTCCAACGTGACGGGCATGCTGCGGCCCGAGGTGACATCGATCGATGCGTTGCGCGCCGTGTTCCCCGGCGGCACGATCACCGGCTGCCCGAAGTTTCGCTGCATGCAGATCATCGCGGAGCTGGAAGGCGAGGGGCGCGGCGCCTACACCGGCTCGCTCGGGCTCATCGGGCACAACGGCAGCCTGGATTTCAACATTCTGATCCGCACCCTGACGCTCGTTGAGGGCGCCGTCGAGCTTCGCGCCGGCGCTGGGATCGTGGCGGACTCCGATCCGGAGCGTGAGCTCGAAGAGACCCGCGCCAAAGCGCGCGGGCTCCTCGCTGCGTTCGGGGAGCCGGTCCACGCGGGAGCGGCGGCGTGAGCGCCATGGGTACGCCGTCCGTGCTGGTGAACGGTGCCGCCGCCGAGGCCGTCTCGGCGCTCGACCGCGGACTGCACTTCGGTGATGGAGTCTTCGAGACCATCGCCTGTCTCAATGGTCGTCCGCGCTTTCTCTCCCTGCATCTCGAGCGGCTGGCGCACGGCTGCCGCACACTCGGCTTTGCCCCCGTCGCAGATCGACTGCTGCGAGCGGAAATCGAAGGCCTCGCCGGCGCGCAGGAGCGGGCGATCGTCAAGTTGATCGTCACCCGGGGGCCGGCGATCGCGCGCGGTTATGCGGTGAGCGGCCGGGAGCAGGCAACGCGCGTGGCGATTCGTTATCCTTGGCCGGTGGAAGAAACCGCCGGGCAACAGCGGGGAGTCGGCGTGCGCGTGGCGGCGATGCGCCTCGGGGAGAACCCGGCGCTGGCCGGTCTCAAGCACTGCAACCGCCTGGAGCAGATTTTCGCGCGCAGCGAGGCCGAAGCCTCCACGGTCGCCGAGGCCCTGATGCTCAGCCGGTCCGGCAGGTTGATCTCCGGCACCATGACCAACGTGTTCCTCGTTGACGGGCCGCCGCAGTCGCCGCGGCTGCGCACGCCTGCCATCGATCTTTGTGGCGTGGCCGGCGTCATGCGGCGCGTCGTGTTGCGGGAAGCGGCGCAGGCCGGCTTCACCGCCACCGAATCTGCCCTTTGGCCCGCGGATCTCGCCGCTGCGGCGGAGGTGTTTCTGACGAACGCCCGCGTTGGCATCTGGCCGGTGGCCCGCCTCGGCGAGAGGACGCTCGAGCCCGGGCCCGTGACCCGGCGGCTCCAGGATCTACTGCAACCGCTGCTGCAGGGGCCGGCCGATGGCTGAGCCGGCCCGCAGCCGCGGCCGCGCGCTGCTCCTCATCCTGTTGGCGCTGGCGATCGTCGCAGTGGCGGTCGGCTATGCGCAGTTGAATCGGACTTTCCAGGCTCCGGGTCCGGCGGCGGCCTCCCTCGACCTGAAGGTCGCCCCGGGGGAGAGCACTCGCGCCGTGCTGGCGAGACTCGCCGGACTCGGTGCCCTCGCCCACCCGCGGGAAGTGGAGCTCTATCTGCGGCTGCATCATCGCACTCCGCGTATCGAGATCGGCACCTACGACATCCCGGCGCATGCGAGCCCGGCCGACATCATCCGCAGGTTCGAGGAGGGGCGGGTGGTGTTGGATCAGATCACCGTGGTCCCGGGCGCGACCTTCGCCGACTTCCGCCGCGAGCTCGATGCCAGCCCGGACGTCGCCCACTCGCTGCGCGGCAAGAGCGACTCGGAGGTGATGGCCGCGCTCGGGCATCCCGGCGAGAACCCTGAGGGCCGGTTCTTTCCCGATACCTATCGTTTCGCGCCGGGCACGAGCGATGAGACGCTCCTCGCAATGGCTTACGAGCGCATGGCCGCCATGCTGGCCAAGGTCTGGCAGCAAAGGAGCGCCGATCTGCCTTTCGATACGCCGTACCAGGCGCTGACCCTCGCCTCGATGGTGGAGAAGGAAACGGGCGTCGCCGGCGAGCGCGCGCGCATCGCCGGGGTTTTCGTCAACCGCCTGCGCCGCGGCATGCGCCTGCAGTCCGACCCGACCGTGATCTACGGTCTCGGCAGCCGCTATGATGGCAGGATCCACACGAGCGACCTCACGACCGATACGCCATACAACTCCTACACCCGCTCGGGACTGCCGCCGACGCCGATCGCGCTTCCGGGCCTGGAGTCGCTGCTCGCGGCCGTGCAGCCCGAGCACACCGACGATCTTTATTTCGTCGCGACGGGGCAGGGCGGTCACCATTTCTCAGCGACGCTGGCGCAGCACGATGCGGCGCTGCGGGTGTATCTGGAGCGCCTGCGCGAGCAGCAACAGGCGACGGCGCGGCGGCCGGCGGCGGGTAATCGGTAATGCGGGGCTCGTTCATCACGCTCGAAGGGATCGAGGGTGCCGGCAAATCCACGGTCGCGCGGTGGGTCTGCGAGTGGCTGGATCGGCGGGCGATCCGCGCGACTCTCACCCGGGAGCCCGGCGGTACCGCGCTCGCCGAGCGGGTCCGGCAGATCGTGCTCGAGCGGGGACAGGAGCGTCTGTCCGCGGTGACGGAGACGCTCCTCATGTTCGCCGCGCGCGGCATTCACGTGGAAAACCTCATTCGGCCGGCGCTCGAGCGCGGTGAGTGGATCGTGTGCGATCGCTTCACGGATGCCACGCGGGCCTATCAGGGCGGCGGGCGGGGCATCGATCCGGCGCTGATCGAGTCACTGGCGAGCCAGGTTCAGGGCGGCCTGCAGCCGGACTGCACGCTGCTGCTCGATCTGCCGGTCGCAATGGGTCTCGAGCGGGCGCGGAGCCGGCATGCCGGCGCGGTGGACCGCTTCGAGGCGGAGGCTCAGGCCTTCTTCGAGCGGGTGCGCGCCGCCTACCTCGAGCTGGCTCGCCGCGAGCCGCAGCGCGTACACGTGATCGACGCCTCTTTGCCGCTCGAGGCGGTGAAGGGGCAGGCCGTGGCGGTACTCGAGCGGTTGGCGCCGTGACGCCCGGATGGCTCGCCCCGGAGATCGCGAGACTGCGCGGCGCCCATGCCGCCGGCAGGCTGTCGCACGCGCTCCTCATCCACGAGGCGCCGGGAGCCGGCGGCGAGTGGCTCGCGCGTTGGGCGGCCAGAATGGTCCTCTGCTCGCATCCCCGGGAAGCCCCTTGCGAGCGGTGCCCCGCGTGCCAGCGGGCCGCGCAGGGGCAGCATCCCGACCTCATGATGGTCCGACCGCTCGAGGCTTCGACCCAGATCCGCATCGAGCAGGTGCGCGAGCTCAGCGCGGAGCTCGCCCTCACGGCTCACCAGGGCGGCTACAAGGTCGGCATCCTGTCTCCGGCGGACAGCATGAATCGGTTCTCTGCCAATGCGTTACTGAAGACTCTTGAGGAACCACCTCAAGGTACCCTGCTGATCCTCGTCGCCACCCAGCCCTCGCGCCTGCCGGCCACCATTCTCAGTCGCTGCCAGCGGGTTCGGGTGCGTGCGCCGGCCCCGGCCGAAGCCATCGCGTGGCTCGAGGCGACGCGTGGGCCGGGTGACTGGAGCCGGGTACTCGCGGTTCTGGGGCCGGCTCCGATGACCGCGGCGGCCGCCGATCCGGCCGTGGTCGTCGAGATCGCCGCCGAAGTCCGCCGCGGCCTCGAAGAGGCTGCCGCGGGTGCGAGCGATCCGGTGGCCACGGCCGAGCGCTGGGCCCGCTCGGAGCTTCCTTTGCGGCTCGCGTGCGTTGAGAATTGGCTCACGGATCGCATTCGCGATCAGGTGGGCGGCGGTGCCCTCTTTACAGAATTGCGGGCTGGCGCGCACCCGCGCGGGCACGCGGACAGCTTAGACTTGCGCGAGCTTTTCGGGCTCCTGGATGCGGTTCGGGAGCTCAAGTCATCGTTCGATGCGCCGATCAACCGGGGACTGGCGCTCGAGGGCGTGTTGCGCTCCCTCGAGACGCGGCGCCTAACCTGAGGATGTGAATTTGCGAGCGGGTGGGAACAAGCCGGGCCTCTTGACGCTCACGATCAAGGACAAGAGCGCCCTTTATCTCGCCTACATGCCGTTCGTGAAGAACGGTGGGCTCTTCATCCCGACCAACAGCAATTACCGGCTGGGGGATGAGGTGTTCATGCTGCTCAACCTCATGGGGGAGGATGAGAAGCTGCCGGTTGCGGGGCGGGTGATCTGGGTGACGCCGAAGGGGGCGCAGGGTAAGCGGACGGCGGGGATCGGGGTGCAGTTCAGCGACCAGGATCACGGGCAGACGCAGAAGAAGATCGAGACTTATCTCGCGGGCGCGTTGGCGGGCGATAAGGCCACCCACACGATGTAACCTGCTACCTGGCGACGTGCGAAAGCAAGTCAGTGAGCGGCCCAGGGCCGTTCCCTGGGCCGCGGGATCGAACGAGCC
>DATNEU010000021.1:0-34236 GCA_035552895.1 Steroidobacteraceae bacterium
GCGCAGAGAACGCCGCGATTCACCGGATGGTCGCGGTCACCCTCGATATAGCGAAGCTTGCCGTCCTCGAGGTGCACCTTGATGCCGCAACGGCAGGCGCACATGTAGCAGGTAGTACGAGCGACGGTCCTTACCGGCATGGCCAATGATGGAACGGTTCAAGGCATGTATCCACTGCAATTAATATAAGGCATCCATATACTCAATGCATGGATTCGCGGGCTGGGCTGGAGGGTAGACTCTCCCCCGGGGTCGCTGTAACGGTCCCGCGGACCGCGACGTATTGGGGGAAGGCAGCCCTGTGCGCCTGCTGTCCGCCTGCCCGGAGAAGCTGCTCGCCCATGATCAAGCTCTTCATCTACCGACACACGGCGGCGGTACGGGTCTTCCACTGGGTGAACTTCATCACCCTCTCCATCATGCTGATGAGCGGGCTGCAGATCTTCAATGCCCACCCGGCGCTCTACTGGGGCGCCACCTCCCGCTTTTCGCAGCCGATTCTGAGCATGGGCGCCATGCAGGACGACCAGGGACACACCTGGGGCGTCACGACGGTGGGATCGCATAGCTTCGTGACCACCGGGGTGCTCGGCTGGTCAAAGGGAAGCGAGGGGAGCTACACCGAGCGCGGCTTCCCGACCTGGGCCACCCTCCCGGGACCGCAATGGCTTGCCATGGGTCGGGCCTGGCATTTCTTCTTCGCCTGGATTCTGGTGATCAATGGGTTGCTGTATGTGATTCTCGGTCTCCTTTCCGGGCACATCCGGCGCGACCTCTGGCTGACCCGCCCGGACTGGAGGGGGCTCGGACGCTCCTTCATCGAGCATGCGCGCTTGCGTTTCCCGAAAGGGGATGAGGCACGCCACTACAACGGCATTCAGAAGCTCGCGTATCTGTTCGTCATCTTCATCGTCGGCCCGGTCATCGTCCTCACCGGGCTCACCATGTCACCCACGATCGATGCCGGTTGGCCGTGGCTCCTGTGGATATTCGATGGACGCCAGAGCGCGCGCACTCTCCACTTCATCTGCGCGACGACCTTCTTCGGGTTCTTCATCGTGCACATCGTCATGGTGATCCTCTCGGGCGTCTGGAACAACCTGCGCTCGATGATCACCGGCCGCTATGCCATCGAAGCGGCGCCGGCGGGCGGCGGGGGCTCGGCTCATGACTGAGATCATCAGCGTCCGCCGCCGGCGGCTCATTCTCGGACTCGGCGCCGGCGCCGGCACACTGCTCCTCGGCGGCTGCGATCGCCTCTCGAACCTGCCACAGACGCAGAGCGTCCTCGGCTCCGCACAGTGGCTGACGCGTGCGGCACAACGGGTCGTGGTCGCAAGAGACGCGCTCGCCCCCGAGTACACCCGCGCCGACATCGCGCCGGTCTTCCGCCCGAACGGCACCCTGAATCCCGACAATCCGCAGTATCGGGCGCTCGCGAAGCAGGGTTTCAAGGACTGGCGGCTGAAGGTCGACGGCCTGGTCGAGAGCCCGAAGGAGTTCTCGCTGGATGACCTTCGCTCGATGCCCGCGCAAACCCAGATCACGCGACACGACTGCGTCGAGGGATGGAGCTGCATCGGGCAGTGGACCGGTCCCATGCTGCGAAACGTTCTCGCACGCGTGCTGCCGAAGCCGCAGGCCCGTTACGTGATGTTCTTCTGCGCCGACCCGATGGACGACGGCAACTACTACTACGAGAGCATCGATATGCGCACGGCCGCGCATCCGCAGACGCTGCTCGCCTATGAGTTGAACGGCGAGACGCTGCCCATCAAGTATGGCGCGCCGCTGCGCCTTCGGCTGGGCCGCCAGCTCGGTTACAAGATGGCGAAATACGTCATGCACATCCAGCTGGTCGCGAGCTACCGCCCCTTCGGCCAGGGCCAGGGCGGCTACTGGGAAGATCAGGGATACGCCTGGTACGCCGGGATATGATGGACGCGAGCGCGCTGCGCATCCGGTTGCTCCGCGCCAGCCGATACCCCAGCAGGACCGCCAGTATCCCCGCGTAGACCAACGGCTCGCGCACGTCGGCCTTCACCTGCCAATAGAAGTGCCAGACCCCGAGCAGCGCGATCACGTAAACCAGCCGATGCAACCGGCTCCAGCGCTTGCCCAGGCGACGCATCATGCGATGCGTCGAGGTCACCGCGAGCGGCACCAGCAGCACCAGCGCGCTGAACCCCACGGTGATGTAGGGCCGCTTGACGATATCCGCGCCCACCATGTGCCAATTCAGGTCGAGGTCGAGCACTACATACACGGTGAAGTGCAGCAGTGCGTAAAAGAAGGCGAACAGCCCGATCATGCGCCGCAGACGGATCAGGTGCGGCAGCCCGGCGAGCTGCCGGACCGGCGTGATCATCAGAGTCAGGAGGATGAAGTTGAGCGCCGTCTTGCCGTTCTCCAGCTCCAGGAACTTGACGGGATCGACTCCGGCGCTGAAGCCGAGCCAGCCGAAAAGGCCGCATGTCATCCAGGCGAGCGGCACCAGGGCGGCGATGAACACAGCCGGCTTGTAGAGGAGGCGATAGCGGCGCTCGACGCTCAGAAATACCGCCGCAGGTCCATGCCCTGGTAGAGATGCGCAACCTCATCGCCATAGCCGTTGAACATGAGCGTCGCCTGGCGCTCATGAAAGAACGGGTTGCCGATGCGCCGCTCGCTCGCCTGACTCCAGCGCGGATGCGGCACGTTGGGATTGACGTTGGCGTAAAACCCGTACTCATCGGGCGCGGCCTGGCTCCAGGTGGTCTGCGGCTGGACTTCGCTGAAAACGATCCGCACGATGCTCTTGATGCCCTTGAAGCCGTATTTCCACGGCACGATGAGCCGCAGCGGCGCGCCGTTCTGGTTCGGCAGCACGCGCCCGTAGAGCCCCACGACCATGAAGGCGAGCGGGTTCATCGCCTCATCGATCCGCAGGCCCTCCCGGTAGGGCCACTGCAGGACCGGCTCCCACAGCCCCCGCATCTGGCTCGGACGGTAGAGCGTCTCGAAGGCGACATACCTGGCGCGCGAGGTCGGCTTGAAGCGCCGCAGCATCTGCGCCAGCGGGAAGCCAACCCAGGGGATCACCATGGACCAGGCTTCGACGCAGCGAAAGCGGTAGATCCGCTCCACGAGCGCATAGGGCTTAAGGAAATCCTCGAGCTGAAAGCTGCCGGTGACCTCCGCCTCGCCGGCCACGGCGATGCTCCAGGGGCGCGTCTGAAGCTGCCCGGCATACTCCGCCGGATCGGTCTTGCCCGTGCCGAACTCGTAGTAATTGTTGTAGTGGGTGATTTCCTCCCACGTGTTCGGCTTCTCGTTCTGATCGGGCGCATGCACCAGCGCATCGACCGAATGGGCGGCATCGTAGCCGTAGCTCAGCGGCGCGCCCGCGGGAGCGGGAACGACCGCCGCCCCGGCGCGACCCAGGGCCGCGCCGGCACCGGCGCCTAGCGCGCCGGCGAGGAAAGCGCGGCGATTGAAGTACGCCGCCGGCGGGGTGATCTCGGAAGGGCGGATGCGAGCCATACGGTCAGCCATGGGGGCATGGTACTCCCCTCGTGTATTCGGTCGCAGGACCGGAAAAGTTACAGCGTCGCAATTGCCTCGCTGCCGCTGAGGCTACTGTCGCGACATGTTGACACGGAGGGGGTGAACGCGATCACATTTTACAAGAACATCGCGTGCTATTGTCTTACTTTTGCGACAACTGCGCGGAGCAGACGGCATGGCGGAAACGACCCGTGCGAAGCCCGATCGTCGCGAGCCCATTCGCGTCCTGCTGATCGAGGACATGGACCACGAGGCGGAGCTGACGGCTCATCACCTGCGCAAGCATGGCATTACCCATGTCATCGAGCGGGTACAGACCCGTGAGGCCATGCACACCGCGCTGCGGGATTTCAAGCCCTCCATCATCCTCTCCGATTTCAGCCTGCCGGAGTTCGACGGGCTGAGCGCGCTCGAAATCGCCTGTGAGTGCTCGCCGGAGGTGCCGTTCCTGTTCGTCTCCGGCACGATCGGCGAGGAGCGCGCGATCGAGGCACTGCGTCGCGGCGCGGTCGACTACGTCCTCAAGAGCAACCTCGCGCGGCTCGGCGCGGCCGTGGAGCGAGCCCTGCAGGAGGCCGCAGCCCGCGCCGTGCGGCGCCGGCAGGAGCAGCAGATCAGTCGTCTCACGGGCGTGCTGCGCATGCTGAGTGGCATCAACGGCGCGGTGGTACGGATTCGCGATCGCACCGAGCTGCTGCGCGAGGCCTGCCGGCTGAGCGTGACCGTCGGCGGCTACCCCGCCGCCCTCGTGGGACTCTACCAACCGAAGACCCAGCGCCTCGAGCCGGTCGCCCATCAGGGCGCGGACCCGGTGATCGCGCATGCGCTGTGCGAGCTGCTGGAAAGCCGGATGGCGCACGATGGACAAGCCCGCAAAAAGACTCGCGAGCCCGCGGCACCCTTCACCTGCGAGAGCACGGGGGCGGGTCGCGCGGCCGTCATCGGACTGCCGCTGATGGTCGACAAGACGGTGGTCGGTGTCCTGGGTGTGTGCCCGCGCGAGCGCGGGGCGACTGCCGATGAAGAATTCGCCATGCTGCGGGAGGTGGCGGCTAACCTCTCGTTTGCACTGCAATACCTGCGGCAGGATGACAGGGTGCGCCTGCTGTCGTATTTCGACGTTCTGACGGGTCTCGCAAAACGCGCGCTCTTTTGCGAGCGGCTCGGCCGCATGCTGCGCGAGTCGGCCGGCTTTGGCTCGCACCACGCCGTCGCGGTCCTCGACGTGCAGAACCTGAGCGCCATCAACGATTCGTTCGGCCGCCACTCCGGTGACCAGCTCCTGCAATTGATTTCCGATCGGCTGAAGCGCCGGTTCGGGAACACTGAGCTGCTGGCGCACTTCGCCGGCGGGACCTTCGGGCTGATGCAAACCATCGATCGCTCGCCGGCGGCGGTGGAGGGGTTGAACGAGCATCTCGACCAACTGCTCGCCGAGCCATTCCTGCTGCAGGGCAAGGACGTGCCGGTGGCGGTGCGCAGCGGCATCGCTCTTTATCCCGAGGACGGCAACGATCCGGACACCCTGGTCAATCGCGCGGAAGCCTCACTGCGGGGTGCCAAGGAAAGCGGCCAGCGCCGCGGTCATTACAGCGCGGCGAGGCATGCGGAAGCCCTGGCCCGCGTCGCGCTCGAGAGGAAGCTGCGGGTGGCGCTCGAGCGACAGCAGTTCGAGCTCTACTATCAGCCCAAGGTGGGGGTGAAGACCCGCCGCATCGAGGGCGCCGAGGCCCTCATCCGCTGGAACGATCCGGACACCGGCCTGGTCTCGCCGGCCAGCTTCCTGCCGATCCTGGAGGAGAGTGGCCTGATACTGGAGGTTGGCGAATGGGTGATCGAGCGCGCCGCGCTCGATTGCCGGCACTGGGGCCAACAGGGCCTGCCTCCCGTGCGGATCGCGGTCAACATCTCCCCGGCTCAATTGCGGCAGAGCGATTTCGTCAGCCGCTTCCTCAAGCATACACAGCACTGGGCGACCGCGACCTCCGGCCTCGACGCGGAGATCACCGAGGGCGCGCTCGTCGGCGACTCCTCCGTGGCGATCCATAAGCTGAAGATGTTGCGAGCCGCCGGCGTCAGGATTGCGATCGACGATTTCGGCACCGGCTACTCCTCACTGAGCAGGCTCGCCCACCTGCCGATCGACACGCTCAAGATCGATCGCAGCTTCATCGGCGAGATGACGGCGGACGCGCGCAGCAGGCGGCTCGTCTCGATCATCGTCTCGATCGCGAGGGCCTTCAACCTCGTGGTCGTCGCCGAAGGCGTCGAGTCCCAGGTGCAACTCGACACTCTCTGGCAGCTCGGATGCGATCAATCGCAGGGCTACCTGCACAGCAAACCGCTGCCCATGCAGGCGTTCGCGGCGCTCCTAGGGCAGCTCGCGCACCCAGATGTTTCTGAAGCTGATCGGCTCGCTGGGATCGCCGTGCGCCTGCAGCTTGATGGGCGCTGACCGATACGCCTCGTAGAAGGGCTTGCCGATATACAGGGTCTGGCCTTTCAACTCGAAGTGATCGTCCACCAGCACGCCATTCCAGAAGACGGTGGCGTACGCGGGGCTCTTCAAGCTGCCATCGGAGTTGAACCGCGGGGCGGTCCAGACCACGTCATAGGATTGCCACTCGCCCGGCCTGCGCGCCGCGTTCGCGAGCGGAATGCTCTGCTTGTAGAGGCTCCCGGCCATGCCGTTCACATAGGTGCCGTTCCCGTAGGAATCGAGCACCTGCAGCTCATAGCCGGCATCGCCAGGTCCGGTCGAAGCGAGGAATACCCCGCTGTTGCCGCGAGCCTGACCACTGCCGCTGATATCCGCGGGAATCCGCCACTCGATATGGAGCTGGTAGTCCCTGAACTTGCGTCGGGTCTCGATATTGCCCACGCCGGGCGCCTTGTTGACCACCATCGCTCCATCGCGGATGAGCCAGCGCGCCGGCGTACGATCCTGCGCCGAAACCCACTCGTTGAGGCTCTTGCCGTCGAACAGAACGATCGCATCCGACGGCGCAGCGCCCACGGTCGCGCCTGGCGTGACCACCGGCGGGACCGGCGTCCAAACCTCCGTGTCCTTCGGATTCGGCGCGGCAGGACTGCGCGCCATCGCCATCGTGCTGACGGCCAACAGGGCGAGACTCACGAGGAAAGGCGAGATCGGGCGGCAGGTATGCATCGTCGGATTACCCTCTATCTTGAAGTGGAGTGAGCCAGCCACCCCTCTCCGGCCAGGATTCCGGCCGAGACGCCGAGAAAAGTTCCGGCGATCACGTCGCTGAGGAAATGCCAGTCACCCACGACCAACAGAGCCGCGGCGAGCAGCAGCAGGGCAGCGAGAGCTCGGACACTGACCGGGTAGAGCCTCATGAAGACTCCCGCGAACGCTCCCGCCAGTGCCATGTGCCCGGAGGGGAAGCTGCCGTCCGCGAAACTCATCGCGAAGAACGCATGTCTGGCGCCGCCCAGGACCGCCGCCGGGTCCGCGACTCCGAAGAAGGGTTTCAATACCTCGTCGTTGATGGCGTAGGCGCAGATCGACGCGAGACACGCTATCCCCAAAGTCTCCCCGAGCCGTGACAGGTGACCGCGCACCAGGCGAGCCAGGATCAGCGCCAGGACCACCGCTGATTCCACAGCCAGGATCACGGCAGCGCCGAACGCCGTGCTCAGGCCGCTGAGGTGGCGGCCGACTCGCCAGAAATGCCGCGCCACGGTCACATCGATCTGCGCAAAGGAGAAAGCGACCGCCGCGGCGCAAAGCACGAAGGATGCGAGCCAGATTCGCACGACTGAGGCAAATCGCTTCATGTCAGCGTCAACAGCGCGCCGCTTGCACGCGGCATCCGCAACGTCACCACTCCCTGGCGCGCGGGGAGAGTCTGCGTCACCGCCGGCATCCACGCGCCGTCATTCCCAACCACGGAGCCGCCGAAAGTGACATCGGTACGATCGTCCGGGCGTGGTGCGAGAAGCCGCATCACCGATGTCATGCGCAGGCCGGGCGCATCGACAGCCAACGTCACATCTGCGTCCAGATTCCTGTTGAGCACGACGGCCTTCAGCGCTCCATCACGGCTCTTCAGCCCAAAAGCGGTCAGCGATCCATCCGTCACGCCGTCCAATTCCGTCATCACCAGGCGCCCCGCTCCGGCGGCAGCGAAGAGGAGCATGCCGTAGTAGATCGGGCGCGCCACGAAGCCGCTGTCCGCTGTCCCCGCAACGGGCGTATACCAGCCGTAGCCGCCGCCATGAAAGTTGACACCGGTGGCGCCGGCCTGAGCCAACCGGTACATGAGGTCGGCGGCCCACAGTGCCGAAGCGAACGTGTCGCTCACGCCCGGTTTACCGCCCCCATAGCAGGAGTTGGTCTCCGTCATTCGGAACGGCAATCCGGTGCTCCTGCGTGCCGCAGCCGCCGACTCGAGCTCGGCGCCGAGCGTGGCATCGGATCCCAGCAGCCGCTCCAGGGTCATCGACGGATCGGCCGGGGGTCCCTCGGCGTAGTAGTGCTGCGAAAGAAACGCCACATCGTGCCGCTGCTCGCGCGCGAAGCGCGCTAGCCACTCGTCGTTCCTGGCCGTATCGGGTCCCGCAAACGGCGCGTCCGGCACCCGTTGCCGGACCGTCCGAAAATAGCGCCGCCATTCCGCCGCGAACTGCGGATAGCCGTAGCCGGGGCCCCGCAGGCCATTGCGGTGGAACAGGTCCGGCTCGTTGCAGAGCTGAAAGGCCACGAGCTTCTCGCCCATGACCTTCGCCACATAGGCCGCCTCGTCCGCGGCGGCCTCGGCACTCCCGGTTCCCATGTTGAGGCCATAGATCAGTCGCCAGCCGGAGCGATCCAGGAAGCCCCGCAGGTTACGCACGGCGAGCGGCGTGATCGGACGGCGGGGCGGCGGGTGCCGGCCGGTATCGGGGCCCAGCGCCTGGGGACGGGGCTGCACCGCGGCCGAACCGGGGCTCCAGATGCTGAACTCGCTGGTGTTGCCGCCGATCCTCAGGACTCCGGCGGCGCCGAGGCGGCTGTGGAAGGCGGCCAGCGCCGTATTCGCCGGCGAAAAGAAGGTGGGGTCGCTGAGCTGGGAGCTCTCGTAGCTCAGGCCGGTAAAATCCGCCGCGATCGGGTTGCCCGGCAGGTGCGGACGGACCGACAGCCGCACTTCCCGGCCGCCGCCGGCAGCGGTAAACCCCGAGGGAGAGGCCGAAGGAGAGAAGAGCGCGGCGCCTGAAGCTGCCAGCGACCCTGCGAGGAATCTGCGTCGATCCATGTGCGAGGGCTCAACCGCCGTGCCGGGAAAGTTGCGACGGATATTGCCGCAAGCCATCCAGGCGCGCCATCCTCTCGGCCGCGATCCACCGCCGCAAGACCCGCGATCCGGCGCGCTCCCGGCCCGCCGGGAGCCCCTACTCCTCAGTGATCGCAGAGGGAAATGTCGCCGCTCAGGCTCCTGATGCGCACGTGGCCGCTGCCCGCTCCACGCGTGCCGTCCAGGCGGCTGCCGGGTCCGTATTGGTTGTGGTCGGATTTCTGGCCGAAGCAGTCATCGATATCGCCGCTGAACGAGCTTGCCTCGTAGGCATATCCCGCCGGTGCAGCGACGTCGGCCTTCTCACGGCCGCTCACGGTCTCGATCTCTATGTTCCCGCCCGTGGCGAGGCGCGCGTTCAGCTCGATCCCGCCGGATGTGGTGTTGAGTCGCGCGATGCGGGCGGACGAGAGCCCGGCGCGCAGCTCACCGTTGACGGTCCTCGCCTCGAGCTCGCCGGCGACGTTCGTCACGGTCAGATCGCCGCTCACCGTGGAGACCTGGAGCGTGCCGTCCTGGCCGCTGCCGCGCAGGTGGATATCGCCGCTCACGGATTTGACCTCATCGTTGCCGGAGCCGAGATCCGCCTCGATGTCGCCGCTCACCGTATGCAGGTGTTGGTGGCCCGTGACGTTGCGGGAGGTGATGTCCGCGCTCACTCCCGAGGCTTCGATCTCACTCCCGCTCGGCACGTAAATCTCGAGTCGGACCGATTGGTCCTCATCGGAGGAGGAGCCCGATGCATTGCAGCCCCCGGAGTGGTAGGTCACACAAACCAGGGTGCGGCCATGCCCGCCCGACACCTTCACCCGCTGCGAGCCGCTCGGCACATCGGCGGTGACCGAGACGGAGGGCTTGTCCCACCCGGTGATGACGATGCTTCCGGCGATATTGCTGACGTCGACCTCACCGCGCGGATCGGCCGCCACCTGCTGCTGGAATGACGCGGCCTGAGCCGCCCCGGCCGCGAAGGCGAGCGCCAGGGTGAGGCTTGCCGCACGTGAGAATGTGTTCATGTCAAGTCTCTCCGGTGCCGCCGCTCGCCGCTTGCACGGTCGACAGCACTTGCATCTCGTTCTGGTAGGTGTCGATCAGCAGCTCCTGCAACAGCGCGTTGCCGGGCTCCTTCCCCAGCGCCTGCTGGATCTGCTGCATCGACTGGTGAATGGTGGCCAGGCTCTGCAGGACCTTCTGCCTCGTGGGCGGCGGCAGCTTTGCCAGCCGCCCGTTCAGGGAGCGCAGCAGGGCCTCGCGCTCGCGCAGAAACCGCGGGTCGCTGATATAAGCGACCGCCAGCCTCCCGCTGGTCGGCTCGATGTCGGGAGCCGTGACGCCCTGCGGCGCCGGACGCCCGGGTGAAAGGATCCACCGGTCGATCGAGACGCCCACGACGACCGCCGCGAGAACCGCCGCAAGCGCCGCAATGCTCGCCAAATTCGGGCGCCGGCGCCGCATCGCTCCTTCCGCGCTGCCCTGCCCCGTGCCCTCGCCCGATTGCGGCCTCCCGCTCTCCCGCAGCTTCGCCTCCAGCGCCGGCCAGCCGTCATGCGGCGGGGGAATCTCTCGCGGCAACTCACTGAGGCGGCTGATCTTGGATGGCGGACGGTTCATGGGCGACTCTCCGGCTCGAGCCGCACCCGCAGGAGCGCGCGAGCCCGGTGTAATTGGGCCTTGCAGGTCCCTTCGGCGACGCCGAGCATCTGCGCGGCTTCGCCATGCGAATAGCCGTAGATCCCACAGAGCACGAGCACGTCCCGTGCACCGTCGGGCAGGCCGCCGATCGCGGACTCGATCTCCTCCACTTCGACGGGAGTATCGAGCGTCCACTCTGCGGGCGTGTCGGCGATTTCCTCGTCCGCAGGTGTCGTCGAGAGCTTCGATTCCACCTGGGATCCGGCTTTTCGCCGCCGGCTCAGCACCACGTTCACCGCGATGCGGTGCAGCCAGGTTCCGAAGCTGCTGCGGGTCTCGAAGCGCCCGAGCGCCTTCCAGGCATTGACGAACGCTTCCTGCGCGCAGTCCTGCGCATGGGCCCGGTCCCGCAGCATCCGCAGGCACAATCCGTACACCGCCCCGATATGGTCGCGATAGAGCCGCTCGAAGGCGCGCATATCCCCGGCGCGGGCCCGCAGCACGAGGCCAGCCTCCCAATCGACGCTCTCATTGTGTGCAGGCGAGCCCATTCACCCCTTTGGATGCGGCCGCACGGCGGACCGTTTAAGGCGTCCCGAGATATCTTCCAAACCAGCCCAGCGCGCGCTCGAGCACGCCAAATGTTAACACGCAGGCAACGGCCGCGGCCGGCGCCGGGCCGCCGGACGCGAGGGCTTCGGCGCATCCTCAAAGATCGTACGCGATGCCGGCGTAGAGCTGGCGGCTCAATGCCGGCTCGATGCGGCCGCCCGAGATGAAGACGCGGGAGTAGTACTCCCGGTTGGTCAGGTTGGATATGCCTCCCAGCACTCGCCAATGGCCGGCGAAGCGGTACTCCCCGGAGAGGTCCACGACGGTGTAGGCGGGAATCCGTGCCGGCATGATGCCGATGCCGGCATCGTCGGGCTGGAAGTACTGCGAGCCGACGGCATCCACGATGAGACTCAGCTCGAGGCCCGGCGCCCCCGTCAGCGTCAGGCCTCCCTTGAGAACGTACCGCGGCGCATAGGGCGGCGTCCTGCCGGTCCGCCCGGCGGTGATGCTGCTCGTGTATACCGCATCCAGGTAGCTCGCGTTGGCAAACAGTGTCAGGTGGGCGCCCGCGGGCGCCGCCGGGCGCAGCTCGAACAGGTCGTACGAGGATTGCAGCTCGATTCCGCGGCTGCGTTGCTCTCCGGTGTTGACGTCGACGGACTCTGTCGATGTGACTGGCAGGGTCTCGATGCTGTTTTTCACGTTCACCTGAAACAGGCTGGCATCGTAGTAGAGGCCGACGACCGGCCAGCCGTGCACACCCGCTTCGTACGTGAGATAGCGGGTCGGGTCGGGATCGTTGGCGGTGCCGAATTTCCCGAACGGACTGGCGACATCGAGATAGCGCACCGGCCGGAAGCCCTGCGAAATGTTGAGATACGTCTCGTTGCCGCGGCCGAAATCATTGCCGATGCCGAGCCCGAAGAGCGGTATGTTCTTGCGCCAGACGCCGTTCACCGGATAGGGATGCTGAGCCACGCTCTCGCGGCTGTCGATCTGCTCGTGATTGAAGCGGGCCGAGGCGACCACGTGGAATCGTCCCCAGCGGTACAAGCTCTCGGCGAACACCGCCGTGTAGCGCGAGCGGCGCTCGTCGTCGTAGATGACATTCCCCACGGTGCCGTAGGGCGCTGCCGCCCCATCGGGGCTCGCGATCTCAACGTACGGACTGTTGGAGCCGTAAATGGTGTAGCCCACGGTGAGCGCCGCGCCATGCCCATAACGAAGCAGGAGCCTGCCGTCGACGCCCGTGTAGTGAAATCGCTGGCCGGCCACCGTGCCGCCGGTGGCGTAGGAGCTCCCGCCGACCCGCGTGATCAGGTCCTGATAGCCCGACCACAGCTTCTGCACATAGAGGTCGCCGTTGCCGAGTCGGTTGCTGTAGGTGAGGACCCCCGTATAACGGTGCTCCCAGTCACGATCGTCCGGCGAGGTGGTCTGGTTGGGGTCGGCCTTGAACTGCGCATAGCTCATCAGGCCGGCGATGCCGCTGACGAGCGAGTAGGCGTGCACCGCGAGGCTGAGCTTTTGCCGGCTGTCGAGAGAATGCTCGAGATCGAGGTCGCCGGAATTCAGCTCATAGTCGCCGTTGGCGCGCTGCCCGTTCGACCGCCGATGCGAAAAGTCCGCGCGGTAGCGGACCGGGCCGGCGGGCCCGGAGATCGAATCGAAGGTGGAGTAGAGGCCGTCATCGCCGCCAACCTGCTGCACCGTCGCCGTGGTGCTCGCCGAGGGCTCCTTCGACACGAAGTTGATGACCGGCTCGGGCTGCGGACCGTAGAGCAGACCCGAGCCCCCGCGGATCATCTGCACCTCGGAGAGGGTCTCGGGCTCGGGGATGTAGTAGAGCGTCGGATAGCCGATCCAGTCCATCTCCATCGGAATGCCATCCTGCAGGAGCAGCACGTACTCGCTCTCCTGCGGGTTGCCGAGCCCGCGGTAGGTGACGTTGAGCTCGGTCGGATTCTGCTGCTCGGCGAGCACGATGCCCGGCATCCGGTCGAACAGCTCGCGCTCGTGATTGTCGATGATGGGCGGCTGATCGGCGAGCCGCACGACGGTTGTTTTCTTCGTGACCGTGATCTCGGGACCGGAGACCTCCGGCATGGAATGCGCATAGCGGGTGGCGCGATTGAACAGCCACCGTGGCGCGTGGATCACGACCTTGGGAATGACACTGGGCGGATGCGCGGCCTCGGGTTGCGCGCTCGCATCGCCGGCCGCCGCATTCATCACGAGGCGGCAGGAAGCGAGCGCGCAGGCGAGAGCCCAGGAAGTGCACTTCACGGAAGCCCTTCGATTCCTCAGGCGGGCGGCAATATAGGAAAGCGGGCGAAACTACTACCAGGGCTCGTAGGTCGCGCCGGCGCGTCATTCCTTCGGCCGGACGCTTATCCGGCGGCCCGGCGCCGCATCCCATTGCAGAGCGGCCCGCGACTTGAGACGCTGGCGCCCGCGGCGCTGCGGGCGCCTTCGAATGCGAGCGAGTGGTAGTGGGCGAACGCCTGGAATTGGGACCCCTCGAGCTCAAAGTGCTCGAGGTGCTGTGGGGGCGCAAGCGGGCCTCGACGGTGCGGCACGTGCAGCCGTCCTTCCCGCAGCTCGCCTACACCACGCTCATGACGACCCTCGACCGGCTGTACCGCAAGGGCGTGCTGCGGCGTTTCCGGCTCGGGCGGGCCTTCGGCTACGTGCCCCGCTGCTCGCGCAACGAGCTCTTCGGCCGCATGGTGTCCGGCCAGGTCACCGAGCTCCTGGCCGCGTGCGGCGACAGCACGGCCCTGCTCTCAACTCTGGTGGAGGCCGTCCGTGAGGCGGACGCGGAGCTGCTCGATGAGCTGGAGGCGCTGGTCCGCGCCGAGCGCGCCCGGCTCAACGAGACAGAGCGATGAGCTTCGATGTGACCTTCCCACTGGTGGTGCTTGCCGCCTACGGGCTCTGCAACCTGCTGCTTTCCGCGGCGGTCGGACTCGCGTGGCGCGTCGGGCTGCGAAAACGTCTGACCGGCGCGGATGCGGTGCTCGGCGTTCGGCTCCTGCCCGCGATGGGATCGGCAACCTTCGTCCTGACAGTGGTCCTGCCGGCGTTTCTGGTTTACGAGCCGCCCCACGCGCAGGATCATCCGGGGCCGCTCCTGGTCGCCTCGGCCCTGTTCGCGCTGCTCGTGCTCGCGGACGGCGCCCGCCGCGGCCTGCGCGCCTGGCGGGCCACACGGGCGCTCGTGGGCTCGCAGCCGCTGCGCGGCCGGCGCGCGGCGGACGGCGACGAAGTGACCGTGATCGATGTCAGCGAGCCGCTCGTGGGCGTCGTGGGCAGCTGGAAGCAACGCATCATCGCCGCGCGCTGCGTCGCCACCGCGTGCGACCACGAGGAATTTCGCCAGGTGCTCGCGCACGAGGCGGCGCACCGGGATGCCCGCGACAACCTGAAGCGGCTGCTGCTGCTGATTCTGCCCGATGCGCTCGCCTGGCTGCCGACGGGCCGCGCATTGGCGGAGCACTGGCGGGCCGCGACCGAGCTGGAAGCGGACGAGCGCGCGAGCGGCGCCGATCCGCACAAGCGGGTCGCCCTCGCCTCGGCATTGATCAAGGTCGCGCGACTCTCCGTCGCGAGCGGCCGGCCGCGCAAGGTGGTGCCGCAGGCCGCCCGGCCGGGCGTTCCGCTCGCGAGCCTCGAGCGCCGCGTCCGGCGGCTGCTCGCGCCCTCCGCAGCGATGCGACGCAACTTCCCGGGGCGGCGCGTCCTCACTTGCGCGCTGCTCGTTCCGCTGCTCGCCGTGCCGCTCTACGGCTCCGTTCACCGGCTCATCGAGGCACTCGTGGCGTTCGGGCGTTAGGAGTTTCGACATGCAGGCCGTGGCTACCAATCCGGGGCTTCTCTCTCCCTTCCATGTCGCCTTCCCCGTGCACGACCTGAAGCTGGCGCGGGCCTTCTACGGCGAGACGCTCGGCTGTCCCGAAGGCCGCAGCTCCGAGGACTGGATCGACTTCAACTTCTACGGCCATCAGATCGTGGCCCATCTGGCGCCGCAGGAGACGCGCCAGGCGCAGCGCAACACGGTGGACAGCCACGGCGTCCCGGTGCGCCACTTCGGGATCGTGTTGCCGATGCCGGAATGGGAAGCGATGGCCGGGCGTCTGCGGGCAAAGGGTGTCCAGTTCCTCATCGAGCCGTACATCCGGTTCAAGGGCCAGCCCGGAGAGCAAGCCACGATGTTCTTCCTCGACCCGTCGGGAAACGCGCTGGAGATCAAAGCCTTCGCCGACATCGCGACGCTCTTCGCCAAGTGAGCGCTGCGGCCCAGGCTCAGTCGTCATTGAGGTCGAATCGAGCTGGACCGTCGACCGGCCGGAACTCGGACGCGCCCACGCTCGTTTAGCGAGCTGAGACTTCCACTTGAGGAGCCGTTATGCGCAGGTATCTCGTGGCACTCGCAGCCTTGACGCTGACCAGCACCGCTGCCTTGGCCGACAACATGAGCAATCACCCGGTGAAGGACTCGTACATCACTAGCAAGGTGAAAGCCGAGCTCGTCGCCGATCATGCAACCAAGGCGCGGGACATCCATGTTGCCACCGTCAACGGCATCGTGACGCTGCGCGGCACTACGCGATCGGACGCGGAGAAGGACAGAGCCGAGCAGGACGCGCTCAGAGTCAAGGGTGTGCGCGCGGTGCACAACCACATCAAGGTTCTCGACTGAAGGGCCGCTGCGGAGCCGGCGCGGCGGGGGTCGACTTGCGGCCAAGCCCGTGGTGGCGGATCATAGGGCATCGGGCTCCCCTCGAAGCCCAGCGGAGCTTGCCGTGAGAAAAACGAGACCGTGGCTGCTCGTTGTGTTGCTTCCTCTCTGCGCCGGACCCGCCTTCGCCGCCCCCGCGGGCGGCAGCGGCGCCCTGGTGCAACACGCGCTCGATGGCTCGTGGCGCTCCGCGGCTCACAAGGCGCGTGATCGCTATCGCCATCCGGTCGAGACACTGGAGTTCTTCGGCCTTCGTCCGGACATGACGGTGATCGAGCTCGAGCCGGGCGGAGGCTGGTATACGGAGATCCTGGCGCCGGTCCTGCACGATCGCGGGCACCTGATCGAGGCCGCGCCGCCGACCGCGGGTGGCAGCTCCTTCATGCACAAGATGGCGGTGGCGTTCGACGCCAAGCTCCACGCCGATCCGGCCGTGTTCGGCAATGTCAGGACCGTTCCCTTCTCTCCTCCGGATCAGCTGACACTGGGACCGCCTGACTCGGCCGATATGGTGCTGACCTTCCGCAACGCCCACGACTGGCTCGGTGAGGATCCGGCCACACTCGCGGCGGTATTTCGCGCCGCGTATCGGGTGTTGAAGCCGGGCGGCGTCTTCGGCGTGACGGAGCACCGCGCACAGCCTTTCGCGAATGCGCTGGCAGCCTGCCGGGCACTGCACCGCATCCCGGAGGATTACATGATCGAGGCCGGCCTGAAGGCCGGCTTCCAACTGGCCGGCGTCTCCGAGGTGAATGCCAATCCCAAGGATCCGGAAACCATAAACGTGCATCGCCTGCCGCCCGACCTCGCCGGCCCGCCGGCCGAGCACGCGAAGATGCAGGCCATCGGCGAGTCGGACCGCATGACGGTCAAGTTCATCAAACCGGGCGGCTGACGGCTATCGCCGCTGTCCCGGGCCCAGGAGCCCGGCCCGACCCTGCCTGAGGTCCGCGCCCGAGCGCGGGCGGATCGAGATGCGAGAACTTCGCACCTGCCGCCGCGGTGGGCGTGATCCTGATGCCGGAAGGAGCGACGGGAGCGCGGGCGCTGCCCGGCAGAGGCTCATTGGCGCCCGCCCACGGGATGCCCATGAGGGCCGGCGCGAGCAGCACACAAGGGATGCCTGCAGCGGATCTCGGTTTCGCCAACGGCAACCGGCAGAGCGTACAGGTTTCCCACGAGGACTACAGCGCCCCCACATCGCCCTCAACGCCGGCGAATCACTTCGCGGCGGTCGGGCACTTGGGCGCGCTGCCCGCCATCTGCGGCTTCTGCGGCTCGAGCTGCCAGCCGGCCGGGATGTCGAACTCATCGGCGGGAATGCTCGACGTGTCGATCGAGGTCGTCTCCGTGGTGAGCGACACGACCCGGACCAGCGCCCCTGGCGGCGGTGCGGATGTCGCGGAGCCGGCCGCGGACGCCTGCTGCTGCGTCATGGAGTTGGCCGCCGCACCGGCTGCGGAGTCCGCCGTCTCGTTTGCGGCGGTGGACGCCGCCGCACCGCCCGCGGAGTCGGTGTGGATCGCGGCCGCGCCGCGGTGGAAAAAGCTCGACAGCCCGCTGGCGATGGCGTTGCTCGCGATGTTGTGCATGCTGAAATGGCTGCTGCTCGCCTGTTGCTGCTGCGCCTGCTTCGCCCTGCCGCAGTGCGGGCCGCCGAAAGCCATGTAGAACGTCGTGCGCAACGGGTAACCCTTCAGGTCCGCCGCCTTGCCGCGCAGCTGCTGCAGTTGATCCGCATACGGCGCCATGAACTGCTCGACCGTGTGCTGCAGCCGCGGATTGTTGGGATCGAGACCCTGGGCCGCAAGATATTTCTGCTGAAAAGCGTGCCGCTCCTCGACGCCCGGAATCGCATCGTCGGTGAGCCAGGTCTCGAAGCCGTAGTCGATCTCGCAGACATCCCCGGTCTTCTGGTCCGTGCAGGTTTGCGACAGCATCACGTTCGCCTTGTGGGCGTCGTGCCCGAGGATCGTGGTGTGCTCGCCCGTGCTGCTCACGTTGAGCACCGGCGAGCTCATCTGACATTGCGACGCATCGGGCGCCGAGGCCTGAGACGCGCCCGGGGATTGCGGCATCGGACAGTTCTTCATCTCCTGCATCGCCGCCTCGAGGTTCTTCTGCGCCTCGGCGCGCTGCTCGGCCGTCGGGAACTGGTGCTCGGTGTAGAGTTTCTTCTTCGGCTGCAGCTGCCACTCGAGCTGCTTGTCCAGGCGCACGATGCGCCCGCCCCCCGCTCCGTGGCAGAAGAGAGAGAGGAAGCCGTGGCAGGTCACCGTCGAATCGTCGCGCTGCTTGTCCGCGCTCGTGCGCTCGACCGAGTCGATGTCGATGTTGATTCCGCCGAGACTCATGGAGGTCTTCTGCCCGACCGTCACGTCGGCGCGTGCCGGCGGCGCGAGCAGCGCCAGCGCCGAGGCGGTGGCGAGTGTCAGAGCGAGAGTGGACCGGGCTCGGCTACGCGTGATCATGTCGGCTTCTCCCCTCATCGGAATGGGACTTCGCCTTGTATAGCGGCCGCGCGGGATTCTCCGCCTTCGCCGCCCGGGTGTCGATGCCCGCCGCGCATTGCCGCCGCGGGCTCGGCCTGCGCCTCAGGCCAGCCGGGCCAGGTACTCATAGTCGGTGCGCGCCGCGTCCATCCGCGGCCCGGCGAACGGCGGCTCCTGCTCCACGTAGTAGTACCGCACTCCGGCTTCGTACGCGACCGGCAGGATCTTCGTCCAGTCGAGAGCGCCCGACCCGACATCAGACGGGTCCATCCCGAAGGCATGGTTGGGCACGGTGCTCGCCTTCAGGTCCTTGATGTGGATCAGCCGGAAACGCCGCCGGTGAGCGCGCAGCAACGCCACCGGATCGGCTCCGCCGGCGGCTACCCAGCCGACGTCCATCTCGAACCAGACGAGATCCGGATCCGTATTCGCCAGCAGGAGGTCGAATGCGGTCCCGGCCCCCTGCCGCACGAACTCGACGTTATGATTGTGATAGGCCAGCTTCAGGCCCTCGCGCTTCAGGGCGGCGCCCTTCTCGTTGAGCTGCGAGGCCAGGCGCCGCCAGTCGTCCGCCGTCATTTCGGCGCCCGCGCGGCTGAGGAAATGCAGGCCGTCCTCGCCGTTGCGCGGCCTGAAACGTTGCGGCACGGCGAATATCGGCACGACCACATATTTGACGCCGATACGGTGCATGTCGGCCGCGAGCGCCCCGAGATCCCCCGCCAACGACGGCCCTCCGCTGCCGTCCGCCTGCAGCGGCACGTGCGTGCTGGGGCACGCGAGCCCGGCCCGGTCGAGCGCCGCGCGAAGCGCCGCGGCGGTACGCTTCATCAACGCCACGGGCTCGACGGTCCGATAACCGATCCTCGCCAACGTCTGCAGTGTTCCGTCGAGGTCACTGTAGGGCGCCTGCCCGAGAGTGTAGAGTTGTAGCCCGATCGGCAAGTCGTGACCGGCGAAGAACCGCCGGCGCTGACCGGCCGCGGCCCACCCGGTTGTCGCGGCCATCAATCCCGCCGCGCCTGCGGTGCCGAGGAACGCCCGCCGGCCGATCGCGGGCGTGGGCGGCCGATCCGGCCTCTCTACTCTCTCACGCATATCGCACTCTCCGCTCGATTGAGGCAACCTCGGGATTCTAATCCGCGGGCTTGGCGGCGGCACGCCGCCGTAGTGATCGCTCCCCTTGCGGCGTACGATGCTCCCATGAGCGTACTCCCCGACATCGAGCCCGCAACGGGGTCTTGCCCCGGGACGCCGCAGCTCGCGGCCGTGATCGACGCCCGCGCGCGGGACCTCGGCGGCTTCACCGTCGGCCGCGTGCTGCCCTCGACGGTGCGCAAGCTGATCGGCCCCTTCATCTTCTTCGATCACATGGGGCCGGCCGCCTTCCCGCCCGGGCGCGGGATCGACGTGCGGCCGCATCCGCACATCGGGCTGGCCACGGTGACCTACCTCTTCGCCGGCGAGATCGTCCATCGCGACAGCCTGGGCTCGCACCAGCCGATCCGCCCCGGTGATATCAACTGGATGACGGCGGGCCGCGGCATCGTCCATTCGGAGCGCACCCGCGCGGAGCTGCGTCAGGCCGGCTCGCCGCTCGATGGGCTTCAGCTCTGGGTGGCGTTGCCGTTGCGGGACGAGGAATGCGATCCCGAGTTCGACCACTATGCCGCCCGCGACCTGCCGTCGCTCGTGATCTCTGGCGCGCGCATCCGCGTGCTCGCCGGCAGCGCCTATGGCGAGCGCTCCCCCGTCAGGACCCGCTCATCGCTTTTTTACGTGGAAGCGGCAATGCCGGCGGGCAGCGAGCTTGCGCTGCCGGAGGATCACGAAGAGCGCGCCGCCTACATCGTCAGCGGCACGGTCGCCTGCGGCAACGAGCGAGCGGAGCACGGCCGCATGCTGGTATTCACTCGCGGAGCGCCGGCAACTCTGCGCGCAGTCAGCGAAGCGCGGGTCGCCCTGGTGGGCGGCGCGCCGATGGACGGCGAGCGGCACATTTTCTGGAACTTCGTCTCGAGCTCGCAGGCGCGCATCGAGCAGGCCAAGCGCGACTGGCGGGAAGGCCGCTTTGCGCGAGTCCCCGGAGACGAGCAGGAGTTCATTCCTCTTCCGCAGTGAACTTCTGCGACGGCTGATGCCCGGCGCCCGCGCGCGCGTGCAGATAGCTCACCGCCGCCAGGTCCTGCACGATGTGTCCGAGGGATTTGTAGAGAGTGATCTGCTCGGCGGCGGTGCGGCCCGGGATGCGCCCGAGCAGGACCTCGCCGATCTCGGCCACGATGTGGCGCTCGTCGAGCAGTCCCGCCTCCCGGGCGAGCAGGAATTCCGCGGCCGCCGCCAATGCCGAGCGCCGGCTGTCCACGATGTAGCGGCCCGCCAGCAGCAACGCAGCGTCGATCTCCACCGGCCCGGGCCGGCTGGAGCCAACCAGGTTCACGTGTGTTCCGGGACGTACCCACTCGCCGAGCAGCACGGGAGTGGGTGAGCTCGTCACGGTGCAGATGATGTCGGCGGACGATGCCGCCTCATGTGCCTCTTTGACCGCCCTGACAGGCATTCCAACATCACGCTGCATCCGTTCAGCGAATCGGGAAGCGTGGTCCACCGAACGCCCCCACACCAGAATCTCGTCGAACCGGCGCACGCGAATGAGCGCGCGGATGTGCGAGGTGGCCTGCAGGCCGCAGCCGAATATCGCCAGAGTCCTGGCGTCTCGCCGCGCGAGCACATCGGTTGCGACAGCAGATGCGGCTGCGGTGCGGATCTCCGTGACCTCGCCGGCATCGGCGATGCACGTCACGTGACCCGACTCGCGGTCGAAGAGCACCACTACGCCGCGATGCGCGGAACGGCCCGGCAGGTCGGGATCGGCAAACACCGACAGCAGCTTGGCGCCGAACCCCTGAGGCGCGGCGAGAGTGCCCGGCATGAGGCCGAAGAATCTGGCGGGAGCGATCTCGAAGATGCTGCGCAGCGGCTGCGGCCTGTCCTCGGCACTGAACTGCGCCATCGCCGTGCGAACGGCCGCGATGCAGCCGTCGTAGTCGAGCGCCGCCCGCACGTCCCCGGGGCCGTAAAATGGCACGGTCCCGCCGGGCGCGGTCAAATCCTCTGCGTCCAGCCGTGCGTGTCCTTCGACTCACCGCGCTGGATGGACACGAGCCGCTCGCGGAGCCTGCGCGTGTGGGGGCCAACTTCGCCGTTACCGACCCGGTGCTCCTTGCCGTGATGGATGAGGGCGCCGACGCCCGCCAACACGGCGGCGGTGCCGGAGAGCACGGCCTCGCCCATACGCGTCCACTCCAGCATCTCGGCAACGTCGAAGATCCGCTCCTCGACCCGGTAACCCTCCTCGCGCGCGAGGGTCAGCACCGAGTCGCGGGTCACGCCGTGGAGGAACGTCGAGTCGAGGCTGCGCGTGAGCACCCGCCCGTCGCGAAGCAGCAGAAAGTTGGAGGCGCCGGTCTCCTGCACCTCGCCGCCGGGACAGAACAACACCTGATCGACGTTGTACTGGCGCCGCGCCTCGAGCGTGGGACCGAGAGCCGCCGCGTAATTGCCGCCGGTCTTCACCTTGCCGGTCTGCGAGGCCGTGCGCGCGTTGACATCCTCGACGTAGATGCGCAGCGGCTTCATGCCGCCGGCAAAGTAGTCCCACACCGGGCTCGCGAGCACGATGAGAGTCGCTTCGCTCGCCGGCGCGCCGGCGGCACCGATGTTGGGAGTGGTGCCGAAGAGAATCGGCCGCATGTAGAGCGCCCCCGGCGCCTCGGGAACGATCTCGCGGTTGCGGTCGATGGCGGTGCGGATCATCTCCTCGAGCTGCCGCGGATCCGGCTCCGGCAGTACCAGCGAGCGCGCGCTCTGGCGCATGCGCTCGATGTGCCGGTCCATGCGGAACACGTTGATGCTGCCGTCGGCCCAGCGATAGGCCTTGAAGCCCTCGAAGCAGGTGCTGGCGTAGTGCAGCACGTGGGCCGCCGGATGCAGCGGGATCGGAGCGCAGGGCTGGACCTCGAAGCGCCCCCACTGCCCGTTCTGGAAGCGGGCCTGGGTCATCGTCGGCGCGAGCACGGTTCCAAAGGCCGGGCGCGGCTCTTGCTTGAGGTTCGGGATGCTGTTCATGCCCGCAGTTTAAGCCGGGAGCCGCTAGGATAGCCATCGTGGGCACTCCCGCGAGAATCGTGACCAGCCGCGCTGGCCTTCGGGTCGAGATCACCGAGAGCGGCGGTCTGCGCCGCTTCGACTGCGGCTCGAGCACCCTCACCCTGTTCGTCGGCAACCGGATCGAGTGCGGCCCCACCAATGTCTTCCTGCGACGCCGCACCGGCACGCCCCTCTGGACGCCCCTTCTCGGTCCGTCGAGCCCGACGCGGCTCGGCCCGCCGCAAGACGGCAGGATCGCCGGCCGGGGCACCTGGGAGGGCATCGAGTACGAGCTCTCGCTGGCGCTCGCGGCGGATGCGCCCGCCTGGTTCTGGCACGTGAGTCTGAGGAATACCACGGCCGACGCCCTGGAGCTGGACCTCACTCATGCGCAGGATGTCGCGCTCGCCCCGTACGGCGCGGTGCGAATGAACGAGTACTATGTCAGCCAGTATGTCGATCACACACCGCTCACCGATTCCGAGCGCGGCATCCTGATCGCCTCCCGTCAGAACCAGGCCGCGGACGGCCGCCATCCCTGGACCCTGATCGGATCGCTGCGCCGCGGCGCCTCCTTCGCCACGGACGCGCTCGATTTCCACGGACTCGCGAGCCGCGCGGGCGAGCCGCTCACCGGCATGCTCGGGGAGCTTCCCGGCCGGCGCCTGCAACACGAGCACTCGATGGTGGTGTTGCGCGATGCGCCGCTTCGCCTCGCGCCCGGGGAGCACCGGCACGCGGGATTCTTCGGCGGCTTCGCCGCGGATCACCCGGATGCCACCTCGGAAGCGGACCTGTCCAGGGTGACCGCCCTGCTCGCGCTCCCCGAGGCGGCGCCCGCGGCACCGCCCACCGACGCGCCCCCTACCGGACCGGCCGCGGCGCAGACGCTCTTCTCGGCGGCGGCGGCGCTGCAAGCGGTCGATCTCGATACCAGCGCGCTGCGCCGCCTCTTCCCACCTCCATGGCGCCACGAAGAGACGGATGACCGCGGCACGCGCCTGTCCTTCTTTCACGGCCACGACAGCCACGTGGTGCTGCGCAGCAAGGAGCTGCGCGTGCTGCGCCCCCACGGCCAGCTCCTGCGCACCGGACGGCACCTGACTCCCGATGAAAGCGCGCTGACCTCGACGCTGTGGATGAGCGGTGTGTTCCACTCGATGCTCGCCCAGGGACACGTCAGCATCAACCGCTTCCTGTCGGCGAACCGCAGCTACCTCGGGCTCTTTCGCTCGCACGGCCTGCGTGTCTTCGCGAAGGTCGCCGGTGAGTGGCGCCTCCTCGGCGTGCCCTCCGCGTTCGAGATGGCGCCCGAGAGTTGCCGCTGGATCTACCGCCACGCCGGAGGCGAGATCCACCTTCGCTCCTGCGCTCACTCCGCGCCACACGCGCTGACTCTCGGCATCGAGGTAACCGAGGGGCCTGACATCGCATTCCTCATCAGTCACCACATCGCGCTCAACGGCGATGACGGGAACGCTCCGGAGCCGCTGCGCTGGCGGCGCGAAGGCGATACGCTCGTCGTGACGCCGGCGCCGGACTCGGACGTCGGGCGCCGATTCCCGGGAGGGGACTTCCGCATCGCTCTCGCCCCGCAAACAGCGATCGCGCGCATCGGGACCGACGAGCTGCTGTTCCTCGACGGGCGCTCCCGACAGGAGCCTTATCTTTGCGTCGAGACCTCCCGGCTGCGTCGCGTGGATCTCACCGTCCGCGGCTCACTGGTCGCGGAGGAGAGTCAGACGCCCTGGCGCCTTTCGCCCGATGAGCCGTTGGTGCCCGTTCTGGCCCTGGAGCCGGCGGCCGCCCCGCAGTCCGCCGCCCGCGCCGCGCACCTCTTCGAGATGGTGCCCTGGTACGCGCAGAACGGTCTCGTGCACTATCTGTCGCCGCGCGGTCTGGAGCAGTACTCGGGTGGCGGCTGGGGCACGCGCGATGTCTGTCAGGGTCCGGTCGAGATGCTGCTCGCCCTGGGCCGGACGGAGCCGCTGCGCGATCTCCTGCTCCGCGTCATGGCCAACCAGAATCCCGATGGAGACTGGCCGCAATGGTTCATGTTCTTCGAGCGCGAGCGTGGCATCCGCGCGGGTGACTCGCACGGCGACATCGTCTTCTGGCCACTCGTCGCCCTCGCCCAGTATCTCATGGCTTCAGGCGACGCCGATTTCCTGGATGCGCGCGTACCGTTCTTCGATTCAAAGGGCGCGGACGCTGGTGAGAGCTCGACCGTCTGGCAGCACGTCGAGCGCGCTTTCACCGTCATCGACCGGCGGCGCATTCGCGGCACGACACTCGCGGCCTATGGCCACGGCGACTGGAACGACTCGCTTCAGCCTGCAGATCCCGCGCTGCGCGAGCACATGTGCAGCGCGTGGACGGTCACCCTGCATTTCCAGGCGCTCACGATGCTCGCACGCGCATTGCGATCTCTGGGACGCGCCGCGCAGGCCGAGCCGCTCGAGCGGCAGGCCGAAGCCGTCCGCACCGACTTCCAACGCCTCCTGATTCCGGACGGAGTGCTCACGGGCTATGCCGTGTTCGACGGTGCGGCAGACGTCCGCTACCTTCTGCATCCCCGGGATGGGGTCACGGGCGTACGCTACAGCTCGCTCGCAATGATCCACGCCATCCTCGAGGACCTGCTGACTGCGGATCAGACCCGCGCACACCTCGAGATCATCCAGCGAGAGCTCTCCGGCCCCGACGGCGTGCGCCTGTTTGATCGGCCTCTGCCCTACCATGGCGGTCCGCAGCGGGTATTCCAGCGCGCGGAGAGCGCGACGTTCTTCGGCCGTGAGATCGGCCTCATGTACATGCATGCGCATTTGCGTTACGCGCAGGCGCTGGCTCACGTTGGACTCGCGGACGAGTTCTTCCGCGCCCTCTGTCAGGCCGCGCCCGTGGGGGTCCGCGCCGTCGTCCCCACCGCAAGCCTGCGCCAGGCGAACTGCTACTACTCGAGCTCCGATGCGGCGTTCGCCGATCGCTATCAGGCGCGCGCTCAATACGAGCGCATCCGCAGCGGCACGATCCCTCTCGATGGCGGCTGGCGGGTGTACTCGAGCGGCGCCGGGATTGCGCTTGCCCTCACGCTCCGGCGCTTCCTCGGACTCACGTGGGAATCGCGTACCCTCTGCATCGATCCGGTGATCCCCGGGGCGCTGGACGGCATGCGGGTGATGACTTCAGTGCGCGGCCATCCGCTCGAGGTGACCTATCGGATCGGAGCTGCTGGCTGCGGCGTGAACGACATCGCACTCAACGGCCAGAACCTTTCGTTCACGCGGGAAGCCCATCCGCACCGCCGCGGTGCGGCGCGGGTCACGGCGGCCGCGGTGCTCGAGCGCCTGACGCACTCGCGCAATACGCTCGCCATCGACCTCGGATAGGCCGGGCGATATCATCGCGCCGCTTGCGTCACCCTCAGCCATTCCCCCGCGCGTTACTCCTCGGCCTGATCGCATCGGGGCTCTGCGCCTGCCACTCCGGTGAAGGCTCGTCCGGCCCGGCCGTTGCGCGCGTCATCCCCGCGCCGACTGCGATCGCGACGTCCGCCACGCCTCCCCCCATGGCCGTCGCCCTGGCTCCGCAGATCAACGAAGCCGACTTTTTACAATTTGACAAAACGTTGTCCTCCGACACCTTCGGTGGACGCAAGCCGGACACCCGTGGGGAAGTGCTGACGATCCGCTATCTGGTCGATCAATTCCGCCGCATGCGCCTCGCGCCAGGCAACCGCGGCTACTGGCTGCAGAGCGTGCCGATCGTCACGACCGCGCTGGTCAACACCGCCACGAAACTCGAGATCCGTGCCGGCGGCGGGCTACAGAGCTTCGCCTATGGCACCGACATGATGGCCTTCACGCAGGATGCGCGGCCGCTGGTCGCTCTGCGCAGCTCGCCCGTCATCTTCATGGGCTACGGGATCGACGCGCCGAAGTGGCAGTGGAATGACTATCAGGGCACCAGCGTGAAGGGCAAGACGGTGATCGTGCTGGGCAACGATCCGGGTTACGCCACCGGCGACCCGCAGCTCTTCGACGGCAAGGCGATGACTCCGTACGGCCGCTGGATCTACAAGTACGAGGAGGCGGCGCGCCTGGGCGCGGCCGCCTGTTTCATCGTGCACACGGGCGATGAGGCGGCGGGCTATCCCTGGACGGTGGTCCGCAACAGCACCGGGGGCGCCCTGCAGAGCCTGCCCGCGAGTGTCGCGCCGGGTCCGCGGCTCCCGGTGGCGGGCTGGCTGACCCGCGCCGCCGCCCAGCGCCTCTTTCGTGCGGCCGGGCTCGATTTCGATACGCTGGCCGCGCAGGCGGCGCAGCGCGGGTTCACGCCCGTGCCGCTCAAAGCCACCGCCTCCCTGGTGCTGCGCAGCACGGTCACCCACGGCCGATCCTATAACGTGCTGGCGCTGGTGAAGGGCCGCGAGCATCCCGAGCAGGTCGTAATCTACAGCGCTCACTGGGACGATCTCGGCATCGTGCCTGAGCCGCATGGGCGCCGGGAAATCTTCCACGGCGCCATCGACAACGGCAGCGGCGTATCCGCCCTCCTCGAGATCGCCGACGCGTTCGCCCACCAGAAGACGCCTCCGGAGCGCAGCGTCCTCTTCCTGCTGTCGACGCTCGAGGAGTCGGCGACGCTCGGGTCACAATACTACGTGGCCCACCCGGCGTTTCCGCTCGACCGGACGGTAGCGGACATCGACGTGGAAGCCTGGCCCATCATCGGCCGCGCCCGCGACATGGCGGACATCGGCGCCGGGCAATCGCAGCTCGAGGATGACCTGAAGGAAGTGCTCTCGCTGCAGGGCCGGGAGCTGACTCCGGAAGCGGCGCCGCGGTACGGGTCTTATTTCCGCTCCGACCGCTACAGCTTCGCGAGCGCGGGAGTGCCGGCGCTGATCGTCGGCCCCGGACTCGACCTCATCGACGGCGGCCACACCGCCGGGCTGGCTGCCGCCGCCGACTACACCGCCCACCGTTACGACACGCCCGGCGACGTGTTCAATCCCAACTGGGACCTGAGCGGCACGCTCGAGGACATCCAGACTCTCTACCTGCTCGGCCGCAAGCTCGCCGACGGCGCGCAATGGCCCGACTGGTATGCCGACAGCGAGTATCGGGGGCTACGCGATGCCATGATGGCGAAAGCGCAGCAGAGCGAGGCGCGCGGGCGCCCGCGCGCGACGCACAGGCCGCTCGCCCCGCCGCGCTCGACGCCCGCCGGCAAGACCGCCTCGACACCCTGAGCGGCGGCCGCGCTAGTCGGTGCTGCGCGATGGGGCGATGTCGACGACATCCTCGCGCTCGAGCGGCACGATCTCCCGCAGCGTGAGCCGCGGCGCGTCCTCCCCGATGCGCGCCGCACAGACCGCCGCGACATAACCGCAGCGCAGGTCGAGCTGCCAGAGCCGCCAGCGCCGCGGCGAGTCGGCGAGCTCGGGCCGCATGTGCAGGGTCAGCCCCCGCTCGCCGGTCAGCTCGAAGCGAAAGGTGTCGAGCGCGATCGCGAGCCCGAGGCCCCTCGCCTTGATGTACGACTCCTTGAGTGTCCACAGCTCGAAGAAACGCCGGCGGCGGGCGGTCGCGGGCAATGCGAGGAGCGCCGCGCTCTCCTGCGGCGCGAAGTAGCGGCCGAGCCCCTGGATGTCGGCCTCTCGCGCCTCGATACTCTCGGCGTCGACACCGAGCGCCCCGTCTGATGTGACGCCGAGCATCACCAGATCCGACGAATGTGAGATGTTGAATTGCAGCGCGGCAGCAGGCGTCGGCGCCGAGATGGCGGGCCGCCCGCGCGCTCCCGCCGAGAAGGCCCAGTCCTCGGGACGCACCGCGGCGTAGCGCGAGAGGACCGTGCGCACCAGGGCACGGGTGACCAGGAAACGCCGCTGGTCCTTGGCAAACCGGAAGCGCGCCTGCCTGGCGCGCTCCTCCCCGCTGAGGAGCGCATCATAACGAGGCCAGAGGGACGCATCGCGGACCCCGCTGATGTAAGTGCACCAGAGATCGATCCTGCGGCTGTCGGCGGCGAGGTCCATCGTGCGCCTAGAGGCGAGGCTCGCCCGCCGGGCGCACGTCCTGCGCCCTTCCTTTCCACCGCCCGCCGCGGCCCGCTGCATACTGGACCGCGGAGTGGACGGTGGCGGCCGCGTAGAAGATCGCCACCGCGGGCAGAAGCAGCGCATAGGCGGCCGGGACCCGATAAAAGCGGACCATCGGCAGATAACACGCGGTCATGAGCAGCCAGGCCGCGGCGCCGAGCGCCATCAGGTCAGGCAGGCGCGTCAGGAGGAGCAGCGGCGGCGCGAGATAGGTGACGAGCAGCCCGAGGAGTGTGCCGGCCAGCAGCCAATAGGAGTGCCGCAGCTGGTTGAACGCGGTCCGCGAGATCATCGCGCCGATCTGCGCGAACGAGCCGTACACACGCAGGCTGCGCGTCTCGCGCGCCAGACCCAACCAGACGCGGCCGCCGCTCGACTTGACGATGCGCGCCAGCGCGCAATCGTCGATGATGTGGCCGCGGATCGCCGCCAGGCCGCCGGCACGGGCGAGCGCATCCGGCCGGATCAGCATGCAGCCGCCCGCGGCGCCCGCTACGGACGATCGCGACGATTCGATCCAGGAAGGCGGATAGAGCTCGAGGAAGAAGAACACGAACGCCGGAATCAGGCAGCGCTCCGCGACCGTGGCCGTCGAGAGCCGAACCATCAGCGAGACGAGGTCGAGCTGCCCGGCCTCGGCTTTGACGGCGAGCGCCGCAACCTGGCCGGGCGCGTACTCGATGTCGGCGTCGGTGAGGAGGAGGAAGTCGGGATCGCCCGCGGCCGCGGCGGCAACGCCCTGCGACATGGCCCACAGCTTGCCCGTCCAGCCGGGCGCGGGCGGCGTGCCGCGAAGCACCGTCAACCGGTCTGCCGCGCCGCATTCGTCGGCTGACCGCCTGGCCGCCTCCGCGGTCCCATCCGTGCTGCCGTCGTCCACGACGATCACCTGGACAGGGGGCGCAAGTGTCTGCGCAAGCAGCGAGCTCACCGCTTTGCCGATGCTCTGCGCCTCATTGCGCGCCGGCACGACCGCGATGACTCGGGCGACATGCGGAGTGCCGGCGGAGCCTGCGGACGGCGGCCGTGGCCCGAGCGTGCGCCCGACGCGCCAGAAACCGCCACGCGCCAGCAGCAGATAGAGCCAAATGGCCAGCGGCAGCGCCGCGGCGGCACGAGCGAGACTCACGCTGTCAACCGACACCTGGGGCACGACCCTTGATGGACATGCGGGCGGGACCGCGACACCGATATAATCCCCGGACCTGCATCGTCATCACTGGCCATGCTCGTTCCTGCTACAACCGAGGCCGCGGCCCAAAGCCGCGGAGAGCGTACTGATTGCCTCGAGATACACCAGCGGCCCGCTCAAGCATAGCCCAAGGCGCTTGCACCGTGCAGCGCTCGGTCTGATCGCCGCGGCGCCGCTGTGCCTCGCGGCGCGTGTCGCGGTGGCGCAGGGGACGCCCCCGGGCGCGCCGGCCTCGGCGGCCGCCCCGAAGGTCACCGGCCCGATTCCAGCCCCCAAGGCGCAGCGGGCGAAGCCTCACCGCAAGGTCAATTGGCTCAATCCCACCACCTGGCCGGTGTTGCCGGTCCCGCTCACGGCCGTCGACCCCAACAACGGCACCACCCTCGGCGTGATCCCGACCATGCTGGTGACCAACTCCCGGAACGAGATCACGGACATCATCGCGCCCGACATCATGCACAACCCCTATTTCGGCTGGGGCGCGCACGGGCGGATACTCGCCTTCCCGTCGCAGGACACCCAATGGTCGATCGTCGGCGGCGGCGAGGAGAAAGTCGAGAGCACGTTCGACGCGATCTACCAGACGGGCCTGCTGCGCGAGTCGCCCTTCACCCTGACGGTCGAGGGCCTGTACGACCGCAGCGGCACGGCGCGCTTCTACGGCATCGGCAACAACTCCTTCAAGATCAACCAGACGGTTTACATCGATCAGCAGATCGGCGTCGACGCGACGCTCGGCTGGAACCTGACGCACGCCTGGCAGCTCGCCTACACCTTCACCGCGCGCAAGGTCAAGGTTCTCGGCACCACTCTCCCGGGCATTCCGCCGATCACCTCCCGGTTCGAGGGAACGTACGGCATCGGCACCACGCATGAGCTCCTGCACCGCGTCTCGCTCGTCTACGACACGCGCAACGACATCACCATTCCCACGCGGGGCATGCAGGCGGTCGTCTACGGCGGTGTTGCGAGCCGCAACGTGGACTTGGACGCATCGCTCTTCACCGAGGCCGGCCTCGACGGACGCTTCTACTGGTCTCCGTACCCCTCGCTCGTCGTGGCGACTCACGTCGATCTGAGGTATGAGCCGACGGCGCACCACGTCCCCTTCTGGGGCCTGAGCAGCCTGGGCGGCGATATCAGCACCATCGGCGGCTCGCAGACCCTGCGCGGCTATGGCACCTCCCGGTTCTATGACCGCGACTCCTTCTCCGCCAACATCGAGCTGCGGCAGACGGTGCTCTCGCTCGATGCCTTCTCCACCCACATCGAGCTGCAGATCGCCCCTTTCATCGATACCGGACGGGTCTTCCACAGCGCTTCCAGCTGGCCGATCACGCACCTGCACAACGTGTTTGGAGTGGGCTTTCGCGGGATCGCAGCGCCTTCGGTCGTCGGTTACGTCGACATCGGCAAGGGCCACGAGGGCGTCGCCGTCTTCACCGGCATAGGATATCCGTTTTAGTCACCATGGAACGACCGGCTCCCGATTTGCAGCATCGCGGATTACGCTGCGAATCGGGTGAGACCGCGGCGCAGAGCCGCATGCAAATGGGAGCCGGCGATGAGAAACGTACGATTTGTGGGGCTCGATGTCCACGCGGAGACGATTGCCGTGGCAGTAGCGGAGCTTGGCGGGGAGGTGCGCAGCCTCGGGGTGATCCCCAATCGCACTGAGTCGGTGCGCCGTTTGGTCGGCAAGCTCGGTAAACCACAGCAGCTGCGGGTGTGCTACGAGGCCGGCCCGACCGGCTATGTGCTGTACTGGCAACTGACTGAGCTTGGAGTGCATTGCGATGTGGTGGCCCCGACGCTCGTGCCGGTTAAGGCGGGCGATCGGGTCAAGACCGATCGGCGCGATGCCGAGAAGCTGGCGCGCTGTTACCGGGCCGGAGACCTGACGGCGGTATGGGTGCCGGATGCGGCTCATGAGGCGCTGCGCGATCTGGTGCGAGCGCGCCTGGCGGCCAAGCGCGATCAGCTGCGGGCGCGTCATCGGCTCGGCAAGTTCCTCTTGCGCCAGGGGCGCCGAGCGCCCGAGGGCACCAGGGCGTGGACAGGTAAGTACCTGGCCTGGGTCAAGCAGCAGCGCTTCGAACAGGCCGCGCAGGAGGCGACGCTGTTGGATTATCTGCACGAGGTCGAGCATGTGGCCGAACGCATCGTGCGACTCGAACGCAGCATCGATGTGGCAGTGCATTCGATGCCGGGCAAACAGCAGGCGGTAATCGCGGGGCTGCAGTGTCTGCGCGGGGTAGCCAAGATCTCGGCCGTGACGCTGGTAAGCGAGCTCGGGCAGCTCTCGCGCTTTGGCCGCGCTCGACAGCTGATGGGCTATGCCGGCATGGTCTCGCGCGAGCACTCCAGCGGGACTCGGATCCAGCGCGGCCCGATCAGCAAGGCGGGCAACGCCCACCTGCGGCGCATCGTGACCGAAGCGGCGTGGAGCTATCGCCATCGTCCCAATCTCGGTGCGGCGCTGGCAGCGCGTCAGAGCGGACAGAGCGAGGCGGTCAAGGAGATCGCTTGGCGCGCGCAGCATCGGTTGCATGCGCGATATCGGGCACTGATGGTCAAGGGGAAAATCAAACAGAAGGTCATCACGGCGCTCGGGCGCGAGCTGCTGGGCTTTATCTGGGCGATCGGCTGCGAGCTCGAGCGCACCACTGACCCGAAGGAGGTACGCCGGGCTGCCTAAGAGGCGGCCAGCGAGAAACTCATGCACTCGGACCAGGCACAAACGGTCAGCGGCTGGGATGGCACGCGGCAAAGGAGAATCCTCGTCCAATCTATGCGACGGGCCTCCCACGGCCGGATCCGCGATCTTAGTCCGAGGCAGCTCCCGACGAATCACGACCATGATGGCGGGTCTTGCGCCCGATCCACGAATATCAGAGTGATCAACCGTCGACAAATGCTGCCCCAGCTGCTGTTCACTTGTGCTTGGACTGAATCAAAGAGCGGTTCGCTTAACCGCTCCAGTTGTTGACAGGTCGTTCCATATCAGATTGGCGCAAAGAGCGGCATCCCGAGCCCTTTCAGGGCCGGCGCTGCGCGCCGTCCAAAATCGCTCCCGGCGATTTTGTGCGCGGCCAGCCCAGTGACAGGCTTCACGCCGCTTACTGACTTGCTTTCGGACGGTACTCCGTAGCAAGGTATCCGTTCTCCCGGAACCATTGCAGCGCATCGGCGAACGCTTCTGATGGTGGGCGCCATCGATAACCGAGCTCGCGCGCGGCTTTGGCGCTGGAGAAGAACATGCGCTTGCGCGCCATGCGCACGCCCTCGACGGTGACGCGTGTCGGCTTGCCCGACACTCGGGCATAGAGCTCCGAGAGATAGGCGACGGGAAGCACCACGCCGTGCGGCAGGCGTATGCGCGGCGGCCTTCGCCCGACGAGCTGCGCAATGAGCGTCAGGATCTGCCGCAGAGTCATGTCCTCCCCGCCCAGGATGTAGCGCTCGCCGATGCGTCCGCGATGGAACGCCAGCAGATGGCCTGCCGCGACATCATCCACGTGCACAACGTTGAGTCCCGTGTCGACATACGCAGGCGTGCGGCCGCTGGCCGCATCGAGCACGATCTGCCCCGTCGGTGTCGGTTTGACGTCGCCCGGGCCTATGGGCGTCGAGGGATTGACGATCACGACCGGTACGCCGGCCGCCGCCGCCTCGCGCGCCCGCTGCTCGGCCAGGAACTTCGAGCGCTTGTAGTGGCCGATCATGTCCGCGAGAGCCACTGGCGTCTCCTCGGAACCCGGCCGGCCGTCCACGGGCAATCCGACCGTGGCCACGCTGCTCGTGTAGACGACGCGCCCGATTGCCGCGCGCCGGGCGGCATCGAGGAGGAGGCCCGTTCCCTCGACGTTGGTGCGATAGAGCTCCTGCGGCCGCGGCGCCCACAGGCGGTAATCGGCGGCAACATGAAAGACGGCCTCACAGCCCTCGAGCGCGCGCTCGAGGGAGGCGCCATCCGTCAGATCTCCCACCCGCGGCTCGATCGCGAGCGCCGCAATATTGCGGCGATCCGAGCCGCTGCGCACCAGTGCACGGACCTGCCACCCCTCGGCGAGGAGCGCGCGCGCCACCGCGGCACCGACGAAGCCCGTTGCGCCAGTGACCAGCGCCCTCATGGTATCTCGCCGGGCGGGTGCGAATTCGCGCCGCACGGTCCGCCGGTCAGCGCGCCCCGCGCGGGCGAGCCGGGACGGCCCACGGCAGCGAGCACTCGCGTGGCGATGCGATACCGTGCCGACAGGCGGATCAGCGCCGCGGCGTCCCGCGGCGCGCGCAGGAGTCCCGCGAGCAGCCGCCCGATCCGCAGCGGGCCGCCGCCGCTTGCGGCGATCAGCGCCGCAGGCAGCTCGTCCGTGGCGGTGTCGACGATGACCCGCAGCGCAATGAAAGGCAGCCCCGCCTGAGCGGCGACCTCCGCGATGGCGGCGCTCTCCATGTCCACCGCGGCAGCGCGCGAGCTGCGCCACGCCTCCCCCTTGGCTTCACGCCCGATCGGCCGGTCGGTC
>DATNEU010000022.1:0-26705 GCA_035552895.1 Steroidobacteraceae bacterium
CCGTTCACCTCGAGACGGTGGTCGAACCACATGGTCTTCCAGCCAACCTCGTTATTGGTGAGATTGTCGGATAGATAGGTCTTTGGCGTGGCGTACTGATTGTTGCCCTGAGCGTCCGGCAGGTGATTCGAGCTCCCGCGATTGAAGCCACCGGGCCTGAATCCCTGCGAGTAGGTGTAGTACACCAGGATGTCGGGGGTGATGTGGTACTCGAGGTCAGCGCGGCCTCGCATTCCGGATTCCGTCAGATTATGCGGATTCTGCTTGGAGAAGTCCGTGCCGTATGGCGACAATCCCGGATCCGGCAGGCCGTCTGTGCCGCAGGGCGCGTAATTGCCGTTCACGATCGGATAATTCGCAAGCTTGCTCGGACTGAAGATCTTGCAGTAGAAGCTGCCGACGTCCCCGCCGAGCTCTGAGTTGTACATGTGGAAGTAGCGCACACCTCCCGTGATCGTCAGCTTGTTCGGCACGATGTCGAAGGATACGGACGTGTACGCCGCGTGCTGGATGAAGGTGCGCTGGAAATCGTCGAAGAAGCCGTCCTGCGGCTGCAGGCCCGCATTGTTGGTGGGATCGTCCGGCCACGGCTGGATCGGCAGGAAGCAGTTGCTCTGCAGCCCGGTGGGCGAGCAGTCCGGCACGCTCTTGTACATCCACTGCGTGTCGTCGTAGATCTTGTAGTCCTCGTAGAAGAGGCCGATCAGTCCGCGCAGACGCCAGTCCTGCGGCGTGCTCAGGCGCAGCTCCTGGCTCACGTGTGTGTCGTGCTCCGTGTCCTTCCAAACGGAGCTCGGCGAGTAGCACGTTCCGGCCGCAGGGTTGCCCGCGGCGTAGCCCGCGCACTGATAATAGTAGCCGAACCGGCCACGCGCGTAGTTGGTGTAATCGAGGGTCTGGTCGATGTGGCGGTCGAGGTAGGCGCCCGAGTAGACGAGGCTCAGCGGGCCGACCTTGCCGCTGACGGTCAGCGCGGTGTTCTCGAACCTGTCCTTGTCGAAGGATGGATTGAAGAGGTTCACGGAGTAGGCCGGCAGCGGTTGGCCGCCGATCGGCACGCCGCCCGGATTGGTCAATCCCGCGCCCTCGCTGCCGTTGGGCATCTCGTAGAAAACGCCCTCCGCGTCCATGTTCTGGTACATCTGGCTGAGCAGCACGCTCCAGTTGTCGTTGACCTTGAAAAGCAGCTCCCCGCGGATACCGTCGTAGGTGAGCGGATTGATGTTGTTGGCGGTGATCTGATAGTTGTTGATCACCATGCTGTTGGTGGGCACGACGCCGCCGATGGCGTCGGCGATCCCCAGGTCCTCGCTCCCGCGGGCGAAGTACGCCGGCTGATTGTCGATGTATCCGCCGCGCCGGTCATTGAAAATGACGACGCGCCCCGCCAGCTTGTCCTCGATCAGCGGGAAGTTGAACGTCGCGTTGATGTGGGTGCTGGGATCGCCGCCGGAGGTGACGCCGTAACCGGCGGCGACGTCGGCCTCGAAAGTGTTGAGCTTGGGCTTGTTGGTGATGAAGCGCACCACGCCGGCCTGCGCTCCGGCCCCGAACAGCGTTCCCTGCGGTCCCTCGAGGACCTCGATACGCTCGAGGTCCACCGCGTAGACATCGAGATCGCGGCCCGGCAGCAGCTCCGACTGATCGTCGAGGTACACGGCGACGTTCGGGAACAGGCCGACCGAGCCCTGCCCCTGGGTGCCGAGCACGCCGGTGGACAGTCCGCGCATGAAGAGGGTTCCCATTCCAGGACCCTGAGACCCCGTGCTGACGTTCGGCAGATACTTCACGTAGTCGGCGAAGGTCTGCACGTTGAGGCTCTGCAGCGTCTTGCCGGTCATCGCCTGGATGGTGATCGGCACGTCCTGGATGTTCTGCTCCCGGCGCTGTGCGGTGACGATCACCGTCTGCAGTGTGTCGGGGCCCGCGCTGGTCGTTGGCGCTGCGCTCGTTGCTGCCGCCGTGGCGTCAGTGCTCGCCGCTGTAGCGGCCGTACTTGCTGCGCCGGCATCAGCGGCGAGTATGGCGTGCGCAGCCGAGGCGCTCAGGATTGCGGCGATCGTGCGTGAGAGCTTGTGATTCGGTTTCATTCGATCACCTCGGCAGATACGAGCTTGTTGTCTTTCCGGCGGGAGGCCATTGCGTGGCCCGCCGGGCACCCCGTCGCCCGGCTCGCAGTCGATGCTCCCGTAATCGCAGCCCCGCGGCTTGTGAGTTCGCGACGCGCCCATTGCGGATTTACGACACCCCGCTCATCCGCCCGATCCAGGCTTCCACACGGCGCCGCGGCGCGGAAGCCGAGAATTTCTATGGACCCATCGGAAAAAGGCATGCAGCCGCCGGGTCCGCTCTACCCTGATGAGAGCTATGCTGCCACGATCGATGGGCGAATTCGACTACATCATCGTGGGGGCCGGCTCCGCCGGCTGCGTGCTGGCCCATCGGCTCACCGCGAGCGGCCGGCATCGCGTGCTGCTCCTCGAGGCCGGAGGCAGCGACGCCAGCCCCTGGATCCGCGTGCCCGTCGGCTACGCGCGCACTTTCACCGACCCACGTTACAACTGGCTGTATCGGACCGAGCCCGAGCCCGCGCTGGACAACCGCAGCGCCTTCTGGCCGCGCGGCAAGGTGTTGGGCGGCTCGAGCTCGATCAACGCCATGGTGTTCGTGCGCGGTCAGCCGGCGGACTACGAGGACTGGTGCAGCGCCGGAAATCCCGGCTGGGGCTGGCGGGACGTGCTGCCGTACTTTCGCAAGCTCGAGGACCACGCGTGGGGCGAGTCGGAATATCACGGCACCGGCGGCCCCGTGCACGTTCACGATCCGTCGGCCGCGGTTCACCCGCTCTGCGGGAAGTTCCTCAGCGCCTGTGCGCAGATCGGCATCCCCCCTACCCGCGATTTCAACGGCGCCGAGACCGAAGGCGCCGGCATCTGGCAGGTCACGATCCGCAACGGCGTGCGCGTCTCGAGCGCGAGCGCCTACCTGCGGCCGGCGTTGCGCCGGCGCAACCTCGAAGTGACCACCAGGGCGCGCGCGACGCGGGTGCTCTTCTCCGGTACCGTGGCCACCGGCGTGGAGTACCTGCAGGGCGGATCGCTGCGGACCGCGACCGCGCGGCGCGAGGTGCTCCTCTCGGCGGGCGCGATCGGCTCGCCACAGCTGCTCGAGCTCTCCGGCATCGGCGCTCCGGAGCTGCTGCGCCGCCTCGGCATTCCGCTGACGGCCGCTCTCGAGCCGGTCGGGTGCGGACTGCAGGACCATGTCTGCGTGTCCTATTTCTACCGCTCCAGATTACCGACGCTCAACGACGAGCTTGCCCCCCTCCTCGGCAAGGCGCGCGCGGCCCTGCGCTATGCCTTGCGGCGGCAGGGTCCCCTCGCGATGAGCGTCAACCAGGCCGGCGCCTTCGTGCGCAGCCGACCCGGGCTCGGCCGCCCCAACCTGCACATCTACTTCAATCCCGCGAGCTACAGCACCTCGGCCAGCGGCCCGAAGCGCCGCCTGCTCAACCCCGATCCCTTTCCGGGCTTTCTCATGTCATTCAACACCTGCCGCCCGACGAGCCGCGGCAGCGTGCATCTGCGCAGCGCCGATCCGCTCGCGAGCCCGGCGATCGTGCCCAACAGTCTCTCGACTGCGGAGGACCTCGCCGATGTGTACGATGGAGCACGCGTCCTGCGCCGGATCGCCGCCGCGAAGCCGCTCGCGGCCGTGATCGAGTCGGAGCTGTTGCCCGGTGAGCGCGTCCGCTCCGAATCGGAGGTGCTCGAGGACTTCCGCCGGCGCGCCGGCTCCGTATTCCACCCGTGCGGCACGTGCGCGATGGGACCGGACGACGGAAGCTCGGTCGTCGATCCCCGCTTGCGTGTCCACCGCGTAGCGAGCCTGCGCGTCGTCGACGCTTCCGCCTTTCCAGCGGTGACCTCCGGCAACATCAATGCTCCGACGCTCATGCTCGCCGAGAAGGCAGCCGATCTCATCCTGGAGGACGCGGCGCGGTGAGCGAAGCGCGCACCGACCTCGATCCCGCGGCGGTGCCCGGCGAGCGCCGCACGGCACCTGAGACCACCACCTCGCTCGCGGAGCGCTGGTATGTCGCGATCGCGATGTGCGTGGTGTACACGCTGAGCATCTGCGACCGCTACTCGATCTCGACCGTGCTCGAGCCGATCCGCAACGAGCTCCATCTCTCGGATGCCAACATCGCCTTCCTCACCGGCGTCTCGCTGGCGATCTTCTACGTCATCTTCGGCTTTCCGCTCTCCTGGCTGATCGACCGCAGGAGCCGGCGCACCATCATCGGCGTCTCTCTCATCGCGTGGTCCGTCTTCACGGTCGCGACGGGACTGGCGCGCAACTACTGGCAGCTCCTCTGCGCGCGCCTCGGCGTGGGAGTCGGCGAGGCGGGCGGCACGCCGGGCGCCAACTCCATCCTGTCGGACTACTTCCCCGCCGCGCGCCGTCCGATGGCACTGCAGGTCTTCTCGCTCGGCGCGCCGATCGGCGCCTGGCTGGGCTCGCAGGTGGCGGGCGCGATCGCCTATCGGCTCGGGTGGCGCGCCATGTTCCTCGCGCTCGGCATCCCGGGACTGCTGATCGGCGCCCTGGTGCTGCTTACGATCCGCGAGCCGGCCCGTGGCTGCCTCGACCGCGGCACCGAGCGCCCCGCCGCGCCGCCGTTCGGCGAGACCCTGCGTTTCATGCTGCGCCAGCCTTCGGCGCTGCACCTGATCATCGGCAGCTCCGTGGTCGCCTTGTGGGGCTGGGGCCTGATGTGGTGGACGCCCGCCTTCCTGATGCGCAGCTACGGGCTCAACGTCGATCAGGCCGGAGCCATGTTGGGCCCCATCCATCTGATCGGCGGCAGCCTCGCCATGATCGCGAGCACCTGGCTCCTGTCCAGGCGGTGGCTCTCGAGCCAGCGACGCGTCCTGCGCCTCATCGGCATCAACGTTGCGCTGGCGACGGTGGTGACCGCCGTGATCTATTCCACCCACTCCCTCGCCCTGACCCGCGCCCTCTTCTGGCTCTACATCCCATCCATCTACGTGTACATCGGCCCCGGGTTCGGCATCCTGAACAACCTGGCGCGGCCGGGCATGCGCGCGGTGTACTGCGCGACCGTGCTCTTCACCGCCAATCTCGGCAACCTCATCATCGCCCCGCAGATGGTGGGCTTCCTGAGCGATTGGCTTGCGCCGCACCACATCGCCGATGCGCAGTCGCTGCGGCTCGCCATGCTGTGCCTGGTGCCGACGGGATTCTGGGCGGCCTGGCACTACTTCCGCTCGGCCCGCCACATCGTCGACGACGAGCGCCGCGCCGCCGCGGCGCCCTGAGAGCCCACCAGGCACCAGGATGTGCCTCAACTGATAGGTGGCGCGCCGCCCTCGGCCGTGCGGCGGGCGATGAAATCATCGAGCGCCTCCGCGCATGCCGCCGCCGCCGGAGGGGCCGTGAATTCGCGCAGGACCTGCTTCCACTTGGCGCACGCCCGCTGGGTGGAGGTGAGCGCGCCGTGCTCCGTCCAGGTACCGAAGTTCGACCAGTCCGCGATCATCGGCTCGTAGAATGCGGTGCGGTACCGCGCCATGGTGTGCGCCGCAGCGAAGAAATGGCCGCCGGGCGCCACTTCGGCGATGGCCCCGTAGCCCAGGGCGTCCTCGTCCGCCTCCGGTGGCACGCAGAGCTCCGCGAGCATCTGCAGCATCTCCACGTCGGTCACGACTTTCTCGTAGGAGTTGGTCAATCCACCTTCCATCCAGCCGGCGGCGTGCAGACAGACCGTTGCGCCGGCGAGCACGCTCGCCCAGAGGGAGAACTGGGTCTCGAGGGCCGCCTGGGCATCCACCACGTTACCCGCGGTGCCGGCGCCCGCGCGCCACGGCAGCCCGATGAGCCGCGCGAGCTGACCGGCCCCCAGCGTCGCCTGCAAGTGCGTCGGGGTGCCAAAGGCGGGAGATCCCGATTTCATGTCGACATTGGACAGAAAGCTGCCGTAGAGCAGCGGCGCACCGCGGCATGCGAGCTGCGCCAGCGCGATGCCGGCCAACGCCTCCGCATGTTGGAGCGTCAGCGCGCCCGCGATCGTGATCGGCGCCATGGCCCCTGCCAGGCAGAAGGGCGTCATGATCACCGGCTGCCCGTGCCGCGCAAAATCGATGATGCCTTGCGCCATCGAGCGGTCGAGCGTGCGCGGGGAGTTGCTGTTGATCACCGTATAGGTGTAGGCGCCCTTGCGGAAGTCCTCCTCGGACAGGCCGCGCGCCAGCCGGATCATTGCGAAGCCGTCCTCGACCTGAGGCGTGCCGCGCGCCATCACGAACGGCATCTTGTCCGAGAGCGTCAGCTGCGCCCGCGTCATGGCGTAGTGGCGCAGATGCACCGGCACGTCCTGCGGCTCCGTGTGATTGCCCAGCACGTGCAGTACGTCGAAATGCTGGCTGAGCTCGATGAGCTCGATGAAGTCGGCGAGCGAGCCCGGACGGCGCCCGCGATCCAGGTCGCTCACGTTAGGACAGCTCGAGCCGCCGATGAAGACGAGCGAGCCCGCCGCGAGCTCGACGGTGCGCGCCGGATTGCCGCCGAATCCGTCAAACGCGCGCGGACAAGCCGCGAGGGCCGCCGCGACGATCTCGCGGCCGAGCCTCACGATCTCGGTATCCTCATCGACCAGGGCGCCCGCCCTGGCGTAGAGCGCACGCGCTTCCGGCAGCAGCACTTTGATGCCGAGTGTCTCGAGAACCTTCAGAGCGTTCTCGTGCATGGCCGCCACGGCGTCGTCCGAAAACACGCCTTGCGGAGTGAAAGGATTGCGCAATCGCCGGTACGCGGTCGCGCGAACGTGCCCGGAGGACCGCGTCCCCTGACCGGATTGGCGTCGGTTCTGCCGCATGGCTCCACTATAGCCAACTGCGCGACATGCGCCGATCGCAAAAACTCATATGCTGATCGCGCCGGCGCATTACAGGTAGAATATTCCAACAATGGGCGCAATCGCAGCCACCTGGCAACTGCTCCTCGGCATGGGCATTCTGATGCTCGGCGCGGGGTTGCAGGGCACGGAGATCAGCCTGCGCGCGACGCTCGAGGGATGGCCCGCGCCGCTCACCGGCGCAGTGATGTCGTGCTACTACGTCGGGTACATGTTCGGCACCGCGCTCGCCCCACGCCTGGTACGGCGGGTGGGCCACATCCGGGTCTTCGCCGCGATGGCGGCGATCGCTTCCGTGTCGATCCTGGCGCAGGGCCTGTTCATCGCCGCGCTGCCGTGGGCGCTGCTGCGCGGTCTCTCGGGGCTCGCCTTCGCCGGAATCTACGTGGTGGCCGAGAGCTGGCTCAACGACCGCTCGACCCGTGCCACCCGCGGCAGCCTCCTGGCCGTCTACATGGCGGTGCTCTACATCGGGCTCGGCAGCTCGCAGTTCCTGCTGATCCCGGCCGATCCGCGCACCACGGCGCCTTTCACGCTGGTGGCGATTCTCATCTCGCTCGCCATCGTGCCCATCGTGATCGCGGCGCAGCACGCGCCCGAGATCGCCTTGCCGCAGAAGGTCAGATATCGAGATCTCTACCGCGACTCCCCGCTCGGCGTGGTGGCGGTGACGGTCGCGGGTATGGTGACATCGAACGTCTACTCGATGGGACCGGTGTACGCCAGGCTGAGCGGCCTCGACACCTCGGGCGTAGCCACCTTCATGGGCGTCAGCGTCCTTGCAGCGGTGGTGTTGCAGTTGCCGGTCGGCCGCCTCTCCGACCGTATCGATCGTCGAACGGTGATCGCCGGGATTTGCCTCCTCGCGACGTTGAGCGCCGCGGTGCCCGCGGCCTTCCGTACCCTCCCGCACGCGCTCGTCCTGGCGCTCGCCGGGCTGTTCAGCGGCCTCGCATTCACGCTCTATTCGCTGAGTGTGTCCCATGTCAACGACCATCTCGAGCCCGCGCAGATGGTGGCCGCGAGCGGCGCGCTGCTCAGACTCAACGGCATCGGCGCCGCGTTGAGCCCGGTCCTGGTGGGCGGCCTGATCGCGCGCTTCGGCCCGCCGGCCTACTTCGGCAGCCTCGCCGGTCTCACCGGCCTCCTCAGCATCTACGACTTATGGCGTAAGATGCGCCGGCGGCCTCCGCCCCGGAAGCCGCCGTTCGGACACGGCAAGAGTGTTGCCTAGAATCGCCAGGCCGAGCTGCGATCCCCAATTTGCATAATGGCTCGCAAATCTGCATGGCCCGGCACAGGCACCTGTCGCCTGCGGACATGCGGAGGTCGCAAATTCACCCCAGGGGGCGCCACCCCTCGGCTACCATTTTTCTCGCGGGCGTACGCCCCGGATCCGAGGACCGAGCATGCCAGAGCAGTCCGAGTTCAACCTGCGCGACCTGAACGATCAGGAGCTCACCGAGCAGGTCCATGATGACCTCTACAACGGGTTGCGCGACGAGGTCATCGAGGCGACGCACATCTTCCTCGAGCGCGGCTGGGGCGCAGAGAAGGTGCTGAACGATGCGCTCGTCGAGGGCATGAGAATCGTCGGCATCGATTTCCGCGACGGCATCCTGTTCGTTCCCGAAGTGCTGCTCGCGGCCAACTCGATGAAGGGTGGAATGGAGATCCTGCGCCCGCTGCTCGCGGAGACCGGCGCCGAGCCGATCGGCAAGGTGGTCATCGGCACGGTCAAGGGCGACATCCACGACATCGGCAAGAACCTCGTGTCGATGATGCTCGAGGGTGCGGGCTTCGAGGTGATCGACCTCGGCATCAACAACTCGGTGGAGAAATACCTCGAGGCGCTCGAGAAGCACAAGCCGGACATTCTCGGCATGTCGGCGCTGCTCACGACCACCATGCCCTACATGAAGGTCGTGATCGACAAGCTGCGCGAGGAGAACCTCCGCGACAAGTACATCGTGCTGGTCGGCGGCGCGCCGCTCAACGAGGAGTTCGGCAAGGCCGTGGGGGCCGACGCCTACTGTCGCGATGCGGCGATTGCGGTCGAGACGGCGAAGAGCCTCATCGCCACGCGCCGCTCCATGCGTGCCGCCTGAGGCCACCCGAGGGCAACGGAGCGGATGCTTGGATACGGCACGCGGCACGCTGATCATCGCCTGCGGGGCGCTCGCGCGCGAGATTGCCGCCCTGCGCCGGGCGAACGACTGGACGGCAGTCGATGTCTGCTGCCTGCCACCCGAGCTGCACAACCGTCCCGAGCGCATCCCCGCGGCGGTGCGGGACAAGATCCAGGCGCATCGCGCCGAGTACCGCAGCATCTTCGTCGCCTACGGTGATTGCGGCACCGGCGGACGGCTGGATGCGGTGCTCCGGGAAGAAGGCGTCGAGCGGCTGCCGGGCGCTCACTGTTATGAGTTTTTCGCCGGCGCGCGCTCCTTCGCCGAGCTGGCGGAGGCCGAGCCGGGGACCTTCTACCTGACGGACTTTCTCACGCGCCACTTCGAGCGGCTCGTGGTGCGCGGGCTCGGCATCGATCGCCACCCGGAGCTCGCGCAGGAATACTTCCGTAACTACCGCAAGGTGGTCTACCTCGCGCAGATTCGCTCGGCCGCCCTCCTCGAGCAGGCGCGGCGCATCGCAGCGGATCTGAGCCTCGCCTTCGAGCACCGGCACACCGGTTACGGGGAGCTGGGCGTCCACCTCGCGGCCCTCGTGGCCGCCGACCGCACACCGCCATGGCAACCCTGATCATCATCTCCTGGCGCGACATCCCGGCGCAGGTCGTCGGCCGCAAAGGACGCGAGACCGCCAAGGCGCCATTGACGGCGAGATTCCAGGAGGCGGTGGACCGCGCAGCGATGCGCGCCGGCCGCGGGACCTCGAACGCCTACCTCGCGGACTGGAAGCGTAGCCCTCCTCGGCCGTGCGGCGAGGACATCACGGCGGAGGTGGCCGCGGAAGCCGCGCGGATCGAAGCGCGATATACCGACGAGTACCTCGAGCAGCTGATCAAATCGAATGGCATCGATCCGGATGCCGCGGCCGACCGCGCGGCATCGCCGGTGCCGGCCGGTGATTGATGTACAGCGTACGCCTGTGGTCGGTACGTCATGCCCGCGGTCTCAACAGCTTCTACCGCGGCTTTGAGCGCGCTCTGACGGCGCTGCACCCGCTCTTCAAGAGCATCGGCTACCAGCGTCTCGAGCGTCCCGTGGCGGCGTTGGAGCGCTCAGTCAAGGGTGTGCTCTTCGACTGCCGCATGTGCGGGCAGTGCGTCCTGAGCTCCACGGGCATGTCCTGTCCCATGAATTGTCCGAAGAGCCTGCGTAACGGCCCCTGCGGCGGCGTGCGCGCCAACGGCAACTGCGAGGTGCGGCCCGACATGAAGTGCGTCTGGTATCTCGCCGTTGCGGGCAGCGCCCGCATTCCCGGCGGTGCCGAGGCCCTCAGCCACGTGCAACCGCCGGTCGACCGGCGCCTCACTGGAAAATCCTCCTGGCTGCGCGTCGCGCGGGAGCGCGCGGGAGAGAGCGCGTGATCTTCGAGGACGAGCCGGTACCGGGGTATCCGCTGCCCATTCTTCCCGGTCACACCTCCCCCGGCCGCCTCGAGCGGGTCCTGCGCGCCGGCAAGTTTGCCGTGACCACGGAGATGGCACCGCCCGACTCCGCCGACCCCGAGGAGGTCTACCGGCGCGCGCACATCTTCAACGGTCATGTCGATGCCATCAACGCCACTGACGGCAGCGGCGCCAACTGCCACATGTCGAGCGTTGCCGTCTGCGCTCTGCTCACGCGAGTCGGCTACGCCCCGGTCATGCAGATCTCCTGCCGTGACAAGAACCGCATCGCGATCCAGGGAGACATCCTGGGCGGCGCCGCGATGGGCGTGTGCAACATCCTGTGCCTGACGGGGGACGGCGTGCAGGCCGGCGATCATCCGCAGGCGCTGCCGGTGTTCGACCTCGACGCCCTGACACTGCTCGAGACCGCCCGCACCATGCGCGACGAGCACCGCTTCCTCAGCGGGCGCAAGCTGACGCATGCGCCGCGAGTGCTGCTCGGCGCCGGCGCGAATCCCTTCGCGCTGCCGCTCGAGTGGCGCGCACAGCGGCTCGCGAAGAAGATCGCCGCCGGCGCTCAATTCATTCAGACCCAATATTGCTACGACGTGCCGCTGCTCAAGGCCTTCATGCGCCGGATCGAGGATCTCGGCCTGCTCGCCAAGGTCTTCATCCTGGTCGGCGTGGGTCCGCTGCGCTCCGCCAAGGCGGCGGAATGGATGCGCACGCACGTCCCCGGCCTGCACATTCCCGATGCGGTCATCGCGCGCCTGGCAGGCGCCGCCGATGCCGCGCGCGAGGGACGCAACCTCTGCATCGAGCTCATCCAGGAGATCCGCACTGTGCCCGGCGTCAGCGGTGTCCACGTGATGGCCTATCGGCAGGAAGAGAGCGTACCTGAAATCATCGACCGTTCCGGAGTGCTCGGCGGGCGCATCCCGTGGTATCCCGGCCGCGACCCGCAACCCAACTCCAACAGGCTCGCCTCATGACCGACACCATCATCAGCTCCGCCACCCGCGAAGTCGTCATCGGCTTCGATCGGCCGTTCGTCATGATCGGCGAGCGCATCAATCCGACCGGACGCAAGATTCTCGCGGCGGAGATGGGCAGCGGCGACTTCACCCGGGTCGAGGCCGATGCGCGGGCGCAGGTCGCCGCCGGCGCCCACATGCTCGATGTCAACGCCGGCATCCCGCTCGCCGACGAGCCGGCGATCCTGGCGAAAGCCGTGCAGCTCGTGCAGTCGGTGACGGACGTGCCGCTCTCCATCGACTCCTCCATCGTCGCCGCTCTGGCGGCGGGCCTCGCCGTGTACAAGGGCAAGCCGCTCGTCAATTCGGTCACGGGTGAGGAAGAGCGTCTCGAGGCGGTCCTGCCGCTGGTGAAGAAGTACGGTGCGGCGGTGGTGGCCATCTCCAATGACGAGACCGGCATCTCCGAGGACCCGGACGTGCGCTTCGAGGTGGCGAAGAGGATCGTGCACCGCGCGGCCGATCACGGCATCCCGGTTGCCGACGTCGTGGTGGATCCGCTCGTGATGCCGATCGGCGCCATCAACAAGGCGTGTGTGCAGGTGATGCATCTGCTGCGACGCCTGCGCACGGAGCTCAAGGTAAACACGACCTGCGGCGCCTCCAACATCAGCTTCGGGCTGCCGGCGCGCGAGGGCATCACCTCCGCGTTCCTGATCTCGGCGATGGGTGCCGGCATGACCTCGGCGATCATGAACCCGCTGCACACCGAGATCGTACGGGCCATCATGGGGGCGGACGTCATGATGGGGCACGATCCGGACTGCATGCGCTGGATCCGCAGGTTCCGCGAGGCTCCCCCGGCATCGGGGGCCGCCGGCCCCGCCGGAGCCACGCCCGGCGAGGGCGCTGCGCGCGGCCGGCGCGAGGGAGGTCATCGTCGCCGTGTCAGCTGAGCCGGACGCGCTCGTCGTCTTCACGCCCTCGGGCAAGCGCGGACGCTTCCCGCTCGGCACACCGCTTTTGCAAGCCGCGCGCTCGTTGGGAGTGGACATCGACTCGGTATGCGGCGGCCGCGGCATCTGCGGACGCTGTGAAGTGCTGATCATGCAGGGCGAGTTCGCCAAGCACGGCGTCCTCTCCCGGCCGGAGAACCTCTCGGCGCCCACCGCGGCCGAGGAAAATCCCGCCGGCCGCCGGCCGCTGCCGGCCGGCCACCGCCTCTCCTGTCAGGCGCGCATCCAGGGCGACCTGGTCGTAGACGTGCCGCCGACCAGCCAGGTGCACCGGCAGGTCATCCGCAAGGAGGCCGAGGCGCGCGCCATCACACTGGATCCGGTGGCGCGCCTGCACTACGTGGAGGTCCGAGAGCCCGACATGCACGATCCCGCGGGCGACCTGCAGCGACTGCAGGAAGCCCTGCAGCGCGAGTGGCAGCTCACGGGCCTCAGCTGCGACCTGCACATGCTGCAGCACCTGCAGCCGGCGCTGCGCAAGGGAGACTGGAAGGTGACGGTCGCCGTGCACGGCGGTGAGCGGATCATCGGCGTCTGGCCGGGCTTTCACGAGCTGGCCCTGGGGCTCGCCGTGGACATCGGCTCCACCACGATCGCCGCGCATCTCTGCAATCTCGAGTCCGGCGAGGTGCTCGCCTCGAGCGGGGTCATGAACCCGCAGATCCGCTTCGGCGAGGATCTGATGAGCCGCGTCTCCTACTCCATGATGCACCCCGGCGGGGCGCAGCAGATGACCGCCGCGGTGCGTGAGGCGCTGAATCGGCTCGCAGCCGACGTCGCGCGCCAGGCGAAGGCGCACACCGACAACATTCTCGAGCTGACGCTGGTCGGTAACCCGATCATGCATCACCTGCTGCTCGGCATCGACCCGGTGGAGCTTGGAGGCGCGCCATTCGCGCTTGCGACCGACGAGGCCCTGGAGTTCTGGGCCACGGAGATCGGCCTGCACCTGCATCGCGGCGCGCGGGCGTATGCCCTGCCCTGTGTCGCCGGCCATGTCGGGGCGGACACGGCGGGAATGGTCCTGGCCGAGCGGCCCGACCTCGGCGAAGCCGTGACGCTGCTCGTCGATGTCGGCACCAACGCCGAGATCGTATTGGGCAACCGGGAGCGTCTGCTCGCCTGCTCCAGTCCCACCGGCCCCGCCTTCGAAGGCGCGCAGATCAGCTGCGGCCAGCGGGCCGCGCCCGGAGCGATCGAGCGGGTGCGGATCGACCCGGCGACCCTCGAGCCGAAATTCAAGGTCATCGGCTCGGACCTGTGGTCGGACCAGCCGGGGTTCGAGGAGTCGGTGAAAGATACCGGCGTCACCGGCATCTGCGGCTCGGGCATCATCGAGGTCATCGCCGAGATGTACCTGACGGGCATCATCAGTCAGGACGGCGTGGTCGATGGGGAGCTCGCGGCGCGCAGCCCGCGGGTCGTGCCCCAGGGCCGGACGTTCGGTTATGTCGTCTACCAGGGTGCGCAGACGCTCACCGTCACCCAGAACGACGTCCGCGCAATCCAACTCGCGAAGGCCGCGCTGTACGCCGGCATTCGCCTGCTGATGGACCATTTCGGCACCGACCAGGTGGACCGCATCCGCCTGGCGGGGGCATTCGGCTCGCACATCGACGTCAAATACGCGATGGTGCTCGGGATGATTCCCGACTGCGACCTGTCGCAGGTCTCCTCCGCCGGCAACGCCGCGGGCACCGGCGCGCGCATCGCGCTGCTCGACTTCGGCTCGCGCAAGACGATCGAGACGCTGGTGCACCAGGTACAGAAGGTCGAGACCGCCATCGAGCCCCGGTTCCAGAGCCACTTCGTCGAGGCCATGGGCATTCCCCACTCGACGGCGCAATACCTGCACCTTCGCCAGGCGGTCACCTTGCCGGAGCCGAAGGCGCCGACTCCCCGCGCCGGCGCCCGCGGCGCCCGGCGCCGGCCCGCAGCCACAGGCCCGTCTGTACCCGCGCCCGCAAAGGACTCCTAGTCGCGGGACGTCCTCGAATCCGGCTAATATTCCGGCATGACTCCGGACGGGGATCTCTCGCCACTGACCCTCGAGCAGTTCCGCCGTGGGGCCGCGAGCCCCCATCCGATGCCGGCGGGCGTCGCCATTGCCGCGGTCTCGGCCAGCTTTGCGCTTGGTCTGGTCGCGAAAGTGCTCGCCGTCAGTGCTCGCCGCAACACGCTCCCGCAGAATACCGCCGGGCTCGAGCCGGTGACTGCCGCAGCGCAGGCGGCATCGCAACGCATGTTGCAACTGGCAGGCGCCGACACGGCAGCATTCGAGGCGTACCTGACTGCCAAACGACTGCCGCGCGCGACCGAGACCGAGCGCCGCGCGCGGCAGGAGGCGATCGACGTCGCCGTCCGCCACGCAATCGACCTGCCGCTCGCGGCCGCTCAGGAAGCCGCGGCCGGCCTGCAGCTTTGCAGCGACGGCTGCAGGTTCGTGCCTCCTGCGCTGGCCGCCGACGTCGGCGTTGCCGCCACTCTCCTGGCAAGCGCGTTGCGCAGCTTTCTGCTCTGCGCGCAATCCAATGTCCGACAGTTGGCGCCGGATGCAGCCTCATACCGCGAGCGGCTCGCAATCGAAACGAAGCGGCATGAGCAGGCGCTTCGTCAGGCGGAGGCGGTGTTAGGTCATGCGCGGACAGTGGTGGCAGAGGCCCCGATGGCGGGCGTCCAGCCCTGAATCCGGCTCACGAGAGGCCGATCACCCGCCCCGTTTCCGGGTCGAGGTCGATGTCGTAGTAGGCCGGGCGTGTCGGTAAGCCCGGCATGGTGCTCATGGTCCCCAACAGCGGATAGAGAAAGCCCGCCCCGACGCTCGCGCGCACGTCCCGCACCGGAACGGTGAACCCGGCCGGCGCGCCCTTGAGGCTCGGATCGTGGCTGACGCTCAAGTGGGTCTTGGCCATGCAGATCGGCAGCTTGTCGAATCCCAACCGCGTGTAGCGCTCGATCTTCTTCTCCGCTTCCGGCAGGTACTCGACCCCGCTGCCGCCATAGACGTTGCGTACGATCGTCTCGATCTTCGACTTGATGCCGGTCTCGAGCGGATACAGGAACCGGAAGCTCCCCGGCAGCTCGCACGCCGCGATCACCGCCCTGCCGAGGTCCACCGCACCCGCGCCACCTTGGGCCCAATGATTCGTCGCGACGGCAGCGAGGGCGCCGGCCGCCACCGCGATTTTCCGCACGAGCTCGATCTCCGCCGGGGTGTCGTGGGCGAAGCGATTGAGCGCAACGACCACCGGGATGCCGAACAAGCGCGCGCTCTGGATCATTCTGACGAGGTTGGCGCAGCCCTTCTCGAGGAGCCCCAGGTGCTCCACGGTGTAGTCCGGATGAAGCGGCTGCCCGGCCGTGACCTTCGGACCGCCGCCGTGCATCTTCAGCGCGCGGATCGTGGCGACCAGGACCACGCACTGCGGTACCAGACCGCTGTAGCGGCATTTGATGTCGAAGAATTTCTCCATCCCCATGTCGGCGCCGAATCCCGACTCGGTCAGCACGTAGCCCTCCGGCCCGACGAGCTTCAGCGCGAGTTGATCCGCGATGATCGACGAATTCCCATGCGCGATGTTGCCGAACGGCCCCGCATGCACGAAAGCGGGCGTTCCCTCCAGCGTCTGCAGCAGATTCGGCATGAGGGTGTCCTTCATGAGCACCGCCAGCGCCCCGCCCACGCCGAGGTCGTCCGCGCTCACCGCATCGCCCGCGCGGCTCGCCCCGATCACGATGCGGCCCAATCGCTCGCGCAGGTCGGCGAGACCCGTCGTCAGCGCCAGGATCGCCATGATCTCGCTCGCAGCCGTGATGTCGAAGCCGGTGACCCGCGTGAATCCCTTCTCCTCCGGTCCCTGCCCGACCGTGATCTGGCGCAGCACGCGGTCGCTGACGTCGATCACCCGCCGCCACGTGACGGTGCCCGGATCGATGTCGAGGCGCACGAAGCGGCTGCGCTCCTCGCAGGTCAGTAAGTCGGGGTCCGTCTCCTGGATGCCGAGCTTGCGCAGCCGCCGCAACATGACCGCCGAGAACCGCCGGCTCCCGTCCGCCGCCGGCGGGCACAGCCGCTCGAAGAGAGAGGCGTCCGTTTGCAGGGATTCGTGCAACATGCGCGCATCGATCGCGGCCGCCAGCAGATTGTTGGCCGCCGTGATGGCATGGATGTCGCCGGTGAGATGGAGATTCAGCTCCTCCATCGGAATGATCTGGCTGTAGCCGCCACCGGCCGCTCCGCCCTTGATGCCGAACGTCGGCCCCTGGCTCGGTTGGCGGATGCAGGTGAACACCTTCTTGCCGAGATGCGCGCCGATCGCCTGGCTCAGGCCGACCGTCGTCGTCGTCTTTCCCTCGCCGAGCGGTGTCGGGGTGATCGCCGTGACGACGATGTATTTTCCGTTCGGCGCGTCCCGCAACCGCTCGCGCACCGCCAGGCTCACTTTCGCCTTGTATCGCCCGTAAGACTCGATCTCCTCGGGCAGGATGCCAGCCTTTGCCGCCAGCTCTCCGATGGGCAGCGGTGAGGCGCACTGCGCGATTTCGATGTCGCGCGGCACGTGTGCAGAGGATCCCCCAGGCCCAACGCCGGTCGTAGGCATCGCGGAGCTCCAGCAGCGGGAGGCAATGCTGCTAGTTTGCTGGGCGCGGCGGCCCCCGCGCAACTCGCTGCCGGGGATCCCCTTCAGGCCACCTCGGGGGCCCGGGCTCCCGTCGCGGGACGGCCGGTCGCGCGGGCACGGACCGTGGCCTCCGCAAGGTAGGTGTCGCCGGAGCTGGACGAAGCGCGGCGCTCGATGATGGAGATCTCCACATGGGGGTCGATTGCGCCAGCTCGCCGTGCGGCCGCGAGCGCCAGCTCGCGCGAAACCTGCTTCGCGGCTGCGATCGCCTCCTCCGCCTCGGCGAAATCCCGGATACCCGCCGGGTCGTGCACCCGAAACACCTTGAACTGCGGTTGATTGACGAGGATATCCACCGTCTCCGACACCACGCCGACGACCGCACCCACCGCGTTGCACACGGCTGCATGCTCGGGAACGAGCAGACGGGCGCCCAGGCGGCGCGCGACCTCCGGGTAAAACGCCGCGGCGGGAGCGCCGATGGCCACCAGCGGGTGCACCAGGCGCGGCTGCGCATCGAGGAGTCTCGAGGCCGGCCGGCCCTCCACCACCCGATCGATCAGGATGCCGAGCGGTCCCCAGCGCCCGTTGTGCGGCTCGACTCCCGGATCCTGGGCCAGCGCGCTTTCCAACACCACGCGCACCGCTTGCCGTATGACGAGCTCGTGGATGCGCTCCGCCATCGCCTCGGGACTGTCCTTGCCCTTGCGCGCGGTCACGTTCCGCTCCTCGGTGGCGAGGATGGCGGCGCCGAGCCGGGCGGCATCGCGGCTCCAGCCGCCCTGGCGGCCGAGCACGTGCAGCGCATCGCTCGGCGTGAATCCCGCGAGCGTCGCCAGGCCGCGGTCCACCAGCCGCCGCAGCGCCTCGGCGCCTTGCGTGGTGCGGGCCACCTGGTCGAGCCGGCGCGGCGTCGTGGCCATGGCTTCCCACACGCGCAGCTCCAGGCGATCGAGATCCGGCCCCGCCTCGCGCCCGGGGTTGCGATGGCCGAACTGCCCCGCGAACGGCGGCAGCCGCTCGGCGCCGGCGAGCAGCGTGAGCTCCGCCAGCACCTCGGGGAATTGATGCGCCAGCAGGCTGAGCGGCCGTACTCTGCGGGGGCCGACTCTCAGCCGCGCTTCCCGATCGAAATGCACCTCGCTATCGCCGCCGAGCCCGCTCGTGTGAACGTCGATGGCCTGGACCATCGTCCGCCAGCCGCCGATCACGGCGCCGTCGACACGCACTACCGGATGCCCGTCGATGATGATCGCCACGTCCGTGGTCGTCCCACCCATGTCGGCTACCGCGAAATCATTGAGACCGGTAAGGAAGGCCGCGCCGACGACACTCGCTGCCGGCCCGGAGAGCACCGTCTCGATGGGGTAATCGATGGCCACGCTCGCGCGCATCAGGGTTCCATCCCCTTTCACGACCATCAGGGGAGCCCTGACCGTCTCGCGCTCGAGCGTCTGACCGACTGCATCGAGCAGATGCCGGATGTGCGGCACCAGTCGCGCGTTGAGCGCGGCGGTCAGTGCCCGCTTGGGCGCGTTCAACTGCGCGCTCAGCTCATGACTGCAGGTGACCGGCTTGCCGCACAAAGCTCGAATGCGCTCCCGTATCCGCAGCTCGTGCTCGGGATTGCGGACTGAGAACTGCGCCGCGACCGCGAACGCCTCGACCCGAGGTCCGAACTCCCTTACCGCCGCCTCGATGTCCGCCTCATCGAGCGCCTGCTCTTCCGTCCCGGTCGGGTCATGTCCGCCGCGCACGCGCACGACGACACCGCCGAGTTGCTTCTCGATGCCGGTCTCCGCGGCCATGCGGTCGTTGAAACCCACCAGGATCGCGCAGATCGGGCTGAAGCGGTTCTCGACGACCGCGTTGGTTGCGAGCGTCGTCGAAACGGAAACGAGGGAGATGCGCTGCTGCGCGCCTTGCGGCAGCTCACTCAGTACCGACCGCAGGGCCGCGCCGAGTCCCACCGAAAGGTCCCAGTGCGTGGTGAGGGCCTTGGCGCTGGCGATGACCCGCTGCCCACCGTCCAACGCCACGGCATCGGTGTACGTGCCGCCCGTGTCGAGCCCGATCCAGAGCTCGCCTTCGCTGGCCGGCATCGCCCTCACCCGCGTTGCGACTCCGCTCTTCGGGACGCGGCCTCCACAGCGTTCGACAGCAGCATGGCGATCGTCATGGGCCCCAGACCTCCCGGCACTGGTGTGATCCAGCCTGCCCGTTGGGCGGCCCGCTCATATTCGACATCGCCCACCATCCTGCCGGCGGCGTCGCGATTGATGCCGACGTCGAAAACCGCGGCGCCCGGCCTGATCCAGTCACCGGGGATGAAGTGTGGCTTGCCCACGGCCGCGACCACGAGCTCCGCGCGCGCAACCTCGGCCTCGACGTCGCGGGTGCCTGTGTGACAGACCGTCACGGTCGCTCCGGCCAGCAGCAGCTCGAGCGCCATCGGGCGGCCGACGATATTGGAGGCACCGACCACGGTGGCTCTCAGGCCTCGCAGCGCGATCCCATACTCCCGGGCGAGGCGAATCACGCCGTGCGGCGTGCAGGGCCGGAGCGCCGGGCGCTTCTGTGCCAGCAGTCCCGTGTTGACTGCGTGAAAGCCGTCCACGTCCTTGCCCGGATCGATCGCATCCATGACACGGGTGGCATCGAGACCGTTGGGCAGCGGCAACTGCACGAGAATCGCGTCTACCCGCGGGTCGCGGTTGAGGCGCTCGATGAGCGCGAGCAGCTCCGGGCCGCTCGTCGTGGCCGGCAGATCATGGGCGAAGGACGCGATACCGGCCTCGGCGGCGGCCTGGCGCTTGTTGCGCACGTAGATGCTGGAAGCGGGATCCTCTCCCACCTGCACCACGGCGAGCCCGGGCGGCCGGCCCAGCCTGCGCGTCAGATCCGCGGCGCGCACCGCCACCTCGGCGCGCACCTTGCGGGCAACGGCCTTGCCGTCGAGGAGGATCGTCACTGCCGTCGCATCTTCGGCGCGCACCTGCGGCCGCTACACATTGGAATCCGGGAATGAGGCCTTGCGCCGGCTCATGTAGTCGAGCAGCGCCTCATCGACCGCGGGATCGAGCGGCGGCGCCTCGTACTCCGCGAGCTGCTTCTTCCACAGCACACTGGCGCGCTGCGCCATGTCGCTCGCGCCTTCCGCCTCCCATTGCTCGTAGCTGTTGTTGTCGGCGAGGGGCGAGCGGTAGAACGCCGTCTCGAAGTTGGCCTGCGTGTGGGCACAGCCGAGGAAATGCTTGCCCGGGCCGACCTCGCGGATCGCATCCATCGCCTGACCGTTATCGCTGAGATCGACGCCCTGCAGCAGGGTATGCGCCATGCCCGCCTGGTCGGCGTCCATGACGAACTTCTCATAGCCCATGGTGAGCCCGCCCTCGAGCCAGCCGGCGGTGTGCAACACGAAGTTGACTCCGGCGAGACAGGTCGGCGCCAGCGTGTTGGCCGACTCGAAAGCGGCCTGAGCGTCGGGGACCTTCGAGGCGCAGAGCGCGCCCCCGGAGCGAAACGGCACCCCGAGCCGGCGCGCGAGGGCCGCCATCACGTAGAGGACCAGAGCCGGCTCGGGAGTGCCGAAGGTGGGCGCTCCCGATTGCATCGACAGGGAGGATGCGAAGCTGCCGAGCACCACTGGTGCGCCGGGGTTGATGAGCTGGGCGACCGTCATGCCGGCAAGTGCCTCGGCGAGCGTCTGCGCGACGGTGCCGGCAACCGTCACCGGCGACATTGCGCCGGCGAGGATGAACGGCGTGACGATGGTCGCCTGGTTCGCGCGCGCATAAGTCTTCAACGCCCCGAGCATCGTCGCATCCCAGGTCATGGGCGAGTTGGCGTTGATCAGGCTCATGACGCAGGTCTTCGGCCTGCCGGTCGCCGGATCCAGGTATTGATCCCCGAACAGGATCCGCGTCATCTCGACGGTATCGGCCGCCCGCTCCGCCTGGGTCACCGAGCCCATGTACGGCTTGTCGCTGTACTTCATGTGGCTGTAGACCATGTCGAAGTGCCGCTTGTTGACCGGCAGGTCGACCGGCTCGCAGATCGTGCCGCCGGAATGGTGCAGCGATGTGGCTGAGTACGTGAGCTTGACGAAATTGCGGAAGTCCTCGATGCGCGCATAACGCCGGCCTTCATCGAGATTGCGGATGAAGGGCGATCCATAGGCCGGAGCGAATACCGTCCTCCCGCCACCGATCACCACGCTGCGCGCCGGGTTGCGCGCGTGCTGGATGAACTCCCTGGGCGCCGAGCGGGTCACGAGGCTGCGGCACATGCCGCGGGGGAAACGCGCGCGCTCTCCCCGTACGTCGGCACCCGCGTCACGCAGGAGCTTCAGCGTCTCCGGGTCATCGCGGAAATCGATGCCGATCTCTTCCAGGATCGTATCGGCATTGTGCTCGAGCAGCTCGAGACCCTCCGTGCCGAGCACCTCGTAATAGGGGATATTGCGTGTAATGTAAGGGACGGACGAGTGACTGCGCGCGGTGCGCGCGGCTCGCTTGGCCTCCCGTCCGCTGGGACGGCGGGAGCGAAGGGTCGGGGCAGGCTGCTCGTCCATGGGAACTCCGGGTGTTGCCGTGGCGGCGCCTGGCCTGCAGGCACAGGGACGTGCCCCGCCGCCGCAGGTGGCGGAGCTTTGGGCAAAAACCACGCTTTTTGCCCAAAGCAGCGCTGGGCCGGGCAGGAGCCCGGATCCAGCGCTTCATACAAGTATGGCCGCCGGCATTGCGCGGGACCTATCGAATTGCGCCATCCACTTGCCGAGATGCGTCCAGCGCGCCACTTGTCGCCTTCGGACACGGCCATGTCGAAAATTCACCGACCGCAGCCCCCGGGCACCACTACCATGGCTGCGCACGCGGTCACGAGCGAGCCCCTATGCCCACTGCTCTCGATGAATTGACGGCCACCCCCGCCCGCCAGGCCGCCACCCCCGTGCAGCGGAGCACCGGCACTCCTCCCCTCTACATCGTCACGACCCGATGTCCGGACACGACGGGGATCGTCGCCGGAATCGCGGGATTCCTGGCCGCGCACAACGGCACCATTGCCGAGGCGCAGCATTACGACGACCCGTACAGCGGCACGTCCTTCATGCGCACGGTGTTCCACGACAACGGTCAGGGAATGCCCTGCCTCGAAGAGCTCGACCGCAAGTTCGCGGAAGCCGTCGGTCAGCGCTTCCGCATGGAGTGGCAGTTCAATGAGGTGCGTCGCTGCCGGGCGCTGATCGCCGTCTCGCGCCAGGGCCACTGCCTCAACAGCATCCTGCATCGCTGGAGCACCGGTACCTTGCCCATCGAGACGGTGGGGGTGGTATCGAATCACCAGGACATGCGCAGCCTCGCCGAGTGGCACGGCGTGCCCTATCACTACCTGCCGATCATCGATGGCCGCAAGCAGGAGCAGGAGCGGCGGCTCATGGAGCTGTTCGAGCGCGCAGAAGCCGAGATCCTCGTCCTCGCCCGCTACATGCAGGTTCTCACACCGGAGACGTGCCGGTACTTCGAAGGCCGCGCCATCAACATTCATCACTCGTTCCTGCCCGGCTTCAAGGGCGCCAAGGCCTATCACCAGGCGCACGCCCGGGGAGTGAAGCTGATCGGAGCCACGGCGCATTACGTGACGACCGATCTCGACGAAGGGCCGATCATCGAGCAGGAGGTCTCGCGCGTCGATCACACCCAGTCACCGGAAGACCTCGCTGTCGTCGGCAGCGAGCTCGAGACGGTGGTGCTCAATCGTGCCATCAAGTGGCATGCCGAGCGACGCGTGTTTCGCAACGGCGGGCGGACCGTCGTCCTGAAATAGCGCTGTCTGAAGCTATTGCGTAAACGCGTCGTCGAAAGCCGGCGCGTAGGCATCATTGCTCGTCATGCTCGGCAGACCGAGCGCAGCCTCGATCGTGCGCGCAGTGCTGTAGTGATCGTAGCGTCTGCGGCTGACGTACCCGGATCTGACGGTCCCCTGCGAGCCCACCACGATCGTTGCAATGTGGTTGTTGGCCGTGGTGCTGGACTCGTCCCAGGTCAGGATGAGCAGGCATTTCTCCTGGCGCCATGCCGTGGAAGCGAAGAGCGGCGCGAGCATCCGCCTCAACCAGGCATCCTGCACCCGCAGGCTCCTGGGCGAGCCGTTGCCCGGTATCTCGCCGTCATCGTAATCGTCGGCCGCGAGCCACGCGAAAGCGGGCGTGGTCGCGACACCATCGAGGTCCTTGGGCCACTCACTCGCATCGACGAGATGCGCCGCGCAGCGCGCGCGATTGCCCCGGATGTCGCCGAAGAGGATGAACGGCGCATCGTCGGGCTCGTAGTTCCCGTCGTATCGGCTGGTCACATTGCACGGTGTCCCCATTCCCTCCAGATAGGACTTCCAGCTCCTGCCGGCCCCTTCGAGCAGATCGCCGAGGTTTGGGGCCGCCACGCGCAGGTTCGGGAAATAGACGCCGCCGCGCACGAAGGTATCGCCCCCCGCGATGGCCAGGTAGTTCTCATCGCTCGGGTGGTAGACGGCCTGGTAGTTTGCGAGCAGCGTGCCGCGCGCCGCCAGTGAGTTCATGTACGGCGCGTCCCTCGTATCGCCGATGACCTGTCCGAAATCGGTGTTCTCCATCATGATCAGGACCACATGATCGAAGCGCGGTACCCGCGCGGGAGGCGGCGCCGGCGGCGGGAATGCCATGCCTGGCACCGTCTCGAGCCGCATCGCCGCGATGTAACTCCTCGCAACTGCCGTGCGGCCACCCAGGTCGAGGCGCAGCTCCATCCGTGCCGCACCGTCCGGGACCTTCCCGGTAACACTACGCGCCGCGAAGCGCACGGGAAGCTTGCGCCCCGCAGCCCGCGGGCCGCGGAGCACGACCGGAGTGCCCAGCCGTCGACCGGACGCTCCGAGAAACGTGCCGGTGAGGACTGCGCGTGCAGACCTTCCGCCGAATGCGGCGAACGATGCGGACAGGGTGAAGCGGCGTTGCCGGGACGCCGTTCTCTGGAGCGCAATAGATCTCTCGAGCACGCTCGCGCCATACGGTCCATTGGCGATGACGACGCGCGGCGCAGCTCCGGAGGGCCACCTCGCCGGCAACTCACCGCCGCAACGCAGCGCCGGGCTGCCCGAGACGATGCTCCAGCCGGGAACGGTGGAGGCGGCGCGCGGATCGGCGGTGCAGCGAAAAGCCGCGGCAAAGGCGAGCGGATTCACGGTCCCCGCGCGTGCCGTGCAAACCGTGAGTCCGTGGCAAGCCGCCAGCAATGCAACTACAATGATTGCGTGTCGCAGCAGCCCCAAGCGGAGCTTCGGACCGCCTACCGGCGGGCGCTCGAGGACGTGCGGCTCGGACGCTTCGCGACCGCGGAACGCCGGCTGCGGCAGATCCAGCATGCCGACCCCGGGGAGATCAACAGCCTGCATCTGCTCGGTGTGGCGCTGCTGGCGCAGTCGCAACTGGCTCCCGCCCTGGAAATCCTCGAGCGCGCCGTCGCCGCCGCACCCGATTTCTCGCATGCCCGTGTCGATCTCGCGCGCGCCTACCGGCAGGATGGACGCCTGGAGGCGGCGCGCGCGGAGCTGCGCCGCGTGCTGCAGGGCAAGCCTTCTCTCGAGGCCGCATGGCTCGCCTACGGCGACGTCCTGGTCGAGCTGCGCGAGCTCGCCGATGCGCGCCTCGCCTTCGAGCGCGCGCGTCGGCTCGATCCCCATCGGCAGCGCATCGAGGAAGCGACGGCGACGCTCGCGGGCAGCGACTATCGCGCCGCCGAGGGCATGTTCCGCGAAGTCCTGAAAAGCGATGCGAGTCATCTCGCCGCGCTCGCCGGTCTCGCCGCTGTCGCCATCCGCGCCGGCAACACGCGCGACGCCGAGCGCCTGCTGACGCACGCGCGCACGCGCTGCGCTCACCACCCGCTCGTGCGCCGCGCGTGGGGCCACGCGCTGTTGGCGGCCGAGCGCCTGACCGAGGCGGAAGCGGTCTTCCGCGAGCTGCTGCAGCTCGAGCCGGAGAACCCGCAGAACTGGGCGGCATTGGGCTCGGTTCTCATCCGCCTGCTGCGCCAGGAGGAGGCGCTGTCGGCGTATGAGGAGGCTGCCCGCCTCGGCCCCTCGCAGGCCGGATTCCGGCTCGCCATCGGACACATCAACAAGACACTCGGGCGGCGCCCGCAGTGCGAGGCGGCCTACCGGGAATGCCTGCGGCTGGACCCAAAGTACGCGGAAGCCTATTGGAGCCTCGCGGACCTCAAGAATTACTCCTTCAGCGACGCCGAGCTCGCGGCGATGCGCGGCCTGCTGGCATCGCCGGCGGCCGCCACCGACGAGGCGCAGCTGCACTTCGCCGTCGGCCGCGCCCTGGAGCAGCGGGAGCAATACTCCGAGGCCTTCCACCACTACGCCGCCGGCAATGAGCTGCGCAAGCGCTCCTCGCCCTTCTCGATCGCGACCTTCGAGGCCAAATCCAGGCGCATCGCGGCCTGCTGCGACGCGCAGTTCTTCGCCGCCCGGGCAGCGGCCGGCGACCCCGATCCGGCGCCGATCTTCGTCGTGGGGCTCCCCCGCTCCGGCTCGACGCTCGTCGAGCAGATCCTCGCCAGCCACTCGCAGGTCGAGGGCACGATGGAGCTGCACAACATCCTGGCGATGGTGCGCGAGCTCGATCATCTCGATGCCGGCCGGGACGGCTATCCCGAGAGGATCCGGACGCTGTCGGTAGAGGAGCTCACCGGCCTCGGCCGCCGCTACCTCGCCGAGACCCGTGCCGTGCGCGCCGGCAAGCCCCGCTTCATCGACAAGATGCCGAACAACTTCAGCCACGTCGGCCTGATCCACGTCATCCTGCCCAACGCCACCATCGTCGACGTGCGCCGCCATCCGCTCGATGCCTGCTTCAGCAACTACAAGCAGTACTTCGCCCACGGCCAATCCTTCAGCTACGACCTTGAGGATCTCGGGCGCTACTACCGCTGTTATCTCGCCCTGATGGACCACTGGGACGCGGTGCTGCCGGGCAAGGTGCTGCACCTGCAGTACGAGGAGCTCATCCGCGAGCCGCAGGGAACGGTGCGCCGCCTTCTCGAGCACTGCCGCCTGCCTTTCGAGGCGGCGACGCTCGCCTTCCACGAGAACCGCCGCCCCGTGCGCACGGCGAGCGCCGAGCAGGTGCGCCAGCCGCTCTATACCTCGGGGGTGGGATACTGGCGGCGCTTCGCCACCGAGCTCGAGCCGCTGCGGGCGAGCCTCGGGGATTGCCTCGCGCGCTTCGAATCGCAATGACGCCGGGGCCGGTCATCTCCCATTGAAGCGGTAGGTGAGGTGCACGCCGATGACCCGCGGCTGATTGGTCGTCTGGCGGGTGTCGTAATTTCCGGTGTTGACCAGGATGATCGCGTCGGTGTTCCAGAGATTGCTGACGTAGCCTTCGATGGTCCAGGTGCCGCCCGCGCCGCTCACGCCGAGGCGCACGTCCGAGATGTTGTATTCAGGCTCGATGACGCGCGCCGAGCCCGCGCGGCTGCCGAGCGTGGGATTCGCCAGGGCGCGCAGATCGCTCCAGCGGTCGCCCTTGTGCGCGAT
>DATNEU010000023.1:0-7995 GCA_035552895.1 Steroidobacteraceae bacterium
TGAAGCATCGCATTCTTTGCCGTGCTGTCGCTCATCCCTTTGGCTTTGATGCGGCACTCTTCGGACTTGGCGAGCCACCGGGTCGGATCGTCCTTGAGAAAGGGCATGCCGTCCTCCCTTTATTCTTGGACGCCGACTGTAACAGGCGGGGCGACCGATGGCACTAGGCATCCAGAACCTGGGCATTTGGCCGGCTATGAGCGCCTCGGACAGGCGCAGCTTCATGCTGCCGACATCTCTAGTTTGATCGTCTTGATTACATCAGCGGCAGGCGAAGGTGATGCGCCCGCATCTTCATGTGATTTACATGACGGGCTTCAAGGAGGCAGCGGCAACGTTGAGGGGCAGGCTTGTTCAGAAGCCGATCATGGGACTGGCAGTGCCCGCTCCATGGCATTGAGCAGCAGGCGGGGGATATACGACCCGAGGACCCATGGCCCAAGGGCAACCGCACGGTCCATTGACCTCGGAACGGCACCTCTATATCGTTCTCTAAACGTTCCGATCGGCAGGATTGCCCTTGTATGGTGTGGCCTGGGCTATGCCAGGCGCGCGTCGAGGATTTGCGCGATGATCGCTGGCTCGGGGTCGAATACCTCGCGTGCGGCCATCTGGCCGAGGTGCCAGTAGTTGCGATCAAGCGGAAGGCCAGTCCCAATCTGCTGCTTAAGCAATTGCCCTATGCGATGCGGTGTAAGCGCTGCGAGAGATCCTCGGAACTGCGCTCGCCTATTGGCAGGCGAAGCGTGGCGCGCGGCTAATGCCGGCTCGACAACCGCGAGGTCGACAAAGAAGCCTGCAATGCTGATCTGTGCCCGGACGTCGTAACCTTCCGCGCGCAGCGCTTCCGCGACCTGCTCCTCAAAGAGGCTGTCGTGCTCGCGGTCCGTCACCCGTCCGATGCTCGTTTTGCCGGTGCGCGCGAAGTGCAAAAAAAGCTTGAATGCCGCGACTCGAGCAACCTTGTCCATCCGGGACTCCATCATGGACTGCAAGCTGGCGGGCGGCGGCCCTGTCGGCCGGCGCGCAGAAATTGATCACCACGCCGACAGGGTAACGCAACAACCGCCTAGGCTAAGCGACTCGCACCGACGACGGCTGAAAAGGGATGTGGCTTTACCATTCCCGGCGGCAGCGGAACGAATGTTTCGGGCCGTGTTGTCACGAGGAGCACGAGCCCATGCCGTCGAAGCTCCAACAGGGCAGCGTCGCCCGCAGATACGGCCTTGCGGATCTTTTCAGTCCGCGACCGCATCTCAGTAAACCGCTCGCGTACCGCGCGGCGAGGCAGCGGCCCGCCTGCCTCGTGCCAGTAGTAGGCACGATGAACGTTTTCGGCTGCTTCCATGGCGCGAAGTACCGCGCTCGATCCCGGACTGGTGAGCGGCGGAAGATCGAGGTCGAAGCCGAGAATGCCGGCGGTCGCCGCCACCCCGAGATCGTAGCCGCTATGCATGGGCCAGTTGACGACGAGCCGCGACGGTGCGAGAAGGGCGCAGGTCACGATTTCAGACTGCATTGGACACCTCATTGTCATGGCGAAGCCGGCACGATTGCCCGGCTTGGGCCAAGCAGGCGACGCTTGGTGGCATCGCCCTCGAAGGTCTCAGTGCGGCCGCGGCGGGCGCATGTGCCCAGTCGCGAGCAGAGTCTCGACCGCCCGCTTCAGCTTTCTCACATCGGCATTGCGGGCGAAGCCGTCCCGTAGGATGGCGACGGCTTCGTCTGCCAAGGCCGGCAGTTGGTCTCGGCTGATCTGCAGGTCTTGGGTGATATCGTGCAGAATGCCCTCGAGAAGCCCCTCGAATGCCTCCGGGCCCGGCGGATTGACGCGTGTTACGCGCAGGCGGCTCAGCAACGGCCGGGGCAGCGGCTCGAGCGAATTCGCGGTCAGCACCCACGAAACCTGGCTCAGATCCGCCGGCGCGAGGAGGCACGAATCGAACCAGGCGCGCGCCGTATCGTTTTCCAGCATGGCGAGCAGGGTTGCCTTGACGTCGCCGTTGCGGGACGCAATGGCCTTGTCGATCTCGTCGACGAGCAGCAGAGGGTTCGCCGATTTCGATTGCTGCATGACGAGCAACGGCCAGCAGGGCTGCGCATCGCGCCACCCGCGCGCGGTGCCCTCCAGGAGCCTGTTGTCGGATAACCCCGCGACGCCGAGCTCGGCGTAACCGACGCCGAGGAGATGCCCCAGACGGCGGGCCAGACGGGTCTTACCAGTGCCCGGTGCGCCGACGAGGAGGAGGGGTCGGAGCCGCGCCCAGGGAATGCCGGCGCCGCGGAGCAGCGTGAGATCCTGCGCGATCGCGTCGATAGCGTCGGTCATATGTGGAAATTCGAGGGAGAGCGCGAGATGAAGCAGCCTCGGGTCCACTTTGCCGCCGCGGAGCGGGAGCGGCTCGGTTAAGCCTTGGTAAGCGCTCGAGATGCTCTTTCCCTCGATATCAGCGATCTCGGCCACGACTTTGAGCGTCGGTCCGCCCGATTGCTCCTGCGCGTCTTCATCACCGGTTACGACTGAGCCCGGAGACAATGCTCGATCGGATCGCGCGAGCTCCGCTTGCCACCAGTCCATTCCCACCAGAATGGAAGGCAGAAATCGAGTGGCCCAGGCGCGCGCGAGGACGAGGTACCGCTTGGCTTCGGCGCGGTGACGATCGGGAAGGCGCTGTGAAATTTCACGCCCCGACCTAACACGTCCTTTCTCCCTGTCGTCGGCGATACGGATGAGAGTCTGCGCGACGGCAATGGCGGCGAGCCGATGCCCGTGCAGCGCAGCGATCAGCGCCAGCGTCATGGGAAGATCGTGCGGATCACGCGACCCGGACCATGCCCGCCGGGCGAGGGCGAATGCTGCATCGGCACTTGCCGCGGTGGGCCCACGCGCGAGAGTGTCCAGAAGCTGCTTTTCCGCATCGTCGGCAGGGACCAGGACCCCTGCGACGTGTGCGACCAGATCGGCCGCAAGCGTTGCTCGGGAAAACAGCGCGCGGGGACCCTCTATTCGCCAGAGGGTGAGCAGATCGGATTTCGCCGTCATTGCCCGGCACTCCGCCCGGTGCAGCGTTGGCGTGAATCGAGACGCTCGATCGTGAGGTAGACCGGCATCGTCATCATGTGCGAGCGCGCCCCTGCGGCGCTGAGCGTCAGGGTCAGGCCGCGACGCTCGAGCGCCCGAAGCTCCGATGCGATGTGACCGAGGGCCGTCTCCAACTCGACCGCGCGACGGCGGACAATCTCGAGCTGCTCGGACAGTGCGGATGCGGCACTGTCATCGTCGGCGTCCGGCTCGTCGATCCGGGCGGAAGTGCGCAGGCGGTCGATGGCGCCTAAGGACGCTTTCAGCGCATCGGATTCGTGGGCCGACAGGTCGAAGGCGGGCGGCCGCAACCGGACACATGGTGCGGCCATGAGCCGGGCGAGATCGGACTTGGAAAGGGACACTGCTGGCACTCCCTGATCTCGCTCGAAGCGCAAGGGGCGCTTCGGTGGAAGCGGATCAAGCGAGCGCGGTGAGAGGGATATGGGTCCTTTTCAAAAAGGCGGATGTCCTGCGATGTCGAACCGGCCCTAACTCTGCGGCATCCAAGCGAGAGCCGAACGGCCGCCGACGGTGCGTGTCAAAGACGTGCCAATCGGGCTTCGCTTTTCACGCTACGTTCTGCATCTCGAGCCTACCGCCGTCGGCAGGCGATGCAAAGGAAGTGGCGGATTTCTGCGGGTTAATTGGCGGACCCGACACGATTCGAACGTGCGACCTCTGCCTTCGGAGGGCAGCGCTCTATCCAGCTGAGCTACGGGTCCGCGCTGGCGCGGACCTTACGGCAAGGGGCGGATGCGCGCAACCGCGCGGGGCGAGCGGCCGAATCCACCCGTCGGCGTCATTTCCCCTTCCACCGTGTTGGCCTCCCAAGGGTTCAACCATCGGAGGGGCCGGTCTTGAAATCGAGAGTGGCTGCGGCGGTGGCCGCGTTGCTGTGCGGGCTCAGTCTCAGCGGCTGCCTGCTAGCGGCGGCCGGGGCGGGTGCGGGCGCGGGGTATGTCGCCGGCGACCAGGAGAAGAAGGAGCAGCCAACGGTGGTGACAACGCCGCCGCCGGGTCCGGCGACTGCGCCGCCCACCAGGATCGCGCCGGCTGCGCCGCCGGCGGCGGAGAGCTCGGGCGCGCCGAGCGAGTAAGGGGGTTTGCCCTCACCCTCCCGCCGCGTTGTGGCGGGTCCCTCCCTCTCCCGCTTGCGCGGGAGAGGGGTTTAGCGGCGCGGTTTCCTGAGATGAGGGCTAGTCCGCACGGTGCGGCTCTCGCGGTAGCTGGCGGTGAGGCTCGCCGGCACGGTGCGGCTCCCGCGATGGCTTCGCCATCACTGACGCCGCCGCGGACGAGCGCGCAGTTGCGCGCTCGCCTGGACGCCGCGGACGAAGGCGCTTCGCGCCTTTGCCTAGACGCCGCTCAGTCTCTCCGGCGGGCTACGAGCATCGGCGAATGGGAGCCGATGTCGGCGGATTCGGGCGGGTCGAAGCCGGCGGCGGCGAGCCAGTCGGCGTATTGGGCGCGGGTGTAGGTGTCGCCGGCCTCGGTGTTGAGCAGCATGTTGAGCGCGAAGATCAGCGGGTAGGGCGGGCCGGTGCGCTCGTCGTTGGGGATCATGTCGATGATGGCGATGCGCCCGCCCGGGCGGAGCGCCGGGCGGAGCCGCGCGAAGAGCGCGCGCGAGGCGGCTTCGCCTTCGGAATGGACGATGTTGCCGAGGAGCGCCAGGTCATAGGCCGCCGCCGGGAATGCCACCTGCTTCAGATCGCCGCCGAGATAGTCGAAGCGCCCGGCGACGCCGTGCCGCTCGGCATAGCGCCGCGTCACCGGCAGGAGGCCCGGGAAATCCTGCGCCGTGACGCGCGCCTCGGGATCCGCCTCGGCGATCGCGATGCCCCAGATGCCGGAGCCGCTGGCGACGTCGAGGACGCGGAGGCCGCGCTTGCCGCCCGCGGTCAGCGCGGCTGCCGCGCGCCGCGACGGCTCGCGATGGACGACATGCAGCGCCTGCACCAGCGCCGGGAAGAAGGCCTCCGCCGCCTGCTGATCGCCGACGCGGCGCGCGGGCTTGCCGCTGCCGATCACCTCGGGAAGCGCCATCCAGGCCTGCCAGAGATGGTCCTGCTCCAGCATGGTGCCCATATAGTCCTCGCTCGAACGCAGCAGGTAGCGCCGGGCCGGCTCCGCCGCGCGGTAGGATCCGGCGCGTTTTTCGACGAGGCCCAGCGCCGTCAGCACGTCGAGCAGCATGCGGATACCGCGGGGCGAAGCGCCCGCCGCCTCCGCCACGCCTTCGGCGCTGTCGCGTCCTTCCTCGAGATGGCGGAACACGTCGAAGCGCAGCGCCGCGCTCAGCACGCGCGCCGGCACCATCGACATGTGCAGCTGCATGAGCTGCTCCGGGCCGAAGGGTGGCTTCGTCTGCTGCATTTGTCGCCTCTCTCCCATCAATGATTTGGCGGCGGCGGGGCGCCGCGCTCGCTGTTCTCGACAAGATGCGTGGAAATGGGACGCGGGGGAGTCCCCGCGCCGCAAGAAGAAGTTAAGCGGGGGTCGGCAGCGCTGCAATGCCACCCTGCGCCCTTCGCAAGGCGAACGCGCGTGCGCGTTCGTCCGCGGCGGCGTCAGCGGTAGCGGAGCTACCGCGGGAGCCGCGCCGTTCGGACAATCTCCGGCGCCCGCAACAGAAGAACCCTCACCCTCCCGCCGCTTTGCGGCGGGCCCCTCCCTCTCCCGCTTTTGCGGGCGAGGGGTTTTGGTTACTCGGCGTTAAGCATCCGGGGGTATAGACTGGGGCGCTCGGTCCCTGGTTTGAAGCGCCCGTCCATGGTTCGTCTTGCTGCCGCCGCCCTGCTCACCGCCGCTTTTCTCCTGCCGCTGGGGGCCTGCGCGCAGCCGCGCGATCCCTGGGCGGAGGTGACGACGCCGACCCGGGGGCCGGCGGAGATCTATGGCGGCTATGCGCATGGCTGCATCGCCGGGGCCCGGGCGCTGCCGCTCGAGGGGCCGGGCTTCGAGGTGTTGCATCCGCAGCGCCATCGCAATTACGGACATCCCGAGCTCATCCGCTTCATCGAGCGGCTCGGCCGGCGCGCGCAGGCGGCGGGGCTGCCGGACTTCTATGTCGCCGACATGGCGCAGCCGCGCGGCGGGCCGCTGCCCTATGCGCATGCGAGCCACCAGATCGGCATCGACGCCGATATCGAGCTCGACCTCGATCCCGCCTTGAAGCTCTCGGCCGCCGAGCGGCAGGGCTTCGAGCCGCCCTCGATGCTGCTCACGAACTACCACGCGATCGATCCCGGGCATTTCGGCAAGCGGCAGGTCGAGCTGCTGAAGCTCGCCGCCACCGATCCCGAGGTGGTGCGCATCTTCGTGAACCCGGTGATCAAGGCGGCGCTCTGCCGCGCGACGCTGGGCAACACGCCGGAGGAGCGCGCCTGGCTCCAGAACATCCGTCCCTGGTTCGGCCATGCCGCGCATTTCCATGTGCGGCTCAAATGCCCCGAATCCTCGCCGCATTGCGAGCCGCAGAAGCCGCCGCCGCCGGGTGATGGCTGCGGCGCCGAGCTGCAGTCGTGGCTGCGCCACCTGCCGCCGCCGCCGCCCATAAACAAGCCGCATCGGCTGCCGGTGCTGCCGGCCGCCTGCCACCGCGTGCTGGACGCGCGCTAGACAAAAAAGAGGCGGGACGGCGATGAACCCGTCCCGCCTCATGGGGTCGGAAATCCACTCCCCTTTCCCTCGGCGTCGGAATGCCGAGGGCCCGCAGGGAGCCGGATCCGCGTCGGTTATACGGCAATCCGTTGCCCTTGGCCAACCATTATTCGCATGCAACTAATTTTTTCCTCGGCGAAGGCGCGACGCGCCTTCGTCCGCGGCGGCGTCAGCGGTTGCGCAAGCAACCGCGGGAGCCCTCGGCGAACGCGCGAGCGTTCGTCCGCGGCGGGCGGCGGCGATGGCGAAGCCATCGCGGGAGCCGCACCGTGCGGGCTAGCTTCCTGCCGCCGCACTGGGCTGCAGGGCCAACCTGCGTCCTTCGACTGCTCGCTTCGCTCGCGCTCAGGATGAGGAAATTTCTTTATGGCCCCTGGACGAGGTCAATCCCGGTTTTTCTCATTCCGAGCAACTCGGCCGGGCGCCGCTTTGCCTGCACCGTGCGGGCGGCCGGAGGCTAGCCCGCCCGGTGCGGCTCCCGCGGTAGCTCCGCTACCGCTGACGCCGCCGCGGACGAACGCTCGCGCGTTCGCCGAGCGCTAATCGCCCCAGCTCGCCCAGAACAGGACCGCGATGAAAGTGACCGCGGCCACCACGACCATCGCCAGATAGGCCTCTTCGCCGGCACCCATCCGCTCCTCCCGAGATTGCTCTGGAAGGAGCTAGCGCGGCGCGAGAGCGGGCGCGTTGATCTGGATCAAAGACAGGGAGCGTTGAGGATGCGCCCCCACCTCACCCTGCCCTCTCCGCCCCCAGGGGCGGAGAGGGAGGGACCCGACGAAGCGCGGAGCGCGAAGGCGGGAGGGTGAGGTGGGGCGAGGTGACGTGAGGTGGGGGTGCTGCGCGAGGGAGGCTTTGCCTGCACGGTGCGGGCTTTCGCGGTAGCTGCGCTACCGCTGTCGCCAGCCGCGGACGAGCGCTTACGCGCTCGCCTGGACGCTGTCGCCCGCCGCTGACGAACGCTCGCGCGTTCGCCGAGGCGCTAGCGCTGTGCGTACAAAACCTCACTCGCCCTCTGGTCGGCGGCGGAGGGGAGGGGGGCGGTGGGGTTGGTGATCCAGCTTTCGATGTCGTGCCAGACCATGGGACCTTCGAGATCGCGCAGCAGCATGTGATAGCCGTCGGCATACCAGGCGATCTTGCGGCTCGCGCGCTCCTTATAGGGCAGGTGATCGACGAAGAGCTCGGTCGGCTCCTTGGGCACGATCTCGTCATGCGCGCCATAGAGCAGCAGCATCGGCACGCGG
>DATNEU010000024.1:0-53123 GCA_035552895.1 Steroidobacteraceae bacterium
GATGAGCCACGCTCCTGCTGGGCTCGTAGGTCTCGCTGTCGTAGATACTCACCAAGATCGCTCTCCGAGAAAATCTCCCTGAAGGGAGATGGCGCGCACTATAGTTGCCTAGGCTGTCTTTGTCAAGGCTTCTATTGTCTATGACAAATTATGAGCCCGACCGCGGCCACGGCCGCAGGCCCGGCGGGACCTGGGCCGTTTTGCTGAAGGAAGGAATTGGTCGGGGCAGCCGGACTCGAACCTTATGGTCCGTCGGGTTGTTCACACTCATGCTGCTCTTCTATTATTTTCAGCAGCTTACGGAAGCTGTCGCGCGATCTTGCGTCCAGTGGTTCCGCCAGTGAAGCGTCGCATCGTCCTCAATACTCTACCCCTTTTTAACTCGGCCTTCTGCCGCCTTCGGCGTCAGACTGCATCTCTTTGAAACCGACTGAAGCGCAATTTGAAGAAAGCCAATAGAGAAACTCCCGCAGGTCCTCGAGTACCGTAACCGTACGGTCACCAACGGTCACCACCGCCTTGACAGCACGCTCAGTGCAACCACCACGCGCCTAGAAGCGTGAGAATCAGGGCAACCGGCGCGGAATACATGGTGAGCCGACTTAGTGCTTTCTGGGCCGTGGCGTAGTCTGTGCCAGGATAGTTTCGGTCTTCAGCGTCCATTGCTCGCCGTGCCAGTGGAATTAGGTAGATGGCGAAGTTGCCAATCACCATAGACCCGGATAGCGCGGGAACGACTGGTGCAAATATGAGCAATGCCTGGGAGAGCGTCAGTGGCCCGTTGAGGTGTTGCATCCAATTGCTCCCCCATGGAGCAGTCTCATGGTGCAAAACGAAGTGCATCATGTAGCCCACCTCGACTAGGGTCCACCACACAGCCAACCACAGCGGAAAGATGAGCAGCAGGAGCAAGTTCCAAGGACTCTTTCTGCGCGTTGACCGCTGCTGTGCGTTCTGAAGCCAGGTACCTTCCCGCATCTCTCGCAGGGCGCCCCGGAGCGTACCAGGTCCGTCGTTCTTCTTGTTCATACCCACAGAGGTCCCGAGTACCCATTCACCGGACTAGATCTCCTCACTGCCTGCGCCGGTCAGACTTCGAGAATGGCCACCGCGCGCACTCTAACGTCGCGAGTTGTTCCGCGCTGCCACTCTTGCCAGAAGAGGTCGAGTTAAGGCAGACCATAGAATCAACCCCATTACAGCGCCTCCCACAAGGCCATAAGCGATCACATGACCCGCCCAGTCGGCCGTCAAAGTCCCTTCGACAAAGTTGAGGTGGAGAAACAAGAGGGTCATCGGAATTCCGAAAAACAACTGGCCGAGAGCCTGGTGCCCTAAACTCGATTTCGCCGCCCACTTGAGAAATCGCGATTTGTGCAAGCCCACGAGCGTCGAGCCGAATAAAATTGCGAGTGCAAGGAAGATCGGACCATCCGAATAAGAGGTTCTTACCCAAACATGCGCCGGGCTGTAACACGATATCGATTCTTCGTCACCCGCGACAGCCTGATGCTCAACCCCGCCCCCGCCGCCAGCGGTCGCATGCTGACCACAGTGCGCAACGTTCAGTAGATCTGCTGCTGTCGGACGCAGCGTATGAAACATGCCGTACGAATAGGCCCCCAGGCCCACGACCAACCCAAAAGTGATGACGAGCACTCTAGTCACGGCCATCTACACACCCCCAGGCTATGCCACACGCCGCTCACGCGCCCGAGCGCTCGAACGGCAGCACTTTGCCGTCGCGGCTGCGGGAATGTTTCTTCAGCGCCTTCTCGAATTCCAGCTCCTTCTTCAGCCTCCACGCGGCAGCCACAGCGTCGGCTAGCTGGGTAGCAATGCGTGCGTTTTCCGTCCTCAAGGCTTGGTTGTCGAGTCGCAGCCGTGCGATGATGTCGTCCTGCGTTCTACGCTGACCAGTAGGCTGTCGACCGGCCAGAATGCGATTGCGGATCTCCGGATAGGCGCAATCAGCGGTTCCAATTAGCGTACGACTTCGACCCGCCTCCAATGCGACGCTGGAAACCGTAATGCGCAGAGCGCCTTTTGCTGCAAGCGCCTTGAGTCGCTGGTGCCGGGGTGTTCCTCTTTCCAGCCGCTCCAACGCTTCAGAGAAATCTCGCTCCGCTTGATTCATTGCTTCACACCCCTTGCTTTGCATTCATCCTCTCCTCTGCAAGAGCAAGACGCTTCAGAATCTTCTGTGCCTGCTCAACACGGACCTGAGCAACACGCGTAGAGGGCGACTCAGGATCGCATTCCGCCTCGAGGATGGCCTGATTCTTGCGAAGGCGCGATTCCCAGAAAGGGCCGTGCTCTGGCAGCACGATGAGATTCGCGCAATCACAGCAGAGCCCGGGTCGGCGCGTGTCGGCGTTTGGTCGACGAGAAGCCAGGGAGCACGCTCCCTTTGTCTCTGCGTGACATCTGGCTGTTTCCGGTCGGAAGAAGCAATCGCCCCATCCGCACGACCACGAACGCACATTGTCATCGCGCAGGATCCGCATGAGGGTCTCCGTTTGCTCATCGACCGTTCCGCCCCCCACTTCCTTCAAGATCCGCTCTCTTTGCCGGTCAATTACCTCCGCCAGCGGACCAGCTACCGCCAAGTTTCCCGAAATCGCCCGAATAGTCACTTCCGCGACGCGGTGAAGCGCCTCATCGTCAATGAGACCGAGAAGTTCGAGATCATTACCGATGTAGCCCTCCGAAGTCATCGCCAGGGAAACATGCTTGAAATGCTCACTGACTGCCCGCAACAACCGCTCATCCGAACGCACGACAAATTGGGCGAACGACTTTCTCCACTGATGCGTGGACACGCGCCACCACCGAACGCTCGAGGCAAGTTCTGGCTCGCGCTCATAAACGTGCCGCGCAATGAATTGCACCTGATCACGCAGTGCCGTGCCGTAGGAGCAGGGCCTCATGGGGGTGCTGTCGGGTAGCCCGCTGCTACCGCCCCAATTATGGGAAAGTACCAGCCCTGTCACTCCATTAACGCGCCAAGGACGGAACGCCTCCTCCAGCACGACCAGCGCCCTCACTGGGGGAGGTATGTAGGCGGATCCCGCAGGCCGGGCACCTGCCACCCATTCAACTTCCAGAAATTCATCCTGCCCTTTGGCCAGTTTGCCTTTGATGTAGAAGACTTCCATAAGCCCGTTTCGCGATGGCCGGACCGACAAGCATGCAGGCCACCCAGTGCTAACGTGGCGAGGCTCGGCCTCGAGCGATAGAACCTCATTGATTCTGATTCCAGTGAACGCCTGTACGGCAATGACACACGCACCACGCAGATCCCTCAGGAGCTCACCGAGCTCGGACGATGCATGCTGTCCGAGTGGTTCACGCCATTCGACCCCAGCCGCGTCGAAGCGCGCTCCAGCCAACGCCCTATTAACGCCGTATGCGCGCCATTTCTCGTAATCGTACTGCCCGGATTTTCTCGCCGTGACAGACCGAGCCAGCATCCGAATTACATCAACGCTGTTTCGCTCGAGCCAGAGAAACACCTCCCCAGCAGTTCTGATGAATAGTGCATCCGGCACCGCAGGGATCGACCCCATCTCCTCGCCATACCCCTTAGCCAGCGCATACGGATTCTGGCCATTGTAGGGGTGGCAGCGGATCGTATCCCGACCCGCCGCCCGCATGACCTGCGCCTGCTCGTAAATGTGTACGGGCACATCCAGAAAGCGCCCTATTGAATGATCACGCAGCTTCGCCGCACCTGGCTGCTGGAGTATGAATGACAGGTACTGGAAACCGAAACCTTGTGGCAATTGGCTCAGGCGCTCGACTCCAACGTGGTGCATCCATCGCAAAAAGCGTCGAACCGCGTAGGCCCGCGTGTTCGCGCTCGATGTCTTCGCTGCGCGTCCGCGAAAATTTTGGTGATGCACGGACCAGATAAAGAGCTTCACGTCGTCGATTAGTTCTGGCGGGTTTGACAGTCCGGCCCACCTGTAGCAGCCCCGCAACCCAAATTGCCAGGATCCGTCACCCCAACGTGATAGCGCGGAGACAGGGTATCTGAGGCGCATCGCGGCTGGTGCGCCATAAAATTCCGTAGTAAACGGATTGAGCTCTAGAACACTGACGACGGTCATTCGATGTCCGGAATGGGAGGTAGCTGCAGCGATCGCGCAGCCGCATAGGTTTCATCAGCGAACAGAAGCAAGTGAGCGCGAACCGCCTTCTGTACCGGCGCCCACTTCGATAGCCATCTTTGGGGCGCTATCACCTCGCTGCACTCCTCCAGACGCGCCGCCAATTGGGTCACCCGCGCAAGGCTGCTCGCCGAACGGGTATTGAGCGCATGGAGTGGACAAGCCGGGCAGCGCCCGTAGGCGGTACATAGGCGCCCGCTGAACTGGTCCGGTTCGGGTGAATCGTAAGGATCAAAGCACTCGTAACCAGGTGTGGCAGCCCGGCGCGACCCCAATTTCCCCCGACTGTCTACGGCACCTCCTGAGCGCGCATACCGATCGCGCCATGCCATCGCCTGCGCGAGCTTCTCCTGCAACCTTTCATGGGCGGCGTGGCTCCGGTAGTACCGTTCAGTCGTCTCGGGTAGCGCGTGGTTCAACAGCGTCTGTTGCGCCGTCAGATTGCCTTCCGTCATCTCATCGACAAGATCCGAGCCAGTCGGACGCAGGTTGGCCAGCGTGAATGGTCGGAGCCGATAGTCGGAGATGAATCGGCGAAGGACCCTATGCCATGTTCCGCGGGATGGCCCGCTACCGGTAAAACTGCCAGCAGGCTTGGCGCTACTCTCGGCTCGAAAGACAAAGACGTAATCTCTCAGCTCTCGCGGCAGACCAGTCCGGATCGCAGCGGTCTGTGTGCGCAATACCCTTAGCAAAGCGACGGGATTAGTGAGGTCCGTCACCTTGGCAGGAAATGACCGGACCTGGGCTCTGCCGGCTCGTGGCTTGTCGCCTCTCAGCCGCCACCGGTCGGCGCCGAACACCGGGTGCTCCTCGTCTATCTTGCTCCAGCGAAGCTGTAGAACCGTATCCGGGTTAAAGAGCGTAGCCTGCGCAATCAGCACGACAAACGGTACAAGCAGACGCGGGGTCGGGAACAGCGATTCGATTGCACTGACATACGAAAATTGTGGGTAGTGCAGGAATGCATGATAAAGACCCTTACGGCGCGTCTTTAGGTCTTCGCGACTCGGCAATCCTTCCGGGAATCCTGTGCCGAGTGTCTTGAGTGCGACTGCCGGGTTCTTGTAGGCCGAAATCTTGGCGTCCCGCGGGGGTACAACGATCGAAGGATCCTTGATGATTGCTCGAGCATGGTCCCATCTGGCAACCGTCTTCTGGATATCCCGCACTGCGGCTTTGAGAATAGGACCGAGCTCCGCTTCGGAGAGCACGTCACGCGACTTGGTCTGTCGATAGCTGAGCGGCCAGGGATTCCTCCGTATCACCCAACTCTCGGGCAGCACATTGCGGTCGATCTTCAGCCATTCGAAGAAGGCCCTGATCAGGTTGTAGCGAGTTGCCTTGGTCAGGCTCTTCAATTTTGGACCGTCTTCGGCACTCGACATCCAAGCGATCAATCGACTCAGAAGGCCATCGTCGACATCGCTCCATGAGCGGTAGATCCGCCGTGTATTGATCTGCTCGTGGCCAATGAAGGCCCATAGGAGACGAAATGCCTTTAGGGCTTGCTTTTTGGTCCCTGCGCTCGCTCTTGCAAACTGGTCGCGCACGTATTGTGCGAGTGCGGGCGAGAACACCTTATGCCCACGCAGCTCTTCCGGCAATACGCTGATTGATGCTGAGCTGAGAGTGGTCGGATGATCAACAAGCGCGCGTCGAGTTGCGGGGATGCGCAAATGGCTGTTCCGACGAGTGACCGTGGATTGGTGTTCACGCGGCATTGGCGATCATCCGGATATGCCGGCCAAGCGCGTCACCGACAGCAACCTCGTCGATGCGTACGTGTTTGAGGTAGGTATTGATTGTCGTGCTGAGATGGCGGTGCCCCAACAGGGTCTGAATCGTCTTCCAGGGCTCGAGTTTCCCGGCTGATTCGAGTTCGACATATGTCCGCACGGCAAACGTGTGACGTAGGTCGTGGTATCGGAAGCGGGCGGTCCGTCGCGCGCCCTTGCTGGTGTCGATCTCATCGATGTATCCGCAAGCCACTACGGCGGCCGCGAAATGCCGCGACGCCACTTTGCCAGCGAGCGGCTTGCCAACGTAGGCGGCATTCGTGTCCTCGCTGTTCAAGAACAGCTGCACAGGCTCCCGATAGGCGCCGCTGCGGTGCCGAGCAGCCTTCAGCGCCGAAGAGCGTTCCGTATCGATGTAGTGCTGGCTCGCGCGGAACAGGAAGGCAGGAACCAGCACGTCTCGTTTGCGACCACCTTTCGTCACCAGCAGCCGCAGCTTGATGAGCTTGGCCGGATGCGCACGCTCGCAACCAAGCGCAAGACTCAGCACCTGAGCCTTGGTCAGACCGAGGACCTCATGCAATCGCATCCCGGTGTAAAGGGCCCACTCGGCGATGAGTCTGTTGCGGATCGAAGTCGATCGATTGAATTGCCCGTTCGTGAGATCTGGACCCAGGTGCCTCAATACCTTCCGAAGCTGCTCGGTCGATAGAATATTGACGCGATCAGCCGGGTCTGCCTGTGTCAGCTTCACCAGGCTTCGCCTTTTAGGCGCTTTCCGCATGACGTGCGCCAAGGACAGGTGGTCCGCATTGACGAACCTGCTCGGTCCCCAGCCGGTCACGTTTCCATGGACACGCGCACACCCTTCGCCTGCGGCCCATTCGTAGAACATCAATACCGTATGGACCCGTCGAAGGATGGTGGCGGGGGCATACTTGCGCCCAGTGATCGGGCTCACCGCACTGGTCAGCACAGCGACAAAATCGTGAATGGTGGCGTCGTGGATTTCGTCCCAGCGGCCCTCATTGGCATCGAGGAACGACCACCACACCGACAAGTCATCCGCATATGCCCAGAGTGTGTGGACACTACTGGACGCACCTTTACGTCGGACGAAACGGTCGAGAAGGAACAGATGGACTTCCCGCAGGAAGCGCCCGTCGTCGCTGAAGAGGAGCGGCATTCCTGCCGGAGCTCTCACCCCGCGCAATAGAGTCTCCGGAAGCTCGCCCGAACCGGCGTCTTCGGACGCCTTCAGCGTCTTCGGCACTGTTCACCCCCAAGTCGTTATTGCTCGCACACTACTGAACAACGATGGGCACCATTTGGTGCGGCTCTACGCGGTAAGGCTGGCCTTCTTATGAACAACTGAATTATATGAAATAGGTAAACCCGAGCGCAATTAGGGCGCGGCGGCAAAAAACGATGATGGGAAGAGCTGGAGCAGCCTTCGGATATCGGGGTGAGAGGATTTGAACCTCCGGCATCTGCGTCCCAAACGCAGCGCTCTACCAGGCTGAGCTACACCCCGAGCGAAGAATTGCGGGTAGGAGATCGGAGATCGCCCCGCTCCATGGCTTCATTCCGGAGGCTACCAGCAGTGCCAGGAACTGAACAGTCCCCGGTCAGTGCCCATAACGAACCGGCGACCCTCTGCTCCCAAAGCAGATGCGCTACCAGACTGCGCCATGCCCCGACCGGGAGACGTGGAAACTCCACCGTGGGAGAAGCTTCCGGGGTCGAGCGGATGATATGCGAGAATGCCCGCCCCTCAAAGGGCCGGAACGGCATTATCGACGATGACGGCGCAGCTGATCGACGGCCGCACGCTGGCGGCAGAGGTCAAAGACCAGGTCCGCGGCAAGATCGATGCCGCGCTCGCGCGCGGCAGCCGCCGCCCGGCGCTTGCCGTGGTCAAGGTGGGCAACGATCCGGCTTCCGAGGTCTATGTGCGCAACAAGCGCCGCGCCTGCGAAGAGGTCGGCATCCGCTCGGTGGCGCACGACCTCGCCGCCTCGAGCTCGGAGACGGCCCTGCTGTCACTCATCGACGAGCTCAACCGCGACCCGGCGATCGACGGCATTCTGGTGCAGTTGCCGCTGCCGGCACAGATCCAGCAGACCGCCGTCATCGAGCGCATCGACCCGGCAAAGGATGTCGACGGCTTCCATCCCTACAACGTGGGGCGGCTGGCGCAGCGCATTCCGGTGATGCGCCCCTGCACGCCCTACGGCGTCATCAAGCTCCTCGAGCACATTGGCGCCCCATTCAAGGGGCAGCATGGCGTGGTCGTCGGCGCTTCCAACATCGTCGGCCGGCCGATGTCGCTCGAGCTGCTCCTCATGGGCGCCACGACGACGGTCTGCCACCGCTTCACCGTCGGCCTGGAGAGCTACGTCCGTCAGGCCGACATCCTGGTGGTCGCGGCGGGCAAGCCGGGGCTCGTGCCCGGCGAATGGATCAAGCCCGGTGCCATCGTCGTCGACGTCGGAATGAACCGGCTCGACAACGGCCATCTGGTGGGCGATGTCGAGTTCGATGCCGCGCGGCAGCGGGCCGGCTGGATCACGCCGGTGCCGGGCGGCGTGGGCCCGATGACCGTGGCGATGCTGATGCACAACACGCTCGAGGCCTTCCACCGCCGCACCGACCGGCCGGGCTGAGGCTACGCCCGCCGCCACTCCGTCCTGCCGCCCGGCTTGTCCTCGAGGATCACCCCCGCGGCGGCGAGCTCGTCACGGATCCGATCGGATTCCGCCCAGTGCTTCGCCTTGCGCGCCGCGGCACGCGCCTCGATGCGCTGCGCGATCTCGGGCTCGCTGAGAGTGGCACTCCCGGTAACCTTCGAGCCGCTCTGCGAGACGAGTTTCGCTCCCAGCGAAAACCACTCCTTCGGCGTCACGGTCAGCCCGAGCACGCCCGCGAGCGCGCGCAGCTCCGCACCCGACGCTGCCGCGCGCGCCACATCGCCCGCGTCCTTCGTGGTATTGATCTCACGGGTCAGCGTCTGCAGCACCGCAATCGCTTCCGGCGTGTTGAAATCGTCGTCCATCGCCTCCTGAAACCGGGCCGTATGCGCTGAGCCCCTCGCCACGCCCGGCGCCTGCTCCGGCAGGTCGCGCAGCGCCGTCATGATGCGCCCGAGCGCCGCATCCGCCTGCTCGAGCTGCTCGAGCGAATAGTTGATGGGTCCCCGGTAATGGCTCGAGAGGACGAAGTAGCGCAGCACCTCGGGATGGCGCACCGCCTTGGCGAGCACCTCGCGCACGGTGAAGAAGTTGCCGAGCGACTTCGACATCTTCTCATCGTCGACGTTGACGAACCCGTTGTGCATCCAGATCTCGGCGAAGCGGTCGCCCGTCGCCGCGCAGGTCTGCGCGATCTCGTTCTCGTGATGCGGGAACTTGAGGTCGAGGCCGCCGCCGTGAATGTCGAAATGCGAGCCGAGGAGCGCCACCGACATGGCGGAGCACTCGATGTGCCAGCCCGGACGCCCCCGCCCCCAGGGCGAGTCCCACGCCGGCTCGCCGGGCTTGGCGTGCTTCCAGAGCACGAAGTCGAGCGGGTCGCGCTTGGCCTCGTCGACCTCGACGCGCGCGCCGGCGCGCAGGTCCGCCAGACGTTTGCCCGAGAGGCGGCCGTAGCCGGCGAATTTCGCGACCGCATACATGACATCGGCGTTCGGCGCGACATACGCGTAGCCGCCGTCGATGAGCTTCGCGATCATGTCGATGATGGCCGGCAGGTATTGCGTGGCCCGCGGCTGGTGATCCGGCCGCGCCACCCCGAGCGCAGCGCAGTCCTCGTGCATCGCAGCGATGAACCGCTCGGTCAGAGCGCCGATCGGCTCCCCGTTCTGCGCCGCCCGCCTGATGATCTTGTCATCGATGTCCGTGATGTTCTGCACGTAGGTGACCCGATAACCGCGATGCCGCAGGTACCGGTTGACGACATCGAATACGATCATCATCCGCGCATGCCCGATGTGCATGAAGTCGTAGACCGTCAGGCCGCAGACATACATGCGGACCGCGCCCGGGGTGATGGGCTCGAGGGGCTGCTTCTCTCCGGTGAGCGAGTTGTGAATGCGAATCATGTCGCTAGATTATCCCACGGGCACAAGGATGTGCCCCGCCGCCGAAGGGCGCGGCGGTGTCTTTCAGGCAGGAGCCCGGATCCAGCGCCATAGACTATGCGAAGCGCGCCAGGCGCGCATGCGCGGCTCCGGGAGGCATGGCCTTCAGGAGCGGCGCGAGCTCCGGCCCATGGCTGCGCCCCGTGAGCGCGAGGCGCAGAGGCATATAAAGCTGCGCGCCCTTCTTCCCCGTCGCCTCGCGCGCCGCGGCGGCGATCGCCTGCAGGTCGTTGCCGCTCTGCCCGGCGGCCTGCGCCGCGGCCGGGAAGAAGCTCGCGCCGGCCTGGCGGATGATCTCCTCGCCCCCGGCCTCGAGCGCCGGCGGCGGACCGAACACGATCGCGACCCAGGGCCGCGCGTCCTCCGGCAACACCACGTTGGGAAGGATCGCGGTGACGAACGCGCTCAAAGCGGACTCGCTGAGCCCCGCCGGCAGTACGGGTGCCAGCCACGCACGCGCCTCGTCCGGTGACAAGTGATGCGCAGCTTCCTTCTGCCACACCTTCAGTTGCTGCGCGTCGAAATGCGCCGAGGCCCGTCCGAGGTGCGCGGGATCGAATGCGCGCACCATGGCCTCGAGGTCGAGCAGGCCGTGCTCGCCGCTCGAGTGTCCGAGCCGGAAGAGGTGGTTGCGCAAAGCCTCCGGGCGATAGCCACCCGCGCGATACTCACGGACGCTCGTGGCGCCGTGCCGCTTGGAAAGCGGCGCACCGTCGGGACCGAGGATCAGCGACACGTGTCCATAGCTCGGCACGGGTAAGCCCAGTGCTTCCAGAATCAGAAGCTGGCGCGGTGTGTTGGCCAGATGATCCTCGCCACGCAAGACGTGCGTAATGCCCATCGAGGCATCATCGACGGCGTTGCTGAAGAAGAAGGCGGCCGTCCCATCCGCGCGCCGGATCACGAAGTCCCCGATGTCGTCCGACAGAAAGCTCTGTGGGCCGTGCACCAGATCCACGAACTCGATGCGCCGCCCCGCGGGGACGCGAAAGCGGGTCATGGCCGCAAGCCCCTGCGCTTGCTTGCCGCGGCGCTGCTCTTCCGAGAGCGACCGGCACGTGCCGGCATATCTCGGCGGCCTTCCCGAGCCGAGCTGCGCGCGCCGCGCGGCTTCCAGCTCGAGCGGTGTGCAGAAGCACGGATAGACCGCCTGCCGCCGCTCCAGCGCCTCGAAGAAACGGGCGTAGAGCGCGCCGCGCTGCGACTGCCGGTAGGGCCCGCGGTCATCCTCCCGATCCGGTCCGGCATCCCACGCCAGGCCCAGCCAGCGCAGGTCCTCGAGGACCACCGCCAGGTGCGCCTCCTGGCTGCGCTGCGCGTCGGTGTCCTCGATCCGCAGGATGAAGCGTCCGCCGCCGCGTCGCGCCAGCAGATAGTTAAATAGCGCCGTGCGCGCGTTGCCGAGGTGCAATTCCCCCGTCGGGCTGGGCGCGAAACGCGTCACCGCGCCGCCATCGAGCCTCGCCGGAGCGGCGAACCCTGCGGCGCCTGTGCTGTCCATTCCAGTCATGCCGGCAATGGTACGGGGTTTACCGCGGGAGCGACATCGAGCGATCCACCCGAGCCCTCGGCGCTGCTAAGATTCTGTTTTCAACGACGAACGCGACGGAGATTCCATGCGCGCCAAGAACCGGACCCTGACGCTGCGACCACGGCCCCTGCGCCGGGTAGCGGTATGCGCCCTGATGGCCGCCTTCGCGTGCCTCCTGCTCCTGCCGCCCGCGGCGCGCGCGGACGATGCGACCCCCACCAATCCCGAGGTGCGGGTCACGACGAACATGGGCTCCTTCGTCATCGAGCTGCGGCCGGATCGGGCGCCGCACACCGTGGCCAACTTTCTGCGCTACGTGCGCGCCGGCTTCTACAACAACACGCTCTTCCACCGCGTGGTGGCCAACTTCGTCATCCAGGGCGGCGGCCACGATGCGACCGCGCCTTATCCCCTGAAGGAAACCTTCCCGCCGATCGACAACGAGTCGGGCAATGGGCTGCAGAACAAGCGCGGCGCGGTCGGCCTCGCGCGCACCGCGGACCCCGATACCGGCAATGCGCAGTTCTACATCAATCTCGTCGACAACCCTGAGCTCGATCCCCTGCCCACCCGCTGGGGTTACGCGGTCTTCGGTCAGATCGTGGAGGGAATGGACGTCGTCGACCGTATCGGCGTCGTGCCGACGGGCGCCTTCGGGCCGTTCAAAGCCGATGCGCCTCTGAAGCCGGTGATCATCCAGAGCATCGAGGAAATCACGCCGCCGGGGCTCTCGACACCCCCCGCAAGCGCGCCGCCCGCTGCACCCCCGGCAGGAGCACCCCCGACGGGTACCTCGCCTTCCGGTACGTCGCCGTCGACAAGCCCGCAGCCGGGCGCGTCGCCATCCTCGCAACCGCCCGCTTCCAACCCGCAGGCGCCCCCGAACGCGAAGCCCGCCAAGCCGCCGGCAGGCGGGACGGGCAGCCAGTCCTCAGGCAGCACGCCGCCCCCGTCGCAATCCCGGTCGGGGGAGTCCGACCAGCCTGACGGCACATGACGGCGCCGTCGGATCCCGCACTGCGGGCTCCGCGCCCGGCGCCGCACCGGTCTCTTTTCGTCTCCGACGTCCATCTCGATGACGCCGCGCCGGAAGCGCAGCGGCAATTCCTCGATTTCCTGCGCACCCACGCCGCGGGCGCCCGCGCACTCTACATTCTCGGCGATCTCTTCGAGGCTTGGGTCGGCGACGATGATACCGGGGCCGAACGGGGCGCGGTGCTGGAGGGCCTGCGGGAGCTGACCGGCAGCGGCGTGGCCTGCTTCCTGCTGCACGGCAACCGCGACTTTCTCATCGGGGAGGACTTCTGCTGCCGGACCAGATGTCAGCTCCTGCCCGATCCGGTCATCGCCGAGCTCGATGGCGAGCGCGTGCTGCTGACCCACGGTGATGCGCTCTGCACTGACGATCACGCGTATCAGGAGCTGCGCAGCATCGTCAGGATGCCTTCCTGGCAGCGCAGGTTCCTCCGGCTGCCACTCTCCGACCGGCAACTCCTGGCCAACGAGGTCCGCGCCGGCAGCCGCGCACATACCGCGCGCACCATCCCTACGATCATGGACGTCAACACCACGGCGGTTACGGCGGCATTCAAAGCCGCCGGCGTCAGCCGGATCATTCACGGCCACACACACAGACCCGCCGTGCACGAGGCGCTGATGGAGGGTCGCTCCGTCCAGCGCATCGTACTGGGCGCCTGGTACGAGCAGGGTAGCTATCTCGTGTGCGAAGCCGGGCGCTACGAGCTGCGCACGATACCCCGCTGAGGTCTATTAAGAAGCGCTGGATCCGGGCTCCTGCCCGGCCCAGCGCTGCTTTGGGCAAAAAGCGTGGTTTTTGCCCAAAGCTCCGCCACCTGCGGCGGCGGGGCACCTCCGTGTGCCTGGGCGCACGGTTTCGGACCGCTTCATGAGCTGGGGTCGATCGCAGGTCGATGGGCAACTACTGAGGCCCGGCGTCCGCTCCGGACCCCGGCATCGCATGCATGCCCTCGTCCGTGCCATGCCCCATACCGTGGTGCATGTCATCGCCCATACCATGCATCATCATGCGGTGCATCATCATGGCATGCATCATGCCGTGCTCCGGCATGAGGACCTTGAATTTCTTCATCTGCGCCGGACTCAACACCGACGTCAGCCGCTGCAGCGTGTCCTTTCGAGCGGCCTCGTGAGCAGCCCGCACCTGCTTCATCGCGGCGCGCATCTGTTGCATGGCGGGCTTCATCTTGCCGCGCTCGTCGGCGAACACCGCCGCGACCTGCCCGCGCTGCGCGGGCGTCAGGTCGAGAAGGGTCGCGAGCCGGTCCATCCGCCGCTGCTCCATCTCCTGCCGCCATTGGGTGGCGTCTTTCCACTGGTGATGTCCGTGCCATTGCGAGGGCGGCGGCGGTGGCGCCGGCGATGTCTGAGCGAGCGCCGTGCCGGCCGCGGCCAGCATCGAGAGCAGGACGACACTACGTCTGATCATGGAGGTGCTCCGAGCGTGACTGGAGAGCAGACTCTAGCGCCCCGCAGCGCGCAGCACCGTAAGCAATGTTAACCGCCGCGCGGCAGCGTCAGCCGGGCCTCCAGGCCGCCTTCGGGACGATTGCGCAGCGCCAGCGAGCCGCCGTGCGCCTGAGCCACATCGCGCGCGATGCTCAGCCCCAGGCCCGTGCCGCCGGTATCCCGATTGCGGGAGGACTCCAGACGATAGAAGGGCTCGAAGACCTTCTCCAACTCCTCCGGCGGGATGCCCGGGCCTCGATCGCAAATACCGATCTCGAGCTGGGCGCCATCCCGCACCTGGATGTGCGCCCGGGAGCCGAAGTTGACAGCGTTGCCGACCAGGTTGGTCAGACAGCGCTTCAACGCCTGCGGCTTGCCCGGGAAGGGCCGCAGCGCCCGCCCTTCCAGCGTCACACTATCGCCCATCTCCACGAACTCGCGGCAGACCGTCTCCAGCAGCCGGTTCATGTCGATCGGCTCGAGCGGCTCCTCGTCGTTGAGACCGCGAAAGAGACCCAGCGCTCCGCGCACCATGCTCTCCATCTCATCGAGCTCCTTGCCGAACCGGGCCTGCACGGCAGCGTCCTCGATCTGCGTCTCGACCTGCAGCCGCAACCGCGTCAGCGGTGTTTTGAGATCATGCGACATCGCCGCCAACACCCGGGTGCGGCTGTCCAGGTAACGGTGCAAGCGGTCCTGCATGGCGTTGAAGGCGCGCGCCGCATGGCGCAGCTCGCGCGCGCCCTTCTCCTCCAGCTTCGGCTGCGGCACGCCCCTGCCGATGTTTTCGGCCGCGTCCGCCAGCCGCGACAGCGGCCGCGTGATGCCGCGCGCGGCAATATAGAGCGCGATCACCAGCAGGATCACCAGGATGAGCACATCGAGCATCAAACTCGTCGGCATCGGCGCCCCCGGGTCGATGCGCGTCACCCGGTAGATGACGCTCGAGCGGTCAGGCAGCCGAACGGTGACATCGTAGGATTGAGAAGGATGGCCTTCCCCCGGCTCGAAGAGAGGCGAAGGGAGCGCAATGACGGCAGCCGCGGGCGCGGACGCCTTCCGCACGGTGACATCATAGCTGCCGCCGAGATCCGCCCGCACCTGTCTGCCCAACGCCTCGGTCAGACCCGGGGCCGCCGACGTGAAAGGCAGCTGCACGAAAAAGTGCGGCCATGAGTGCGCCAGCCAGGGCGGCGGCTGGCCTCGCCTGTGAAACGGCGCATTCATCCGCGGATGGAGTGGCGGCTCGACGTCCCCCCGCATCATCGCCCGCCGCTCGCGATGCAGCGCGATCCTGGCGCCCTCATCCTGCAGCCGCGTGACCGCCGGCGCTCGCTGATCGGCCGGCAACTGCTCGAGCATGAGGGTGATGTCCGTGATCCGCCGCGACCACACCCAGACACTGGTATCGAGAGTGAATCGCGCCAGATGACGGGCGAAGAGGTAGAGCGTCGCGGCCTGCGCCAGCACGACGGCGATCACCAGAGCGGCGATCAGGCGGCCGAAGAGCGACCGCGGCCAGAGTGACTTGCGCATGGCGGATGCGAAGCGGCCTCAGGTGGTCTCGACCGGCACGCCGATGACGTAACCCTCGCCGTACACCGTCTTGATGATCTGCGGCTTGCGTGCGTCATCGCCGAGGATCTGCCGCAGGCGGCTGACCCGCACGTCGATGCTGCGATCGAATGGATCGGCCTCGCGTCCCCGCAGCAGCTCCGTGAGCTGCGATCGCGACAGCACCCGGTTGCCGGCCGAGAGCAGCACGGCGAGCAGGCGGTATTCCGCGCCGCTCAATGAGGCGGCATTGCCGGCAGCGTCCGTCAGCGTCCGTCGCGTCGTGTCGAGCCGCCAGCCGCCGAAAGAGAACCCGCGGACCCACTGCGGATTCGGGTCCGCGGCGCCTGGGCTGCGCGGCGCAGCACGGCCCGGATCCGCACCAGGAGCTCGCGCGGATTGAAGGGCTTCGGCAGGTAGTCGTCGGCGCCGACCTCGAAGCCCACGATGCGATCGACATCCTCGCCGCGCGCGGTCAGCATGATCACCGGAATCTGCGAATGCGCACGCAGCTCGCGGCAGAGGGCCAGGCCGTCCTCGCCGGGCAGCATCAGGTCCAGCACGATCAGGTCGATCGCCGCGTGATCGAGGATGCGCCGCATCTCCCGGCCGTCGGCGACGGCCGTGACACTGAAGTCGTTCTTCTCGAGGTATTGACTCAACAGCAAGCGGATCTCGCGGTCGTCATCGACGATGAGCAGGTGTGGACGGTCGGTCATCGCCAGAAGATAATCGTGCCCCACGCGCGGGTGTTGTAACGAACTGTTATCTCGCCGGCTCCACCGCCGGCGGCCCGGAGTGGAACCGAAGCTCCCGATCCGGCGCGGTCGCGAGCCGCGCTTCGTGCTCGGCGAGCTCCCGCAGCCGCCGGCGCCACTCTCCCCCCGCCTGCTGCGCCAGCTCGAGGTACTGCTCGTAATGGCGCGCCTCGGAGCGCCCGAGCTGCGCATAGAATCCGCCGACCTGCGCCGGCAGGCGCGGCGCGAGCAGCCGAAAGCGCTCGCAGGAGCGTGCCTCGATCAGCGCTCCGGTCAGCAGCAGATCGAGCTTGCGCCCCGGATCCGCCGTGCGCAGCGCCGTCCTCAGCCCCGAAGCGTAGCGGCCGGCCCGCTGGCGCTCGAAGGGGACCTCGAGCGCCTCCATGAGCTTCTGCACCTGCTCGAAGTGCCGCAGCTCCTCGCGCGCGAGACGCGAGAGCGCAGTGCCCAGGCGGCGATCTTCCGGATAGGTGAACATCAGCGCGAGCGCCGTCGATGCCGCCTTCTTCTCGCACTGCGCGTGATCGTTCAGGAGCTCCCGCCAGCGGGCCGAGGCCGCCTCCACCCAGGCATCGGGAGTGGGCGCGAGCAGCAGGTCGGCCTCTGGCATGCCGTCCAAAATCGCTCCCGACGATTTTGTCATGCCCGCTGCAGGAACCGCTCGATCTGCCGGTCGAGGGCTTCGGCTGCCGCGAGGGCGGTCGGGAAGCGCTCCTGCGGCAATTTCGCGAGCAGCCGCTCGAGCAGCGGCTGCAGGCTCTCCAGGCCTTCGGCGAGCTGCGGCACCGGCTCCTTGCGGTGCTTGTAGATGACCGCCATCGGATTCTCGGCGCGGTACGGCTTGCCGCCAGTCAACATCTCGAAGAGGATCACGCCGAGGCTGTAGAGGTCGCTGCGCGCGTCGGTCGGCTCTCCATGGCCCTGCTCCGGGCTCATGTAATGCGGCGTGCCGAAGATGAGGCCGCGCTCGGTGAGGTCGTGCGACTGGGCCGTATCCTTCGACATGCCGAAATCGATGAGCGCAATGCTCCCGTCCTCGCGCAACATGACGTTGCCGGGTTTGAGGTCGCGATGCACCACGCCTTCGGCGTGCAGCGCGCCCAGAGCGCGGGCGATCGCCGCCGCCGCTGCCACGGCCCAACGCGGCGCGACCTGCGACTTCATGCGCTGACGCAGGTCGCCGCGCGCAAAGTACTCCATCACCAGCCACGCGTGCTCGTCGCTGACACCGAGGTCGAAGAGCCGCACGATGCCCGGATCGCGGATGCGCTGCGCGATCTCGTATTCCTGCAGGAACCGCAGGAACGAGTCCGAGGCTTCGCCGTGTCCGTGCTGGTCGCGAACGACCTTGAGCGCGACCAGCGAGCCGGTCTCCAGGCGCTCGGCGAGAAAGATGTCGGCACGGCTGCCGGAGGCCATCTGGCGCACCCGCCGGTAGCCGCGGATGAACGCCCCGCCGAAGCACTGCGACTCCGGCACGGCGCGCGGATCATCGGGTTTGCTCGCAACGCCCATCGCAGGGCTTATATCACGTCCGCGCGCGGCAGCTTCAGGCCGATCACCAGATCCGCCACGTTGGTTCCCGTCGGGCCGGTGCTCACCAGCGCGTCCGCCGCGGCGAGCGCGGTGCCGGAATCCGCACGTGACAGGCAATCGTCGGCATCGAGGCCGGCGAGCGCCAGCCGCGCGCACGTGTCGGCATCCACGAGGCCTCCGGCGACGTCCGTAGGACCATCCGTCCCGTCTGTGCCCGCGGCGAGCAGCATCAGCTGGGGATACTCGGGGAGAAATCGCGCGGCGGCGAGCGCGAGGTGCTGGTTGCGGCCGCCGCGGCCCGGCTGCGGTGGCAGGCGCACGGTGGACTCCCCGCCCCAGACCCGCACCTCCGTGTTGCCGACGAGCAGCTCGTGGGTGAAGCGCGCGGCGAGGCGCATCGCATCGCCCGCATAGCGCTCCCGCACACACTCGACCGTGAGTCCCCTCTGCGAGGCCGCCGCCGCGACAGCGTCCATGGCCCGCTCCACCGAGGCGATGACCTGCCGCTCGACGCGATCGGTGCCGCCGGCGGCAGGACCCAGTAGCCCGGAGCCGATGACCGCCGGGTCGTCATCCGGTACGTCGGAAAGGAAAAGCGCGCGCGCCGGACGGCCCGCAAGATGACCGGCGAGCCGCCCGCCCTTGATCAGCGACAGACGGGCGCGGCGCGCATTGAGCTCGCCCACCGGGATGCCTTCGGCCAGTCCGCGCGCCGAGAGCTGCTCGAGTTGGGTCAGGGAGACGCCGGGCTCGAGCACCTCCACCAGACTCGAGGCGCCGCCCGACACCAGAAAGAGCGGCGACACCGCCTGAGGCAGGGCGTCCACCCAATCGAGCAGGCGCCGGCCGGCGGCGAGCGAGCGCTCATCGGGAATCGGATGAGCGCTCTCGTGAATCTCCACGCCGGGCAGCGCCCGCAGCTGCGGTGCGAGATGTCCGCTCTTGGTAACGACCAACAGCCGCTCGAGCGCGGGGCCCAACGCATCGGCCGCACCGAGCGCCATCGCGCAGGCAGCCTTACCCACCGCCGCGGCCCAGACCGGGGCATCGCGCGGCGTCCGCGGCGCGGCCAGCAGCGCCTCGCGCACGCAACGGCGCCCGCCGACGCTCTCGATCCCGGCATGGAGGAACTCCAGCAGGACGCGGCGCCGACCGTGGGCGGATCTCATCTCAGTTTTCAGTTTCATGAAGCGGCACGGATGCGCGGCCAGGCACCAGGACGTGCCCCGCCGCCGCAGCGCCATCATCTATGAAGCGCGCAGGACCTTGAGCGGCCGCCGCTCGCCGCGCACCTTCTTCGCTTCGTCCGAGCGCTCGAGCTGCAGGCGCTCGAGATACTCCGGGGTCACATCGCCCGTAACGTATTCGCCGGAGAAGCACGAGGTATCGAACTCCTCGATGCGCGCATCCTCGTGCCGGCAGGCGGCGATCAGGTCCTCGAGGTCCTGATAGATCAGCCAGTCGGCGCCGATGAGCCGCGCCACCTCATCGACGCGCCTGCCGCTCGCGACGAGCTCCCGCGCCGCGGGCATGTCGATGCCGTAGACGTTGGGGAAGCGCACCGGCGGGGCCGCCGAGGCGAAGTAGACCTTGCGGGCGCCCGCCTCGCGCGCGAGCTCGATGATCTGCGCGGAGGTGGTGCCGCGCACGATGGAGTCGTCGACCAGCAGCACGTTCTTGCCACGGAACTCGAGGTCGATCGCATTCAGCTTGCGGCGCACCGACTTCTGCCGCTCCTCCTGCCCGGGCATGATGAAGGTGCGGCCGATGTAGCGGTTCTTGATGAACCCTTCGCGATACTTGAGCCCGAGCCGCTGCGCGAGCTGCTGGGCGCTCGTGCGGCTGGTGTCGGGGATCGGGATGACGACGTCGATGTCGTGATTGGCGCGCTCGCGCAGGATCTTCTCCGCCAGGCGATCGCCCATGCGCATGCGCGCGCGATAGACGGAGATGTTGTCGATCTTCGAGTCCGGCCGGGCGAAGTAGACATACTCGAAGATGCACGGGGTGTGGCGCACGCTCGCCACGCATTGCTGCGAATGGAGCCGCCCGCCCTCGTCGATGAATACCGCCTCCCCCGGCGCGATGTCCCGCACCATGCGGAAGGAGAGGCTGTCGAGCGCCACGCTCTCCGAGGCGAGCATCCATTCCGGCCCGCGCGGGGTGTCCCGCTGTCCGAGGACGAGAGGGCGAATGCCGTTGGGGTCGCGAAAGCCGAGGATCCCATGGCCGATGATCATTGCCACCGCCGCGTAGCCGCCGCGGCAACGGCGATAGACGGCGTTGAGCGCCGCAAACACGTCGGCCGGAGTGATCCGCGGAGTGCCGATGCGTTGCAGCTCCGAGGCGAAGACGTTGAGCAGCACCTCGGAGTCGGAGCTGGTATTGAGGTGCCGGCGGTCCTCGCGGATCAGCACTTCGGCGAGCTCCACGGCATTGGTGAGGTTGCCGTTGTGTGCGAGGCAGATGCCGTAGGGTGAATTGACGTAGAACGGTTGCGCTTCGGAGGCGCTGTCGCAGCCCGCCGTGGGATAACGAACGTGGCCGATGCCGGCATGGCCTTTCAGCTCCACCATGTGGTGCTGCTGGAAGACATCGCGCACGAGGCCGCTGCCCTTGCGCACACAAAGCTCCCCGTCACCGTACGTGGCGATGCCGGCGGCGTCCTGGCCTCGATGCTGCAGCACCGTCAGCGCGTCATAGATGCGCTGATTGATCGCGCTCGTTCCGACGACACCGACGATTCCGCACATGTTCCTACCTCAAGGAGCCCGCGCCGACGAGCGCGCGCAGGCCGTTGGCCACCGAGTCACCATAGTGGATCAGCATCGAATGCCGCCACCAGATCTCCCCGTCGAGCTTCAGCAGCTGCCCGAGTATGACGAACACCCCGACGAGCACCACGCCACGCGCCGCGCCGAAGAGAAATCCGAGGAAGCGGTCCAGGCCGCTGAAGATCGAGAGGCGCACGTAGTGCCCGAGGAGTGCGCCGAGCCCCGCGCCGATGAGCAGGATGAGGGCGACGATGATGACGCGCGCCGCCCACGGCCGCACGTAGGTGGCGCCGAGGAGCCCGCCCAAATGTGGCTCGATCAGGTCCGAGAAATGCCACGCGACGAACAACGCCACGATCCAGGCGCTCAGGGCGATCGCCTCGCGCAGGAAGCCGCGGACGGCGCCCACGATCGCCGACAGCGCGACGGCGGCGATCATCAGGTAATCGGCGATGTTCATGGGTCAGGGTCTGGCGAGGAAGCCCCGGGAACCCCCCAGGAAAGCGCGGCGGATTGTACAAGACCGTTCCGGCGATCGCTCGGAATCGCATCTCACCTTGCCGGGAGTATCTCGCCCCGATGTCCGAGCGTGCGCAGCCGCGCGGCGAGATGCTGCGCGCCGGCGCGGTCATGCGCCGGGCCGGCCCGTACCCGCCAGAGCACCCGCGACCCCGCCTTGCCGGGGGACACGGACATGCGAAAGCCGCGGGTCTCGAGCGAGTGCGCGAGACGGAGGGCATTGTGACGGTCGGCGAAGCTGCCAAGCTGGACCACCCATCCTCGGGATGAGGCCGATGAGGAGGCCTCTCGCAGTACCGTATGTGCGGCCGGCTTTGGGGGCTGCAAGCCCGCGGCGGCGGATGCCGCACCCTCGCGGGCCAGCGGCGCCTGGGCGGCGCCTCCTTGCGGGTTCCCGGCCGCCGGCTGCGAGGGCGCGGCGGACACAGCGAGCGGATCGGGAGTCGCGGATGCCGCACCGAGGGTCAGGGTATAGGTTCGCAGCTGCGGTTGCGCGTCCGCCCCCGGCCCGGCGGGACTGGCCTCGGAAGGCGCGATTGCGGATGCGGCGCGCGCTGACTCCCTCCGGATCGGCCCCGTCAGAAGCTCCGGAACCAACAGCACGATCAGCGCCACGAGGATGATGGCGCCCGTCAGTCGCTCTTTCACGCGGCTCAGTATACCCCAAGCCACTCGAGCGCCGGGCCCACGGTATGCACCGAGCCGCAGACGACCACGCGGTCCCCCGCACGCGCGGCGGCGCGCGCGGCCTCGCAGCCCGCGCGCACCGAGTCGGCCAGCACCGGCCGGCTGACCATGGGCTCGAGGCGCCGCGCCAGCTCGGCGGCGCAGATGCCGCGCGGACCTTCCAGGCTGCAGAGAAACCAACCGTCCAACACCGGGGCGAGCGCCCGCGCGATCCCCGGCGCATCCTTGTCCCCCAGGATCCCCACCACGGCAAGGGTCCGCCCCCGACACGGCCGCTCGGCGAGTTGCGCCGCCAACACCTCGGCGGCCGGCGGGTTGTGCGCGATGTCGAGGATCCACTCGACCGGGCCGGGCACGATCTGGAACCGGCCGTCGAGCCGCACGCGGCCGAGCGCCGCCGCCACGGTGCGCTCATCGAGGGCCGCGACCACCCGGCGCGCGGCGGCGGATCGGTCGCCGCCGGCCGCGAGCGATTCCAGCGCGGCGAGCGCGGTCGCGGCGTTGCCGTATTGGATGGAGCCGGCGAGCGCCGAAGGCGGCAGATCGTTCAGGCTCAGGCGCGCCCCCCGATAGCTCCAGCGCGCTGCGCCCGCCGCGCTCCCTCGAGCCGGCTCCCCCACCGCCGCGGGCATTGCCTGCACTCGCCAGCTGAAATGCTCACCGGCCACCACCGGCTTCGCCCCGAGGCGCGCGATCGCGGCATACACGCTCGCCGGCATACGCCCGGTGCCGAGCACGGCCGGCCGGCCGGCGCGGAAGATGCCGGCCTTCTCAGCGCCGATCTCCTCCAGGGTCTCGCCCAGCCACTCGCGATGGTCGAGGCCCACCGAGCAGACCACCGACACGTCCGCATCGACGAGATTGGTGGCATCGAGACGCCCCCCGAGCCCCACCTCGAGCAGCGCGAGCTCGACGCCCCGCTCGGCGAAGAGCAGCAGAGCCGCCAGCGTGTTGTATTCGAAGAACGTCAGCGTGGTGGTGCCGCGCGCAGCCTCGATGCGCTCGAAGGCCGCGACGAGCGCCGCATCGGCCACCTCGATGCCATCGATACGGATGCGCTCGTTGTAGCGCAGGAAGTGCGGTGAGGTGAAGAGCCCGACCGGCCGTCCCGCCGCGAGGCACAGCGCCTCCAGATGGGCCACGGTGGAGCCCTTGCCATTGGTACCGCCGACCGTGATGACCGCCGACTGCGGCCGCTCGACCCCGAGCCGCTGCGCCACCGCCGTCACGCGGATGAGGCCGAGGTCGATGGACTGCGGATGCGCCCCCTCCTGCAGCGCGAGCCACTCGGCGAGCGATCGGGCCATGGGGCGCCGGCCGCTAGGCGGCGGCTGCCGGCTGCTGCTTCATCAGCATTCGCAGGAGCGAGGCGATCCGCTCCCGCATGTCACGCCGGTCGACGATCATGTCGAGTGCCCCGTGATCGAGCAGGAACTCGCTGCGCTGGAAGCCCTCCGGCAGCGTTTCGCGCACGGTCTGTTGGATCACCCGCGGCCCCGCGAAGCCGATGAGCGCGCGCGGCTCCGCCAGGTTGAGGTCGCCGAGCATCGCGAGGCTCGCCGACACGCCGCCGGTCGTCGGGTCGGTCATGACCGAGATGAAGGGCAGATGCGCCTGCGCGAGGCGTGAGAGCGCCGCGGCGGTCTTCGCCATCTGCAGGAGCGAGTAGAGCGCCTCCTGCATGCGCGCCCCGCCGGTCGCAGTGAAGCAGACGAGCGCCTCGCGGTGCTCGATGCAGTGATCGGCGGCGCGCCTGAACCGCTCTCCCACCACCGAGCCCATCGAGCCGCCGAGGAACTGGAACTCGAAAGCGCAGGCCACCACCGGCAGCTTCTCGAGCGTGCCGGCGAGCACGATGAGCGCATCGGTCTCGCCGGTCGCCTTCTGCGCCTGAGCGAGCCGGTCCTTGTAGCGCTTGCTGTCACGGAACTTCAGCGGATCCTCGGGAGCGAGCCGGGCGCCGAGCTCTTCGGTCGAGGCTGGATCGAGGAAGCGCTCGAGCCGCTCGCGCGCGCCGATCCGCATGTGGTGGCTGCACTTCGGGCAGACATACAGGTTGCGCTCGAGCTCCGCGCGATAGAGGACGGCATCACACGCCGGGCACTTGATCCACAGGCCCTCCGGCACCGAGCGGGTGCGGCGCTCGGTCTTGATGCGCGAGGGCATGATCTTCTCGAACCAGGACATGAGAGCCGCCTAGGGTGGGAATCCAGGCGTGATCATAGCGTCTCCGTTCTGCGGCAGCGCGAAAGCGGCCGGGTAGCGCACCTGCCAGAGGTAGAGTCCGTCGGCGACTGCGGTTGCGGCGCCCAGCCGCCGGTCCCGGCCCGCGAGCACATCGGCCGCCCAGGACGGCGCCGCATCGCCCTTCCCGATCCGGATGAGGAGCCCGGCGATGTTGCGCACCATGTGGTGCAGAAAGGCATTGGCCGTGGCCTCGATCGCGAGCCAGTCGCCGCTGCGTGTGACGCTCAGCCGCTCCATGCGCCGGATCGGCGATTTCGCCTGGCATTCGGCGGCGCGGAAGGCGCTGAAATCATGCTCGCCCTCGAGCACCGCGGCCGCCTGCGCCATGCGCTCGACATCGAGCGGGCGATGGACCCAGGTCGCCCTGGCGCCGAGCAACCCCGAGCGCGAGGCGCGATTGAAGATCAGATACCGGTACGTGCGGGCTTCCGCCGAATAGCGCGCGTGAAAATGCGCCGGCACGGGCCGCGCCCAGGCGACGCTGATGTCGCGCGGCAGCTCGGAGTTGGCGCCGAGCATCCAGGCCCGCATGCCGCGGCTCGCGGCCGTATCGAAATGCGCCACCTGGCCGCGGGCGTGGACCCCGGCGTCGGTCCTGCCGGCGCAGACGAGGCTCACCGCCTCGGCCGCCACTTTCCCGAGGGCGCTCTCGGCGAGGCACTGCACGGTGTCGGCCGATGGCTGGCTCTGCCAGCCCGCGTAACGCGTGCCTTGATATTCGAGCCCGACCGCGATCCGCGCCATGAAACAATCGACCCCATATCCAGGCGCAGGGATGTGCCCCGTCGCCGCAGGGCGAGGCGGTGCCTTTCAGCGAGGACACTTAACGTGTCCTCGTCCGCCGAGCGCGCTTTGGGCAAAAACCACGCTTTTTGCCCAAAGCAGCGCTGGGCCGGGCAGGAGCCCGGATCCAGCGCTATCTAACCAGGGAGGGACTCCATCAGGCGCTCCGCCTCCTGGCGCTGCGCCGTCGAGCCCTCGTGCATCACTTCCTCGAGGATGTTACGGGCCCCGTCGGGATCCCCCATGTCCATGTAGGCGCGCGCGAGGTCGAGCTTGGTGCCGACCTCGCTCATGGTGACTGGCTCGAGGTCCGGCAGCGCGAGGTCGTCCGCCGACAGCTTCTGGGTCGCCGTGAAGGCAACATCCGGCACCGTCGCCGTACCGACATCGAGGTCGATGCCAGCGCCGTTCGTGGCATGGCCAGCCTCCGGCTCCGCGGCGCCGACCTCGTAGTCGACTCCATGCGAGCCATCCAGCGCAGCCAACCGGGAGGTGGCCGCCGTGTCGTGACCGTTGGCACGGCCCTCGCCTTCGTTCAGAACCGCCTCGAGCTCGCCCTCGTCGATCTGCCAGGCGTTGGTGGTGCCCGTCGGCTCCGGTGAGGCCTCCTCGGCGCGCCGGCCCGCCTGCTCGATGATCCGGCGGGAATGCTCGTCCAGGCCCGCGACCAGCGTCGGGGTCTCGGGCGAAGCCTCGGGCGAGGCCACCTGCGTCCCGTCAGCATCGAATGCGCCGAGATCGAGCCCGAGATCGTCGATCGCCAGCTCGGCGGTCTGGTCGCCGCCGCTCTGCTTCAGTGCCGTCTCCACCTTCTGCCGGATCGTCGGCTGCTCGGACACGCGCAGTGCCGGCTGCTCGACCGTCGGACCCTCGACCTCGGCGCCGAACTCGATGGTCTCTTCCCCGCCGGGCAGGGTCGCCGTCATCTCGCGCGTGGAGCCGGTGGCGTTGTCCCCGAAATGCGGATCGGGCAGCGCCATGTTGCGATCGGTCGCGGTGCCGGGCGACTCCACGGTCGCCGCCGCGGCCTCGCCCTCGCCGAGGGCAGACCCGATATCGAGGTCGAGTCCGTGCGAATGCTGGCCCGTCCGGGCCCCGGCCATGTCGAAGTCGAGGCCAGTGTCGATGCTCTGGCCGCCCGCGAGGTCGAGATCGACCCCCGCCGATGCCGCGCCGCTCACGGCGGCGCCGCCGGCGAACAGCGGATCCTCCGGGGCGAGCTGCTTGCCCATGATCACGATCTTTTCCCACTCTCCCGGCGCCGCCTCGGCGCGGCTGTCGGCCAGCTCGCGCGCGGTCTGCAGGAACTGCTCCTTGTTGCCCCAGACGAAGAAGACTTCGAGGAGCTTCAGCTTCAGATCCCGGCGCTCCGGCTCGCGTCCGATTGCGATGCGGATGAGGTCAGCCGCCTGGTCGTACAGGCCGTACGCCATGTGAAAGTCGGCCTCGGCGAGCGGGTCGCCCTGATCCAGGTTGACCGCCGTCTCGCTGCTGATCGTCTGATCGGCCGTAGTGACGTGCTTGGCTGCAGGTGGCGAGGCGGCCGGTGTAATCCTCGGCCGCTCATGCGTCCCGCTCTCCTCTACGACGAAATTATCGTCATGGGCCGTTATCGGACGCATGGAAGCCGTGTCTCCAGTCGACGGCTCCAGCTTAGTGTAAGGCGACGGGGATGCTCCGGCCGCGGCGAGACGCCCCAGCGAATCGTCGAGATCGGACTGGCGGCGTGAGCGCACGGCGCGCAAACCAACGTAGGCGAGCACCGCGGCAATCAGCAGCGCAATCTCCCACCAGTAGCTGGTGAGCGTGTCGAAGATCGAGGGGCTGGAAGATGGCTTTACCGCACCGGAGGCCTTGGGTACGGCGTGATGCACATGCGGCACCGGAGCCGCGACATGCTGCGGCGCGGGCGCGCTCGCAACGGGCGGCGGCGCCTCGGCGGGCGGCACACTCGCGCTCGCCGGGGGGGGACTGGCTGCCGCCGGATGACTGGCGTTGACCGCAGCCGGCGGCGTGCTCGCCTCGGGCGCACTTGCCGCGGGCGTGGTCTGCGTCGCGTGCTTGCCGGCCATCTGAGCCTGCATGCTCGCGAGCTGCGCATCCTTCAGCTGCAGCAGACGATGCTCCTGATCGAGCTGCGACTGCAGACTCTGAACCTGCGCCTGCAGCGCCTCGACCTGTCCCGAGGCAGCGCCTGCGCCGGCGGCTGAGCCGGACGCGCCGACGCCGCCGGAGGGAGCAACCAGGCGGAGTCGCCCCGGCCCGCTCGCCGCATTCGAGGCCTGCGCGGCAGCGCCGTGCCAGGCCGCGTATTGCCGCCGGATCTCCGCTGTCGCGGACGCGGGCGATATGGCCGCGACCGCCGCGCTGTCGGGAATGCGCAGCACCGCGCCCGAGCGCAGCAGGTTCATGTTGTGCTCGAAGGCGCGCGGGTTCGCCTGGTAGAGGGCCACCATCCAGCCGCGGGTACTGCTGGAGCTCAGGCCAGCGCCGCTCAGTTGATTGGCGATGCCCGAGAGCGTCTGCCCGCGACGGACGACGAGCGAGTGGGGCTCGCCGGAGCCCGAGGAGGCAGCGGCAGTTGCGGGGGCCGGCGACGGGGCCGGCTCCGCCGGCGCTTGGGAGCGCGCAATCTCGCCTTCCCGGTGAGCGGTGCCCGTCGCAGCCGGCGCCACCGTCTGGGCGGCCGCCTGCTGCTGATTCGGCACGTATACCGGCGGATCGAGCAGCACGGTGTACTCGCGGATCAGATGGCCGCGATCCCAGTTGGCCTCGACCAGCAGCGTGAGCACCGGATCGGTGATCGGCGTATCGGAGGTCAGCTCCACCACTTCGCGGCCGTCGGCCGTGCGCGTGACCTTGGCGTGCACGCCGCTCAGGAATTGCGGCTTGGAGAGCCCGTAGCGCGCAAAAGTGTCCTGTGACGCGAGCTGAACCTGCAGGTTCTGCAACGCATCGGGCGTGGCGTCGAGCAGGCCGATCTGCGCCTTGAGGGGCTGATCGAGGGGCGAGAGGAGACGGATGTCCCCGAGACCGAGGGCGAACGCCGCTGAGGGCACAACCAGCAGCAACGCCACCGCCCGGCTTGAGCGTTTGGCGACCATTACGACACCCCGGAAGGCATCAGTGAGTGGAATACGTTGTAAAAACAAAAGGATGGCTGCATCTTGGCAGTCTCATCCGATTCGGGTGGCAATATAACTTAATTGGGCGCAAACCCAAAGCGACCGCAATACGGAATAGCGATATAGGCAATCACGACTCATAAGTTAAGTCCCGTTTCGGTGGCGCGATATTCCCGTATCTGCAGGACATAAACTGTGTCGGCGATCACCGTCGGGCGATATCCGGCGTCTGGGAGCGGACATCGGCGTTCTGGCCGCGGTGGCGCAGGTAGTGGTCCATGAGGACGATCGCGAGCATGGCCTCGGCGATGGGGGTGGCCCGCAGCCCCACGCAGGGGTCGTGGCGGCCCGTCGTGACGATCTCCACCGGCTGGCCCGCAATGTCCACCGTGCGGCCGGGCACCTGGATGCTGGAGGTCGGTTTCAGCGTCAGATGCGCGACGATGTCCTGGCCGGAGGAGATGCCGCCGAGGATCCCGCCGGCGTGGTTGCTCGCGAACCCCTGCGGCGTAAGCTCGTCGCGGTGCTCGCTGCCGCGCTGCGCGACGGCGGCCGCGCCCGCGCCGATCTCCACCGCCTTGACGGCATTGATGCCCATGAGAGCGCCCGCGATGTCGGCATCCAGCCGGCCGAAGACCGGCTCACCGAGCCCGGGCGGCACCCCCGCGGCGATCACGGTCACGCGCGCACCGATCGAGTCCCCTTCCGAGCGCAGCTTCCAGATGAGCGCCTCGAGCTCCTCCACCCGCGCCGGGTCGGGGCAGAAGAACGGGTTACGGTAGGCGAACGCCGGATCGCGCGCCTCGAGGGCCAGGGCGCCGACCTGGCTCAGGTAGCCGTAGATCCTGACACCCAACCGCACCGCCAGATACTTGCGTGCGATCGCGCCGGCCGCGACGCGCATCACCGTCTCGCGCGCGGATGAGCGCCCGCCGCCGCGGTAGTCGCGCATTCCATACTTCTGCTGATAGGTGTAGTCGGCATGCCCCGGCCGGAAGCGGTCCTTGATCTTCTCGTAGTCGCGCGAGCGCGCATCGCTGTTCTCGATGAGGAGTCCGATCGGCGTGCCGGTGGTATGCCCGTCGAAGACGCCCGAGAGAATGCGGACCTGATCGGCCTCCCGTCGCTGGCTGACGAACTTCGAGGTGCCGGTGCGCCGGCGGTCGACATCCTGTTGGATGTCCTCCTCCGACAGCGCGAGTCCCGGCGGGCAGCCATCGACGATGCAGCCGAGCGCGGGACCATGGCTCTCGCCGAAGGTCGTGACCGTGAAGAGCCTGCCGATCGTGTTGCCTGACATCGCGAATCACCCAGCTGCCTTATCTCTATACTCTCCAGGCACAGGGACGTGCCCCGCCGCCGCAGGTGGCGGAGCTTTGGGCAAAAACCACGCTTTTTGCCCAAAGCAGCGCTGGGCCGGGCAGGAGCCCGGATCCAGCGCTTCAACAACCGCAGGAGCCCGGATCCAGCGCTTCACGACAGAGCAGGAATACTCCGCCGCCGCCGCGCTCGAATTCCAGCCAGAGGAAGGGAAGCCCCCCGTAAGCGCGGCGCACGGCCGCCTCGGTGTTGCCGACCTCGACCACGAGCAGCCCGCCGGCGGTCAGGTGGCGGGCCGCCTCGCGCAGGATCACCCGCACGGAATCGAGGCCGTCGCGCCCCGCGGCGAGCGCGAGCTGCGGCTCGTGACGGTACTCGGGCGGCAGTCCTGACATCTCCCGCCGCCCCACGTAGGGCGGATTGGCGACGATGATATCGTAGCGCTCGCCCGGCAGTGCGCTGAAGTGATCGGAGAGAACGAGGCGTACGCGCCGCCCGACACGGTGCCGGCGCACATTGATGGCTGCGACTTCGAGCGCCTCCGGGGAGATATCCGCCGCATCGACGCGCGCCCGCGGCAGCGCCTTGGCGCAGGCGATCGCGATGCAGCCGGAGCCGGTACCGATGTCGAGAACCCGCCGCACGCGGGCCGGATCGATCCACGGGGCAAAGCGCCTCTCGATGAGCTCCGCGATCGGCGAGCGCGGGATGAGCACCCGCCGGTCGACGTGAAACGGCAATCCGGCGAACCACGTCTCGCCCGTGAGGTATACCGCGGGAATGCGCTCCTCGATGCGGCGGGTGATGAGCGCGTCCGCGCGCTCGATGCCGCGGCTGTCGACACGCTGCTCATATCTGATGCGATCGCCGTCGTGCGGCAGACCCAGAGCGTGCAGCACGAGAGCCGCGGACTCATCGCGGGCATTGTCTGTCCCGTGCCCGAAGAAGACACCCGCGCGGCGCAGCCGCCGCGCTCCCTGCTCGATGAGCGCGAGAAGGCTCAAAGCGCGCCCCCCGGAGCTCCGCTTCGTCTGCGGCACAGCCCGGCGCGGCTTGGTCCGCCGGCCGGAAAGCCCGCCGCGCGCCGCCGCTCGAGGGCGGCGGGATGTCGCGGTGTGGGATAATCTGCTCATGACTGCTCGGCTCTTCTGGACCCTCGTCGGCCTCGGCGCCCTCTGCGCCGCGCTCGCCGGCTTTCTGCTGGCCGCGCAAGTTGACAGCTCCCGGCCCGCGCTGGCAAGCGGCACGTGGTTGCCGCAGGCCCGGCTCGTCGCCGACTTCCGGCTGACCGACAGCCGCGGACGCGCCTTCACCCGTGCGGCCCTTCTCGGCCACCCGACGCTCGTGTACTTCGGGTTCACCCATTGCCCGGACGAGTGTCCGGACACGCTCGCGGTGCTCGCACGCGTGGAAAAGCAGGCCGCTCTGCCGGATCTGAAGGTGCTCTTCGTCACCGTGGACCCGCAGCGCGACACGCCCGCGGTGCTCGCCGCCTATCTGCGCCAGTTCGACCCCGGCTTCGTCGGGCTCACCGGCGACCCCGCCCAGATCCACCGGCTCGCCGCCAGCCTCGGCATCGGCGTGCAGCGCATCGACCTTCCCGGGGGCGGCTACGACTTCGAGCACACGATCGCCCTCTTGCTGCTCGATTCCCGGGCGCGCGAAGTCGGCGTGTTCACGCCGCCCTTCGATGGGCGACAGCTCGCGCAATCACTGCGCAGCGCAGCGCCGCAACTGCACGCTGCCGCCTGACACGAGCATGGACGCCTCCACGAAACCGATGGATTCCCCGACACTGCGCGCGCGCCTCTTCGTCGCGATGCAGTACCTGTTACCGCAACACTTCCTGTCCCGGCAGGTGCACTGGCTGGCGCGCAGCCGCCTGAAGCCGCTCAAGGCCGCGCTGATCGGCGCGTTCGTGCGGCACTTTCGCCCGGACATGAGCGATGCGGCGGATCCCGAGCCGCACGATTACCCGAGCTTCAACGCCTTCTTCACCCGCAGTCTCAAGCCCGGATCGCGGCCGAGCGATCCCGATCCCGCCGCGCTCGTCTCGCCCGTGGACGGGACCGTGAGCCAGATCGGACGGCTCGACGGCTCCGCGATGCTGCAGGCGAAGGGTCACCATTACTCTCTCGAGGCGCTCCTCGGCGGCGGTTTCGCCTGGGCGGGGCGCTTCGCCGGCGGCTCGTTCGCGACACTCTATCTCGCGCCCTACAACTATCACCGCATCCACATGCCGGCCGCGGGGAGTTTGCGCGCCGCCTGGTTCATCCCCGGCCGCCTCTTCAGTGTCAACGCCGTGACGGCGGCAGCCGTACCCGGGCTCTTCGCGCGCAACGAGCGGGTCGTCTGCGCATTCGAAGAAGGACCGCTCGCCTTCGCCCTCGCGCTGGTCGGCGCGCTCTTCGTCGGCAGCATCGCGACCGTGTGGCATGGCGAGGTCACGCCCCGCAGTCCGCGGCGCGCGGCGGAGCTGCCGATCGATACCGGCCGGGCGCCGGGCCGGCTCGAGCGGGGCGCGGAGCTCGGCCGATTCAACATGGGCTCGACGGTCATCCTGCTGCTGCCGCCGGGAGCGGCGCAATGGACGCCGGCGCTGCAGCCCGGCTCACCCGTGCGGGTCGGACAGACGCTCGCCCGGCTTCGGCTGCCGTGACGAAGTCGTCCGAAACGATCGCGCACGCCGGCAGCGGGCCCGTCGACTGGCGGCCGACCGCCTCGCGGGAGATGCTGCAACGGCGCGCGGGGCTGTTGGCGCGCAGCCGCGCCTTCTTCGCAGCCCGCGGCGTGCTGGAGGTCGACACGCCCCTCGTAGTCAATGCTCCCGTGACTGACCTGCACATCCACTCCGCGCGAGTGATGCTGGAGCCGACTGACCCCGGGGCGGCCGCAGACACGCCCTTCTTCCTGCACACCTCGCCGGAATACGCCATGAAGCGCCTGCTCGCGGCCGGCGTGGGCGACATCTATCAGATCTGTCACGTCGTGCGCGCGCTCGAGCGCGGCCGGCTGCACAACGCCGAGTTCACCCTGATCGAGTGGTATCGCCTCGGGTACTCGCTCGATGCGCTCATGAGCGAGGTCGAGGCTCTGGTGCGCGAGCTCCTGGACGCGCCCGCCGCCTCGCGCCGCAGCATCCGCGTGAGCTACCGCGAGGCTTTCCTGCAAACGGTCGCGCTCGATCCCTTCACGGCACCCCTGGCGGAGCTCGCGGCGGCCGCGCGCCGCGCCGGCTTCGACGGCGCTGCGGCCGGGCGCGACGAGGTGCTCGAGCTGCTGATGGGCACCGTAATCGGGCCGCGACTCGGCCAGGATGCGCTGACCTTCGTATCCGGTTATCCCGCGAGCCAGGCGGCGCTCGCCCGGCTGGATCCGGACGACCCCCGTGCCGCCCAGCGCTTCGAGCTCTACTGCGACGGCATCGAGCTTGCCAACGGGTTTCACGAGCTGACTTGCGCACGCGAGCAGCGCCGCCGCTTCGAGCGAGACGTGGAGGAACGCCGCCGGCTCGGCCTCCCCGGGGCCGCCGTCGACGAGCATCTGCTCGCGGCTCTCGAATCCGGCCTCCCCGACTGCTGCGGCGTCGCGCTCGGCTTCGATCGCACGGTGATGGTGGCGACCGGGGCAGTGCGAATCGATTCGGTCCTTCCCTTTCCCATCGAGCGGGCCTGAGCATACCGTCATGACGACCTATCACAGCGAGCGCTACGACTTCGGTGACAAGAGTGCCGGCTACGAGCGCCTGGCCGCGCAGCTTCGGGGTCTGCTCGCGGGCGAGGCGGATCCGATCGCCAACGCCGCCAACACCACCGCGCTGCTCTTCGACGTGCTGCCCGAGGTGAGCTGGGCGGGGTTCTACTTCATGCGTGGCGGCGAGCTGGTAGTCGGGCCCTTCCAAGGCAAACCCGCGTGCGTGCGCATCGCGCTCGGGCGCGGTGTCTGCGGAACGGCCGCCGCCCGACGCGAAACGATCATTGTCCCGGACGTGAACGCATTCCCGGGACACATTGCCTGCGACTCCGCGTCGCAGTCCGAGGTCGTGGTGCCGTTGATTTCCGAGGACCGCCTCTGCGGGGTGCTGGACCTCGATAGCGCGCGGGTCGGCCGGTTCGATGAGCTCGACGCGCGCGGCCTGGAGCGGCTGGCGGCGCTATTCGTGCAGGCCAGCCGGCTGGAAGGACTTCGCTAGCGTCAGCTCTTGGCGCGCGAGACGTACTCGCCGGTGCTGGTGTTGATGCGGATGACTTCGCCCTCGTTGATGAAGAGCGGTACCCGCACCACGGCGCCGGTCTCGAGCTTCGCCGGCTTCTGACCGCCGGTGGCGGTGTCACCCCGCAGCCCGGGGTCGGTTTCTACGATCTTCAGCTCCACGTGCGCGGGCACGTTGATCACCAGCGGCTCGTTGTTCCAGAGGGTGACGATGCAGACCAAGCCTTCCTTCAGCCACTGCGCGTTGTCGCCGACGGCGGACTTGCCGGCGGTGTACTGCTCGAAGCTCTCCGGCATCATGAAATGCCAGAAGTCTCCGTCCTGGTAGAGGTACTGCATCTCCGTATCGACGACGTCAGCCGCCTCCAGCGACTCGCCCGACCGGAAGGTGCGCTCGATGGTGCGGCCGGTCTTGAGGTTACGGACCTTGATGCGGTTGAAGGCCTGCCCCTTGCCCGGCTTGACGAACTCGTTCTCGACCACGGAGTATGGGTCGCCTTCGAGCAGGACTTTGAGACCCGAGCGGATCTCGCTGGTGGTGTAGCTGGCCATTTCTTTCTCGCGGCTGGGGCGGCAGAATGCGCGGCCCGTCCCAAAAGGGCGCGTATGATAACGGCATCGGTCCACCCCCGCCACCTCGAGCCTCGGAACTGGCAGCAGGAGCTCGCCGAGGCGATTACGAGCCCCGAAGAGCTCGCCGCTGCGCTCGGCCTGAGCCTCGGCGACCTCCAGGGCGCGCAGCAGGCTGCCCAGCGCTTTCACCTGCGCGTGCCGCGCAGCTTCGTCGCCCGGATGCGGGCTGGAGACATCAACGACCCGCTGCTGCGGCAGGTGCTGCCCGTCGGGTCGGAGCTCACCGACGAGGCCGGATACGGCGCCGATCCGGTCGGTGAGCTCAGCGCGCTGCGCGCGCCCGCCCTCCTGCAGAAATACCGCGGCCGCGCGCTCCTCATCGCGACGCCCACCTGCGCCGTGCACTGCCGTTACTGCTTCCGCCGGGAGTTTCCCTACGCGCAGCAAAACGGCGATGCGCCGCGCTGGAGCGAGGCGCTCGCCGAGATCGCCGCGGACGCTTCGCTCGAGGAGATCATCCTCAGCGGCGGCGATCCCCTGTCCTTGAGCAACGCGCGCCTGGAGAGCCTCACCCGCGCGCTGGCCGCAATTGCTCACGTGCGCCGCATCCGGGTGCATACCCGTCAGCCCGTGGTGTTGCCCTCGCGGGTCGATGAGGGACTCCTTCGCTGGCTGCGTGCGAGCGCGTTGCCGGTGGTCATGGTGTTGCACATCAATCATCCCAATGAGCTCGACGCGGAGCTCGCCGCCGCCTGCGCGAGGCTCCGCCCCGCCGTTGTCACCCTCCTCAATCAGTCGGTGCTGCTGGCGGGGGTCAATGACGATGTCGAGGTACTCTCGGAGCTGTCGCTGCGCCTCTTCGAGGCAGGTGTGCTGCCCTACTACCTGCACACCCTCGACCCGGTGCGGGGTGCGGCGCATTTCGCGGTACCCGAGGAGCGCGCGCGCAGCCTCGCGGGAAAGCTCGCCGCGCGCCTGCCGGGATATCTCGTGCCGCGGCTGGTGCGCGAAGTGGCCGGCGCGCCCGGCAAGGTCGTGCTCGGCCCCGCAATCTGAGACCTGGGACAACCGGAGCGGCGCGCTCGCGGTGCTAGAATTTCCGCGGACCTGACGCCTGGAATTGCCACCCAACCGGAGACCGCCTTGGCAGAGCAGAATGCGGTTCCTCTCATCGTACTTTCCCCCGCCCGGGATCCGGTCGAAGCCATCAACAGCATCCTTCGCCGCGCGGGCCATCCGGTGCACTGCACCTGGATACCGGCGCTCGGCGATCTCCCCGACGCGTTGCCGCAGATCAACCCGGAGCTGTTGATCGATGTGGCGGGTGCGGGCGATGACCTCAAGAGTGTCATCGCGGTGCGCGATCAGGTAGCGCCCACGGTCCCGGTCGTGATGGTGGCCGAAGCGGTGGATGAAGGCGTCATCGCCGAGGCGATGTCGGTCGGTGTGCGCGATGTCGTCTCGCTTGCCAATCCCGCCCGTCTCGCCGCCGTGATGGCGCGGGAGCTGCGCGCCTTCCGTCTGGAGCGGGCGCTCACCTCCACCCTCAAATCCGCTCACGATGCGCGCAATCAGCTGGAGAGCGTGCTGCAGCGCTCGAATGACGCCATCGTGCAGGTCCAGGAAGGCATCGTGATCGATGCCAACCCGGCTTGGCTCGAGCTCTTCGGGATCGCCGACTCGCTGGTCGGCCTTCCGGTGATGGACCTCTTCGATGAGGCGACGCAGCCCGCGCTCAAGGGAGCGCTCGCCGCATGCCTGCAGGGACGTTGGAACGAGCGCGCCCTCAAGGCCACCGCACTGCTCCGGGACGGCAAGACGATACCGGTGGAAGTCGTGCTGGCGTTGGGCGATCACGAGGGCGAGCCGAGTGTCCGCCTGGTCGTGCCCGCCAAAGCGCGTGACGAGCAGAAGCTGGTCGAGGAGCTGAGCCAGGCCGTCCATGCCGACCATACGACGGGCTTTCTGCATCGGCGCGAGCTGATGGAGGCGCTGACCGCCCGCATCGCCTCGGCGAGCGCCGGCGGCGTGCGCTGCCTCGCGCTGGTGAAGCTGGACAAGTTCGCGGGTGTCGAGCGCGACGTCGGCGCCATCGCCAGCGAAGACGTGCTCATGGGGATCGCGACGCTCCTCAAGGAGACCCTCTACCCCAACGAGATCGTCGGCCGCTTCGGCGGCGTGAGGTTTCTCGCACTCCTCGAGCGCGGCAACGAGAACGACATTCAGGCCTGGGCCCGGCAACTGCTCGCGCGGGTGCAGAAGCACGCGATGCGGGTCAATGATAAGAACGTGGCGGTGACCTGCACCGTCGGACTGTCCGTCGTTCCTCCCGCCTCACCCAAGCTGGATGCAGTCGTGGCGGACGCCATCGAGGCGTGCGTCAACGGCGCCAAGCAAGGGGGTAATCGGGTGGTGTCGTCCGGGCGGGCCGACGTCGACAACCGCGTCATCGCCTACGATCAGGTCTGGGTCAAGCACATCAAGGCGGCCCTCATGGAGAACCGCTTCCGCCTGGCGCAGCAGCCGGTCGCGAGCCTCCAGGGCGATGACCCGCAGATGTGGGATGTGTTGGTCCGCATGGTCGATACCCAGGGTAAGGAGGTGCTGCCGGCGGAATTCATGGCCGCGGCGGAGCGCAATGACCTGCTGAAGAACATCGACCGCTGGGTCGTCGGCGCCTCGCTCTCCTTCGCCGCGCAGCGGCGCCCGCAGTGCCTCTTCGTGCGACTGTCGAAAGACACCGCGCGCGATGCCACCTTCGTGGATTGGCTGGACGGACACATCCGCTCGACCCGGGCGGAGCCGGGACGAGTCTGCTTCCAGGTGACCGAGGAAGTGGCCGGGAGCTTCCCGCAGGTGCGGGTGCTCGCGGGCGAGCTGCGGCAGCGCGGGTTCCGCTTCGCCCTCGAGAGCTTCGGCTCCGGCCGCGACGCGCCGGGCCTGCTCGAGACGGTGCCGCTCGATTTCGTGAAGATCGACGGCGCGCTCGTGCAGGGGCTCGCGCGCGATACGCAACTTCAGCAACGGGTACGCGCGCTGGTCGAATCGGCGGGTAAGCGCGCCATCCACACCATCGCCGAGCGCGTCGAGGATGCCAACACCATGGCCGTGCTGTGGCAGCTTGGCGTGCAGTACATCCAGGGCTACTTCGTCAACGCCCCGGAAGAAGTGGTCATGGGCTAGGCGGGGGCGGGAGCACCGCTTCGAGCCTCTCGATCTTGCGCGGCCAGCCGCGCGGCAACACCGCGCCGCGCTGCGCGCGCTGCCCGCGGTAATCCTTGAGATCCCCCCACTCGAGCGTCTTCTGCTTCTCGCTCCCCCAGAGCAGGAGCGAGCCTTTCGGCGGCACCACGGCGACGGCCGTCATGAGCTCCTCGCGCGCCGCGGCCTTGCGGCCCGGGATGTCGTACAGCTTGTTGCCCTTGCCGCGCGGCATCTCCGGTACGTCCCCGACGGGGAACGCGAGGAGCTTGCCTTCGCTGCTCACCGCGACCACCAGAGAGTCCGGCGAAGGCACGAGCGCCGGCGGCAGCACCATGGAATTGTCCGGGACGTTGAGCACCGTCTTGCCGGCGCGGCGGTCGGTGATGAGCTCCTTCAGGCGCACCGTGAAGCCGTAGCCGGCATCGCTCGCGAGCAGCCAGAGGTCCTCGGGCTCGCCCATCATCACGCCGGCGAACTTCGCGCCGTCGGGGGGGTTCAGCCGGCCGGAGAGCGGCTCTCCCTGACCGCGCGCCGAGGGCAGGGAGTGCGCCGGCAGCGAGTAGGTCCGCCCGGTGCTGTCGATGAACACCGCGAACTGCAGGCTCCTGCCGCGGGCCATCGACTGGAAGCCATCGCCGCTCTTGTAGGAGAGCGTGTGCGGGTCGATCTCGTGCCCCTTGGCGGAGCGGACGAATCCGCCGGTCGACAACACCACCGACACCGGCTCGTTGGGAATGAGCGCGGTCTCATCGATCGCCTGGGCCGCCTCGCGCTCGATGATGCGGGTGCGCCGGTCATCGCCGTGCTTCGCCGCATCCTCGCGGATCTCGCTCGCCACGAGCTTCTTCAGTCTCGCCTTGCTCTTCAGCAGCGCGTCCAGCTCCTCGCGCTCGGCGGCGAGCGCCTTCTGCTCCTCGCGGATCTTCATCTCCTCGAGCTTGGCGAGGTGACGCAGGCGGGTGTTGAGGATCTCCTCGGCCTGCTCGTCCGAGAGCTTGAAGCGCTTCATCAGCACCGGCTTCGGCTCTTCCTCGCGGCGGATGATGCGGATCACTTCGTCCAGATTCAGGTAGACGACCAGCAGCCCTTCGAGGATGTGCAGGCGTTTCTGGACCCGCTCCAGCCGGTGCTGCAGGCGTCGTGTGACGGTGGCGATGCGGAAATCGAGCCACTCCGTCAGGATGTCCTTCAGACCCATGACGCGCGGACGCCCATCCAGGCCGATGATGTTCAGGTTCACACGGTAATTGCGCTCGAGGTCCGTCGTCGCAAAGAGGTGATTCATCACCTCCACCATGTCGACGCGATTCGATCGCGGGACGAGCACGAGGCGCACCGGATGCTCGTGGTCCGACTCGTCCCGCAGGTCCTCGACCATCGGCAGTTTCTTCGCGCGCATCTGCTCCGCGATCTGCTCCTGGACACGCGTGGGAGAGACCTGATGTGGGAACGCGGTGATGACGACGTTTCCGTCGTCGTCGATCTCGTACGTGGCCCGCGCTTTGAAGGAGCCGACGCCCTTCTCGTAGAACTCCTTGAGGTCGGAGCGCGGCGAGATGATCTCCGCGCCCGTCGGCAGATCGGGTCCCTTGACGTGCTTCATCAGCACCGCGGTGGTGGCCTCGGGATCATCGAGCAGATGAATACAGGCATTGGCGACTTCCCGCAGGTTGTGCGGCGGAATGTCCGTGGCCATGCCGACGGCGATGCCGGAGGTGCCGTTCAGTAGCAGATTGGGCAGGCGCGCCGGAAGGACCACGGGCTCCTCGCGCGAACCGTCATAGTTCGGCACCCAATCGACGGTGCCATGAGCCAGCTCGCCGAGCAGCACGTCGGCGTAGCGGGTCAGCTTGGCTTCGGTGTAGCGCATGGCCGCGAACGACTTCGGGTCATCCTGCGAGCCCCAGTTGCCCTGGCCATCCACGATGGGATAGCGGTAGGAGAACGGCTGCGCCATGAGCACCATGGCCTCGTAGCAGGCGGTGTCGCCGTGCGGATGGAATTTACCCAGCACGTCGCCGACGGTGAGCGCTGCCTTCTTGTGCTTGTTGGCTGCAGCGAGCCCCAGTTCGCCCATGGCGTAGATGATGCGGCGCTGGACGGGCTTGAGGCCATCGCCTATGGAGGGCAAGGCGCGGTCGAGGATGACGTACATCGAATAATCGAGGTACGCCTTCTCGGTGAAGGTGCGCAGCGGCTGGCGCTCCACGCCTTCGAAATTCAGTTCCTGGTCTTGCATGTCAGCGTCTCAAACCTGCACGTCGGCGAGGTTGCCTTTTTGCTCCAGCCATTCGCGGCGGTCGCCGGCGCGCTTCTTGGCGAGGAGCATGTCCATGAGCTGGTCGGTGTTGTCCTTGCCGTCGATGGTGAGCTGCACCAGACGGCGGGTGCGCGGATCGATGGTCGTCTCGCGCAGCTGGGCGGGGTTCATCTCGCCCAAGCCCTTGAAGCGGGTGACGCTGGGCCTCGCGCGCGGGTTTTCCTTTTCGATGCGCTTCAGGATCTGATCGCGCTCACCGTCGTCGAGGGCGTAGAACACTTGTTTGCCGGCGTCGATGCGGTACAGGGGGGGCATGGCGACGTGCACGTGGCCATTCACCACCAGGGGGCGGAAGTGCCGCAGGAAGAGAGCACAGAGGAGCGTGGCGATGTGCTGGCCGTCGGAGTCGGCGTCGGCAAGAATGCAGATTCTGTGATAGCGCAGTTGAGTCAGGTCCTGCGAGCCGGGGTCGACGCCGAGTGCGACGCTGATGTCGTGCACTTCCTGGGAGGAGCCGATCTCGCCGGGCTCCAGCTCCCAGGTGTTCAGGATCTTGCCGCGCAGCGGCATGATGGCCTGGAAGTCCTTGTCGCGCGCCTGCTTGGCGGAGCCCCCGGCGGAGTCGCCTTCCACCAGGAAGAGCTCGGAGCGCCGGGGGTCCTGACTCGCGCAGTCGGCGAGCTTGCCGGGGAGCGCCGGGCCGCCGGAGATGCGCTTGCGCACGACGCGCTGGGCGGCCTTGGCGCGCTCCTGGGCATTGGCGATCGCGAACTGCGCGATGCGCTCGCCGGCATCGGGATGGCGGTTGAGCCAGAGGGCCACGGAATCGCGCGCGAAGCCTTCGACGAGGCCGGCGGCATCGCGCGAGGCGAGCCGTTCCTTCATCTGGCCGGCGAACTGCGGCTCGTGAATCTTCACCGAGAGGACGTAATTCGCCTTGTCCCAGACGTCTTCGGGGGTGAGCTTGACACCGCGCGGCACGAGATTGCGGAATTCGCAGAACTCGCGCACGGCCTGGGCGACGCCCGAGCGCAAGCCGTTGACGTGCGTGCCGCCCTCCGTGGTCGGAATCAGGTTGACGTAGCTCTCGCCGATCGCCGCCTCGGCACCCGGCGCCCACACCAGCGCGAAGTTCACCGCATCGCTCTCCTCCTCGCGCTGGCCGGTGATCGGCTCGTTCGGCAGCCGCTCGTTATCGGCCAGCTCCTCGAGCAGATAGGCGCCGAGATCGCCGGTGTAGAACCACTCGTCCTTCTCGCCGGTGGCCTCGTTGGTGAAGGTGATGCGCAAACCGGCGCAGAGCACCGCCTTGGCCTTCAGGGTGTGCTTGAGCTGCGGGACGGAGAACTTGTCGGAATCGAAGAACTTGGGATCGGGCCAGAAGCGCACGGTGGTGCCGGTGTTGCGCTGGCCGACGGCGCCCACCACCTCGAGCCGGGAGTGGACCTTGCCGTCCTTGAAGCTGATGTTGTACTCCTTGCCGCCGCGCTTGATCCAGCACTCCAGGTGTTTGCAAAGCGCGTTGACGACGGAGACGCCGACGCCGTGCAGGCCGCCGGAGAATTTGTAGGTCTTGTCGGAGAATTTTCCGCCGGCGTGCAGGCGGGTGAGGATGAGCTCGACGCCGCTCACCTTCTCCTTGGGATGGATGTCGACCGGCATGCCGCGGCCGTCGTCGGCGACCTGCAGGGAGCCATCCTTGAAGAGCGTGACGTCGATCTGCTTGCAGTAGCCGGCGATCGCTTCGTCGACGCTGTTGTCGACGACCTCGTGGGCCAGGTGGTTGGGCCGGGAGGTGTGGGTGTACATGCCGGGGCGGCGGCGCACGGGCTCCAGGCCGCTCAGGACTTCGATGTCGGAGGCGGTATAGGACTGATTCATCGTGCCGCGGATCTTACTTCAAGTCCTGAAGCAGCGCGGCTCTCACGGAGTCGGGAACGGGGTCGATGGAGTGGCGGTAGCGCTCGTGATCCACGCCGGCGGCGAGTGATGCGCCGCTTTTCAGCGAAGCGATCATGGCGGCGGTGAGCTCGAAGCGCAGGAAGTGGACGGAGGAAGTCTTCTCGGTCGTCTCGCGCTCGAGGTCTTCGTCGGCGATCGCATACACCCGCTCATGGCCGCGCACCTGCACGTAGCAGCGGTCCTCGAGGCCGATGAGCTGTGCGAGCTGGCGCTGGCGCTCGGCGACGTCGGGGAACTCGATCAGCAGGGTGGCCTTCCAGTTGCTGCCGTCGGGGATCAGGGGGTTGTAGGCTTCGAGCTCGTCGCGGATCCCCTCGGGCTCGAAGATGCGCTCGGCGCGCAGCATCTCCTGGACTTGGTACTGCATCGTCAGCCGGTCCTCGAAGGACCAGGAGGCGTTCGGGCCGACCGCGAGCTTGCGATCGCGCTTGTGCTCCATCACGCGGGCACGGAAGGCGGGGCGCTCGCGGGCGTAGCGCTCGAGGCTCATGAGATCGGTGGAGATCAGCTTGTCCATGGCGCGCTTCGGGAGCAATGCGGGTGCCGCGTCATATCCCGTAGGCGAGCCGCAGGAGAGTAAGGGGATGCTCGGGCTCGCCGCCGCCCTCGAGGCCGCTCTCGATCTGCTCGCCGGCCATGGGACAGTCACTCGCGTAGTGCTGCGCGGCCGCGGACTGCACGCGCTGGATCACGGGGCGACCGATCTTCAGGGACGCGGCGCGGAATTCCTTTTTTACGCCATAGGTGCCGTTGTGTCCGGAGCAGCGCTCGATCGCATCGACCGTCGTGTCGGGGACGAGACGCAGCACATCCCTGGTCTTCAGGCCGATGTTCTGTACGCGCAAGTGGCACGGGACGTGGTAGCTCACTTTGCCCAACGTGCGCTTGAAATCCGTGCGCAGGAGCCCGGCGCGATGGCGGTGCATCAGGTACTCGAAGGGGTCGAAGATGCGCTCGGCCACGCGCTGCACGTCGGCATCCTCAGGAAACATCAGCGGCAGCTCCTGCTTGAACATCAGCACGCAGGAGGGGATCGGGGCGACGATGTCGAGGCCCGAGTCCAGGGCGCGCAGGAGCTGCGGGATGTTGTGCTCCTTCAGCCGGGCCACTGACTCGAGGTCGCCGAGCTCGAGCCGCGGCATGCCACAGCAGCGCTCCTGCGCGACCAGGGTGACCGGGATGTCGTTGTGCTCGAAAACGGCGACCAGGTCCTCGTTGATCCGCGGATCGTTGCGATTACCGTAGCAGGTGGTGAAGAGCGCCACTTTGCCGGCGGTCTCCGCGGTGGCGACGGCCCCGGCGCCATCGACCTTGGGGCCATCGGCGCCATCGGCCTCGCCCAGCCGCCGCAGGCGCTTGCGGGCGGTGCGGGAGTGGTATTGCGGAATCGGCGCCGTTCGATCGACTCCGAGCGTCTTCTCCAGTACGGCGCGGCCGGCGCTCGAGCGGTTGACGGCGTTGACGACCTCCACGAGGACGGGGATGCCGGCAATCTTTCCAACCGTATCCGTCGCGGACAGCGCGCGGTTACGGAAGCTGATGCCTTCCTTGCGGGTGCGGACCGCTTTCGCGCGCAACATGAGATGTGGGAAATCGACGTTCCACGGATGCGGCGGCACGTAGGGGCACTTCGTCATGAAGCACATGTCGCACAGGTAGCAGTGATCGACGACTTCCCAGAAGACCTTCCTGTCGACCGCGTGGACCTCACCCGAATCCGTCGCGTCGACCGCGTCGAAGAGTGTTGGGAAGGAGTTGCAGAGGCTGAAGCAGCGGCGGCAGCCGTGGCAGATGTCAAATACGCGCTCGAGCTCTTTGGTGAGCGCGGCGTCGTCATAAAAGGCGGGGTTGCGCCAGTCGAGAGGATGGCGAGTGGGCGCCTCGAGGCTGCCCTCGCGCTTGCCCTCCCGGCCTGCGGCCGGCGGCCGCGGACCCGTGGCTCCGGGTTCTGTGGGCGTAGGGCTCATGGCGTGCAAAGGGTCATCGGGGCGCGCCGAATCCGCGCGCCCCGTGAGACCTTCATACGCCTTCGAGGGCCTTCTGGAATCGGTTGGCGTGCGAGCGCTCGGCCTTCGCCAGGGTCTCGAACCAGTCGGCGATCTCGGCAAAGCCTTCATCGCGCGCCTGCTTCGCCATCCCGGGGTACATGTCCGTGTACTCTTGCGTCTCGCCGGCGATCGCGGCCTTGAGATTGAGCTTCGTGTCGCCGATCGGCAGGCCGGTGGCCGGGTCGCCGACCGCCTCGAGGTACTCGAGGTGTCCATGCGCATGCCCGGTCTCGCCCTCGGCCGTGGAGCGGAAGACGGCCGACACGTCGTTGTACCCCTCGACATCCGCCTTGGCTGCGAAGTAGAGGTACCGGCGGTTCGCCTGCGACTCGCCCGCGAACGCGTCTTTCAGGTTCTTCTCGGTCTTGCTGCCTTTGAGGTTCATGCCGCTGTCTCCTGGTCTTAGACTGGGTCTAACGAGGGCTGCGACTGTAAGCCCCAGGTGCCGGCGCGTCAATCGCGTTGACCTGAACGGCCACGCTGTATAACGTCACCCGTTCATGCCCGAGAGCAAACCACTCCCCGATTTCGAGCGGGCGCTCGCCGAGCTCGAGGCCCTGGTCGCGCGCCTGGAGCGCGGTGACCTGCCGCTCGATGAGGCCCTGAAGACCTTCGAGCGGGGTGTCGAGCTGACGCGACACTGCCAAGGCGCGCTCAAGGCCGCGCAACAGCGGGTGGAGATCTTGCTGAAGCGCAATGGCCAGACGGAGACCGAGCCCTTCAGCGTCGGGGAAGCCCCGGACCCCACCCTCCCCTCCGATTAGGGGTGGCCTGAACACCGCCAAGGTTCTGTTGCAGTAGTGCAACAAGAGAGACTGAGAGCGCTGCCGCGCGTCGTGTAAACTGCCGCCCCACATGACTTCTCCGCCCAACGCTTATCCCCTCCTCGACGCAATCGCCTCACCCGCCGATCTCCGGCAGGTCCCCGTGGCGAAACTGCCCGAGGTGGCGCAGGAGCTGCGCCAGTTCCTGATCCACACGGTCGCCACGCGCGGCGGGCACTTCGCCGCCGGTCTGGGCGCGGTGGAGCTGGCCGTCGCCCTGCATTATGTCTACGACACGCCGCACGACCGCCTGGTCTGGGACGTCGGACATCAGGCTTATCCGCACAAGGTGTTGACGGGGCGGCGCGATCGCCTGCACACCATCAAGCAGCCGGGCGGCCTGGCGCCCTTCCCGAGCCGGTCGGAAAGCCAGTACGACACCTTCGGGGTCGGGCATTCGAGCACTTCGATCAGCGCCGCCCTCGGCATGGCGATTGCCGCGGAGCGCCTCAGCGACTCGCGGCGCGTCGTAGCCGTCATCGGCGATGGCGCAATGACCGCAGGCATGGCCTTCGAGGCGCTCAATCACGCCGGCTCGCTCACGACCGACCTGCTCGTCATCCTGAACGACAATGACATGTCGATCTCCGAGAACGTCGGGGCGCTGTCGAACTATTTCGCCGCCGCGCTCTCCGGCCGCGTCTACCGGCACCTGCGCGAGGGCGGCAAGAAGGTGCTGAAGCCGATCCCGCCGATCTGGGAGCTGGCGCGCCGTTCCGAGGAGCATCTGAAGGGCATGGTGCTCCCCGGGACGCTGTTCGAAGAGCTCGGCTTCAACTACATCGGCCCCATGGACGGCCACGACGTGCGCGCGCTGGTGAGCACGTTGCGCAACGTGAAGAAGCTGCGCGGCCCGCAGTTCCTGCACGTGGTCACCCGCAAGGGCAAGGGTTACGCGCCGGCGGAAGCCGACCCGATCAAGTGGCACGGCCCCGGCCCGTTCGATCCGGTGAGCGGCACGATCTTCAAGGAGACCGCATCGGGCCCCTCGTACTCGCAGATCTTCGGCCAGTGGCTCTGCGACATCGCGGAGCACGATCCGAAGATCATCGGCATCACGCCCGCCATGCGCGAGGGCTCGGGTCTCGTGGAGTTCTCCAAACGCTTCCCCGATCGCTACTTCGACGTCGCCATCGCGGAGCAGCATGCCGTCACGTTCGCCGCAGGGCTCGCCACGGAGGGTCTCAAGCCCGTCGTCGCGATCTACTCGACTTTCCTGCAGCGCGCCTACGACCAGCTCATTCACGACGTCGCCCTGCAGAATCTGCCCGTGCTGTTCGCAGTCGATCGCGCGGGCATGGTCGGCAGCGACGGCGCCACCCACCAGGGCAGCTACGACCTGTCCTACCTGCGCTGCATCCCCAACCTCGTCATCATGGCGCCGAGCGACGAGAACGAATGCCGGCAGATGCTCTACACCGGCACCACCCTTTCCTGCCCGAGCGTGGTGCGTTACCCGCGCGGCACCGGCCCCGGCGTGCCACTGGAGAAAGCCTTCACGGCACTGCCCGTCGGCCGCGCCCTCGTGAAGCGCGAAGGCCGCAGCGGGCTCGCGCTCCTCGCCTTCGGGCCGATGCTGGAGCCGGCGATGCACATCGCCGAGCGCCTGGATGCCACTCTGGTCAATATGCGCTTCGTGAAGCCGCTCGATGAGGCCCTGGTTCTGGACCTCGCCGGCCGCCACCGCGCTTTCATCACCCTGGAAGAGAACGCCGTCCAGGGCGGCGCCGGGTCCGCCATCGCCGAGCTCCTCGCCGCCGAGGCCCTCTCACTGCCCCTGCTGCAGATCGGCATCCCCGACCGCTTCATCGAGCACGGCTCCCGCAACTCCTGCCTGGCCGCCGCCGGCCTCGATGCTCAGAGCCTCGCCGCCACGGTGGAGCGCTGGTGGTCGCTGCAGCCTCACGACCGAATTCGGTCGGTCGGCAGCGCCTGAAGGTTGAAAAAGCAACCGTCTGCCCGGATTCAGGGACATACCTCGACAGAGATAGGCGCCTCCCGCGCCCGATTCGGTAGGCTTGACCCTATGATCCCTCCTCCCGCCAGCGCCAAGACCGCCCGCTCCTTCGTAGCCGAAGTCGAGGACGTGCAGGGCCGGGCCGACACCCGCCGGCTGCCCATCGATCGCGTCGGCATCAAGAACATCAGCCATCCCGTGCGCGTGAAGGACCGTTCCGCCGGCGAGCAGCACACCATCGCCACGTTCAACATGTACGTCGGCCTGCCGCACAACTTCAAAGGCACGCACATGTCGCGGTTCGTGGAGATCCTGCACACCGAGCGCGAGATCTCCGTCGAATCCTTCCGCGCGATGCTCGTGAAGATGACCGAGCGTCTCGAGGCCGACACCGGTCACATCGAGATGAGCTTCCCCTTCTTCGTCATGAAGCGGGCGCCCGTCTCCGGTGTGGAGAGCCTGATGGACTACCACGCCAGCCTGATCGGCGAGCGCTGCGGCGGTCATACCGACACGTGGGTGAAGGTCGTCGTGCCGGTGACCAGCCTCTGTCCCTGCTCCAAGCGAATCTCCGCCTACGGCGCGCACAACCAGCGCTCGCACGTGACCATCAAGGCGCGGCTGCGCGCCCACATGTGGATCGAGGAGCTCATCGAGATCGCTGAGCGCGAGGCCTCGTGCGAGCTCTATGGGATCCTGAAGCGTCCGGACGAGAAATACGTCACCGAGCGGGCCTACGACAATCCGAAGTTCGTCGAGGATATGGTGCGGGATGTGGCGACGCGCCTCAACGAGGAAGAGCGGATCGCCGCCTACGTCGTGGAGTCGGAGAACTTCGAGTCCATTCACAATCACTCCGCTTATGCGCTCATCGAGCGCGACAAGGACGCGGGCGAGGGCGCCTGAGCCGCGGAGAGCGGCAGAGTCACCACGGCACGCAGTCCGGGGTCGTTGCTCTCCAGCGTGAGCCGCGCCCGATGCAGACGGGCGATCGCCGAGACCAGCGACAGCCCGAGCCCGCTGCCCTCCAGTCCCGATCGCTGCCCCACCCGGGCGAAAGGCTGGCCGGCCCGCTGACGCTCCTCCGCCGGCATGCCCGGACCATCGTCGCTGATGACGAGATGCGCGTGCCCGGCGAGCCGCTTCACCGCGACGTCGATTCGCCCGCCCGACGGCACGTACTTGAGTGCGTTCTCCAGCAGGTTGGTGATGAGCTGCGCGAGCAGTTGCCGGTTGCCTTCGACGATCACGCCATGATCCGCGCGGCCTGTCAGGGTCAACCCGCGCTCACGCGCGACCGGCTCGAAGAGCTCCACCAGCTCGTCTGCCAGCTCGCCGAGGTTCACCGGCGCCGGCGACGCGAGCGGCGCCCCCGACTCGGCCAGTGCAATCTGTAACAGTGTGGCCAGCGTGCGTTGCAGGCGGTCCACCTCGCGCAGCGACGACTCCACGGGCTCGCGAATCCCCGGCTCGAGCGCGGGCAGACGAAGCACTGCATCCATCCGCGTTCGCAACCGATGCAGCGGAGCGCGCAAATCGTGCGCAACGCTATCGAAGGTTGCGCGCAGCGTGCGCGTCTGCTCCTCCAGGCGATCGAGCACGCGATTCACCGAAGCCGCCAGGGCGTCGAACTCATCGCTGGTCCCGATCACCGGCAGGCGATGCCCCTGCTCGCCCGACATGATCCGCACGCAGGTGTCGGTGACGTGCCCGACGCGGCGCGCCAGGCGGAAGCTGAAGGAGAATCCAGCAATACCGGCCGCCAGGATCGAGAGTCCGATGCCCCAGAGGGTCGCGATCTGGAATGTCCGCACGTAGCGGCGATCCTGCGACATGTCGGTGCCGACGAGCAGCCAGTCGCCGTTCGGGAGCTTGCGCACCGCGGCGCGCACGGGATGGACGGAGCTCTGTCCGGGCTCGATGGACTCGATGCGAAACTCCGGCCAGGGCTCGGCCGGCTCGCCATCGAACGGCCAGTTGGTCACGTTGCCGGCGAGCCGCTCGAATTTGGGATCCGCCAGCATGTAGACCGCGCCGATCCGTCCCCAACTGTCGATGCGCAGGTTGATCTCGTCGGTGACCCCCGGGATGCCGCTGCGCACGTACTGGTTCTCGAGGCTCCTGAGCTCCGTGTCGAGGATCAGGTCCACATCGCCCTGGATGATGCTCTGCGTCAGAAGGTACGTGCTGCCCAGGGTGACGCACACGGCCAGGGTGACGAGGAGCGTATAGCCCATCGACATCCGGAACGCCGAGGTGTTGAAGAGCCCCCAGCGGCGCACCTCTCTCACTCTTCCTCCTCCCGCAGCACGTACCCCGATCCGCGCACGGTGTGGATGAGGGGCCGCTCCGCGCCGCGATCGATGGCCTGGCGCAGACGGCTGATGTGCACGTCGACGAGGTTGCTCTGCGGGTCGAAATGCAGATCCCAGACACCCTCGAGCAGCATCGTGCGGGTGACCACCTGCCCTTCGCGCCGCATCAGGAACTCGAGCAGCTTCTGCTCGCGGGCGGTGAGCTCGATCTGCTCGCCGGCGCGGGTGACCTTGCGGGCGAGGAGGTCGAACTCGAGGTCGGCCACCCGCAGGACCGTCGATTCGGCGGCGGCGCTCGGGCTACGCCGCAGCAGCGCCTCGATGCGCGCCAGCAGCTCCGCGAAGGCGAAAGGCTTGGTGAGGTAATCGTCGCCGCCCGCCTTGAGGCCCCGGATGCGGTCATCGACCGTGCCGAGGGCGCTCAGGACCAGCACCGGCGTCGTCAGGCGCGCGCGGCGCAGCTGTTGAATGATCGCCAGGCCGTCCATGTGCGGCAGCATCCGATCGGTGACGATCAGGTCGAGCTTGCCGGCGAGTGCGCGCGAGAGCCCCTCGCGGCCGTCGGCAGCGTGATCGACCGTGTAGCCGCTCTCGCGCAGTCCCGTGACGAGGACCCGCGCGGCCTCCGTATCGTCCTCGATGAGCAGGATGTGCACGGAGCGGGAATGTACCGCAGAATGGTTTGAAGCGCTGGATCCGGGCTCTGCCCGGCCCAGCGCGCCCGCCATCGGCGGTCAGGCCGTGGCAGGCGCCTGCTGTTGCTCGGCGCCCTGCAGCCGCCCGATCAGGGACCGCAGGAACACGCGATTGAATCGCAACTGACACGAGGCCGACACCTGCTCGAGCAGGGTCGAGCTCACCTTGAGCACCGTCACCGTGCTCGCGGCGCGGATGGTGGCGGTGCGTTTCGCGCCGGGCACGTAGCTCGCCTCGCCGAAGCAGTCGCCGGTGTCCAGGGCGCCGATGCGGCGCCCGTGGCGCTCGACCGCGCAGCCGCCGGACACGAGGATGTAGAAGCGGTCGTCCATCTCGCCTTCCTTGACGATCTCCTCGCCCTGGGAATAGTCCTGCCAGCTGCTCGCGCGCAGCACCTCCCAGATCTCCGCATGGGAGAACTCGTGGAAGAACTTCAGCCGCCGCAGGACCCCGAACTGCTCCTGGCGGTCGATGCGCGCATTCGCCTCGCGCAGGTGCTGGTGCACCCGGGTCAGCTCCGCCGCGAAGTCGAGCCCGCTCTTGTAGCGCTTCGGCGGATCCTTCTGCAGCGCGGTCGCCGCCACGTTCTCCAGCTCCTCGGGCACATCCTTGCGCAGGGTATGGATCGGCGGCGGCGTCGCGTACACGATCTGATGCAGCAGCTTCTGCAGGTTGCCGGCGCGGAACGGGCGCGAGCCCGTCAGCAGCTCGTACATCACCGCTCCCAGCGAATACAGATCGGAGCGGTTGGTGAGCTCCAGACTCTGAACCTGCTCGGGCGACATGTACGAGGGGCTGCCGGCGATGCCCTCGATGCGCGAGATTTCCGAGTCCGACACCAGCGCGATGCCGAAGTCGATGATGCGCACGTCGCTGTCCTGCGTGAGCATGATGTTCGAGGGCTTGATGTCGCGGTGGATCACGCCCCGCGTATGCGCGTAGTGCAGCGCCTTCGCGCACTTGAAGATGATCTCGACGGTGTCGTCGATCCGCAGCAGATTGTCCGGCCGGCAATAGGCCGCCAGAGTCCGCGCGCCATGCACGTGCTCCGTCACGATGTAACAGTGGCCGTTCTCTTCGCCCGCATCGTAGATGGGCAGGATGTGGGGATGCTGCAGCATCCCGACCAGGTGCGCCTCGGAAAGAAACATCTTGCGCGCCACCCGCGCGCGCTCGGTGTCGGCGCCCGGGTCCATGTTGTAGACCTTGATCGCGACGTCGCGCCCGTAGTAGGCATCATGCGAGAGATACACGACCCCGGTGCTGCCGCGTCCCACTTCCTTGATGACCATGTACTTGCCGATTCTTTCCGGAATGCCGCGGGGAGCGGCCTTGGGCACGGCGATGGGACCTTTGGCGGGTGCGGGCATGATCGGTGCTGGATCGTGGGACGCCCGAGAGGATACGGACTGAGGCCGCGCATGACTGTGATGCATTCACTCCGACGCGGAATTTCATCGCGACTTGACATAACTGAGCGACGTGCGAAAGCAAGTCGGTAAGCCGGCGAAGGCCGCCCTCGCCGGCGAGGCCGCTTGAGCAATGGGGCGGCTGCGCGAATCGCCGGGAGCGATTCGCCAATCAACGAACAAAATGATCGTAGCCGGAATGCGAGAAGCTCATCACGGCACCGTCGCGAATGACTTCGGCGCCGAGCGCTGCCCGCAGCACGCCAATGCGCGTGTAGCCCCACCGCTGCGGCGGCAACTCCGCCATCAAACGCCCGACGTGTGCCGGCTGCACGCTGAAGCACAGCTCGTAATCATCTCCCGCGGTCAGCGCGAGCTCGCGTGCACGCGGCTCGCCCACCGTGCTCACCAGCGCCTCCGAGACCGGCACGTGCTCGTATGCCACCTCCACGCCGCAGCCGCTGGCTCGCGCCAGCTTGCCCGCATCCGCGAGCAAGCCGTCGGAGACGTCTATGCAGGCGCTGGCGAAGCGGCGCAGACATTCGCCCAATGCCACGCGTGGAGTGGGATAGAGAAAGCGCTCGCGCAGATACGCCGCCCGCTCTCCCGCCGCCGTCAACCTGCCCTGCTCGAGAACCAAGCCGGCGCCCGCATCGCCTGGCGTGCCCGACACGAACAGCACATCCCCGGCCCGGCCACCGGAGCGCAGCAGCGCGGCGGCGCGCGGCGCATACCCGAGCAGCTGCACGGTCACGCTGAGCGGTCCGGAGGTCGTATCACCGCCGACCAGCGCAACCTCATGAGCGCGCGCCAGTGCGGCCATGCCCGCGGCAAACTCCGACAGCCAGGATTCGTCCGCCGCGGGCAGTGTCAGCGCGAGGAGGGCCCACGCCGGGCAGGCGCCCATGGCGGCCAGATCGCTCAGATTGACGGCCAACGCGCGGTGGCCGACCGAAGCGGGCGCGCAGCCGTGCGGGAAATGCACGCCGTCGACCAGCGTGTCCACGGCGGCTACCAGTTCCGTGCCCGCAGGACACTCCAGAATCGCCGCGTCGTCCCCCACGCCGACGCGGACATCGGCGCGTCTCGCCCCGCAGCCGCGGAAATAACGATCGATGAGATCGAATTCCGAGAGCGACACGCGCTCAGTGCTCGTCGGGGCGGAGTGCGCGCGCCGCGCGATCCAACACTGCGTTGACGTACTTGTGACCGTCGGTGGCGCCAAAGCGCTTGGCCAATGTCACCGCCTCGTTGATCGCAACCCGATACGGCACCTCCGGGCGATGGCGCAACTCGAATACCCCGATCAGCAGAATGGCATGCTCGATGGGATCGAGGAGCGCGGGACCGCGATCGGCCCACGAGGAGAGGTCGGCATCGAGCGCCTCGCGAGCGCGCCAGACACCCTCGACCAGCTCGCGGAAGTACTCGCGATCCGCACGCGGCATGTCCTCGGCGTCGTGGAACTCCTGAATCAGGTCCTGCCAGGGACAGTCGTTGAGCTGCCAGCGGTAGAGCGCCTGCAGGGCGAGCTTGCGTGCCACCGAGCGCTGGCCGGAGGTCGTTCGCACGGAAGGATCGGTCGGCATCGTCGGTCGTCGCGCGCGGGATGTCAGGAAGCCAGACGCGCCATGAGGCTGGCCATCTCCAGCGCCGCGGCCATGGCTTCACCGCCCTTGTTGCCGGCGCCGGTGGCCGCGCGCTCGAGCGCCTGCTCCACGGTCTCGACGGTGAGGACCCCGAAGATGATGGGCACGAGGGTCTCCAGGCTCGCGAGCTGCAGTCCGCGCGCGCACTCACCCGAGACATACTCGAAATGGGGCGTATCGCCGCGGATGACGCAGCCGAGAGCCACGACCGCATCATAGCGGCCCGACAGAGCCAGCCTGCGCGCGGCCACGGGCAGCTCGAAAGCGCCAGGTACGCGCGCGATCAGCAGGTCTTCGGCCGCGCCGCCGTGCTCGAGCCAGGCCGCGCTCGCCCCCTTGATCAGGCTCGCGACGATGAAATCGTTGAACCTCGCGGCGACGATGGCGACCTTGCGGCCGCCCGCGGCGATCTCGCCCTCGAGAACGCGCGGTGCGGTCAACCGTCCTCTCCGACGTAGCTGTCGATCTCCAGACCGAACCCGGAAATGCCATGAATCTGCTTCGGCGCCGACAGCACCCGCATCCGGCGCACGCCGAGATCCTTCAGGATCTGAGCGCCGACGCCGAAAGTCCGCAGCACTTCGCCGTCGCGGCGCGCACCGTGAGTGGATGTTGGTGCGCCCGGCGTTGGCTCCCGAGAGGCA
>DATNEU010000025.1:0-107936 GCA_035552895.1 Steroidobacteraceae bacterium
TATCAGCACGTCGCAATCCATCCGTGCGGAGGCCAGCTGCAACGCCTGCACGATTGTCGGAGCCGCGGCGGCACCCTGCACCGCCGTCGGATAGACCAGGACCGCAGCCGGCGGGAAGCGGCGCGCCAGGATATTGAGGACGTCGCGAATGGCCGCGCCGGTTGGTGATGTCACCACGGCAATCCGCCGCGGAAATCGCGGCAGACTGCGCTTGCGCTCGCTCGCGAACAGGCCTTCCGCGGCAAGCTTCGCCTTCAGCCGCTCGAACTCGCGCTGCAGCGCGCCGACACCGGCTTCCTCCAGATGATCGACGATGAGCTGGTATTCGCCGCGCGGCTCGTAGAGGCTCACCCGCCCGCGCGCGATCACGTGCTGGCCGGCTTTGGGCGTGAATCCCAGCGCCGCGTTCTTCAGCCTGAACATCGCGCAGCGCACCTGCGCGTCACGGTCCTTCAGGGAGAAATACCAGTGCCCCGAGGACGGCTGGGAGAAGTTCGAGAGCTCGCCTTCCACCCAGACGACCCCCAGGCCCCGCTCGAGCAGCACCCGCACCTCCTTATTCAGGCGCGAGACTGTGTAGACGCTGCGGCCCGGACCGGCGTCCGGCTCGGTACCTGGGAAGAGACTGGCGGGCATGGCCGGCCACCATAGCACGAGGTTTACCGCGGCGCCCTTCGTGCGTAGAATTAGTTATGCGAATTCTCGAAGAAGCCCTCACCTTCGACGACGTCCTCCTGGTCCCGGCCTACTCCGAAGTACTGCCCCGGGAAGTGGATCTGGGAACGCGCGTCACCCGCCGCATTCGGCTCAACCTTCCCCTGCTCTCGGCCGCCATGGACACGGTCACCGAGGCCCGCCTCGCCATCACCATCGCCCAGGAAGGCGGCATCGGGATCATTCACAAGAGCATGACCATCGAGGCGCAGGCGCGCGAGGTCGGCCGCGTGAAGAAGTTCGAGAGCGGCATCATCAAGGATCCGATCACCGTCTCTCCCAATACGACCATCCGCGAGGTGCTCGACCTCACCCGCTCGCGCGGCATTTCGGGAGTGCCCGTGGTCGTCGGCAGGAAAGCAGTCGGCATCGTCACGCACCGTGATCTGCGCTTCGAGCAGAAGCTCGATGCGCCCGTCTCCTCGGTCATGACGCCGCAGGACCGGCTGATCACCGTGCGCGAGACCGCGCCGAAGGAAGAGGTGCTGGCGCTGCTGCACAAGCACCGCATCGAGAAAGTGCTGGTCGTCAACGCCGATCACGAGCTCACCGGCATGATCACGGCGAAGGACTTCCAGAAGGCGACGGAATTCCCGCGCGCCTGCAAGGATGACAGAGGCAGGCTCCGCGTTGGTGCGGCCGTCGGCACCACTCCTGACACGATGGACCGTGTTTCCGCGTTGCGCGAGGCGGGGGTCGACCTGGTCGTCGTCGATACGGCGCACGGTCATTCGCGCGGCGTCATCTCCACGGTCGAGCGCATCAAGACCCAATGGGGCGACAGCCAGGTCATTGCCGGCAACATCGCCACGGGCGAAGCCGCGCTCGCCCTGGTGGCTGCCGGTGCGGACGGGGTCAAGGTCGGGATCGGTCCGGGCTCGATCTGCACGACGCGGATCGTGGCCGGTGTCGGCGTCCCGCAGATTTCCGCCGTTGCCAACGTGGCGGAAGCCTTGCACGAAACCGATGTGCCCGTCATTTCCGACGGCGGTATCCGCTTCTCCGGCGACATCGCCAAGGCGATCGTCGCCGGCGCTCATGCAGTGATGATCGGCAGCCTCTTTGCCGGCACGGAGGAGTCCCCCGGCGAGGTGGAGCTCTACCAGGGCGCCTCCTACAAGTCCTACCGCGGCATGGGCTCGCTCGGTGCCATGGCGGAGCGCCACGGCTCCGCCGACCGCTACTTCCAGGACGCCTCGACGGAGCTCGAGAAGCTCGTCCCGGAGGGCGTGGAGGGCCGCGTCCCCTACAAGGGCAGCGTAGTCGCCATCCTGCAGCAGCTCGCCGGCGGCCTGCGTGCCGCAATGGGCTATACGGGAAGCCGCAACATCTCGGACCTGCGCGCGCGCCCTACCTTCGTCCGTATCACCAACGCAGGCGTCCGCGAGAGCCACGTACACGACGTCGCGATCACCAAAGAGGCCCCCAACTACAGGGGGTCTTAGGAACGCATGGCCAGCGTTGCCCGAGCTGCCGCGGTGACACACTCGGATATCCACGCCCACCGCGTCCTGATCCTCGACTTCGGAGCGCAATACACCCAGCTCATCGCGCGCCGCGTACGGGAGCTCGGCGTCTACTGCGAGATCCATCCCTGGGACATCACCGATGCGGAAGTCCGCGCCTTCCAACCGCGCGGCGTGATCCTCTCCGGCGGTCCGGAGTCGGTCACCGATGCCCAGCCGCCGAAATCGCCCGAGGCGGTGTTCAGCCTGGGAGTTCCGGTGCTCGGCATCTGCTATGGCATGCAGACCATGGCACAGCAGCTCGGTGGACGGGTCATCGGCTCGACGGAGCGTGAATTCGGCTACGCCGAAGTGACGGTCACGGGCTCGAGCCGGCTGCTCGATCATCTGCAGGATCGCCGCGATGCCGAAGGCCGACCCGCCCTCGATGTCTGGATGAGTCATGGCGACCGGGTAGGGTCCCTCCCCGAGGGGTTCACCGTCACTGCCTCCACCGCCTCGATTCCGTTCGCCGCGATGGCGGACGAGCGCCGGCGATTCTATGGCGTGCAGTTCCATCCCGAGGTGACCCACACGACCCAGGGCGCGCGCCTCCTCGAGCGTTTCGTGCGCGAGATCTGCGGCTGCGATGCCCTCTGGAGCACCGGCAACATCATCGACGATGCGATCGAGCGGGTGCGCGCCCAGGTCGGCGACGGCAAGGTGCTGTTGGGCCTCTCGGGCGGTGTCGACTCCTCCGTGGTTGCCGCCCTGCTGCACCGCGCGATCGGCGATCAGCTGGTCTGCGTGTTCGTCGATCATGGACTGCTGCGCCTGGCCGAGGGCGATCAGGTCATGGCCACCTTCGCCGAGCATCTCGGCGTGCGCGTGCTGCGGGTCGATGCGCAAGCGCGCTTCCTGTCGGCGCTCGCGGGCGTCACGGATCCCGAGGCCAAGCGCAAGATCATCGGCCGGACCTTCGTGGAAGTATTCGATGAGCAAGCGCAAAGGCTCTCCGGAGTGAGCTTCCTCGCCCAGGGGACGATCTACCCCGATGTCATCGAATCGGCGGGCGCACGCACCGGCAAGGCGCACGTCATCAAGTCGCATCACAACGTCGGCGGCTTGCCCGAGAAGATGCACCTGAAGCTGGTCGAGCCCTTGCGCGAGCTCTTCAAGGACGAGGTTCGCCGGCTCGGTGTGGAGCTGGGGCTGCCGCGGGAAATGGTCTACCGCCACCCCTTCCCGGGTCCCGGCCTCGGCGTCAGGATCCTCGGCGAGGTCCGCAAGGAGTACGCCGATCTCCTGCGCCGTGCCGATGCGATCTTCATCGACGAGCTGCGCAGGCACGACCTCTACGATCGCACCAGCCAGGCGTTTGCTGTTTTCCTGCCCGTCCGCTCCGTCGGTGTCATGGGCGACGGCCGGCGCTACGATTACGTCATCGCCCTGCGCGCCGTCGAGACCATCGACTTCATGACGGCGCATTGGGCGCGCCTGCCCTATGAATTCCTCGACCACGTCTCACGGCGCATCGTCAACGAGGTGACCGGCATCTCCCGGGTGGTGTACGACATCTCAGGCAAGCCCCCGGCGACCATCGAGTGGGAGTGACCGTCTGGGGGGCCGCGACACTCGCGGTGATGCTCTCGGGAGGTGTTGCCGCCGCGGCGAACCTCGCCGTCCTCAACCGGGGTCATCCGGTGCTGGATGCGCACAACTGCTATCCCTACGACGGACGCTGGAACGATCGCATCCAACGGGCGCTGGACTCCGGATATCCGGTCTCGATCGAGCAGGACCTCGCCTGGTATGTCGATCCAAAGAGCGGGAAAGGGCGTGTCGTCGTGTCGCACATGCCCCAGCCCAGCGGACGGGAGCCGACCTTGCGCGTCTATTTCTTCGAGCAGGTGCGGCCGATAGTCGAGAAAGCTCTGGCCGAGAACGAGCGCAGCGAGTGGCCGCTGATCATCCTGCACTTCGACTTCAAGGATACCCGGCCCGAGATCCTGAAAGCCGTGTGGCGGCTGCTCGGTGACTATGAGCCGTGGCTCTCGACCGCGGTCAAGACTGCCGATCCGCATGAGCTGGCACCGATAGACCGCAGGCCCATCCTGGTCGTGACCGAGGACTCCGATGCGCAGGCGAAGGTGTTCTACGATGACGTGCAGGTCGGCGGTCGGTTGCGCCTCTTCGGCTCGGCGCACAGTCGACGGCCTCCGACCGGAGACTCCGCGGCCCAGAGCGCGCATTGGCAGGCAACCGTTCCGCCGCAGCAGCTCCTGACGACGCGCGCCACGGACTATCGCCGCTGGTGGAACAACAGCTGGCAGGTCGTGGAGGAAGGCGGACAAACCCGGGCCGGCGCCTGGACCCGGACCGACGACCGCCGGCTGCGCTCGCTGGTCGATTATGCTCACGAGCAGGGTTACTGGATTCGCTTCTATACGCTCGACGGCTTCGACGCGAAGCAGGACCGGGGCTGGGACCCCATCTACAACTTCGGATCGATGCGGCGCGTCGTCCCGCGCTGGCAGGCGGCGATAGCCGCCGGCGTCGATTTCATCGCCACCGATCAGTACGAGGCGCTGTCCCGCTATCTGCAGCAGCGAGATGAAGCGCTGCGCCCGGCCCTGATACCCGTGCGCTCCGTTGGCTTGCCGTGAATCCTGATACTGCCATCGTCAGGCAATGCTGCGTCGTCGGCGGCGGTCCGGCCGGCATGATGCTGGGGTTTCTGCTGGCGCGCGCGGGCGTCAGTGTCGCCGTGCTGGAGAAGCACGCGGACTTCCTGCGCGATTTCCGCGGGGACACGGTGCACCCCTCGACACTGGAGGTGATGTGCGAGCTCGGGCTCATCGACCAGTTCCTCGCCGTGCCACACCGCAGGGTGGAGCGCTTCAGCGCCGAGATCGGCGGCAGGCGCGTACAGATCGTCGATCTTCGCCACCTGCCGACCCATTGCAAGTACATCGCGCTCATGCCGCAATGGGACTTCCTGGACTTTCTCGCGCAGCGGGGCCGGCGTTACGAGACTTTCGATCTGCGCCTGCAAACGGAGGCGATGGACCTCATCGAGGAATCGGGCCGCATCGTCGGTGTGCGGGCGAAGACACCGCAGGGTGAGCTGACCGTACGCGCGGATTTGGTCGTCGGCTGCGACGGGCGGCACTCGACATTGCGGACGAAGGCCGGGATGCGGAGCGATGACTTTGGTGCCCCGATGGACGTGCTGTGGTTCCGGATCACACGCAGGGAGAGCGACCCTGCGGAGACCTTCGGACATATCGACACGGGCGCCATGCTCGTGATGCTGGATCGCGGCGAGTATTGGCAGTGCGCCTGCCTCATTCCGAAGGGTGGGTTCGATCGCGTGAGGGACGAGGGTATCGAGGCGTTTCGGTCGCGCGTGGGCGCTCTCTCGCCGTTTCTCGCCGATCGCCTTTCGGAGCTGCGCAGCTTCGACGACGTGAAACTCCTGACCGTCATGGTCGATCTGCTGCGGCAATGGTGGCGGCCGGGCCTCCTCCTGATCGGGGATGCGGCCCACGCCATGTCGCCCGTTGGCGGAGTCGGCATCAACATCGCCGTTCAGGACGCGGTGGCGACGGCCAATCGCCTGGCGGGCCCGCTGCGGGCGGGACAGGTGAAAGCGGCCGATCTGCAGGCGATACAGCGCCGGCGAGTCTGGCCGGCGCGGATGACGCAGCGCGTGCAGCTCGTGATGCAGAACCGGCTCATCGGGCCGGCCCTGCGGGGAGTCAGGAAACCCAAACCGCCCCTCATATTCGAGCTGCTCGATGCGGTGCCGGTGTTGCGGCGCATTCCCGCGCGCCTGCTCGCATTGGGATTCCGGCCCGAGCACGTCCGTACGCCCGAAGCGTCCATATGAACCCGCATCAACCGCGGGATACCGACAACGACGGACCGGGGCTGACCCGGCGGGAGGTCATCGCCGGTGTGCTGTCGTGGGGATGCGGCTTGCCGGCGCTCGCCCGCACTGGCCACGCGTTTCGGGCTGGCGAGGCCCGCGTCGTTCTGACGACAGCGCTCGGCGCAATCGTGGTTGCCGCCGATCTGACGCATGCGCCGATTTCCGCGGGTGATTTCCTGAAGTACGTCGATCGCGGTCTCTTCAATAGGGCCGCGTTCTACCGCACCGTGCGCCCGGACAACGATACCAACCCCGTCAAGATCGACGTCATCCAGGGGGGCCTCATGGACGAGAAGAAGCTCCTGCCGCCGATCAGGCACGAGCCGACCAACAGGACAGGACTTCACCACCGCGATGGGACGATCTCGATCGCGCGCGATGCGCCCGGCACGGGCACTGCCGGTGCCTTCTTCATCTGTATCGGCAATCAGCCGGAGCTCGATTTCGGCGGTCGGCGCAATCCGGATGGCCAGGGCTTCGCCGCTTTCGGCCAGGTCGTGCGGGGCATGGATGTGGTGCGCGCGATCTGGAAATCGAAGACCGGCGCGCCTGGGGGAGAATGGGGCACTCAGGGGCTGATGCCGCCGATCGAGATCGTGAGCGCGAAGCGGATCGGGAAGGCGGCTGCCGGCGCGAGAGCACGCCTCAGCCGCTGATCGAGCGCGGCGGGCTGCGGCCGGAGTGCTTCGCCCGATAATCCACCCGCAGTCGCACGCAGGTGCCTCGCGCCACCGCCGTGCGGGCGAGCTGCACGATCTGATTCAGCACCGCGAGTCGATGGGCGGGAGGCTCCATCGCGGGAGAGGGCTGGATCGCGCGACTGTGGGCCGCTATCCAGTTCGCGGAGATCTCCTGAATGCGCCTTTCCGTCAGGGCGGCCACGGCTTGGCAGAAGCGCTCGCGGCAGTCATAAAGGTGATAGGTGAGCGGAGACAGGCGGCTAGGGCCTTCCAAGCGCCGAAGCGCCGACTCTTCGGCGTCGCGCGTGTCCATCGCGGCGTTCAGGTATTCCCGAAAAGTCTTCCCCGTGGTATGCAGGAAGAGATTCCTCATGAAGCCCCAGTTGAGGCCGGGGCTGGTCATGTGAAGCGCGCCCGGCGGAGGTCGTGACTGCGGCGGCGCTCCGTCGTCGCCGGGCAACGGAGCGATCCAGACAGTCCCGTAGCAAGCGATCTCTTGGGTCATCGGGGTGGATGAGGCTGCGAGTCGGCGGCGCGCACATCGATCATAGCGATCCAGCGGCGCTTGGCGTCAGCCTCGAGAAACGATCCCTCGATGGAGTTGCGCGCCAGAGAGGCGAGCTGCGCACGCGTGAGTCCGAGCGCCCGCTCCACCGCGAGGTAGTTCTCGAGCAGGTAGCCGCTGAAGTAGGCCGGATCATCCGAGTTCACCGTCACGCGCAGACCCGCTTCGAGCAGGCGCTTGAGGTTGTGGTGCTCCATTCGGTCGAACACCCTCAGCTTCACGTTCGACAGCGGACAGACGGTCAGGGCAATCTGCTCCCGGACCAGGCGCTCGACGAGCCCGGGGTCCTCCTCACAGCGCACACCGTGATCGATGCGCCGCACGGCGAGCAGGTCGAGCGCCTCACGGATATAGCTCGGCGGGCCTTCCTCGCCGGCATGCGCGACAGCGAGCAGTCCCTGCGCGCGCGCACGGTCGAACACCGCTGCGAACTTCGAAGGGGGATGGCCGGCTTCCGAGGAATCGAGACCTACCGCCGTGATGAGCTGACGATATTCGAGCACCTCATCGAGGGTGCGATCGGCTTCAGCGGCGCTCAAGTGACGCAGGAAGCACGCGATGAGGCGATGGGTCATGCCGAAGCGGCGCTGCGCCTCGGTGAGCGCCAGCCTCAGGCCCTCGACGACGGTGCCGAAGGCAATGCCGCGCGCCGTGTGTGTCTGCGGATCGAAAAAGATCTCGGCATGGACGACGCCCTGCTCATGAGCGCGCTGCAGGTAACTCAGGGCCAGGCGATAGAAGTCGTCCTCGTCCCGCAGCACATCCGCCAATGCGTAGTAGATGTCGAGAAACGACTGCAGGTCGTTGAAGTCGTAGGCGGCGCGCAGCTCCGCCACGCTGGCATGGGGGAGCGCGATGCGGTGTTTGCGCGCCAGGTGCAATGCCAGCTCCGGCTCGAGGGTCCCCTCGATGTGGAGGTGCAGTTCTGCCTTCGGCAGGCCTCTGATATACGCTTCCACCGATCGCATCTGGACGGGCTCAATCCGAGATCGGAGTTTGCCGGGGATTTTGCATGCCCGTAGAATTCCGGGCAATGGGGCCGCCGGGTATTTGGATCGGGCGCGCCGCGGCACGATGACGGTTCGAGTGCGGCGATCCGAATACATGCTCACACGATTCTTCGACCTCGACGGGCACGGCACGACGGTTCGCACGGAGCTGTTCGCCGGCCTCACGACCTTCCTCACCATGGCGTACATCGTCGTGGTCAACCCGCTGGTGCTGGGCGCCGCGGGCATGCCGGTCGCCGGTGTCGCGGTCGCGACCTGCATTTCGGCCGGTTTCGGCAGCATCCTGATGGGGCTGCTCTCCAATTACCCGCTCGCGCTCGCGCCCGGGATGGGGCTCAACGCCTATTTCACTTATACGGTGGTGAAGACCATGGGGCTGCCCTGGCAGGTGGCGCTCGGCTGCGTATTCCTCTCGGCCGTGGCGTTCCTGCTGCTCACTCTCACCGGGGTGCGCCGCCTCATCATGGACGCGATCCCACGTTCCCTGTTCGCGGCCGTGAGCGGCGGCATCGGGCTTTTCATCGCCTTCATCGGGCTGAAGAGTGCGGGCATCATCGTTTCCGATCCCGACACGTCGGTCACTTTGGGAAAGCTGGCGAGCGCGACGCCAGCGCTGGCGATCCTGGGCCTCCTGATCATCGCCGTTCTGCAGGCGCGCGCTATCAGGGGCGCCATGCTGCTCGGCATACTGGGTACCGCGGCAGCCGCCTGGATCATGGGACTGGCCCGCTTCACCCCGTCCTCGTATCACCTGGCGGACCTGTCGGCGACCGCGTTGCGGCTCGATATTCCGGCGGCCTTGAACCTCAAGGGCGGCATCGGCGTCTCGCTGGTCGAGATCGTGTTCGTGTTCCTGTTCGTGGACCTCTTCGATAACGTCGGCACCTTGATGGCCGTCACCAAGCGCGCTGGGCTGGTCTCGGCCGACGGCAAGGTCCCCCGAATGAGCCGCATCCTGCTCGCCGACTCGATCTCGATGCTCGCCGGGGCGCTCGTGGGTACCAGCCCGGTCACCAGCTACATCGAGAGCACCGCGGGCGTTGCGGTCGGCGGCCGGACCGGGCTCACCAGCATCACCGTCGGGGTGCTCTTCCTGGGCACGCTCTTCCTGGCGCCGCTCGTGCAGGCAATACCGGCCGTGGCGACCGCGCCGGCGCTGATCCTGGTGGGCGCAATGATGATGGGTGCGCTCGCGGAAGTGGACTGGCGCGATCCCGCCGAGGGCATTCCGGCCTTTCTCACCGTCATCATCGTTCCACTGAGCTACTCGATCGCGAATGGGCTGGCCTTTGGTATCGTGAGTCACGCCGTGCTGAAGCTCGTGCGCGGACGGGCACGGGCACGCGATTGGCTGGTCTACCTGCTGGCGGCGCTCTGCGTGGCGCGTTTCATCTATCTCGCCTGACCGGGCTTGGGGGCGGCGGAAGCGTCGAGGAAAGCCGGCTCGACGGGCTTGTGCGCCAGGATCTCCTCGCGGGTCAGTCCCTGAAGCTCGTGCGGGAAGACCAGCCAGTGCGAGGTCTCGTGTACGAAGAAATCCGGCATCAGCGCGGTTCGCCGCCGCTCGGGCTTGTAGTACACGGTCGCGATGCGGATCTTCTCCGGCAGGTTGCGCCGGCAGCGTCGCGTGAGATCGTCGATGACGGCCTCGAGGCTGTGACCGGAGTCAAACACATCATCGACGATCAGCAGCTCGTCCTCCGCCGAGAGACGCGACACCAGATAGTCCGTGGCATGCACCCTCACGGTCTTTTGGCGCTCGTCGATGCCGCTGTAAGAGGAGGTCCGAATCGCGATGTGGTCGGCATGGATCGAGTGGTACTCCAGCACTTCCTGCACCGTGATGCCGATCGGCGCGCCGCCGCGCCAGATGGCCACCAGGAAGGTGGGACGCATGCCGCTCGCGACCACGCGTCTCGCCAGCTCCAGTGAATCCCGGAGCAGCTTGTCGGGCGAAATGAAGATCTTTTCCACTGTGCGTATCCTCACGAACCGATGGCGGTCGCGCGGCTAAGTCAGGATCGGTGCGATGTTCGCCGGATCCGAGACGCTCTCGTGCCCGTCCTCGATGTGTCCGGCGAGGCGCCACTGATGTCGCTCCGCGCTGATGGTCAGATCGTACCAGTGGTGGCTGCGTTGCAGGTCCCAAAGCAGCTCTTGCGTCTCCCCCGGCCCGAGCGGGATGCGGCGCTCCTCCCGGCCATAGCTCTCGTCCCGCACGCTTACCGCTAGCGCTCGCCCGCCGCCGTTGCGCAGGCGCAGCCGGATGTCGCCTCCCGGCACCGCGGCGCTGGTGACCTCGAGCGCGCAGTTTCCCGGGCCGCTCACCGTCCGCAGAAACCCATTGGGGCCGTGGACGGACAGCGCCAGCCTCCGATTCGCCGCGGGGTGCAGCCGGTCTTCGAGCTGATGTCCGGCGCCGACGGTATAGCGCCGCGGCAGGGCGAGGCTGCCGTCCCAATACGCGGTGCAGCAGACACCGACGGTCGACCGGTTGTCGAATTGCAGCCGTACCCCGCCATCGCATGCTGCGAGACTCAGCTCGAGCGCATAGGGCAGGGCCCGCGCCGGCCGCACACCCGGCTCCTGCGCCAGGATCCCGACCTCCTGCCGGTCGGGAACGACCGGGGGCGGCAGTCTGGCCTGGCGGTAGACGCTGTCCCGATAGCCGGAAGTGCTCGGCAGCCTGAGACGCCGGCGGCTGTGGGACGCGAAGTCGAACGCGGCAGTCAGGTCCCCACAGATGGCTCGCCGCCACGGCGTGATGTTGGGCTCCTTCACCCCGAACCGCGCCTCGATGAAGCGTATGACCGAGGTGTGATCGAAAACCTCGGAGCAGACGTAGCCGCCTCTGCTCCACGGCGAGATGGCCAGCATCGGCACGCGCGGCCCCAGGCCGTAGGGCAATTGATCCGGAGTGTACAGGGTGGGCTGATCGGGATTGACGATGTCGTGTATTTCGCCTGCGGTCGACACCGTGGAGATGCCGGGCAACACGGGCGTCGGGGGCTGCGGCGGCACCATGTGGTCGAAAAAGCCATCATTCTCGTCATAATTCAACAGCAGCACGGTCTTGCCCCAGACCTTGGGATTCGCCGTCAGCGCCTCCAGCACGCGGGCGACGTACATGGCGCCGTAGGCCGGCGGATAGGAAGGATGCTCGGAATAGCCTGCCGGCATGACGATCCACGACACCTGCGGCAGGCGCTCCTCGAGGACGTCTTCGCGGAGCTGCCCGACCCCGCCCGCCGACATCGCGCGCCGCCGCAGCTCGGAGCCCGCGGCAGCGTCGGCGAAGGGCTTGAAGTACGCGAGCGCATTGCAGTGGAAGTTGCCCGTCATCGGGTCGTCGTCGACTTCCTCCAGCGCCTCCTGATAGACCTGCCAGGTGATTCCCGCGCCCTGCAGGCGCTCCGCATAAGTAGTCCACGCGAAGGGCTTCACGCCTTTGGTGTAGATCCACACGGCATCATCGATGAACGGTCCGCCGCCGGTGCCCTCGGGGTCGATCGAGCCCGTCCAGAGCATCGTGCGGTTGGGACAGGTGGGTCCGGCGATCGAGCAGAAATAGTGGTCGCAGATCGTGAACGCATCCGCGAGCGCATAGTGGAACGGGATGTCTTCCCGCAGGAAATATCCCATGGTCATGTCGGTTTTATTGAGCGGCCACGCGTCCATGCGTCCGGCGGATATGGCGCCGTGCTGCGAGTCCCAGCTATGGTCGAGGTCCTGGAGGAGCTGCGCCGAGGAGCGGCGGGTATCGAGATGAAACGGCAGGATCGGCTGATCAGGCCGGCGCATGCGCGGTTGGAACCAGACCGGTTTGCCTCCGGCCAAGCGTACGGCAAGGCGGTCGTTGTAGCCGCGCACACCGCTCAGATGACCGAAGTAGTGATCGAACGAGCGATTCTCCAGCATGAAGACCACAACGTGCTCGACGTCTTCGAGCGTGCCGGATCGGCCGATGGCCGGCAGCGCCGCCGCGCGCGCGAGGCTCTTGTGCAGGAGGGCGGCGGTCGCGGTGCCCGAGCCCAGGGACCGCAGAAACTCGCGACGATTCATTTCGATCCACGCTGCAGGCGACGGACGGCCCCAACGGCAGGAGCGTATTGCAGGGCGACGGCGCGGCAGAGATATCCAATGGCCTGGGTCCGATCGCGGGTCACACCGTCGCCGTACTCGTAAGCCAGCCCCAGGTAGTAGGCGGCCTCGCCGTTGGGCTCTTTCGCCAGCCCGCGCAGGTCCGTGAGGCCTTTGTCGAGGTAATAGCTCTCCTTGCCGCGATCGACCGGCACGAGATGACCCCTGGCGTAAGTCTGCGCGAGACCGTAGTACATCCTGGCGAGCTCGAAGGGCGCGATACCGATTCGAAACCAGTAGGCCGCCTCGCCGGCGTTGCGCCGGGTCCCCTCGCCCTGGAGGTAGGCGTTTGCCACCCGCTGTTGCGCGAACCGATCGCCTCTCTTCGCCGACCAGAGATACCAGCCAAACGCGCGGGCGGAGCTGCGGCGGACGCCGAGTCCCGCGGCATAGAGATTCCCGAGCGTGTAGCCCGCCCACGCGTCTGCATGACGGCTGATGGCGCCATGCAAGGCCGAGACCGCCGGCCCGTAGCGCCTCGCATCGAGCAATCGCGCAATCGTCTCGTCGGACCGGCGCTCAATCGGGGCGAGCGCGAGGAAGCTGCTGACGTTCGCCTGGCAGCGGCCGATATCTGCGGCAGCGCCGGACGTCGCGGCGAGGACGCGGGCCCCGGGCCAGCACAGAATCGCCGGCAGCGCGAGCAGCGCGAGTCTCATTGCGCCTGTGCCGAGCCTTGCCTCGGGACGGGCCGCAGGGAGACGGGATGGGAAGCGGTCAGCAGCCGTACCACGAGGTGGTTCAGCTTCGGCACGTCCAGGGTGAGCACCACGTCGACCGGGCGCTCATCCAGGCGCGGGCCGAAACCGACGGGCCAACTGAGCATGCCGCCGTAATTCGCGGTGAAGCTGGTATCCACGTCGGTGAGCAGCGTCGTCTTGCTCTTGATCAGTGACGGATCGAGCCAAACGGCGACGGCCGCTTCGTCCCAAAGGGGATAGACCTGGCCGAAGCGGCCGAGATAATGATCGAACGGGGCCTGGCCTGCCGCCACTTGCTGCAGAAGCTGGCGCGACATGAGTGTCGGGTTGGTCGCATCGACCGGCACTTCGGTGATTCGGCGCCACGGCTGGTGCAGCACGATCGAAGCCGCCTCCGGATCGAATTTCATGTTGAACTCCCGCCGCGGAGTGTTGTAATTCGCGCCCGCGAAGGGGTTGTCCGCCGGTATCGGCTTGAAGCTGCCGCCCATGAATACCAACTGGCTGGCCAGCGGGGCGAACTGCGGATCCATCTTCGCCGCGAGCGCCAGATCGGTCAGCGGGCCTGCCGCGATGATCGTCACCTGGTGCGGATACCGGTGCACCATGCGCAGCATGAAGCCGACGGCGCTCTCGCTCGAGGCATGAATGGACGGCTCGCCCTCCGGAAGTGGCGGTACCCAGTACGGCTTCGTGGGGTGAAGGGGCGTCCAATCGACGGTGTTCTCCGAGGGCCACTGGCTCATGTAGGCGCCGTCATAGAAATATTTCCCGTACAGGCGTTCCCAGGCCAGGGTTCGCTGCGGTGTGTTGAGCAGAGGGAACACGGCGCCGGGAAGCACGGGTATGGGGGTGCGACGGGCGATTTCCAGCAGCCTGAGCGTGTGGCGGACCTCCTCGTCCCGCCAGCCATCGCCGGTCACGACGCAGATGCCGAGCAGGTCGATGTCTTTGTCCTGCAGCAGCATCAGTATGGACTGCATGTCCGAGCCGCCGGGCCCGAAGGCATCCTGATCGAAGATGACCATGGGGCGCGCGTCGGCATTCCTGGCGTGCGCCGGCCCCGCCGCGCTAAAGACGAGCAGAGCGATGAGGCAGGCGGCCGACACGGCGGCTGCCCGAAAGCTGCGTGATTGCGCGATCGCCATGGCTTGCACCCCCGAAGATCCAGACATCAAATGGTCCGTGCGAGAACGATCAAAGCGAGTCCCGCGATGAAGCAGAGGAACATGGCCGCGAGCAGGCCGGGCACACCCTGGCGCGCGCCCCGGAACTCTCTCCAGACGAAGACGCCCCACAGGGCAGCGATCATCGTGGCACCCTGACCCAACCCGTAGGAAATGGCGAAGCCCGCACGGCCCGAAGCGATGAGGTTGAGGGACATGCCGACGCCCCAGATCACCCCGCCGAACACGCCCGCGAGGTGCGTGTTGAGCCGGCCGCGCCAGTAGTGGGCGAACGGCACCGGGGGCCCCATGACGGGGATTCGCATGGCAATGGTGTTCCAGAGGAAATTGCTGGCGAACACCCCGACCGCGAACACGAAGACCGCCGCATAGCTGCCCATCAGGCCGACAACCGGGTGCTGCGGGTCGGCATACATCGCCGCGGCGACGAAGCGGTAGAACACTCCCATGAAGATGCCGCAGGCGAGGGAGAGCAGCAGACCCTTGGCGCTCACCCGCGTTGCGTTGGCGGCCTGCCGCCGGTAGGCGAGGGCGTCGAGGATGATGGCGAGCGCCACCAGCGCCACGCCGCCGCCGAGCAGCGCAGGATTGCCCACGGGAACGGCCACATAGTTGAGGATGACCCCGAGCACCAGCGCGAGCCCGATCCCGACCGGGAAAGCCACCGCCATGCCGGCGACCTCGATCGCCGCCACGAGCAGGATGTTGGCCAGGTTGAAGATCGCGCCGCCGATGAGCGCATGCCAGATGCTGGAGCCGCTCGCCTGGCGAAGATCGGCGAAGAATGCCGGTCCGCCGTGGCCCATCGTGCCGAGCGTCGCGCCGAGGACGAAGGTGATCAGCAGGACACCGAGCGCGTAGTCCCAGTAGAAGAGCTCGAAGCGCCACTGCGCCGGAGCGAGCTTGCGGGCATTCGCCCACGAGCCCCAGCAGAGCATGGTGATCACGCAAAAGACGACGGCCAGAGAGTAACTGTTGACGACGAACATTGCGGAATGCCCCCGACTGTATTGGCGAATGAGCCCCGGTCAACGCGGCGTCGAGCGGCCCGCCGCCGCGCGCCGCCGGAGCAGCTCGGTTTCGAATTCGGCGCGCCTGGCGAAGGATTTCTGCGTGCCGGTGCGGGTTGCCGACAGGGCCGCATAGAGGTTCGCCCGGGTGACGGCCTCCGGCTCGGATATCCCCTCGGTCAGAAACACCGCCAGACTGCCGATGAACGCATCGCCCGCCCCCGTCGTGTCGACGGCGGAAACGGCAAAGCCCGGGAGGTGAGTCCGTCCCGAGGGTGACGCCAAGAGCGCACCGCGAGCGCCGAGCGTCAAAATGACACGGCGCATTCCGCGATCCAGAAGAACGTCCACGCAAGCGTCGAGGTCAGCCTCCTGTCGAACCTGCACGCCGCTCATCACCTCGGCTTCGGTCTCGTTGACGACCAGGTAATCCGCGAGGGCGAGCACAGCAAGGTCGGCCGGCAATGCCGGTGCCGGATTGACCATGCAGCGTACGTTGTGCGCCTTGGCGACCCGGAGCGTGTGATAGACGGTCTCGAGAGGCACCTCGAACTGCAGGAGCACCATGTCAGCGGCGGCGAGCTGCGGTGCTGCCGCGTCGACGTCGGCCGGCGCCAACCGATCGTTGGCGCCCTTGGCGACGATGATGCGGTTCTCCCCGTCCGCCGCGACCAGGATCAGCGCGGCCCCCGTGGGCGCCTCCCGGATCACTCGCACGCCGGAGGTCTGCACGCCCAACGTGTTGAAGTTGCGGATGGTCTCGGCGCCGAGCAGATCCCCGCCCACCGCGGCCACCATCTCCACGCTCGCGCCACACAGGGCGGCGGCCACCGCCTGGTTGGCGCCTTTGCCGCCGAACCCCATGTCGAAACCCGTCCCGAACACCGTCTCCCCGCCCCTGGGGACGACATCGCTCATGAATTGCAGATCGGTGTTGGCGCTGCCAACGACGACTATGCGAGGTTTGTCGGCCACGGTGCGATCTCCTGTGGAATGGGCATGGCGATCAGATGTTCTTCACCGACTCGCGCTCCACGAGCGCGACGTCGAAGACGGTTGCCCGGCTGGGAATCGTGGCGCCGGCCATGCGCTCCTGCAGCAGCGCCACCGCCCGGGTGCCGATGGCCGCGAGCGGCTGCGCTATCGTCGTCAGGCGCGGGCTGACGATCCTGGCCCAGCTGATATCGTCGAATCCGGTGACCGACACGTCGTCGGGAACCTTGACGTGATGCTCGGCGAGAAAATGAATCGCGTTGATGGCGATCAGGTCATTGCCGGCGACGATGAGGGTGGCCCGCTGCCGGCGCAGCAGGGTATCCCTGGCTTCGCGGGTGAGGATGCCATCGAACCCAACACGCACCTCCCATGCGACCTCCAGGCGACTGGGAAACGCGCGCACGAAACCGTTGCGCCGCTGCTGGGCGCTCTCCAGGTTGCTCGGTCCGGAAAGAAGTCCGATGCGGGTGTGCCCCTGCTGCAGGGCGTACTCGGCGAGCAACTGTCCCCCCATCCGGTAGTTGGAGTGCACGGCCGCGAATCCCGGCCGGGGACGATCGATCAGCACGACGGGCCGATCGAGCGCTCGCAGCGGGGCGGGCACGTGCTGCCCGACCGGACACCAGATGATCCCGTCGACTCCATGCTGCGCGAGCAGGATCAAGCCGTCGCTCTCGCCCGCGGCGCCACCCTGACTGTCGATGAGGCATACGAGGAGGCCGAGACTGCGGGCGGTGTTCTCCACGGCCTGGGCGAGCTGCGGGAAGAAGGGGTTGGTGAGGTCCGGCAGAACCAGGCCGATCGCCCGCGTGCGGCCCTTGCGCATCGCTTGCGCGGCCCGGTGCGGGCGGTAGCCGAGCTGCTTCGCCGCGCGCAGGACCTTTTGCCGCACCGCCGCACCGACGTTCGGCTTGTCGTTCAGAACGTTGGAGACGGTAGCGACCGACACGCCGACTTTGGCGGCGAGGTCTTTTATGGTTGCCATCGTGCGTCCGCGGCCGGCTCGTCGGCGCCCCCTTCTCATCTGGTGAGGGCGAGTATACACTCACAAAAACGTTTAACTAGACTCTCCACGCCGGTCCGCGGCTGCGCTTCACCGCTACAGGAACGAGATCCCCGCATCCAGGGCGGGCAGGCTCAAATGACCCGCCAGGGTCTGCCCGATGTCGGCGAAGCTGGCGCGGGCGCCGATCGATCCTGGCGTGACCGGGCCGCCGAAGGCGAGGATCGGAACGTATTCGCGCGTGTGATCGCTGCCGGGAAAGGTGGGGTCGCACCCATGATCCGCCGTGATGATCGCGACATCGCCGGCTTGCATGGCGGCGCGCAGCCGCGGCACGCAAGTGTCGAATTCCTCCAGCGCGCCGGCATACCCGCTCACGTCGCGCCGATGCCCGAAATTGGTGTCGAAGTCGACGCAGTTCGCGAACAGGAGGCTCCGGTCGGGCGCCGCGCCCATCGCCTGCAGCAGCTGCTCCATCACCGCACGGTTGCCGTGGGCTTTGATGGTCCGCGTCACGCCCCGATGGGCGAAGATATCCGCGACCTTGCCGATGCAGATGACTTCGCCGCCGGCTCCCTGCAACACATCGAGCAGCGTCGGGCCATGTGGAGGGGTAGCGAGATCGCGGCGATTGCCGGTGCGGACGAAGCCGCCGGCCGCATCGCCCACGAAGGGCCGCGCAATGACGCGCGCGATGCGGTAGGTATCGACCAGGCGACGGGCCACCTGGCAGAGCGCATAGAGCCTCTCCAGCCCAAAGCGCTCCTCGTGCGCGGCGATCTGCAGGACCGAGTCACCGGAGGTGTAGACGATCGGCTGCAGCGTGCGCAGATGCTCCGCGCCGAGCTCCGCGACGATCTGCGTGCCGGAGGCATGGCGGTTGCCGAGGATGCCGGCGAGTGCGCCCTGCTCGATCAGGGCATCCGTGAGCTCCTTGGGAAAACACGGCTGCGTGTGCGGAAAGTAACCCCAGTCGAACTCCACCGGCAGCCCCATCATTTCCCAATGCCCGCTCGGGGTGTCCTTGCCGCGGCTGCGCTCGCCGGCGTGGCCGAACCGGCCCGTCAGGAAGGCCGGTCTCTGCGCGGGCAACGGCGCGCGACGTGCGGCTTGCGCGGCTTCGATCAGACCCAGAGCGGTCAAGTGGGGCACGTTCAACGGGCCCGCGCGGCGCTCGCTGTCCGCGCGCCCGGCCGCGCAGACCTCGACGATGTGACCCAGGGTATCGGCGCCGCGATCGCCGTAGCGGTCCGCATCCGCGGCCGCCCCGATACCCAGCGAATCCAGCACGACGACGATCGCGCGTCTCATCTGACTCGACCCATCCACTCGCGAGGAGGCAACCCAATACTAGCCTTTGCGCAATCGAAGTCCACCGGCAGAAGCGATCCGGCAGCTCGTCACGCCACCGCTGCCGTAGCGGGCGTGCAACGGCGGCGTGACATCCTATCGCCGCTCGGACCCGGGGAGGGCGTGCCCGATTGACTTGAATGGCGGGCTTCGGTACGGTATTTGACCAATTGGTCCAATCAGAGTCTCATGGAAGAATCCGCCGCAGCGGGGCCGGATGAGTCCGATGGCTGGTTCAGACCCGACGATCGCATTCCCACGTCTGGTATCCGAGCGGATACCAGCCGCTCCCGAAACCGCGCCGCGCGCGGCCGGCAATGCCGGCATCGAGCTCGATATCGGCTGGGTGAGCCGGGTGCGGGTGAATCTGTCGGCGGCCGAGCGCCGGGTGGAGACGCTGCCCAAGCGCCGGACCGTGAAGAAGGCCTGGCAGGCGGCCTGGCTGCTCAAGGCCGTGACCCTCATGGACCTGACGACACTCTCGGCTGACGACACCGCCGGTCGCGTGGTCCGGCTCTGCGCCAAGGCACGCGCCCCGGTACGGGCGGACCTGTTGGAAGCGCTGGGCTGGGACGGGCGGCCGCTCACGACCGCGGCCGTCTGCGTCTACCACGAGATGGTGCCAGCGGCGCGCGCCGCGCTCGCCGGCACCGCAATCGCCATTGCCGCCGTCTCGGCGGGTTTTCCGGCAGGCCTTTCCCCGTTGGAGCTGCGCCTGGAGGAGATCCGCCGCTCCGTGCAGGCGGGTGCGACGGAGATCGACGTGGTGATCAGCCGCCGCCACGTCCTGACATCCGATTGGCGGGCGCTCTACGCCGAGGTCCGTGCCTTTCGCGAGGCGTGCGGACCCGCCCACATGAAGACGATTTTGGGCACGGGCCAGCTGGGCTCGATCGGCAAAGTCGCGAAAGCCGCGCTCGTCGCCCTGATGGCCGGATCCGATTTCATCAAGACCTCCACGGGCATGGAGCCGGTCAATGCGACACTGCCGGTGAGCCTGGTCATGATGCGGATGCTGCGGGAATTCGCCGAGCGGACCGGGCAGCGGCGCGGGTTCAAGCCGGCCGGCGGGATTTCCAGCGCGAAGACGGCGCTGACGTATCTCATGCTGGTGAAGGAGGAGTTGGGCGACGAGTGGCTCGCGCCGGAGAGATTCCGCTTCGGCGCCTCGCGGCTCCTCGGCGACATCGAGCGCCAGCTCGAGCACCAGGTCACCGGCCGATATTCGGCCGCCCACCGTCATCCCCTGAGCTGACAGCGCAGAGCGGAGCGCCGAGCCGATGAGCAGTGTCCCGGAAATCTTCGATACCCTGAGCTACGGTCCGGCTCCCGAGGATGCCAGTGCCGTGCGGGAGTGGCTCGCGGCGCAGGCGGGCGGATTTCGCCTCTTCATCGGCGGACAGTGGCGATCTTCGCTCGGCGACGCTCCACGGATCCCCTGCGTCAACCCGGCAAGCGGCGAGGGGCTCTCGAGCCTCACGCAGAGCTGCGCCCAGGACGTCCATGAGGCCGTGGCCTGCGCCCAGGCCGCCTTCGCCTCGTGGTCGAAGTCAGGCTACGAGCGCGCACGAGTGCTGTATGCGCTCGGACGACTCATCCAGAAGCACAGCCGCTTCTTCGCGGTCCTGGAGTCCCTCGACAACGGCAAGCCGATCCGCGAGACGCGCGATCTCGACATTCCCCTGGCCGCCCGTCACTTCACCTATCACGCCGGCTGGGCGCAGCTCCTCGAGCGGGAGCTCCCCGATCACGAGCCGCTCGGGGTCGTCGGGCAGATCGTTCCATGGAACTTCCCGCTCCTGATGCTCGCGTGGAAGATCGCGCCGGCACTGGCCGCGGGCAACTGCATCGTGCTGAAACCCGCGGAAGACACCAGCCTGACGGCGCTCTTCTTCGCCGGCCTCTGCGCCGATGCGGGAGTCCCGCCGGGCGTGGTCAACATCCTGACCGGGGACGGCAGGGTGGGCGAGCTGATCGTGCAACACCCGGGCATCGCCAAGATCGCGTTCACCGGCTCGACCGAGGTCGGCCGTCTCATCCGGCGCAGCACCGCGGGCTCGGGCAAGTCCCTCACCCTGGAGTTGGGCGGCAAATCGCCCTTCGTCGTGCTCGAGGATGCGGATCTCGACGCCGCCGTCGAGGGCCTGATCGATGCGATCTGGTTCAACCAGGGGCAGGTGTGCTGTGCCGGCTCGCGCCTGATCGTCGAGGAAAGTGTGCTTGCGGCTCTGGTCGGCAAGATCAAGACCCGCCTCACGCACGTGCGCATCGGCGATCCCCTGGACAAGGCGATCGACATGGGCGCGCTCATCTCCCCCGCTCACCGCGAGCGGGTGGAGCGCTTCGTCCGGGAGGCGCAGGCCCAGGGCGCGACGCTCTGGCAGCCGGAAATTCCCCTGCCCAAACAGGGCGCCTTCTATCCGCCGACCCTGCTGACGGACGTCTCCCCGGCCAACATCGTGTGGCGCGAGGAAGTCTTCGGGCCGGTCCTCGCGGCGACCAGCTTTCGCACGCTGCCGGAAGCGGTCGAGCTGGCCAACAATACCCGCTACGGGCTCGCCGCCACGCTGTACACCGAGAGCATCAACCGGGCGCTGGAGCTCGCCGTGAAGCTCAAAGCCGGCGTGGTGTGGATCAACACCACCAACCAGCTGGATGCGGCCTGCGGATTCGGCGGCGTCCGCGAGAGCGGCTTCGGGCGCGAAGGCGGCCTCGAGGGCATGTTGGATTACCTGCGGGAGCGCGACGCCTGGATCGGAGGCGCCGCGCAGGCCTCGACCGCGCAGGTGTCGCCACCTCATTCGCAGAAGCTCCGGGGCCCGCTTGCCCGCTCAGGTGGCCTGCTCGCCGCGACACTGGCCGCGGATGCGCCCTCCGAGCCGGCGCCGGCCGAACCGGCGCGCGGGCGCATCGACCGGACCTTCAAGAACTACATCGGCGGCAAGCAGACCCGCCCCGACAGCGGCCTCTCGCGCCCCGTCCAGGATGCCCGCGGGCGCCTCGCCGGATGGGTGGCCAACGGCAACCGCAAGGATATCCGCGATGCCGTCGAAGCGGCGTTTCGGGCCGAGAAGTGGCCGGCGGCGACCGCCCATCTGCGCAGCCAGATCCTCTACTACATCGCGGAAAATCTCGCCCTGCGGCGCGAGGAGCTCAATGCCGGCCTGAGGCGGTTTACGGGCCGCACGGCCGCGCAGACCCGGGCCGAAGTCGATGCGGCGATCGCCCGCCTCTTCGCCTACGGCGGATGGGCGGACAAATACGACGGGCTGGTGCACACGCCGCCGGTGAGGAACATCGCGCTCGCCGTGCCGGAGCCGATCGGCGTGATCGGCATCGTCTGTCCGGACGAGGCGCCGCTCCTCGCATTCATTTCCCTGCTCGCGCCGGCGATGGCGATGGGCAATCGCTGTGTGATCATCCCGTCCGAGCGCATGCCGCTGCCTGCGATGGATCTCTGCCAGGTGCTGGAGACCTCGGACGTGCCCGCGGGCGTCGTCAACATCGTGACCGGCGACAGGGACGAGCTGACGGAGACCCTTGCGCAGCACGACCAGGTCGACTGCGTCTGGTACTTCGGAACGAATGACGGCAGCGCGCGAGTGGAGGCTTGGGCCGCCGCCACGGTGAAGCGGACGTGGGTAAGTCAGGGTCGCCGCCGCGATTGGATGTCGGCACGCCACGGCGAGGGCCGCGCGTTCCTGCGGCAGGCCACTCAGATCAAGAACATCTGGCTGCCTTACGGTGACTCGGCATGAGGCGCCTGGGCAGCCTGCATGGGGACGCGAAGAGGGGGTAATAGCGAATCGGCAGCTGCGGCGGGTCGTGTCGCGTTGGCGAATCCGCGGGGCGGCGTACGCTGCGCCCGCTGTGGCGCGGCACGCGCCTGCGTTTTGACCTCGGGCATTGTTGGCGCGCAACGCATCGTGTTTGGCCCGGCTGCGGCTGCCCGTTGCGGCGATTGACAGGACGAAACGGTGGGTCTATCGTTTAACAAAGCGGGTTAAACGTTTTAAAAAGTCAGAAGAGCGGAGCGCCGCCGCGTCATGGGAACGCAATCTTCCGCCACTAGAATTTTGGCGCTCCGGCAACAGCAGCGAGCTGCGGCGATCGGCCAGCACGGCCGGCCGATCGTCCCCCGTCCTTCGGGTGGCCCGGCCGTGTTGTGACCACATGGGGAGAGTCGGTAATGTCCATTGAGATCCGTAAGGTCGTACGACAAATCCTGGCCCCGATGTCAGTTGTCGTTCCGTGCGTGGCGCTGATGGCGGCCATGCCGTTGGTCGCGGCCGCGCAAAGCGCGGATCAGAGCGCCTCCAGCTCCGGCCAGCCAAGCGCCACCCCTAAAAGCACCAACCCGCAAAGCGCCAAGCAGTCAAGCGCCGCACTGCAGACGGTGATCATCAGGGGAGATCGGCCGACGTTGAACGTCATCCCGCTGAAGGCCACCTTCAGTGAGAGCACCATCACGCCTGCGGCGATTCTCAACATCACGCCCAGTCCTGCGACGACCGTGCAAACGCTCCTCAACACCCAGCCATCGATTTACGCCACGACGGGCGCCACCAACGGCATGGAGACTGACATAAAGTTCCGCGCATTCTCCGATGGTGAATTCGGCGAGACGATCGCCGGCGTGCCGCTGAACGACATTTTCAACAGTGGCGTCACCTATCAGGCCGACAACCGCAACAATGCCCTCTTCATCACCCGGGATCTCGACAGCGTTCAGCTCTATCGCGGCGTCAACAATCCCGCGGTAAACACCTATAATTCTCTCGGCGGCACCATCAATTACATACCCCGGCAGCCGACCGAGGCGGCCGGCGGTGACGCCGGAGTCGATTTTGGCAGCTTCGGCACCATCAACTATCACGCCACGGTCAACACGGGTGACTGGCACGGCATCAAGCAGACCGCTTCCTTCGAAAGTGATGACAGCCGCGGCTGGCTGCAGAACACGAGCGACCGCAACCTCAATCTTTATTATGCGGGCAATGCCAAGGTGGGCAGCAACACCGACGCGTTCGCATATCTCGTGTACAACAGAAACCACGGCAACGCCCCACAGTTCATTCCTCAGGACATCTTCAGCAACCAGTTTAATTTTCAGTGGCCGACCAACCTGTATCAATCGGACAACCTGGACAAGAACTATCTCGGCATTCTCGGTTTCACGACCGAAGTCGGCAACAGCGTCACGATCGAGGATGAGGCCTACGCGGGCGACAACAACTATACTCGGACGTCCTATTCGAATCCGAGCTATGCGGGCCAGTACTTCATAGACGATCAAGGCTCGGGTTATCCGTTCTGGACCAGCTACATGGGTTACGACGGCTTCACGCTGTTCCCTTACGCCGGGACGCAAGCCTACGGTGTTTCCACCGGACCGACCGGTGCCGGCTGCGATCCGACATGCGCATTCGCCGGCACCGATTATCACTTTTATGGGTATGACGGTAAGATCTACGGCGACCGCCTGAAGGTCACCGCGGACCTTCCGAGCAACACGATCACGGCGGGCGGGGACCTCAATTACGGCAAGTTGCACTCACGCGAATATTGGTATGGCGCCGCCGACATGCCGATGGTGGTCGGCTATAACGACGCCTGGGACGAGCACGATACGCGCACGATGTGGTCCATTTACGCTCAGGACGACGTTCATTTCTGGAATGACCGCATCCACATCACGCCGGGAGTGAAATATATCGCGGCCCGAACCACGGACAATGACGCGTTGGGATTCTATTATTCGGCGCCGGGTCCCGACAGCGGCAGCGAGCACTTTGCATCGCCGACCCTGGGCGTCAGCATCGAGCCAATCCGGAATCTCACGGTATACGGGTCCTACGGTAAGAACGTGAAGTTCCCCGACATTACGGCGTTTTACAATGCGGTCGCGGGGCCTAACACCGCGCCTATCGTCGTCAAACCTGAATATGCGTATGACTATGAGCTGGGCGTCCGCGACAAGGTCGGCAGGCTTACCGCCGAGGTCAACGGCTACGAAGAGAACTTCTCGCACATCATTTTCTCGAGCACCACGGGCGCGGGGAATTTCACGCAGTATCAAAACGGCGGTAGCGAGCGCTATCGGGGCGTCGAGATGCAATTGACCGACAACTTCGGGCAGTTCCTGCTGGGCGGCTGGCAAGGCTACATGAATGCCTCCTACAATCAGGCCATCTGCACCTCGGTATCGATGAGCGATCTGACCGGCGAAAGCTGCAATGCCGGCCAGGCGCTGCCCAACGTGCCGAAGGTGCTGGCCAATGTCGGGCTCATCTGGGATTACGCCGGCTGGCATGTGGACGTGGAGGGCCATTATGTCGGCTCACAGGGACTTGCGAGCTACTTCACCGGTTTCCCAATCGCGCCGGGCGAGCTCGAGCCGGGGCAGAGGACTGAAATTCCCAGTTACTTTCTGGTCAATCTGGGGGTCATCAAGGTGATTCCCCTCCAGTGGGGCATGGCAAAGGCCGTGCGCCTGGCGTTCCACGTCGATAATCTGTTCAACAAACGCTATTTCTCCTCCGCGCAGGTCAACGTACGCAATCTGGACATGACGGGTGCCAACCAGGCGGAGGATTTCTACGGGCTGAGCGGCGAGCCCGCCGCGGTGTTCGGCAGCATCGGGGTATATTTCTGAGCCTCGATCCGGTCTTTTGGGCAGGCCCATTTTGGCCGTTGCATGATCTTCAAGGATCTCATCCGCAGGAAGCGTGACGGGCTCGAGCTGGCGCGCGAGGAGATCGAGCTCTTCGTGCGCGGCCTGGCGGATGGGTCGCTGCCGGCGGAGCAGGTGGCCGCGTTGGCCATGGCGGTGTTCTATCGCTCGATGGACTTCGCGGAGACCGGGGCGCTGACGGTCGCGATGGCCGACTCCGGGGTGCGACTGCGCTGGGATGAGCTGCGGGGCCGGGGACCGGTCATCGACAAGCACTCCACCGGCGGCGTCGGCGACAAGGTGAGCTTTCTGCTCGCCCCGATCGCCGCGGCGTGCGGCTGTTTCGTGCCGATGATCTCCGGGCGCGGCCTCGGGCATACCGGGGGCACGCTCGACAAGCTGGATGCGATCCCGGGCTATCGCTCGCTGCCGTCGGTCGAGGAGTTCCGGCGTGTCGTGGGCTCTGCGGGCTGCGCGATCATCGGGCAGACGGACGACCTGGCGCCGGCGGACCGGCGGCTCTATGCCATCCGGGATGTCACCGCGACGGTGGAGTCGATTCCGCTCATTACCGCGTCGATCCTCTCGAAGAAGCTGGCGGCGGGCCTCGAGGGCCTGGTGATGGACATCAAGACGGGCTCCGGTGCCTTCATGCAGACCGTGGAGGAGGCACGGACCCTTGCGCGCAGCATCATCGGCGTGGCGGGCACCACCGGGATGCAAACGCACGCCCTCATCACGGACATGTCGCAGACCCTCGGATGGACCGTGGGCAATGCACTCGAGATCGCTGAAGCGATCGAGTTCCTCAACGGGGGTGCGCGCGAGGAGCGGCTGCAGGAGGTGGTGCTCTCGCTCGCGGCCGAGATGCTGGTCGTGGGAAAGCTGGCGGATGATCACGAGCAGGCGCGCCGGCGCGCGGAGGCCGCGGTGCGCTCTGGAGAAGCGGCTCGCCGGTTCGAGCGCATGGTCGTGGAGCTCGGCGGGCCCGGCGACCTGCTGATGCACTCGGCGCGGTATCTGCCGCGCGCACCCATCGTGGAGCCGGTCTTCCCGCAGGCCGAAGGCTATGTGGCGAAGGTCGATGCCAGGGCGGTCGGCAACGTGCTGGTCGGACTGGGCGGCGGCCGGCGGGTCGCGGGCGAGGCTCTGGATCTGGCCGTCGGCTTGAGCGAGGTTTCCGGGATCGGCATGCGCGTGGGCAAGGGCAGACCCCTGGCGCTGGTGCACGCGCGCTCGCCGCAAGAGGCGCGCCGGGCGGCTGATGCGCTGCGGGAGGCGACGATCCTTTCCGGCGGGCCGGTGTCGCCGCCGCCCATCGTGCATGAGACGTTGGTCGCTCCCTGAGACGGGCCGTGATTCCCGGCCGGCGCGGTGCGATGATGCGGATGACGGCGCTGCTCGCATCCACAAGGCAACATGACGACAACGAACGAAGTGGCGGCGGATCTGTGGAATCGGGACCTCGCCCCGACGCCTCCGGAGCGGCGCACGTGGCGCTGGTATCACTTCGCCGCGCTCTGGCTCGGCATGGTGATGTGCGTGCCGGCCTACACCCTGGCATCCAGCCTGGTCGGCGCGGGCATGTCCGCGGCCCAGGCCATCGTGACCGTGACCCTGGGGAACCTCATCGTTCTCGTCCCGATGCTGCTCATCGGCCATGCCGGAGCGAAGTACGGCATCCCGTACGCGGTGTTGGCGCGGTGCTCGTTCGGCACGGTGGGCGCGCGCTTTCCGGCCGTGTTGCGCGCGCTGGTGGCGTGCGGCTGGTACGGCATCCAGACCTGGTTCGGCGGAATGATGATCTACTCGCTGCTCGGCGTGCTCGCCGGTCATCCGCTCGGCGGGCCGACGATCGCCGTGCTCGGCATCACCCCGTGGCAGGCCGTGTGCTTCCTCGCTTTCTGGCTGCTGCAGTTCTATTTCATCGTGCACGGCATCGAGTCGATCCGCCGCCTCGAGACCTATACCGCGCCGATCAAGGTCGTGATCTGCGTCCTGCTGCTCTTCTGGGCAGACCGCAAGGCGGGCGGCTTCGGTCCGATCGTGCACAGCCCCTCGCAGTTCGGCCCCGGAGCCGCGCGCAGCGGCCAGTTCTACGCGGTGTTCTGGCCGTCGCTCACGGCGATGGTCGGCTTCTGGTCCACTCTCGCGCTCAACATTCCGGACTTCACCCGGTTCGCGAGATCGCAGCGGGATCAGGTCATCGGCCAGGCGATCGGGCTCCCGGCCCCGATGGGGTTGCTGGCGGCACTGGCGGTATTCGTCACCTCGGCAACGGTCGTGATCTATGGCAACGCCATCTGGGACCCGGTGACGCTCTCCGGTCGCATGACGGGCGCCGCGGTGCTGGTGGCGCTGCTCGTGCTGCTCGTCGATACCATCAGCGTCAATCTGGCGGCCAATCTCGTCGGGCCGGCGTTCGACTTCTCATCGCTCCACCCGAAGCGCATCAGCTACAAGGTGGGCGGATACATCACCGCGGTCATCGCGGTGGCGATGATGCCGTGGAAGATCCTCTCCAGTACGCACGGCTACATCTTCACCTGGCTCGTCGGCTACTCGGCCCTCCTCGGGTCGGTGGCCGGGATCCTGATCGTCGACTACTACCACGTGCGCCGGACGGTCATCGACGTGGAGGGGCTGTATCGCGAGCAGGGCAGCGGCTACACCTATCGCGGCGGCTGGAATCCGATCGCCATGCTCGCCTTCCTGATCGGCGTGCTGCCCTGTCTGCCGGGATTCCTGCACGCGTCATTGCCGCATGCGTTTGCGCACGTCGGCGGGCTCCTGGACGACCTCTACAGCTACGCCTGGTTCGTCGCGCTGGGGCTTTCCGCCGCCGTGTATGCGCTCGGCATGCGCCTCGCCGGCGGGGGCCGCCTAGCCGCCGGCAAACGGGTTGACCAAACGGTCAAAGTTGTGCATGCTGATTTCGACAGCCGATGACGCCGGGGGCGCGATGAGCGAGCAGCGTGGACCAGATATCCGCCCGGGGCGCCTGGCGGCCGAGGACTACGCCGCGCACTTCGCCGATCACGTGCCGCCGCTCACCGGGCCGCAGGCGGTGTTGGAAGCCAGCCGCTGCCTCTATTGCTTCGATGCGCCCTGCGTGACCGCCTGCCCCACCCGGATCGACGTGCCCGCGTTCATCAAGCGCATCGCCGAGGACAACGTGCGCGGCGCGGCCACGGCGATCCTCCAGGCCAACCCGCTCGGCGGGTTCTGCGCGCGTGACTGTCCCACCGAGGTGCTGTGCGAGGCGGTCTGCGTGCGCAACGTACAACAGGGTCGCCCGGTGGCGATCGCGCGCCTGCAGCGCTTCGCCGTCGACCGCCTGATGGCGAGCACCGACAACAGGATATTCGAGCGGGCGCCGGCGAGCGGCCGGCGCGTGGCGGTGGTGGGCGCGGGTCCCGCGGGACTCGCGTGCGCACACGCGCTGGCGCGCGCCGGACACGAGGTGACGCTCTACGATGCGAAACCGAAGGCCGGCGGCCTCAATGAGTATGGAGTCGCCACCTACAAGACCGCGGGCGGCTACGCTCAGCGCGAGGTCGAGTGGCTCCTCGGTGTCGGCGGAATCAGGCTGCAATGCGGCTGGACACTCGCCAGCCCCGAGCAGCTCGAGAATCTGCGTCGCGGCTACGACGCGGTGTTCCTGGGCCTCGGCCTCGCCGACACGCATGCGCTGGGGGTCCCGGGCGAGAAGCTCGCCGGCGTCGAGGATGCGGTGGAGTTCATCGGCACGCTGCGCCAGGCGGCCGATCCGGGCACCGTGCCCGTGGGCCGGCGGGTGCTCGTCATCGGCGGCGGCATGACCGCGATCGACGCCGCCGTGCAATCGAAGCTCCTGGGCGCGGAAACCGTCGACATCGTCTACCGCCGCGGCCCGCAGCAGATGCGCGCGTCGATACACGAGCAGGATCTCGCCCGCACCCGAGGGGTGAGGATCCTTCACTGGCTGGCGCCCGTGGAGGTCATCGGCGAGGGGGGCAGCGTGCGCGCCGTGCGCTTTGCCCGCCAGCGGCTCGCCGCGGGCCGGCTCGAGGCCGACGGCGAGGAATGTACCCTCGAGGCCGACATGGTGCTCAAGGCCATCGGACAGCGGCTGGGGAATCCATTGCTCAAACAGTGCGGTCTCGCGCTGCGCGACGGCCGGATTGCCGTCGATGAAGCCGGCCGTACCAGCGTCAGTGGGGTGTGGGCCGGGGGCGACTGCATTGCGGAAGGGCAGGATCTGACCGTCGATGCGGTGGCGCACGGTCTGCGCGCCGCGCGCGACATCGATCTTCGACTGCGCGACACCCGGGCGCGCGCCGAGGAATGATCGGGGGACAACGTCATGGCCCGATTGGACATCGAATTCTGCGGCATCAGGAGCCCGAACCCCTTCTGGCTGGCCTCCGCGCCGCCGACCGACAAGGCCTACAACGTCGAGCGCGCCTTCGAGGCGGGATGGGGCGGGGTGGTGTGGAAGACTCTGGCCGAGGCCGGTCCGCCGCTCGTCAACGTGAGCGGGCCGCGCTACGGCGCCCTGCTGGCCGTGGACCGCAGCCTCATCGGCTTCAACAACATCGAGCTCATCACCGACCGCGACCTCGAGGTCAACCTGAAGGAGATCGCGGCGGTCAAGCGGCGCTGGCCCGACCGGGCGGTGATCGTCTCCGTCATGGTGCCGTGTCAGGAGGAATCGTGGCAGGCGATACTGGCGCGCGTCGAGGACACCGGCTGCGACGGCATCGAGCTCAACTTCGGCTGCCCGCACGGCATGAACGAGCGCGGCATGGGCTCTGCGGTGGGGCAGGTGCCCGAGTACATACGGATGGTGACCGCCTGGTGCAAACAGTACACACGGCTACCCGTGATCGTGAAGCTGACGCCGAACATCACGGATATCCGCTTCCCGGCACGTGCCGCCAGGGAAGGGGGCGCCGATGCGGTGTCGCTCATCAACACCATCAACTCCATCATGGGGGTCGACCCGGATACTCTCACGATGACGCCGGCGGTCGGCGGCCTGGGCACGCACGGCGGCTACTGCGGTCCTGCCGTCAAGCCGATCGCGCTCAACATGGTGGCGGAGATCGCCCGCGACCCGCAGACCGCCGGTCTACCGATCTCCGGTATCGGCGGCATCGGCAGCTGGCGCGATGCGCTCGAGTTCATCGCTCTCGGGGCGGCCTCGGTGCAGGTGTGCACGGCGGCCATGGTGTTCGGCTTCAAGATCGTGCAGGAGATGGTGAGCGGCCTCGACGCCTATCTCGCCGACAAAGGCTTCTCCAGTCTCGCGCAAGTGCGCGGCCGTGCGTTGCCCAGCGTGACCGACTGGAGCTTCCTCGATCTGAACCGCGTGTCCAAGGCGGTGATCGACCAGGAGAAGTGCATCCAGTGCGGCCGCTGCTACATCGCCTGCGAGGACACGGCGCACCAGGCGATCACGTCCACGCGCAATGGCCGCCGTCACTTCGAGGTCAAGGAGGAGGAGTGCGTGGGCTGCAACCTGTGCGTCAATGTCTGTCCGGTGTCGGGCTGCATCACCCTGCGGGATCTCGCTCCCGGCGAGGTCGATCGGCGCACGGGCCGCGCCGTCAGCGCCGAGCGACTCCATTGGACCGCCCATCCGAACAACCCGCTGCGTAAAGGAGCCTGATGGCGGCCAAGCTGCAACGCATCCCCGCCCTTCGATCGCAGAGGAGGTCCGGCGGAGGTAACCGCAACCGCGCGGCGCAGGAGGCGGCCATCATCACAGCGGCGGAGCGCGTCTTCGCGGGAGCCGGCTTCGGCGGCGCGACCATGGCCGCCATCGCCCTGGCGGCAGGTCTGCCCAAGCCCAACCTGCACTATTATTTCGGCAGCAAGAGAGCACTCTATCAGGCCGTCCTGGAGCGAACGCTGCGGGAGTGGCTGGCGCCCGCGGATACCATCGTCGCCGATGCCGATCCGCGAGCGGCGCTCGAGGGCTACATCCGCGAGAAGATGCGGCAGTCCTTCACCCGTCCGTACGCATCGCGCGTCTGGGCCAACGAGCTGCTGCACGGAGCGCCCGAGCTGCGCGGCACTCTGGTGCGAACGCTTCGCCCGCTCGTGCGCCGCAAGGCGGCGGTGATCGACCGGTGGATCGCTCAGGGACGGATGGCGCCGATCGACAGCATGCATCTCTTTTTCACGATCTGGGCCGCGACGCAGACCTATGCCGACTTCGAGGTGCAGATCTGCGCAGTGATGGGGCGTGCGTCGCTCGACGCGGATGCTCAGGAGAGAGCGACGCAGCACGTCGTGTCGCTCGTCCTGCGCGGATGCGGGCTCTCAGAGACTGGCATTGAGCGGAGGTGACCTGCGATGGACGGATTGCTGATTCGAGGCGGGACGGTCGTCAACGCCGACTGCGCGCGGCGCGCTGACGTCCTATGTGCGGATGGGGTGATCGTCAGCGTCGGTGAGAACCTCCAGGTCCCGACGGGTGTGGAGGTGCTGGACGCTGGCGGCCAACTGGTCATGCCGGGGGGTATCGATCCCCACACGCACATGCAGTTGCCCTTCATGGGGACCGTGGCCGCCGACGACTTCTACAGCGGCACGGCCGCAGGGCTCGCGGGCGGCACGACCTGCATCATCGATTTCGTCATTCCCGATCCGCGCGAGCCGCTGCTCGGCGCCTATAAAAAGTGGCGCGGCTGGGCGGAGAAGGCGGCCGCCGACTATGGCTTTCACGTGGCGGTCACATGGTGGTCGGAGCAGGTGCATGCCGACATGAGCACGCTCGTTCAGGAGGAAGGCGTCAACAGCTTCAAGCATTTCATGGCGTACAAGAACGCCATCATGGCGGACGATGAGACGCTGGTGAACAGCTTCCGGCGCGCGCTCGAGTTGGGGGCGATGCCGACGGTGCATGCCGAGAACGGTGAGTTGGTCTTTCAGCTGCAGAAGCAGATCATGGAGCAGGGCATCAGCGGCCCGGAAGGCCACCCCTTGTCGCGGCCGCCCGCGGTGGAGGCCGAGGCCTGTCAGCGCGCGATTGCGATCGCCGATGTGCTGCAGGTGCCGCTCTACGTGGTGCACGTGTCGTGCGCGGAGTCCGCGCAGGCCATCGCCCGTGCCCGCGCGCGCGGCCAGAGAGTCTTCGGCGAAGTGCTGGCCGGCCACCTGGTCGTCGACGAGAGTGTCTACCGCAATCCCGATTTTGCGACGGCGGCGGCGCACGTCATGAGCCCGCCCTTCCGGGAGAAGTCGCACCAGGAAGTGCTCTGGCGGAGCCTCCAGGCCGGGAACCTGCAGACCACGGCAACCGATCACTGCACGTTCTGCGCGCCGCAGAAAGCGGCTGGCCGGGAAGACTTCCGCAAGATCCCCAACGGCTGCGGCGGGATCGAGGAGCGCATGATGGTGATCTGGGACGCGGGAGTGAACACCGGTCGGTTGACGAGCAGCGAGTTCGTCGCGGTGACCTCGGCGAATGCGGCGAAGATCTTCAATCTCTATCCCCGCAAGGGCGTGATCGCGGCCGGCTCCGATGCCGACCTCGTCCTTTGGGAGGCGGAGGGCACGCGCACGATTTCATCGCAGACGCATCGCTCGCGAGTCGACTACAACGTATTCGAGGGGCGGAAGGTGACCGGCGTACCGACCCATACGGTCAGCCGGGGCAAGGTGGTCTGCGCGCGCGGGGATCTACGGGCCGAGCGCGGCGCGGGCCGCTATCTCAAGCGCCCGGCATTCGCTCCGGTGTTCGCGGCGCTCGGCCGCAAGGCGCGGCTGGCGAAACCCGGCGCCGTGATGCGCTGAGAGGAGAGTAGAAGATGGCAATGCTACGCGGCGGCCTCATCCAGATGGCCTTGAAGGCGCCGACCGACCAATCTCCACAGGCGATCCGGCAGGCCATGCTCGAGGCCCACCGCCCGCTCATCGAGCAGGCCGGCGCGCGCGGCGTGCAGGTGTTGTGCTTCCAGGAGGTGTTCACGCAGCCTTACTTCTGCCCCAGCCAGGATGCCAAGTGGTACGCCGCGGCCGAGCCCGTCCCTGGACCCACCACCGAGGAGATGCAGGGCTACGCCGGAAAGCACCGCATGGTGATCGTGGTGCCGGTGTATGAGGCGGATCCCGTGGCAGGGGTGTATTACAACACGGCGGCCGTCATCGACGCCGACGGCAGCTATCTCGGCAAGTACCGCAAGACCCACATACCGCAGGTGGCGGGATTCTGGGAGAAGTTCTTCTTCAAGCCCGGCGCCTCGCAGTGGCCGGTGTTCCGGACCCGCTACTGCAAGCTCGGCGTCTACATCTGCTACGACCGCCACTTCCCGGAAGGCTGGCGCGCGCTGGCGCTGAACGGCGCGGAATACATCGTCAACCCTTCCGCCACGGTCGCGGGTCTGTCGGAGTATCTCTGGAAGCTGGAGCAGCCCGCATCGGCGGCGGCGAACGGCTGCTGGATCGGCGCGATCAACCGCGTCGGCCGGGAGCTGCCGTGGGATATCGGCGAGTTCTACGGCCAGAGCTACTTCGTCAATCCGCGCGGACAGATCGAGGCGATCGCCAGCCGCGAGCGCGACGAGCTGCTGGTGCACGACATGGAGATGGACCTGGTGCAGGAGATCCGCAACAAATGGCAGTTCTTCCGCGACCGCCGCCCGGAAGTCTACGGGCGACTGACGGCGACCGAGTGAGCCGCGTGAGCGCATCCATCGCGGGGAGCCTGCATGGCAACCGATCCTGATGCTCTGATCGCCCTGGCCCGCGAGTGCCTCGAGCGCTCCTACGCGCCTTATTCCGGATTCCAGGTGGCGGCCGCCGTCGTCGACGATCGCGGGCGCGTCTTCACGGGCGTCAACGTGGAGAATGTCTCCTATGGACTGAGCATGTGCGCCGAGCGGGTGGCCATCTTCGCCGCGATCGCGGCCGGCGCCCGCCGCATCACGGCTCTGGCAGTCGCCTCCAGCCAGACCGACCTGCTGTCCCCTTGCGGCGCCTGCCGGCAGGTGGTGGCGGAATTCGCGGCGCCGGATGTCCCCGTCTACTGCGAGGCCGCCGGAGAGCCGCACCGCTGGACGGTGGGCGAGCTGCTGCCTGACACGTTTGCCGCACCGCAGCTGCGCAAGAGCTGAGTCGCGTCATGAGCGAGTCAGCGGGTCCGGAAACACACGCCTTCGAGACTCTCGGGATCGCGCCGGTGCCCGATCGCGAGCGCAAGATGCGGCCGGGCTCGTTGTTCGTGATCTGGGGCCTGGCTTCGGCCTCCGCGACGACGCCCGTGATCGGTCTGGTGTTGAAGGGCGTGGGCCTCACGCATTTCGTCTGGCTCAATGTGCTCGCCCTGCTGGTCGGCCTGGTGCCGTCGATGCTGCTGGCGCACATGGGCCGTCAGGTGCCGATCATCTCCATGGTCATGGCCCGGCGGACCTACGGCATCGGTGGCGCGACGCTGCTCGCGGCGCTCTATACCATCGTCGGCGCCGGCTGGTTCGGCCTCAATACGGATGTGGGCGGGCAGATCCTCGGGGCCATTTTCCCCGGCTATGGTATGGCGTGGTACGTGCTGCTGGGCGTCGTGCAGATTGCGCTCGTGTTTTTCGGCATGGAGGTCCTGCAGAAGTTCTACAACTACACGGCGGTGGTGTTCCTCCTCTGTTATGCGGTCCTCGCCTATTATCTCTTCACGCGCTATTCCTTCGCGCTGCCGGCGGCCAAGGGCAGCATCGATTGGGGTAAGGACATCGACCTCATCCTCAGCTTCAGCCTGCTGGCATGGGCCTATATTTTCCCCACCGTGACCCGCTTCTGCGTGCCGCCGGCGCCCACCGAGACCTCCCGGTCCCGCGCGCTCTACATGCTGGCGCCGAGCATCGGTGTCATGGCCGCGGTGCTGGTGATGGGGGCCCTCGGCCTCATCGCGCTGCAGATGACCGGTGACTGGAACATCGCCATGCTCGGCAAGAGCCTGCCGGTGTGGGGAGAGATCTCCGCCATCGGCGTGATCCTCGCGATTGCGCATTGCAACGCGATGAACCTGTATCCGGCCGTCACCAGCTTCCTGGCCGTCATCCATGCGGCGGGCGAGAGACACAACCGCCTGCTGCAGCCCTCGCTGGTGATCGTTCTCGGCATCTTCTCCACCGTGCTCGCGATCGTCGGCATCCTCGGCTTCATCGAGGGATTTCTATCGCTCTTGGGCTCACTGCTCTTTCCGTTCAGCTTCATCCTGGTCGTGGACTGGTTCCATGGCCGTTATTATGCCGAGCCGGTGTCGTTGTTCTACCGCAGAGCCACCCGGCCGGCGCAGTGGCTGGCGTGGCCCGCGCCCTGGGCGATCGCGATGCTGGTGTGCGGCGTCTTTCTCGGGCAGTCCGGGGACCGGCTGCCCGCATGGGTGGAGCATTTCCTGCCCTGGCAGGTGTGCTCGGCGCTCATCGTCACGATCGTGTATTACCTGGGCCTGCGCGTCGCGGAACAGCGCATTCAGTTGCGAAAGGTCGCCTGAGCCTGCTGCCAGTCGGGCACCCGGAACCGGGCGGGGCAATTGTCCTGTGCGATCGGCGCATTCATCAGCGCGCCATCACGCGGGAAGCGCGAGATCGCATCCGTATGCAGCGTAATCCACAGCTGCGTCAGGACCACCTCTCCACGGCCGTTACGCTCGCAACGCAGCTGCAGGGCAGCAGTCTGATCTGTGCCGACCGCATGCACAAACGCATCGTTCACGTCCGTATGCCGGACGACATGGCCTCTGGCCGTCGCGGTCAGATAGCGGCCGAAGGCGCTGTCGACGATCTGCTGGCGCATCAGCAGCTCCGTATCAAAGAACGTCTGCGGATCGAACCCGAAGCACTGGACGTGCTTGTCGTACTCGTGCCGCAACAGGTCGTCCCGCAAGTGCGGCATGACGCGCTGCAGGCGCCACAGTGTCGTCGGGGAAAGTCGCGGCGCGCGGGCACTGTGGTGATAGAAGTCGCACCCGCGTTGCCACCATCGAGGCGCGCTGATTCCCTGATCGATCAGCGAGCGAGGCCGCGAGGCCCAGAGTCCATGCAGGCCGATGAGGACGTCGCGCGGCTGGTCGCGCCGGCAACCGCCGTCGGTGCCGCAGAAGCCGGGCTGCCAGGTCAACGCGAATGTGTAGTGCGCAAAATCGGCGTGCCGGAGGGCTCTCGGCGGGACCGCTCGGGCGCCAGCCGTTGCGAGCAGCCCGAGCATCAGGGCGAGCGATGGAGCAACCCAGGGACGGTGCCGGTACCGCATGCATCGACTTCCTGCAAGTGAGGAGCCAGGGGCCTCATCCTGCATTATCATGCCATGCCGCCTCACCGGGACTCCATTGCGCGGCATTGCAACACCGAGGAGATCATGACAACGGCAGCTCGCATCGCCTCCCTCCTGCTCGCACTGGCTCTGGCTCGCGCGCCGCTCGCACTGGCGGGCGAGCCGATGCACTTCTACGCGCGGCCGGCCAACGGCCTGGCCGTCACGCCGCCGATGGGCTGGAACAGCTGGAACCACTTTGCCTGCAACGTCAGCGCCTCTCTGATCGAGCGGCAGGCGGACGCGATGGTCGCCTCGGGGATGAAGGCTGCCGGTTACCAATATGTCATCATCGACGACTGCTGGCAGGTCGCGCGCGATGCCAACGGCAACATCGTGGCCGATCCCAAGCGCTTCCCGGAGGGAATCGCTGCGGTCGCGGACTATGTGCACGCCAAGGGCCTGAAGTTCGGCATCTACTCGGACGCCGGTGATGAGACCTGTCAGGGGCGACCGGCCGGGCGTGGACACGAGTACCAGGACGCGCTGCAATATGCGCGCTGGGGTGTCGACTACCTGAAGTACGACTGGTGCAACACCGGTGGGCTCGATCCGCGCACCGCTTACGCCACCATGAGCGATGCGCTGCGCGCTTCCGGCCGGCCGATCGTCTTCAGCCTGTGCGACTGGGGGGTGCGCCAGCCCTGGCTCTGGGGCGCCCAGGCTGGCGGGAATTTGTGGCGCACCACCGGGGACATCTGGGACGGGTGGTCGGGCCGGCGGGGCTATTCGCTCGGAGTCCTCGACATTCTCGACTTGCAGGTCGGCCTCGCCGGTTATGCCGGCCCCGGCCACTGGAACGACCCCGACATGCTCGAGATCGGTAACGGCGGGATGAGCGACGCACAGTATCGCGCGCAGCTCAGCCTCTGGGCGATCCTGGCCGCCCCGCTCATTGCCGGCAACGATCTCACGCAGATGACGCCGGCGACCCGAGCGATCCTCACCAACCGGGAAGTCATCGCGGTCGATCAGGACCCGCTCGGCATCGAGGGGCACCGGGCGTACAAGGACGGCGACGCCGAGATTTGGGTGAAGCCGCTCGCCGGAGGGAGTGAGGCCGTGGTGCTGCTCAATCGCGGCAGTCGAGCCCTGCGGGTCGCGCTCGACTGGTCGCAGCTCGGCCTGCCCGGATATCTGCCGCTGCACTTTCGGGATCTGTGGCGGCATGAGAGCCTGCCCGTAGCCACGAAGAGCATGACATTCCAGGTAGCTCCGACTTCCGTGATCATGCTGCGCGAGACGCCGGCGCGAGCGCGATGATCGAAACATCCGAGGCCGATTCGCTCGTATTGCGATATATTGGGGCGGAGCTCGTCCTCAGCCGAGTCCCATGACCGGCAGCATATCGGCAACATCATCGGCCTCCGAGGGTGGCCTCCCGGAGGCCGGCTGCGAAAGTCCGGGCGGCGCCGCCGAGCCCCGGGGAGGGGTCGCACCCGATGGCGGGGGGTAACGGGGGCGGCATCCTGGGCGCGGCGCTGGAGGAGTTTCAGCGCCTCGGCGATTTCACCACCCGCCCGCGTGTGCTGCTCATCGCCGCGATCGCGATCGTCGTCGGTACGGCGGGCACGATCTCGGGATGGATTCTGCTCGACCTCATCCGGCTCTTCACCGGGATCGCCTACTTCGGCCGGCCGACCCTGCAGCACTTGCTCCTCGGAACCTCGCCGCTCGGCGCGGCCGCCATAGCCGTGCCGGTGATCGGCGGGCTCATCGTCGGGCTCATGGCCCGCTACGGCACCGACAAGATCCGCGGCCACGGCATCCCGGAAGCGATCGAGGCCATTCTGCTCGGCCGCAGCCGTCTCGACCTCAAAGTTGCGATCCTGAAGCCCCTGTCCTCGGCGATCAGCATCGGCACGGGCGGGCCGTTCGGCGCGGAGGGACCGATCATCATGACCGGGGGAGCCATCGGCTCCCTCATCGGCCAGGCCTTGCCGATCACGGACATCGAGCGCAAGACCTTGCTGGTCGCGGGCGCGTGCGCCGGCATGACGACCGTGTTCGGCACGCCGATCGCTGCGATGATGCTCGCCGTCGAGCTGCTGCTCTTCGAATGGACCCCGCGCAGCTTCATCCCGGTGGCCGCGGCGACCATCACCGCCGAGGTGGAGCGGAACTGGATCGGTCTGCCGCACCCGCTCTTCCCGTTCCACGGCGGCATGAACGCCTCACTCGTGGGCGTGCTCTGCTGGCTGTTGATTGGCATCTGCGCGGGGTTGCTGTCGACGCTGCTGACCCGGCTCGTGTACGCCTGTGAGGACATGTTCAACAAGCTGCCGATCCACTGGATGTGGTGGCCGGCGATCGGTGGCCTCGTCGTCGGTATCGGCGGCCTGATCGATCCCGATGCTCTCGGCCTGGGATATCACAACATCGCGGCGATGCTGCACGGCGATACGGTGCCTGCGACCGCACTGCTGCTGCTCGCCGTGAAGGCCATCATCTGGGCCGTGGCGCTCGGCTCGGGTACCTCGGGCGGCGTGCTGGCGCCATTGCTCATCATCGGCGGGGGAATGGGAGCGGCTCTCGGGCCGGACCTGCCCACCGCCAGCCCCGGCTTCTGGGCCATGCTCGCCATGGCCGCCATGCTCGGTGGCACCATGCGCTCGCCACTCACCGCGACATTCTTTGCGGCCGAGGTCACCGGCAACAGCAACGTGCTGCTGCCTCTCGTGACCGCTTGCATGGTGTCGCATCTGGTCACCGTGCTGCTGATGAAGCGCTCCATCCTGACGGAGAAGATCTCGCGGCGAGGACATCATCTGCTGCGCGAATACCGGGTCGATCCCTTCGCGCTGGCGACCGTCGGCGAGGTGATGACCGCGGAAGTGCAGACCATATCGGCCGACAGGACCCTGGAGCAGGTCGCCGCCTTCCTGGCGGATCCGACGACGCACCACCCAAGCTTCCCGGTTGTGGAAGCGGACGGCCATGTGTTGGGTATCGTGGATCCACCGGCCGTGCAGTCCTTCCTGAGCGCCGGGAAACACCCGAACATGGTCATACGGGCGCTGCTCGCCGACCGCTCGGCGCCGGTGGCGTATCCGGATGAATATCTTGAGGCGGTGATCCGGCGGATGGTGAGCGCGACCGCGGCTCACGTCGCGGTCATATCCCGGGCCGACTCGAAGCTCGTGGGGTATCTGAGCTGGCGGGACCTGCTGCGCGCCTGGGAGCAGGCGCAGCAGCAGGACGTGAGGCGGACCCTTTTCTACAAAATGGGCGGGCGCACCCGCGCGAGCACGGGACTCGGCGGCGGTCCTCCCGCCTAACCCTGCAGGGTCAAGGGGCTGGAGCGCTCCCGCTCCAACTTGGCGGCGTTGGCGCGTACTCGCAGCAGGTCGCGCCTGGCGAGGAGGCCCGCGAGCTTGCCGGTGGCGCGATCGACGATCGGTACGCGGCCGACATCGGCCGCGGCCATGCGATCGGCGAGATGGCCGATCATCTCGTCGGTGTACCCGACGAAGGCCTCCCCGACGTCCCGCCTGTCCTCCAGCGTCTGACCCTCGGGCCAACCTTCCCGTGACCAGCGCAGTACGTCGGAGCGCGACACCATGCCGATGACGAGTCCGGCATCGTCCACGACGGGGTAGCTCTTGTGGCGCTTGACGCCGTTCTCGTTGTCGTAGAACGCGAGCACATCTTCCGTCGTCATGCTCGCCGGAAGGGTATGGACCGGATGTGTCATGATCTCGCCGACCGGCATCACCTCGAATGGATCGACGGTGTACTCGTAGCTCAAGTGACGGCCGCGGCGCGCGAGCCGCTCCGTCAGGATGGAGCGCTTCATGAGCAACACGGTGACGGCAAACGAGGCGACGCACGCGACGAGCACCGCCGGCATGACGTGCAGGTCGCCGGTGAGCTCAATCGCGAATATCGTGGCCGTCATCGGGCATCGCAGCGTTCCCCCCAGCACCGCCGACATCGCGAGGAGCGCCCAGAAGCCGGCATCACCGAAGGGCAGGACGTGAGCCTCCAGCACGCCGACGGCGCCGCCCATCATCAGAAGCGGTGCCAATGTGCCGCCGGAGGTTCCGGAGGCGAGGGCCACGACCCAGATGACGGCTTTGACGACGAGCAGCGCGATGGCCGCATGCATCAGCACCGTGCCGTTGATCAGCGCCCCGATGTTGTCATACCCGACACCCAGGGCGGCGGGGTCGATCAGCCCGCCGATTCCGACGACCACGCCGGCGATGGCGGGCCACCACATCCAATGGACCGGCAGCTTCTCGAACAGATCCTCGAACCAGTAGAGGCCGCCGGTGGTGATCACCGATTGCAGCCCGGCGATGATGCCGACACCGGCACAGGCGGCGAGTCCCCACCAGGGCATCGCCGGGATGCCGCTGTGCGGGAAGAGCGGCCAGGGACCGACCAGCCAGGGTCGCCAGGCCATGGCGACGATGGCCGAGACGACCACGGGCACGAAGCTGCGCGGCTTCCACTCGAAGAGCATGACCTCGATCGCGAGGAGGACCGCCGCCACCGGCGTGCCGAAGATCCCCGTCATGCCGGCCGCCGCACCGGCGACCAGCAGTGTCTTGCGCTCCGCGGAGCTCAGGTGGAAGAACTGGGCGAAAAGCGACCCGAGCGCGCCGCCGGTCATGATGATCGGCCCCTCGGCCCCGAACGGGCCGCCGGTGCCGATGGCGATCGCGGAGGAGAGGGGCTTCAATACCGCCACCTTCGGCTGGATCCGGCTCTGTCCGATCAGGATGGCCTCGAGCGCCTCCGGAATGCCGTGGCCGCGGATCTTGTCCGAGCCGTAGCGGGCCATCAGGCCGACGATGATGCCGCCAATGATGGGGATGAGGATGGAGGACGGCCCCAGCCTGGCGTGGCTGAGATAGGAAGTCGCCGTGGAGAAAGTATGGAAGTAGCAGTAGTTCGTGACCAGCGCGATCAGCTTGAGGAGCACCCAGGCGGCGCCGGCGCCGCAGGTGCCCGTCACGACCGCCATCGCGGACAGCGCGAGCAGGCGCCGATCGGCGGTGAAGTCACGCAGGGTGTCGTGCACCCCGAGGGTGGAAACAGAGCTCTTCATGGTTCTCCAGGCGGGATTGCGGGCCCGGGCCGGGCGCGCACTTTAGATCGCAATGCGATATTATTTTCCACGAGAAACCCGATGTCCGCCACCCCCAAAAGGCGGAGCCCGCGGCCCGCGCCGCCGCATGAGCTCGCCCCGCACGACTACGAAATCCTGGCGGAATTTCGCTATTTATTGATGCGGTTCGCGGCATTCAGCGAGCAGGCGGCGCATGCGGCGGGCCTGGCGCCCCGCCAGCACCAGGCTTTGCTCGCCATCAAGGGCTACCCGGGCGGCGCGGATGCGACCATCGGTGCGCTGGCGGAGCGGCTGGGCATCCGGCACCACAGCACCGTCGGGCTGGTCGACCGGCTGGCGAGACGGGGGTATCTGCTGCGCCGCGAGGACCCGGGCGACCGGCGGCGCACGCTGCTGTGTCTCACCGCGGCGGGCGAGCGGGCGCTCGCCCGCCTCTCCACGGCGCACCGGCGGGAGCTGCGGCGGGTGGCACCGCTGCTGAAGGGCCTGCTCAGCCGGCTCGATGCGGTGGGGGCGGCGCGTTAGCCTCATGGCCTCGCCCGCAACCGAGGCCCAACCTGATAACGACACGCGGCGCGGGAAAAACCCCCAGCGCAGTTGCCAAAGTTGCCGCGCTGTTGCGCCGCGGGTAGTGTGCGTGGGCCCCATACACCGCCATGCCGAAAACAACCGATACCCGCGCCCAGATCTTCACGAGCCTGTTCGCGGAGAGCCGCGACGCGCTGCACCGGTACATTCAGCGCTTCGTCGGCTCGAGCGAGACGACCAAGGAGATCGTCCAGGAGGCGTTCCTGCGCACTTACCGGCAGGGCGAGTCCGTGCGGACGCTGCGGGCCTTTCTCTTCTCGACCGCGCGCAATCTCGCCGCGAACGAGTACCGCCACCAACGCACGGTCGAGCGGGGTGCACTGGGGGAAATGGCGGCCTCGGGGGTCGAATCGGAATGCGATCCGCTCGAAGCCGAGATCCTGCGCGACGAGCGCAACCGGCTGATCCAGGAAGCCATCAACCGGCTGCCGCTGCAATGCCGCGCCGCTTTCACGCTGCGGGTCTTCCACCAATGCGGCTACAAGGAAATCGCGGACCGCCTGGGCATCTCCGTCAAGACGGTGGAGAAGCACATCGCGCGCGGGCTGAAGGACACACACTCCTATCTGCAGAGACGCTATGAGGCAGCGAGGCCGGGCCGTGGTTGACCTGCGCCACATCCCGGATCGGGAGGAAGCGGAGCGCCAGGCGAGCGATTGGCTCGCGCGCCTCAATGCCGACGATGTGTCCGAAGAGGATCGCCGCCGCTTCGCCGAGTGGCTGCGTGCGAGCCCCGTACACGCCAAGGCGTACGAGGCGCTCTGCGCGACCTGGCAAGAGCTCGAGAAGTCCGGACCGCTGGTTCGCGCGGTGTACTTCGGTCAGGCGATGATCGCCGCTTCCGCGCCGCGCCCGCGACGCCGGCGGTGGGCGGCGGCGGCCGCCATCGCGGCCACTCTCGCCGCCATCGCGCTGGCCGCGGTCTGGGGTCTGCGGCCGCAGGACGATTCCACTTTCCAGGCCGCGGTCGGCGAGCAGACCACGGTGGCGCTCCCCGATGGCTCGACGCTCAAGCTCAATTCCAACAGCCGGGCGCGCGTCGAATACACGCCGGCGGCCCGCGTCGTGCACCTCGACCGCGGCGAAGCCTTCTTCAGCGTCGTCCACAATGCCAACCGGCCCTTCTGGGTACATGCCGGCAGCTCCTGGGTCCGGGACGTCGGCACCGCGTTCAACGTATACCTTGCGCCGAGCGGCGTGGTCGTTACGGTGAGCGAGGGAGCCGTCAAGGTTCTCCACTCCGGGTCCGGCGGGGTGCCGCCCTCCGATGCGGCAGCCATCAGCGCCGCGGCCTCCGTGAGCGCGGGCGAGCAGCTCAAGGTGCATGGCAGCGCCGAGGCGCTGCGGGATCTCGATGCCGCGCAGCTGAGCCATCTGCTGGCCTGGCGCGGGGGGAGCCTCAACTTCGAGGACGAGCCGCTCGGCGAGGTCGCCGACGAGCTGATGCGCTACACTAACTTGAAGATCGAGTTCAGCGATCCTGCGCTGCGCAAGCTGCGCGTGGGGGGTACTTTCCGCACCAGCCCCGAGGGGGCGGAAGCGCTGCTGACGGTGCTGCACGATGGATTCGGCATGACCGTTCGGCGAGACGGTCCTGACCGCGTCTACATTGAAGAGCCGACGAGATAACGCCAGCGCCGTTCATTGGGCCGCATTGGCCTGCGCCTCCGGATTGGCCTTGGCCGCGCCGCACAGGGCGAGCGCCGATCAGGCGAAATTCGATATCGCAGCGCAGCCCCTGCCCGCGGCCCTGAAGATCTTCGCCAGCCAGGCGAGGATGCAACTGCTCTACCCCTACGCCGCGGTGGATCACGCGGTGGCGCATCCGGTGCACGGCGAGCTCGAGAAGCACCTGGCGCTCGAGGAGCTGCTGATCGGCACCGGCCTCAAGGCCGTGTACAGCAACTACAGCACGGCGACGATCCGGCCGGCGGCCGCCGATCGGGCAACACCCGCCGGCGAGCCAGGCTCGTCCGGCGAGTCGCGGAAGGCGACGGGCGCCCCCTCCGATGGACGCAAATCGCCCGGGCCGGCCCATTCCGCCGCGGACGGCGCGCCGGCGGGCGACAGCGCGGCCGATGCGGTCTCGAGCTCCCTGCAGGAAGTCATCGTGGTCGGGGAGCAGGAATCGATCTCCAGCGCCCTGCGGCTCAAGAAGAACGCCGGCACGATCGTGGATGCGGTGAGCGCGACCGACATCGGCGCCTTTCCCGACAAGTCGGCGGCGGCCGCGCTCGAGCGGCTCCCGGGTATCACCGTCAATTCGCTGCAGTCGAACGATGACAGCTCGCATCCCTCCGGTGAGCCGACCGGCGTGCTCATCCGGGGGCTGCCGCAGGTCCGCACCGAGTCCGACGGCCGCGATACCTTCTCGGCCGATTCCGGACGCGGACTGAATTTCAACGATATCTCCCCGGAGCTCCTGCAGCGGATCGAGGCGTACAAGAATCAGACCGCCGACATGATCGAGGGCGGCCTGGTGGGAACCGTGAACGTGGTAACGCGGGTGCCGTTCGACCACCGCGGCCCGATTCTCGTTGCCTCCGCGGAGGGCGATTACGACGATCGCTCCACCCGGCTGACGCCGGATTATTCCGTGCTGGGCAGCGATACCTGGTCCACGGCTGCCGGCCGCTTCGGGCTGCTGGCCGATTACGCCCGCTCTCATGTGGTGACGCGCACCGAAAGCGTGATCATGGACAAGATCGACACCTACTGCTCGGCGGGCTACGGGACGGCGGCCCATGCCATCGTCGACTCCAACGGCAGCATCCCGTGCACCTCGAATCCCTTCGGCGGCTCGGGTTGGGCGTTTGCGCCCGACGGCATCCGCTATTCGCAGGTCGATTACGATCGCCACCGGACCGGCCTGACGGGCGCGGCCCAATATGCGAACCCCGCCGACACGGTGCTCGCAACCCTGCAATACACGGATTCGGCCTATCACAACGCCTGGCTCGAGGACGCGAGTCACGCGATCCTCGACGGCAGCTATTACGGCACGCCGGCATTCGATCCGCGCGGCGGCACGCTGCTGGGTCCGGCCGATGGCACGGGCCCGCTGAAATTCGCTCCCAACGGCATGCTGGTGTCGGGAACCCTCACGCAGCCGCACGGGAGCTGGCTCGGGAGCGACTCGCCGAGCCTGCAGCAGGACATCGACACCGGCTCGGCCGTGCCGGGGGTGCCGTTCGTGAACGACTGCGGACCGGGGTTCACCTGCGCGACCGAGCGGGATGGCCTCTATTTCCAGAACGAGACGCGGGACTTCGACCACTCCGAGGGCACGAAGGACCTCTCGGCCAACCTCAGGTGGGACGTCACGCCTCGTTGGCACGCCGACTTTGACGTCCAATACGTCAGGGCCTATGTGAGCAACAACGACATCCTCGTCGCCACCGGCTCCATGGCGAATTACCAGTACAGCCTGGATCCGGACGGCACGCCGCGGATTGCGCTGCTGCCGGGCGCCAACGTCAACTACGCGCCGGGCGGTCTTTCCAACCCTCACAACTACTGGATTCCGTTCATCCAGGGTCACATGGAGGACGACGGCGGCACCGAAACGGCCTATCGCGCTGATCTCACCTACGACCTCGACGAGGGTTCCTGGCTGGGCTCCCTCAGGGCCGGCGTCCGCTTCGCGGATCGCCGGCAGGATGTGCGCTACTCGGCGTTCAACTGGACGCCGATCGCCGCCGGCTGGACCTGCAACGGCCCCGGATTCAATGCCGATGACACCACGCCCGCACCGTATCCGGCGGGATGCGGCGGGGGACAGGCGCAGTTCAACGGCTATGGGGCCGGCATCTGGGGCACGCAGAATTTCAATTCCTTTTACGACGGGACCGTTTATCCGAACGGCAGCCTGGTCTTCATGAACAATGGGACCATCACGGATTACGGCCGGGTCATCCAGGCCACGAGCGGCGCCACGACCCACTCACCCCTCCCGCCCGGCTACGTGCCGATCTGCAACCGCCCGGGCGCCACGGTCGATGGCTGCTTCCTGCCGTCCGAGGTGATGCACGTCGAGGAGCGGACCAAGGCCGCTTACCTCATGCTGAATTTCGGTGGCGACGAGGCGAAGCTCTTTGGGCGCATCAGTGTCGCCGGCAATGCCGGCGCACGCCTCGTGCGGACGGAGGAGATCAGCAGCGGCAGCGTGGAATTTCCGCCTGCCGTCGATGTGACGAGCCTGGCGCCGTGCGGTACCCCGCTGGCTGCCGGGAGCGTCGTCAACCCGAGCTGCTATCTGACTTCGGCCATCATGGCCTTCGCGAACAGCGGCGGCTCCTCGAGCACCGAGCTGTTCGCCTATACGAACGTGTTGCCGAGCTTCAACGTCCGCTTCGGTCTCGATTCCGAGGACTTCATCCGCTTCGCCTACTCCAAGTCGATGAGCCGGCCGGACATCGGCCTGCTGCGCAACTACGTGCAGATCACCACCCCCGCCTTCGATACGTCCGCAAACTCCCCCTACGTGGTATACAACTCGCCGACCGCGGCACACGTGCCCGCGAACGTGGTCGGGTATGATTTCCTCTTCCTCGCCCATGCGGGCAACACGGCGCTGCGGCCGGAGACCGCCGATCAGTTCGATCTGTCTTTCGAGCGGTACTTCGCCGCCGCCGGAGCTCTGACGCTCGACCTATTCCACAAGAAGCTCCACGACGCCCTCGGGGACTCCAGGTTCACGCGTGACTTCAGCAACGGCGGCTCGACGCAGCCCGTGCAGATCACGGGCCCGGTGAACGTTCGCGATGGCGGCCGGCTCGACGGCGCGGAGCTCGATTTCGAGACTTATTTCAGGTTTCTGCCGGGCCTCCTGCGCGGGCTCGGGATGCAGGCCACCTACACCTATGTGGAGCAGGCGGGAATCGACAACACGGACCTGGTCGACAATCCGAACCCCCTGGTCGGCGGCCAGGGCTCGTATGGGGCCGGCGTGAGCACGGCGGGGGGCATGGTGATCGACTCCCACGCGCTCGCGGGCGTGTCCAGGCATTCCTTCAATCTCGTGGGCCTGTACGAGTACGGCCCGCTCGGCGTGCGCCTCGCATACAACTGGCGCTCGCGCTATCTCACCGACAATCTCGACTGCTGCATCGGGCTGCCCATCTTCCAGAAGGCCGCGGGCTATCTCGACGGCTCGGTGCGCTACTCGATCGGCAGGCACGTGGCGCTGACGTTCGACGTCGCGAACATCCTCGACACGACCACGGTCTACCAGCAGCAGATCTTCGGCGACTCCGCGGCGACTCCCGGAGCCAGGCCGGTCTACATGGACTCGGCGTGGTCGCGCGCCGGGCGCCGCTACCAGCTCGGAGTTCGGGCGAAGTTCTGACCTGAATCGGGTCCACTCCCATAACGACACGCGGCGCCGCAATAACCCCCAGGCGCGCCGCCCGCCCCCGATCGTTGGATTCGGTCGCCGGAAAATGGAGCGGGGGTTTTTCCTCTCTCGTGGGTCGTAATGGAAGGCTGGCGCGCCGGGTGCGCGCGGCTCTACGTAAGTACACGAGCTGAGGGGGTATTCGTGAAGACGACCAAGAGCGCCGTTCATCGGGCAGTATTGCAGGCGTTGGCCTGCGCCTCGGGACTCGCCCTTGCCGGGCCGCATGCGGCGGGCGCCAATGCGGCCGCCAACGCGCCGGCGGCGACGGACACTGCGGCAAAGGATGTTCAGACCGAGCCGCTGGCGGAAGTTATCGTGGTCGGCCAGAAGGAGGCGATCTCCAAGGCGCTGCAGCTGAAGAAGGAAGCCGCGACGATCGTAGACTCGGTCACCGCGACCGACATCGGCGCCTTTCCCGACAAGTCGGCCTCCGAGTCGCTGGAGCGCCTGCCCGGCATCACCGTGAGCCGGCTGCAGTCGGACGACGACAGCACGCATCCTTCCGGCGAGCCGACCGGCGTTCTCATCCGGGGCCTGCCGCAGGTTCGGACCGAATTCAACGGCCGCGACACCTTCTCGGCGGATGCGGGCCGTGGGTTGGAATTCAACGATGTCTCGCCGGAGCTGTTGAGCCGCATCGACGCTTACAAGAACCAGACCGCCGACATGATCGAGGGTGGCCTCGCGGGAACCGTCGACCTGGTGACCCGGCTGCCGTTCGATCAGCGAGGTCCGGTGCTGGTCGGCTCCCTCCAGGGGGATTACGATGACCGCGGCGGCAAGACCGAGCCCGCCTATTCCGTGCTCGCGAGCGACTCGTGGAACACGGATATCGGCCGCTTCGGCCTGCTCGGGGACTACGCCCGCTCGCACGTGATCACCCGTACCGAGAGCGTGATCGACGACAAGATCGACACCTACTGCTCGTCCGGCTACGGGACCGCGGCCCACGCCATCGTGAGCTCCGATGGCAGCATACCGTGCACCTCGAATCCCTTTGGTGGCACGGGCTGGGCGTTCGCGCCGGACGGCATTCGCTATTCCCAGGTGGACTACGATCGCCACCGGACGGGAGTGGTCGGCGCGGCCGAATACCAGAATCCCTCCAATACGGTGCTGGCCACGCTGCAATATACGGATTCGGTCTACCACAACGCCTGGCTTGAGGACGCGAGCCACGCGATCCTCGACGGCACCTATTACGGTACGCCGGCATTCGACCCTCGCGGCAGCACGATCGTGAGCCCCCTCGCCGGCACGGGGCCGCTGGTATTCGGTCCCAACGGCATGCTGCAGTCGGGCACCCTCGTGCAGCCTCACGGAAGCTGGCTCAACAGCTACTCGCCGAGCCTGCAGCAGGACATCGACACCGGCTCCGCCGTGCCGGGCGAGCCGTTCGTCAACGATTGCGCGGCGGGCTTTACGTGCTCGGGCCTCCAGGACGGGATGTACTTTCAGAACGAGACGCGGGACTTCGACCATTCCGAGGGCACGAAGGACATCTCCGCCGACGTCAAATGGGACATCACGTCGCGCTTGCACAGCCGCTTCGACGCGCAGTACGTCAAGTCCTACGTGACGAACAACGACATCCTGGTCGCCACCGGATCGATGGCGAACTATCGGTACAGCACGAATTCCGACGGCACGCCGGAGGTCACTCTGCTGCCGGGCTCGAATGTCAACTACGCAACGGGCGGCCTCTCGAACCCGCACAACTACTGGATCCCGTTCATCCAGGGACACGCCGAGAACGACGGCGGCACCGAGACCGCCTATCGCGCCGACCTCACGTACGACATCAGTCCGGGCTCGTGGCTCGACTCGCTCAGCACCGGCGTCCGGTTCGCGGACCGCCGGCAGGATGTGCGCTATTCCGCGTTCAACTGGACACCCATCGCCGCCAGCTGGAACTGCAACGGACCCGGGTTCAACGCCGACAACACGACGCCGGCGCCGTATCCGGCGGGCTGCGGCGGCGGCCAGGCTGAGTTCAACGGGTATGGCGCCGGCATCTGGGGCGCCAATAATTTCAATTCCTTCTACGACGGCGGCGTCTATCCGAACGGCAACCTCGTCTTCATGAACAACGGAACGATCACCAATTACGGCAAGGTGATCTCCTCCCTGAGCGGCGCGGCCACCCACTCGCCCATCGCGCCCGGATACGTCCCGATCTGCGGCAGGCAGGGCGCCACCGTCGATGGCTGCTTCCTGCCCTCCGAGGTCATGCACATCGAGGAGCGGACCAAGGCCGCCTACCTCATGCTGAACTTCGGCGGCGACGATGCGAATATCTTCGGCCGCATCAACGTCGTGGGCAACGCCGGTGTGCGCGTGGTGCGAACGGAAGAGATCGGCAGCGGCAGCGCCGAATTTCCCGCCTCCACGGAGCTCACCAGCCTGGCTCCCTGCGGCACCCCGCTGTCGGGCGACAACATCGTCAACCCGAGCTGCTATCTGACGCCCTCGATCCTGGCATTCGCCAACAGCGGCGGCAGCCCGAACACGAACGTGTTCGCGTATACGAACGTGTTGCCGGCCTTCAACGTCCGCTTTGGCCTCGACAGCAAGGACTTCATCCGCTTCGCCTACTCGAAAGCCATGGCCCGCGCCGACATCGGGCTGCTGCGCAACTACGTGCAGATCAACGCGCCGACCATCGACACCACGGCGAGCTCGCCGTACGTCGTATACAGCTCCCCGACCGCAGCACATGTCCCCGCCAACGTGACCGGATACAATTTCGTCTTCAATGCCAATACGGGTAACACGGCGCTGCGGCCGGAAACGGCCGATCAGTTCGATCTGTCCTTCGAGCGGTACTTCGCGGCGACCGGCGCCATAACGCTCGATTTCTTCTACAAGAAGCTGTGGAATGCCCAGGGAGATGCGCAGTTCGACCGCACCTTCACCAACAATGGATCGACCCAGAACGTGCTGGTCACCGGGCCGGTCAATGTGCGTGACGGCGGCAGATTGAGCGGCGCGGAGCTCGACTACGAGACCTACTTCAAGTTCCTGCCGGGGCTGCTCAAGGGGCTCGGCATGCAGGCCACCTACACCTACGTGGAGCAGTCGGGAATCAACAACACGAACCTGATCGACAACCCGAATCCGCTCGTCGGCGGGCAGGGGTCGTTCGGCGCCGGGGTGAACACGCTGGGCGGCGTCGTCATCGACTCCCATCAGCTCGCGGGCGTTTCCAAGAACTCCTACAACCTCGTGGGCCTGTACGAGCACGGCCCGGTGGGCGTTCGCCTGGCATACAACTGGCGCTCGCGTTTCCTCACCGACAACCTCGACTGCTGCATCGGGCTGCCCGTGTTCCAGAAGGCCGCCGGCTATCTCGACGGCTCGCTGCGCTATTCGATCGGCGAGCACGTGGAGCTGTCGTTCGACGTCACCAACATCCTGGATACGACCACGGTCTACCAGCAGGAGATCTTCGGCGACTCCTCGGCCACTCCCGGAGCCAAGCCGGTCTACATGGACTCGGCATGGTCGCGGGTCGGGCGCCGCTACCAGCTCGGGATCCGGGCGAAGTTTTGAGCGTGGAGAGGTGAGCGGACTGTCGGGCAGCGGCACAGGCTCAGCGCCGCTGCGCATCGTCATCCTGGGCGGCGGAACGGCAGGGTGGATGTGCGCAGCGGCCTTCCGGCGGCAACTCCCGGCGCCGGACTACGATATCACGCTCGTGGAGTCGGAGGAGATCGGGACCGTCGGCGTCGGTGAGGCGACGCTGCCGAGCATCAAGGTGTTCAACGACATGCTCGGGATCGATGAGGCGGATTTCATGCGCCGGACCCGGGCGACCTTCAAGCTCGGGATCGAGTTCCGCGGCTGGGATCGGGACGGCGAGCGCTATGTGCATCCGTTCGGAGCATTCGGCGAGCCGTGGGGAGGGGTGGAATTCCAGCACCACTGGCTGCGGGCGCGGCTGGCGGGACGTGCGTGTGCGCCTCTGCAGGAGTACTCGCTTTCGGTAGCCGCGGCGTTGAGCAACGTGTTCGAGCCGCCGGCACGTGACCCGAAGTCGATTCGCTCGACATACTCCTACGCATATCACTTCGATGCGGGTCTTTACGCGGCGTATCTGCGCTCCTGGGCAGTCGAGCGGGGAGTGCGGCGAGTCGAGGGCCTGGTCAGTGAGATCCGCCGCCACCCGGAGAGGGGCGATGTGATGGAGTTGACTCTGCGGTCAGGCGCCCGTGTTTCCGGCGACTTCTTCGTCGACTGCTCCGGATTCCGGGCTGTGTTGCTCGGGCGGACTCTCGGAGTTCCCTGGCAGGACTGGACCCACTGGCTGCCCTGCGATCGAGCGCTCGCGGTAGCGTGTCGCCGCGCCGATCCGCTGGTGCCCTACACGCGCCTGACGGCGCGCTCCGCCGGCTGGGTCTGGCGAATTCCCCTGCAGCACCGCACGGGCAACGGCTATGTCTTCTCCAGCCGCTTCATCGACGACGACCAGGCCGCATCGAGCCTCCTCGGTGGTCTCGAAGCCGCGCCGATCGGGGAGCCGCGCCTGCTGCGCTTCGCCGCCGGCCGGCGCGAGCGTGCCTGGTCGGGAAACTGCGTGGCGGTCGGCCTCGCGAGCGGCTTCCTCGAGCCGCTGGAGTCCACCAGCATCTATTTGATCCAGGCGGCCGTCACCGACCTGATCCACCTCATGCCGGACCGGCGCGCCGGCGGCATCGACCCGCGCCTCGCCGCCGAGTTCAACCGCCTCAATGACTGGCAGTACGAGCGCATCCGGGATTTTCTCGTGCTGCACTACACCGCCAACCGCCGCTTCGGCGAGCCGCTCTGGGATGCGGTGCGCGCGATGGCGCTGCCCGAGAGTCTGCACCAGAAGCTCGAGATGTTTCGCTCCCGCGGCGCGCTGCCCCACTACGAATACGGGCTCTTCAGCCGCGACAGCTGGCTCGCCGTGCTGGCGGGGCAGGGCGTCATGCCGGAAGGTTACGATCGGTCGGCCGACGGCCTGCCACTCGACGCCATCGAGCAGCGTCTGGCGGAGTTTCATGCACGCATTCGCGGTGCGGTGGCCGGGATGGCCTTGCATGGCGAGTATGTCGACAGGCACTGCGCTGCGTCCGAGGCGGGAAGCCTCGCGGGGGCGGTCGTTTGAGCGCCGATCGGCGAGTCCGCTCGGTCATCGTGCTCGGGCGCGACGTCGATCTATGGCTCACGGCGGCGGCGCTCGCCCGTGCGCTCGGCGGCTGCGGAGTGCGTGTCGAGGCCGTCGAGCTCGCGAGCCGGCTGCAGCCCGGCGACATTGCGGCGACGTTGCCGCCTCTCGAGGCCCTGCACGCCAAATTGGGCCTCGGCGAGGCGGAGGTCATTCTCGAGACCGCGGGGGCCTTCTCCCTGGGGCAGAGCTTCGCTCCCGGCTCCAACAGGCCGCCGCCCTTCTTTCATGCCTGGGGAAGCTACGGCAGGCCGATCGAGGACATCGAGTTCTTTCATCTCTGGCAGCGAGCGCGGCGGCAGGGGCTCGCCGTGCCGTTGCAGGGGTTCTGCCTGACGGCGGTCGCGGCACAAAACGGACGCATGCTGGTTCCGGATCAGACCACGTACGCATTCGGGCGCACCGACTACGGCTATCACTTGCACACGGCGCCATACGCCGCGCTGCTGAAGTCGCTCGCGAGAGCGCAGGGTGTCAGGGTGCACGAGGCCGAGCACGTCGACGTGGAGCGCGGCGGCGCGGAAGCCTCGATCGCGGCGCTCATGCTCGAGGGCGGGCGCCGGCTGCAGGCCGACCTCTTCGTGGATGCGAGCGGCGTGGACGCCCTGCTTCTCGGCGGGGCGATGGCGGTCCCGCTGCATTCCTGGCGGCGCCACCTCGCCCCCAGGAGCGTACTCTTCGCGCGGGCGCCGGTCTTCACCTCGATCCCGCCATTCGCGGAGATCCGTATCGGCCCTGACGGTTGGACGGCGCTGCACCCGACACGGGCTGCGACGGGAATCGTCCATGCATCCGATGTCGGGACGAGCGGTACCGCGGACATCGCCGCCACGGCCGCCGCCGGAGCCGAGCTCACGGATATCACCCTGCGCAGGGTCGAGCCGGGGATACGGGACGCAGCGTGGCAGGGAAACTGCGTCGGCGTGGGGGAGGCGGCGGCGGTCTTCGATCCGATCCACGATGTCGGCCTGCACGCGTTGCAGCTCGGGCTCGTGCATCTGCTGACATTGTTCCCGGCCGGCAACGACTTCACCGCGGAGCGGCGCGAGTACAACCGGATCATGCGCTCGCGCTGCGAGCGCATCCGTGATTTCCAGTGCGCCCTTTACGCGTTGGCCCCGTTCGCGGGTCCATTCTGGCGGCGCAATCGCGAGTTGCAGATGCCGGATACGCTGCGACACAAGGTCGATACCTTCCGGGCCCGGGGGCACATCGCCGCCATGGAGGATGAGACCTTCTTTGCGGACAGCTGGCAGGTCCTTTTCACGGGTCTCGGCATTCTGCCCGAGAGCCTCCCACCCGCCGTCGGCCGGATTCCGCCGCGGCGCCTGCGAGAGGAGATCGACGCCTCGCTCGGGCGTATTCACCGCAAGGTGCTCGAGCAGCCGCGGCACGATGAATATCTCGCCCGCTTCTGCGGCGGCTCTCCGGTTTGACATCGCAAGGCTTGCACCCGAAGTGCCGGCCGCAACGCCCGCACGGCAGGAGACTCATGCTCATCGCCCGCAAGTACCCGTCAGTCTTCCTCGCCGCCCTGCTGTCGGCGCTCAGCGCATCTGCCGCCTGGGGCAGCGGGACCTTGCCGCATTCGCCGAAGTTGCAAGGCGACGCGCCCCTCAGCATCCGCTTGGATCGCGGGACCCTCGAGGTTTCCCTGGTCGCAGCCAACGTTCTGCACGTCCACTTCCTGCCGGGGGGCAAGGTCACGCCTGCGGCTCTCGTGATGGCGCCCGATGCGCCGAGCGGCAACTCCGGCGGGGTCTCCGTGCGCCGTTACGGCCACAGAACCGTTTTGCGCCGCGGCGACATCCGTGTGGTCGTGGACGGTCCGGCACAGACTCTCGAGCTCTTCCGGCGCGGCAAGCGGGCACCACTGCTCGTGGAGCCCCATCTCGCCCGTCTGGGGCACGGCTCGGTGGCACTGCGCTTTCCGAGCGGCTCGCCCCTCTACGGCATCGGCGGCTTCAACATCTTCCAGCCGCCCAAGGCCGGCCTCCTGCGCCGCGGCGTTCAGGTAGCCAAGGCCGGTGAGCAGGGCCATGCCGGCGCGCCGCTCCTCTGGAGCACGGCGGGCTTCGGGATGCTCGTGGACAGCAAAGGCGCCACATTCGATCTGCATCCGGCCGGCCTGACCGTCACCCGGCTGTCGCGACCCGATCCCGATTTCTATCTGCTCGTCGGCGCACCGCCGGCGATTTTCGCCGCCGTCGCGGACCTGAGCGGCCATGCGCCGCTCTTTCCCAAGTGGTCGCTGGGCTTCATCAACAGCCAGTGGGGCATCGATGAGGCGCGCCTGCTCCAGGCCGTGCGCGGCTACCGCTCGCGCCACATCCCGCTCGATGCGTTCTCGCTCGACTTCGATTGGAAGGCCTGGGGTCGGGATGATTACGGCGAGTTCCGCTGGAACGCGCGCAAGTTTCCCGACGGGCCGAGCGGCAAACTGGATCGCGAGCTCGCCGGACTCGGAGTGCACCTCATCGGCATCATGAAGCCGCGTATCCATGTCGCGACGGAGGAGGGCCGGTATGCCACCGCGCACGAGCTCTGGGATCCCGGCGAGAAGCCGAGCGTCGACTATTTCTCGCACGAGCTCGTGCGGGATCTCGACTTCGATCGGGCGGCGACGCGCGCCTGGTTCTTCACTGCGGCGCTCGCGCACAGCTTCGATACCGGGATCGTCGGCTGGTGGAACGACGAAGCCGACGAGGACGGGGACGACACGGAGTTCCTCAACATGGAGCGGGCGTTGTACGACGGGCAGCGCCGCCATTCCGACCGGCGGGTGTGGTCGCTCAATCGAAACTTCTGGCTCGGGGCGCAGCGCTACGCCTATGGGCTCTGGTCGGGCGATATCGACACCGGCTTTGCGAGCATGGCGGCACAGCGCCCGAGGATGCTGAGCGCCATCGACGTCGGCGAGATGTGGTGGGGGATGGACGGCGGCGGCTTCCACGGCCGGCCGAGTCCGCAGAATTACGCCCGGTGGATCGAGTTCGATGCCTTCGCGCCCGTGTTCCGCGTGCACGGGGATCATGGGCAGCGGCGCCAGCCCTGGCTCTACGGCCCGATTGCGCAGCGGGCCGCGACACATGCGATCCGGCTGCGATACGCGCTGCTGCCTTATATCTATGCGTACGCCTGGCAGGATACGTTGACTGGAGTCGGTCTGGTACGGCCGCTGACCTTTGGCTGGCCCGACGATCCGCACGTTCGCAATGACAGCGCCGCGTGGATGTTCGGCCAGTGGCTGCTGGTATCTCCGGTCGTGCAGCCTGACCAGCGGCAAAAGCGCATCTATCTGCCGCGGGGCGTCTGGACGAGCTGGAGCGGCGGCCGCATCTACCTGGGGGGGAGGACGATCACCGTTCCCATCGACAGCAAGACCTGGTCGGACATCCCGCTCTTCATCCGCCAGGGCGCAATCATTCCGATGCAGAAGGTGATGGACTATGTCGGTGAGCGCCGTGTCACGACACTGACCGTGAGCGTGTTCCCCGCTGTGGAGCGCACGTCCTTCGATTACTATGACGATGACGGCGAGACCTACGCGTATCAGCGTGGCGCGTACTTTCTGCAGCGCATCAGCGCGCAGGCGAGTGGTGACGCGATCAGCCTCGAGACCGCGGCGCCTGCCGGCAGTTACCATCCCGACCTCAGGCACTACGTGCTCATCGTGCACCGCGTGCTCGCGCAGGGGGTCGAGCTCGACGGCCGTCCACTCACCGAGGTCTCCGGCCGGGCCGCTCTGCCCGGATGCCACTTCGCGTGCTGGGCGATCGGCGGCGACCGCTTCGGCGGCGCAACCTACATCGAGGTGCCGGCGGGCGCGTCGCACGAATTGCGGCTGCGAGGGGCGGCGAATCGTTACTGATCGGCGCGCTGGCTGTCTGCGATTCCGCAAAGGGCAACGGCGCTAGAGCGCTTCCGGAACTGCCGCCCGCTGCTCGCGCTGTTGTATCTGGCGCGCGGCAAATGCAAGGACAAAACATCCGGCCACACACCAGCCGGAAAGCCAGAGTATCTGTGTCGGTATGGTGATGCCTCGGTCGATCAGCGCGCCCGAAATGCCCGGTCCAAGCGCGGTGGAGAGCACGATGGCCGAGAAGATGATCGCGCGGATGCCGCCGAGATTCGCGAGCCCGTACACCTCCGGCCAGAGCGCCCCGAGCAGAGTGGAGGTGAACCCACTGCTGATGCCGAAGAGGAACATGAAGAGGTACACGCCCCAGACGGGCGTGATCAGGCCGAGAGCTGCCTGGGCGATCGCGAGCGGCGCGAGGAAGAACGGCAGCAGCCGCAGAGAGCCGAATCGGTCGATCAGATGGCCGCAGACCAGCGAGAACAGCACCGTCGTGACCGACATGATCGGAAAGGCCGCAGCGAAGACGAGCGGATCATAGCCGCGCAGCTCGATGAGATAATCCTCGTTGAAGAAGATGACCGTCGAGATGCACGACGGCGCCAGGATACCGAGGAGCAACAAGTAGAGGACCGGGTCCCGCAGCACTTCCGAGCGGGTCCAGTCGCGCGCGGTGTTGTGGTTGCGCACCTTCGCCTCGTGCGATCTCGGCACCCGCTCGACCTTGATGAGCGCGATGATCGCGGGCATGCCGACCAGGGCGATGAGCGCGCTCGAGGCGATCCACGTCGCCCGCCAGCTCGCGCTGTGCCTCTCGACCAGCACGAAAAGAAGCGGCAGGAGCGCGAGCCCGGCCTGCTGCCCGGAGACGATGAGCGCCATCGCTCGCCCCCGGTTCGCCACGAACCACCGGCCGATCACGGTGTAGGCGATCTCGCTCATCATCCCCTGGCCGAATGTGCGCAGCAGGTACAGAGCGAGGGTCAGCGCCACCGCGTTGGGTGCGATCGTGATCAGCACACACGCCAGGGCGGACACGGGCATGGTGAAGCGCACGACTTTCCAACCGGGCATCAGATCCAGTCTGCGCCCCAGCCAGGGCAGGCAGAGTGCGCCCGCCGCGGTCGCCAACATGTACAACCCGCCGAAGCCGCCGCCCGTGAGATGGAAGGTGACGCGCAGGTCCTTGCCGGAGAGACCGACGAAGAAAGTCTGCGCGAAACAGGAGAAGAGGGTGAGCAGAAAGCCGCCGGCGAGCCAGCGGGCATTGTCACGTACGAACTGGAAGGTGTCGCGTCCGTAGCCGGACATGGGCTCCCTGTGGGGTGGAGATCGTCGTGCGGAAGTATCGCATTACCCGAGGCGCGGCGATGACGAGAAGACCCGTAGCGGCTGAAGATCTGAAGGCCTATGACGGTTCGAGGACCGCGGCGGCGGCACGGACGACGCTGCGTGTCAGGCGCTCGAGGACCGGCACCTTGAGGCGCGTCGCCTGCCAGTAAAGCGGCACGTCGACCGGCGTGTCCGGCACCAGCTCGAGCAGCGCGCCGGCCTGCAGCTGGTGGCGGACCAGTGACAGCGGGTTCATTCCCCAGCCGACTCCGGCCAGCGCCGCATCGACGAACGCCTGAGTGGCGGGAATGCGGTGTACCGGCAGCGCGACCTCGCGGCGCACGACGCGGCGTGCCCAGACTTCCTGCAGCTTGTCGTTGCTGTCGAAGAGGAGGCTCGGCGCGCGGGCCAGCGCCGCGACGGAGACTCCCTCTTCGAACCAACGCCTCACGAAACCCGGGCTTGCCGTGGCTACGTATCGCAGCGCGCCGAGGCGCCGGATTCGACACCCCTGCACGGCCGTTCCCACCGAGGTGACGGCGCCCAGGACATATCCGCGGCGCAGCCACTCCGCCGTGTGGTCCTCGTCGGCCAGCGTCAGGCTGAGCAATGCGGCATCTTCGCGCCCGAACTGCGCCATTGCCTGAATGAACCAGGTGCTCAGGCTGTCGGCGTTGACCGCGATCCGCAGGCTGGCATGTGGCGCGTCCAGTGAGTCGTGGGGCAGCATCGGCAGCTCGCGCCGCAGCTCCGCGACCAGGATGGACACCAGCTCCGCATGGCGGCAGATGCGCGCGCCGATCTCCGTGGCGGTGCAGGGTTGTCCGCGCACGATGAGCACCGCACCGAGACGCTCCTCGAGGAGCTTCACACGCTGCGATACGGCTGACGGCGTGACGTGCAGCGCGCGCGCCGCGCGCTCGAAACTGCCCTCGCGGGCGACTGCGGCCACCGCCGCGAGCAATGCCTCATCGAGCATGGGCGCCTCCCGCGGCGCGTGAGCCAAGCTACATCGACATTAGCACCACTAACCAGGGCGTGGGTGGCAGGAACACTGTGCCGCGGATGGCGTAAATGAGAACCGGAGAAGAAAGAGGCAGCACCATCTGACGCCGCTTACCCCTCTACTGGCGGAGCCCCGCCCGGTGCTCTATTTTCACGGCTATCCCGGATCGGGTCTGGAGGCGCGGGTCGCAGCGGCCGCCGCCGGGGCGGGAGGGGCGCGGCGTGGGAGCTGACGCTGATCGCGCGGCCGTGGGATTTCCGGCTGCGGGACGTGCGGCTGCCCATCAGCCTCTGGCAGGGCCTGGCCGACCAGATACTGCCCGCGGCGATGGCGCGTCGCCTGGCGACTGCTCCGCCACGGTCGGGTGCTCGTGGCAAAATTTCGCCATGCCACCCTCGCCCGTCCGGATCAAGCGAAATCTCGCCAAGGCCCTCTGGCTGCATGCGCAGCGGCTGGACACCGACGCTCCGTTCGGGGCCGGGGCCGCGGCAACCCCCGCCGCCGTGCGCCACCTCGGGTACGTGCAGATCGACACCATCCACGTGATCGAGCGGTGTCATCACCACATCCTCCACACGCGGATTCCCGATTACCGCCGCGAGCACCTGGATCAGGCGCAGGCGCGGGACCGCAGCGTTTTCGAGTACTGGACCCACGCGCTCGCGTACCTGCCGATCGAAGACTTCAAATACTACGTGCGCGACATGCGAAATAACCCTCGGATGCACGGACGCTGGTTCGCATCGGTGACCGCCGGCGATCTTCGCAGGGTGCTCACACGCATTCGACGCGGCGGTGAGCTCTCCATCCGCGACATCGATGACGATGTGCTCGTCGAGAAGGACCATCCCTGGGCGAGCCGCAAGCCATCCAAACGCGCCATGCAGCTCGCCTTCTTCCGGGGACTGCTCACCGTCAGCCGGCGGACCGGGATGCTGAAGTCCTACGAGCTGACCACGCGGCATTTCGGGTGGGAAAGCTTGCCGCGCGCGGCTACGCCGCGGGAGACTCTGAGCTATGGGATCGAGCGTGCCTTGCGGTCGCAGGGCCTCGTCAGTCTCGATTCCATCTGTTATGGAGGCGTGGCGCGGCGGGCGGCGATCCGGCCACTCATCGAGGCGAAGGTGCGCCGCGGGGAGTTGGTCGCGGTCGATTTCGACGGGGCGGGGTCCTCTCAGCACTGGGCGGAGCCGGAGGCGCTCGAGCGCGAGATCGAGATCAGCCCCGGGCGGGTCCGCATCCTCTCGCCGTTCGACCCGCTCGTCTGCCAGCGTAAGCGGCTGCATCTCTTCTTCGACTACGAGCATCGCTTCGAGGCGTATCTGCCCGCTCATCGGCGGGTGCTCGGCTACTTCGCCTGCCCGGTTCTCGCAGGCGATCGCATCGTCGCCGCGCTCGATCTGAAGGCAGAGCGCATGCAGCGCCAACTGCAGGTGCGGAAATGGACGTGGATGATCAAGCGCCCGTCGCGTCCACTGCGCGCCGCAGTCGATGACGCCTTGCACGCCTTCGAAGCTTTTCAGTTGGCCGGGTAATCGCGAGGCACATGGGATGTACCCCGCCGCGCAGCGCTGGGCCGGGCAGGAGCCCGGATCCAGCGCTTTAACTAGCTGACCTTCATCGGGATGCCGGCCAGGAAGTCGCTCTTGCCGAGCTCGAGACCGCTGTGGCGCAGGATGGCGTAGGCGGTGCTGAGGTGGAAATAAAAGTTCGGCAGCAGGAAGTGATTGAGGTAGTCGGCGCCCCGCATCTGGCCTTTGTGCTCCGGGCCGAGAGGGAAGGTGATCTCACGGTCGCCGGCGCCGTCGATCTTGCCGCCATCGAGCGTGCGGACGAAGGCCAGCGTTTTCGCGATGCGGTCTTTGAGCTCCGCGATCGTCTTCTCGTTGTCCTCGTACTTCGGGAAATCGACGCCCGCGAGCCGCGCGCCGCCGATCTTGGCCAGATCGCAGGCAATCTGCACCTGGCGACTCAGCGGGAACATGTCCGGGAAGAGGCGGGTGCCGAGGAGTACGGCGGAGTCGAACCGCTTCGCATCGGCATACGCCTGGGCTTTGTCCAGGATTGCCGAGAGCGCGTTCAGGCCGATCTCGAGCGATGGAATCAATGCGCGGGACATCGACATGGTCCAGACCTCGACGGTAATCGTTGGGTGCAGGAGCGAATACTAGCGGATCGAGCGGCCAGGTGAAGTCTCGCGCGCTCGCCGCATTAGCTGTGCTTCATCCGCCTAAGTAGCTCTAATTAGCGAGAAGTGCCTGCGGCGCCGATACTCGCCGCATGCCACCCACCGCTTCGCCCGGCGCGTATGTCACCGGACTCGTTCTCGGCGCCTCGCTCATCATCGCGATCGGCGCGCAGAATGCGTTCGTCCTGCGCCAGGGGCTGGTGCGCGCACACGTGGCTCTGGTTGTCGCGCTCTGCGTGCTCATCGACGTGGTGTTGACGACGATCGGGGTGGACGGTCTCGCCGCGTCGCTCGGTCGCAACCCGCTCGCGCTCGAGGGGCTGGCGGTCGCCGGCGCCTGCTTCCTCGGCTGGTACGGGCTCGGCGCGGGCCGGCGCGCCTGCTCGAGGCAGTCCCTGTCGGCGGCCCCTGCGGGCGGCGCGCGGTCCGCGCGCGCGGTCCTGCTGCAGACGCTCGCCGTGTCCCTTCTCAATCCGCACGTGTACCTCGATACGGTGCTCCTCATAGGCTCGGTCGGCGTACAGCAGCCGGCGCCGTTGCGGCCCGCGTTCCTCGCGGGCGTGTGGACTGCGAGCGCGGGCTGGTTCGCCAGCCTGGGCTTCGGCTCGCGTTTGCTCGCCCCGGTATTCGTCCACCCGGTTGCCTGGCGCGTGCTCGATGCGCTGGTGGCAGTCATCATGTGGGGCCTCGCGCTGACACTGCTCTGGACGACATTCCGCTGATGCGCCTGCGGGATTGAGCCGCCGGGACATCGACCCGATCGTGAAGCGGGCCTGGGCTCGACGAGGGAGCGATTGTGGGTACAATGCGGTGCGGTATCAGGGGCCGCGACCGGGATTTGATGATGTCCGACAGCTTTCTGGCACCGGTGTCGCACCCGCAGCGCCCGTGGGACGCGCGCCTCGCGCGATGGCTGGTGACGCCGCTCGCGCGCAGCCGCGTAACGCCCAACCATCTGACGACGATTCGGTTGGCGACGGGGCTGGCCGGCGCTGTCGCCTTCACGTCGGGCACCTACGGGTGGTGCAATGTCGCCGCCCTGCTGGTGATCCTGTCCAATTTCCTGGACCACACCGACGGTGAGCTCGCCCGGCTCAGCGGCAAGATGAGCCGTATCGGTCACGTTTACGATCTCGCGAGCGATGCCGCGGTCACGGTCCTCCTGTTCGTGGCGATGGGAGTCGGCATCGGGACCGCCTCCGACACTCCGCTGGGAGTGTCGCCGCCGGCGATGGGCGCGGTCGCGGGCGCCGCGGTGGCGCTGATCTTCTATCTGCGCATGCGCATCGAGGAGATGGCCGGCAAAGTCGCGACCCGTCAACCCTCGCTGAGCGGATTCGAGGCGGAGGACATTCTTTACCTGCTGCCGCTGGTGACGCTGCTCAACGGGGTCATGCCGTTCCTGGTCGCGGCGTCGATTGGCGCTCCGGTCTTTGCCGCCTGGGTCGTCATCGACCATCGCAGGGTAGCGCGCCGATCGAAGTCGATGGCGGCGAGTCCGACATCGGGGACGGGACTGGTCTGACCGGACTTGCACGCGGTATTCCGCTCGAGCCGCTGCGGCGCGCGTTCGTCGAGCAGGGCTCGTTTCTCTTCCTGCCGGAATTCCTGTCGCCGGAGGCCACGGCGCATCTCGCTGCGGCGGTCACCGCCGTGCAGTCGTCGGTCAACCGCAACTATCTGCCCGGCCACAAACAGGGCGGCAGCGTCGGCCGGCACGTCATCGATGAGCGTGCCCCCTTCATTGCCGAGCTCTACCGCTCGCGTGCCCTGATCGACGTGCTCGAAGGCATCGCGGGCGAGCGTCTGCAGCTCTCGCCGCAGGATGACAGCCATGCCTACGCGCTCTATTTCTACACGCGCCCCGGCGATCACATCGGCTGGCATTACGACACTTCTTACTACAGGGGTCGCCGCTATACGGCGCTCTTCGGAGTCATCGATCAGTCCTCCTGCCGCCTGGATTACGAGCTGCACACGCGCTCGAGCGGCGTTGCGGTCGTTGCGGGGTCGATTCAGATCCCGCCCGGAGGCCTGGTGTTCTTCGATGGCGATGCGCTACGCCATCGGATCACCCCCCTGCGGGAGGCAGAGAGGCGGGTCTCGCTCACGTTCGAGTACGTGACCGATGTGCGGATGCGCCGAGGCTGGCGGCTGATCTCGAATCTGAAGGATGCGCTGGGATACTTCGGATTCCGCCAGGTTTTCGCCCGCCGCCGGCGCATCGCGGCTGCGAGTCCGCCGGGGCGGGTGTCCGCGCCGGAATCGCAGTGAGAAAGCCCGCAATCTGGCTTTTCTCCGCGGGGCTGCTGCTGCTCATCGGGGTGCTCGTCTCGCAGGGCCTCAGGCCCGTGCTCGCGACTCTGGCGACGGCGGGCTGGGGCCTGCTGCTCGTGGCACTCTTCCATCTGCTGCCGCTTTGGCTCGATGGCGCCGCAATTCGGGTCCTCTTCGATGAGGGCGCCGTCCGCCACCCCTGGCGCGATGCGCTGCTGGCGCGCTGGGTGGGAGAGTCCGCCAACAGTCTGATGCCGCTCGGCCAGGTGGCGGGACCCGTCGTGATGACTCGTCATCTCTCCCGCCGCGGCATGGCCACTCAGGGTGCGGCGGCGGCCATTACCGTTTCGACCACGCTGCAGGCTCTCGGGCAATTCGTCTTCGGCCTGATCGGCGTCGGGTTGCTCGCGCTGCCGGCGAGGCTCGAGAGCGCCAGCGTGCGGCAAGCTCACCACACGGTGATCGTCGCCACCGTCACCGCGAGCATCGTGCTCGCCATCATCCTGGTCTCGTTCTACCTGGTTCAGCGGCGGGGCCTCTTCGGCGGTACGGTGCGCCGGCTCGCGCGCCTGGCGCGCCGGCGCGAGTGGTTTGCCCTGGTGAGCCGCGCGGATGCGATCGATGCGGCGGTGGAGGGTACCTATCGGCGCGGCGGGCACGCGGCGGCGAGTTTCGCGCTGAGCCTCGCCGGCTGGCTGATCGGCTCCGGCGAGGTCTATCTCGCGCTGCGGCTGCTCGGCTCGCCAGTCGGCTGGCTCGACGCGCTGCTGCTCGAGAGCCTGGGACAGGCGATCCGCGGCGCGGCATTCGCCATCCCAGGCGCCCTCGGAGTACAGGAAGGCGGGTATCTGCTGCTCGCGCCCTTCGCCGGGCTCGCGCCCGATGCGGCGCTCGCACTCTCCTTCGCGAAGCGCGCGCGCGAGCTCCTGCTCGGTGTCCCGGGCCTGATCTACCTGCATCACTGCGAGCGGGCATGGCGCCGGGCGCGAAATCTCGCCTCCGGCCCGGACTCCGGGCGCGCTCTTTTGTAATATCCAGCAAAAGCATCGCTACCCGGGGGAAATATGCGCGCGATCATCCTGGCCGCCGGACGCGGATCCCGTCTGCAGCAGACGGTGGACCGGCAATTGCCCAAGTGCCTGCTGACATTCGGCGGCCGCAGCCTTCTCGAGCGGCATCTGCGGCTGCTCGAGGCCGCCGGCGTGGATGAGATCGCCCTCGCTCTGGGGTTTCGCCACGAGCTCATCGAGGCGGAGCTCGACCGCCTCGGCCGCCGCTCGCGCATCGAGGTCCTCCTGAACCCCCGCTACGACCTCGGCAGCATGCTGACGGTGCACTCCGCCGCGGCGCCGCTGACGCGCGGCGGCGATGTGCTGCTGATGGACGCCGATGTCCTCTATCACGAGCGGATCATGACGGCGCTCACCGCTGGCCGCGGCCCGGTCAACCGGCTGTTGATCGACCGAGATTTCGAGGCCGGGGAGGAGCCGGTGAAGGTCTGCGTGGTGGGCGGAGTTCCCATCGAGCTGCGCAAGAGGCTCGAGCCCGGACTGCGATATGACTCGATCGGGGAGTCGGTCGGGTTCTTCCGCTTCGACGAGCGCGCCGCGCGGCGGCTCGCGGCGATAGTGGAGGATCACGTCGCCAGCTCGCGTGCGCACCTGCCGCACGAGGAGGCGGTGCGCGACCTGCTGCGCGAGCGCAGTCATCCTTTCGAAGTCTGTGACGTGACGGGCTCGCCCTGGATCGAGATCGACTTCCCGGCGGATGTGGCGCGCGCGACGAGCGAGGTGCTGCCGCTGCTGGAGGTGCGGGTATGACAAAATCATCTGGAGCGATCCTGGACGGCGGTAGCCGGGCCGCTGGGCGGGCCGCAGGGACGAGGCCCCGCAATGCCGAGCCGCAGGGAAGATTCGAGGACTCGCGCAGCCGCTGCGCGGCCCTGCGGCGAATGCTGCGCAGCGACCGGCTGGAATTCCTCATGGAGGCGCACAACGGCCTTTCGGCGCGGATCGTGCGGGAGGCCGGCTTCCATGGCATCTGGGCGTCGGGGCTGTCGATCTCCGCGCAATTCGGCGTACGCGACAACAATGAGGCGAGCTGGACGCAGGTCGTCGACATGCTGGAGTTCATGGCCGACGCGAGCGATCTGCCGATCCTGCTGGACGGGGATACCGGTTACGGCAACTTCAACAACGTCCGTCGCCTGATACGCAAGCTCGAGCAGCGAGGCATCGCCGGCGTCTGCATAGAGGACAAGGTCTTCCCGAAGACCAACAGCTTCCTCAATGGCGAGCGCCAGCCGCTCGCCGACATCGATGAATTCTGCGGCAAGATCGCCGCCGGCAAGGCCACGCAGCAGGATGGCGATTTCTCGATCGTGGCCCGCGTCGAGGCGCTGATCGCCGGCTGGGGAATGGAGGAGGCGTTGCGGCGCGCCGAAGCATACCGGCGCGCCGGCGCGGATGCGATCCTCATCCACAGCAAGCTGTCCAAGCCCGACGAGATCCTGACGTTCGCGCGCGAGTGGGCGGATCGTGCGCCGCTCGTGATCGTTCCGACGCGCTACTACAGTACGCCGACCGACGTTTTCCGCAAGGCAGGAATCAGCGTCGTGATATGGGCGAATCACGTGCTGCGCTCCGCCGCGGCGGCGATGCAGAGCACCGCTCGGGAGATCTTCGAGAGCGAGACGCTCGTGAACGTGGAGGATCGGATCGCCCCCGTCGAGGAAATCTTCCGGCTGCAGGATGCCGAGGAGTATTCGGCGGCCGAGCGTCTCTATCTGTCCGCGGCGCGTGTCTCCCGGGGCGCGGTCGTGCTCGCCGCGGGCCGCGGCAAAGGGCTCGAGTCGGTGACCGTGGATCGCCCGAAGGTCATGCTCCCGATCGCGGGCAAGCCGCTGCTGCGCTGGCTGGTCGATGCCTTCAAGAGAGAAAGCATCAACGACATCACCGTCGTGGGCGGATATCGCGCGGATGCGATCGATACGGCGGGGGTCCGGCTCGTCGTCAACGATCGGTACGAGCAGACCGGCGAGCTGGCTTCGCTCGCCTGCGCCATCGACAGCGTCGAAGCGGACACGGTGATCGCTTACGGTGATCTGCTGTTTCGCAGCTACGTGCTTCGCGACCTCGTCGAGACCGATGCGGACTTTGCCGTGGTGGTGGACTCCTCGCCCACGTGCGACAACAATCGTACGGTGCGCGATTTCGCCTGCTGCTCGCGGCGCGACGATCGCGGACTCTTCGGCACGCCCGTGCTGCTCAGGCGCGTATTCGGCGCCGTGGAGGCGGTGAATGGGAATGCGGGCGCAAACGGGGCGGAATCCGGCGTTGCCGTGGGGAGGATGCACGGGCGCTGGATCGGGATGTTGAAAGTGAGCCGCGCGGGCCTCCCGCGGCTCAAGCAAGTGCTGCGGGAGCTGCGCGCGGACCCCGCCTTCGACACGCTCGATGTTCCTCATCTCCTCAATGCGCTCATCGCGCAGGGCGCCGCCATCGAGGTGCAGTACGTTCACGGGCACTGGCGCGGAGTGAACGATCTCGAGGACTTCCACCGCGCGGCGGATTTTGCCCACGCCCAGCCGCGCTTCGCCGACTCCGAGGGAAAGGATCCCACGGAGTCGCCGGATCCATGATCGAGGCGCGCGATTTCATCGAGGCCGCCCGCGAGCGCGGCTTCGGCTGGTACGCCGGCGTACCCTGCTCCTACCTGACGCCCTTCATCAACTATGTCGTGCAGGATCCCTCGCTGCGCTATCTCTCCATGGCGAACGAGGGCGACGCCGTCGCGCTGATTGCGGGCGCCACGCTCGGCAGTGGCGGCGCGGGATGCGGTGTGGCGATGATGCAGAATTCGGGGCTCGGCAATGCGGTGAGTCCACTGACCTCGCTCACCTGGACCTTCCGCCTGCCGCAGTTGCTGATCGTGACCTGGCGCGGCCAGCCGGGCGGGGCGGATGAGCCGCAGCACGCGCTCATGGGGCCGATCACGCCGGCGATGTTGACCACCATGGAGATACCCTGGGAGCTCTTTCCGTCCGAGCGGCCGGCGCTGGGCCCGGCGCTCGACCGTGCGCGCTCTCACCTCGCCGAGAGCGGCCGGCCTTACGCGCTGGTGATGCCGAAGGGCTGCGTCGCACCTCATGCGCTGGCGGCCGAGGAACGCCCGGGCCGGCGCGTCGGTCCGTCCGCGGCGGTGCTGGAGCCGCATCGCCATGCTGCCGATTCACGGCCATCGCGCCGGGCCGCCCTCGAGGCGGTGGTGGCGCATACTCCGGTGGCCTCGACCGTCGTTCTCGCCGCGACGGGATTTTGCGGGCGGGAGCTGTATGCGATCGCCGATCGGCCCAATCAACTCTATATGGTTGGATCCATGGGTTGCATCGCACCGCTCGCGCTGGGCCTCGCCCTGGCTCGTCCGGACCTGAGCGTGCTCGCGCTGGATGGCGACGGTGCGGCGCTGATGCGGCTCGGGGCGCTGGCGACGGTCGGTGCCTATGGACCGCCCAATCTGCGCCATCTGCTGCTCGATAACGGTGTCCATGACTCGACGGGCGGCCAGGCGACGGTATCGCCCTCCGTCTCGTTTGCCGAAGTCGCCGCCGCATGCGGCTACGCCGCTGCCCTCGAGACCGACGACGTGGCGCGCATCTCCGAATGGCTGCAGGCACCGCGCGTCCCGGGGCCGAGCTTCGCCCGTCTGTTGATCCGCGCCGGAACACCGTCGGGACTGCCGCGGCCGTCGATGAGTCCCGTGCAGGTGAAGCAGCGCTTGCTCAAGCATCTGGGAGGGTGTTGATGCGCCTGCTCAATCCGGGGCCCGTCGTCCTGAGCGAGCGCGTGCGTCGCAGCCTGCTGGCGCCCGATCTCTGCCATCGCGAGAGCGAGTTCTTCGATCTGCAGGACGAGGCGCGCCGCCGGCTGCTCGCCGTATACGCGCTGGATCCGGCGAAGTGGTGCGCGGTGCTGATCACGGCCTCCGGCACCGGAGCGGTCGAGAGCATGTTGTCGACATTGGTGCCGCACGACGGCCGGGTGCTGGTGGCCGAGAACGGCGTGTATGGGGAGCGGATCGCGCAAATCTGCGCGCGCTACGGCATCGCCTTCGAGCGGCTGACGGGCGACTGGATGGCAGCGCTCGATCTGGCCGGGATCTCGAGACGGCTCGAGGATGCGCCGCAGGAGGGCGGCGCGCGCTTCACGCACCTCGCTGTGGTTCATCACGAGACGACGACCGGCCGCCTCAACGATCTGCGCCCAGTCGGGGACCTGTGCCGGCAACATCGCGTGAAGCTGCTGGTGGATGCCGTCAGCAGCTTCGGCGCCGAGGCGATCGACTTTGCTGATGAGAGTCTCGCGGCAGCGGCGGCGACCGCGAACAAGTGCCTGCATGGCGTGCCGGGAGTCGCATTCGCCATCGTGCGCCGGCGGGCGCTCGAGCGTGCGGTGAGCCGGGCGTATTACCTGGACCTCGCGCGCGCCGCAGCGGCGCAGGACCGGCGGGACACGCCCTTCACACCCGCCGTGCACGCCTACTACGCGCTCGTCGAGGCTCTGCGCGAGCACGCGGAGCAGGGTGGTTGGGCGGCCCGCCATCAGCGGTATGCGGCGTTTGCGGAGCAGGTACGCGCGGGCTTCGCACGGCTCGGGATCGCCCCGATGTTGCCGCCGGAGGAGTCTTCCGTGGTCCTGCGCTCGTACCGGCTCCCTCCCCACACCTCCTACGCCGCGCTGCATGACGGCCTCAAGGCACGCGGCTTCGTGATCTATGCCGGGCAGGGGAGCCTTTGCGAGAAGTTGTTTCGTATCTCGACCATGGGTGATCTGTCCGCGGCCGATCTGGACGGGCTCGTGGAGTGCTGCCGCGAGCTGCTGCGGTGAGAGAAGCGAAGCGCCCGGCGCGCAGCGGCCGGACCTCTGCCGCCGTCGCCCACGCGATGATGGCGCTGGCCGTGCTCGGCATTCTCGTGCCGAGCCGCAGGGCCGCCGCACAGGTACCGGCGGTCCCGGCGGCGCAGACGCCGGTGGCTCCGTTGCAGGCTCCGCAGACGGTGCCGAAGCCGACTGCCTCCCGTACGAGTGCCGCTCTCTCCCGCTGGCTCAATCCCGCCACCGCGCCTTTCATTCCCATCCCGGAGGTCGCCGCGGATCCCGACAACGGCACCACGGTCGGGTTGATTCCGACCTGGCTGAAGACGGACCGGAATCACGACGTCCGTCAGATCATCGCGCCGGACATCATCCACAACCCGTATTTCGGTTATGGCGTGCACGGGCGGATCTACGATTATCCCAGCACGGACGAGCAATGGTCGCTCGTCGGCGGCATCAAACAGCGCGTCGAGCGCAGCATCGATGCGGAGTACCAGAGCGGAAGGCTGCGCGAGAGGCGCTGGTCGGTGAGCCTGAGCGCGCTCTACGATCGTGACGGCACCTTCAGGTTCTACGGCATCGGCAACGGCTCGCCCGCGGCCGACCAGGTGAACTTCACCGGCGAGCAGGAGGTGCTGCAGGCCCAGATCGGGTTGAACCTGAGCCACGCCTGGCAGCTGCAGTACATGCTGCGGCTGCGGGCCTACGACGTGCTACCGGGGACGCTTCCCCTCATTCCTTCGATCTATGCTCTGTTCCCCGAGGTCCGCGGCCTGCATACGACCAAGGCGCTGTTACATCGCGTCGCGATCATCTACGACAGTCGCGACGACGTCACTGTGCCGACGCGCGGCATGGAGTGGGTCGTGTACGGCGGGATGGCGAGCCGGGCGGGTCTCATCAACGATTCGCTCTACAGCGAGACCGGGATCGACGGCCGCGTGTTCTGGCCGCTTGCGCGCAACAGCATTCTCGCGGCCCACACGGCGCTGAGATATATGCCGCAGGCCCGCAATGCCCCTTTCTGGGCGCTCAGCACGCTCGGCGGCAGCGAGAGCTCGATCGGCGGCACTCAGCCGCTGCGCGGCTATGGCGCCGGCCGCTTCTACGATCGCAATGCATTCTCCGCCTCCGTCGAGCTGCGCCAGAGAGTCGGCTCGATACGGATCGCCTCCACTCACCTCGATCTGGAGGTGGCACCGTTCGTCGATGTCGGCCAGGTGTTCTCGCGGCTCGATGCCTGGCCTGTTTCCGCCCTGCACAAGGTGGCCGGCATCGGCTTCCGCGGCGTGGCGGCACCGTTCGTCGTGGGTTATGTCGACGTCGGTTATGGAAGCGAGGGGGCGGCCGTGTTCTCGGGAATCGGATATCCGTTCTGAGCGAGGACCCACGGCCGCCGCCTATCGGCTCTCCGGGCTTCGTCCGGCCAGGCATGGGCAGCCTGGCGGCGAGCCGCTACGCCGGCCCTGGACGCGCGGCGCGCACGAGAAAGTAGGGCGGATTGCCGAGATCGGACGCGAAGCCGGGAAAGCGCTGCGCTCGACTGCCTCCCGCGTGCAGCTCGAAGAAATACTGCAGCGAATACTCCGACGCGGTGTAGACGGCCGGGATGACGGCTCGAAGCTCGCCCTGGTGCGGTGTCAGATCGATGGAGCGGTATTCCTCGGCCTGATTCACGTGGCGATAGAACAGGCGTGCCCCTGCGAGCGGTGCGCCGCCTTGGAGGGTGATCGCGAGATGCAGCGGCTCGCCCGGCGTGAAGCGCTCGGGGGGCGAATGCCCCAACGCCGGCCGCGGACCCCGGTCATCGCCGAGGAGCTCGCGTATCGGTGCACGATCGGCGGCCGCCGCGGGCAGGTGTTTGGCTCGCGTCGAAGCCAGTTGCCGCCGCATCGCCGCGATGTCGGCATCCATCGCGGGCAGGCGGTCCATCCAATGACCGCGCTGCCAGGGTAACGGTCCGATGGTGATGTCAGGCACATAGACGCCCCAGGCGTACTGCGCGAAGCGCGCCCAGATCGCACGTGCCCGATCGTATTCCCGCACTGCGTCCTCGAGCGCCGGGAGGCTCGCCGTCCGGCGATGGAGCGAATACAGCGCGCCGCTGCGCAGCTTGGCGGCGAAGAAGCGGCCGAGGCCGGCCTCGATGGTCACGTCGACCGCGACGCGGCGCAGCTCCGCATCGGGCGGGGCAGCGTCCGTCTTCAGCGCCTGGGCGAGGTGGCGCTCGGCCGAGCTCGCCAGCGTGTCCAGCCAGCGCGCAACCTCGCACGGCGAGTACTTGCCACTGCGCGTCCCGGCGACGACTTCGCCGGCGAACTCCTCGATGGCAGAGAACGTCTGCGGGTCGAGCGGGCTGACATGACCGAATACTTTGGGAGAGGGCGTGTCGCCATACGGACTCGGCAGCGCGGCATCGGCGATCGGCTGGTTGGTGTAGATCTCCGGCATGTACGTGTCGTTGGCGGCGGAAGGCAGGTGCGCCGTCGTCACGATCGGCAAGATGCGGGTCGAGGCGGCGAGGGCTGCCTCGACGTGCGGTGCGCGCTCCCGGAATCGCCGCCGAAGCGAGCGGCGCCAGACTTCCGGATCAGTCCCAGGGTCGTAGAGCAGCCGTCCCCAGATGCGGTAGGTGTAGCGATACTTCTCCCAGTCGCGGCGCGGCTCGAGCAAGCGGTCGGCGTAGGCGCACCGGCCGCCGGGAAGCCCGGAGCCGCGGCGTCCCTTGTAGGAAAGGGGCTCGAAGAGCTCCGCCCCGTCGGCGCCGCCGAATCCGAACGCGCGTGAGTGGGACGCCATCGTGACCGGATCCCCGGTGAGGAGGAGCCGGTCGCTGCCGGGAAATACGCGGTACATGACGCTGTACCGGCGGTCGTCGCGCAGGAAGTCGGCGTACCCATAGCGGGTGAAGATCCGCGACCCCGTACTGAGCGCGGAGAAGGCATCGGGGTGCGCCTCCTCATGCGGCATCTCGAGCTCGCGGATGCTTGCCTGTTGATACGGCATGCCGATGTGCTCCGCCCAGTACTTGGGCGACAGCCGGATCGGCAGTCCCGTCGCCAGCGCCTCGCCGATGAGCTTCCAGTCGAGCCCTTTCGGATGCAGATCCAACTCGACCTTGCGGCCAGAGCGCACCGCGCCGTCGAAGACCGTCCTCCAGAAGCCATAGCTGCCTTCCGGCACGCCGCTCTCCGCGTGCGTCCGCAGCGTCACGCCGCTGATTGTCGGACAGGCATCCAGCAACGCTGCGAGCGCGTCGCGGCAGTAGGCCGCGTGCGTCTCGGGAGTGAGGCCCGCGATCGTGTAGTTGGCGTTCGGGCTGTCGATCCACTGATAGCCATGGGTCCAGATGCCGAGTTGGAACTCCATGCCGCGCTCGACGGTCTCGCGCCCGATGAACTGCAGCATCTCGAGATTCAGGCCGCGCTCCTCGTCCGGAAGATTCACGGCCCTCACCGAGTATCCCGGCACGGAGAGCAGGAACGGATAGGCAAAGAGCAGGTAGGCATCCCGGACAGCGCGCAAGGAGTCATATCCGAGTCCGAAGCTCAGCTGGAACCGGTTGAAGCGCTGGGCGGCCAGCATCGACAGATAGGCCGGCCAGAACTCCCGGTCGTGGTACCAGGGCTTGTCCTGCACGTCGCTCACGAACAGGCGGCCGATGCTGCGCATGCGGTTGTGCGGCGTCTCGATGAGCGGAGGGTCAAAGCTCAACGCCGTCTGCGGCCCCTGCCCGCAGCGAATCCGGTCGGCCAACTCGAGCAAGGCGTAGGTCAATCCGCGGCTGTCGCTGCCGCAGGCGAGCAGGGCCTGCCGCCCGTCAATCGACGCTGTCAGGAGAGCGAGCGATTCGGCCGCGGACGGCAAGTTGACGCGGGCTTCCTGCAGGGCCTGCATCGCCCTGGCCGATCCAGTAGTCGCAGCGAAAATGCAAGTTGTTGCCGCGGGTGTCTCGTGCAGCGTCCGATATCTATGTAGCGCCACGGCGTGGTGTGACAGCGCCGCTTCGAGCTGATCGACGGACCAAGCCACGGCGGGGACCGATGCCTCCCGATCCGCGGGGTCGAGCACGATGGCAACGGGGCTGGTCTCGCCCGCGTGAGTCGCCGGCGGCGAGGTTGCGCCGATCGCCCCGAGCGTACCGGCGGAGAGGCGCAGAAAATCCCGTCTGGAGACCGCTGAGGTCATGCGCCCGGATGATAGCGGTATCATCCGGGCCGTCAAATCCTGCGCGACGGCGCCTCACTGCACCTCAGGAGCTCAGGAGCCCTTGCACTGCGGGGCCCGGGGCGGCAGCTTCGGCGACCAGAGGCCGACGTTCCAGTTCCAGGGCTGATCCCCCGCGGCCACGCGGCGGCAGACGACTTCCTCATTGAGCCGGTACATGCCGGGCATCAGGTCTTTCGCCGGATGGGGCGCGTCAGTGAAGTGCATGTAGTTGCCGGCCGCGCCGAAAGCGGGCCAGTCGGGCTCGTGTGTGGCTTGCGGCCGGCCCGTGCGCGCGAAGCTGGTCCAGTAGTCGAGCATCGCCTGCGACAACGCCACCTGCTGCGGTGAGGCCGAGACCCGCGGCCACAGCGGCGGTGTGCCCTCGAGCGTGCCGAAAACGAAAGGCAGCTCGCTCGCATGGAATCCGTGCAGGCCGGCGGCATCTTCCGCCGGGTAGCCATGGTCGAAGAGATACAGGTAAGAGGGGAGTCCGAGGGCGGTCTGCTTGCGCACCAGGCGTTCCGCAGTCCAACCGTACAGTCCGTCACGAGTCGCTGCGAGGATGCTCTCCGACATGTCGGTGGCGGGATAGAGCCGCAGAAAATCCCCCGCCAGAGCGCCGTAGCGGGCGCGGATCACCGACTCGTACGCGGCGGCGCTGGCGGGAACCGCCGGCGCGAGGACCCGCAGCGAGCGAATCTCGCCACTGTTGAAGCCGGCGAGGATCGGGACATGCGCCTCGTCGCCTTTGTCGAAGGCGGTGACCATCTGCTCCGTGAATACGTGCCCGTCGACGTTGCCCCATGGACCGAAGCGGGCGGCGGCGGCGGCGTTGGTCAGCTTGCCGGGATCGAGCGCGCGCAGCGCCGCGAGGCTTCCCGCGTGCAGCGCCGCGGCGAGCTGCAGGCCGCTTTGCTCCGCCGCCGGCATGCCGTAGTGCGCCACCTTCAGCGAAGGCATCGAAACCATGTAAGCGCTTTCCGCGATGGCCTTTGCGAACAGGCCGCGAGCCTCCGGCGAGACCATCAGGTACATGACACTGAGAGCACCGGCGGATTCGCCGGCGATGGTGACATTCGCGGGGTCACCGCCGAACGCGCTGATGTTGCGCCGCACCCATTTGAGCGCCTGTATCTGATCGAGCAGACCGTAGTTGCCGGAGATGCCCTGGGGCGATTCGGCGCTCAGCTGCGGCAGGGCCAGCCAGCCGAGCGGGCCCAACCGGTAGTTGATGCTGACCACGACGATGCCGCGCTCCGCGAGCTGCGCGCCGTCATAGAGCGGGTCGCGGCTCGCTCCACCCCAGAGCGCGCCACCGTAGATCCAGAAGAAGACCGGCGCATCGTGCATCCCGGCGGGCGCCCAGATGTTGAGCGTCAGGCAGTCTTCGCTCATCGGCATCGGCGGCTCCCAATAGACGCTCGTGGGCGGCCCCTTGGGCTGGAAACATGCCGGACCGAATGCCGTCGTCTTACGGACGCCGTGCCAGCGCGGCATCGGTGCCGGCGCCTTCCACCGGCGGTTGCCCACCGGCGGCAGCGCGTACGGGATGCCCTTGAAGACCTTCAGATTCCCTTCGAAGATGCCCTGCAACTTGCCGGCGGGGGCATCGATGGTGGCGCCCGTCTGTGTCGAGGAATTCGGCGGCGCGGGAGCGTTCCCCGCTCGAGAGGGGGCCATTACGACGAGGCACGCAGCCGCGCCGGCGAGTACGTTGATCAGTACGCTCACACCTCGAGACAACGTCATTGGGTGATTCCTCCGATGGAGCGGCTCTCCCGGCGCAGGACACGGGCCAGCCAGACAAAGATCAAGATGGCGATGAGGTAGAAGGGGGTCATCGTATACAACGCGATCTGCAACGAGTGCGCCGGATGGCTCGCGTGGAAGAAATCGCTGGCCGCGCCGACGTAGGTCGGGCCGAGGCCGAGGCCGATGAAATTCATGACCAGCAGCAGCAGCGCCCCGGCCATGACCCGTTGGTCCGGGCGCACTTCCTCCTGCACCAACGTGACGGCGGATGCGAGATAGAAATAGTTGAGGAACATGGGCGCGGCCAGGAGGATCAGCGCGAGCGGCCAGGATGGCACCCAGACGAATCCCAGGTAGAACGGGATGACCAGCGCGAGCGAGGCCGCAGGCAGCGTGGCATAGGCGGTCCGTGAGCGGCGGGTGAGGCGGTCGAGCATCCGCCCGGAAACCACCATGCCCGCGCTCATCGCGATGCCCACCACCAGGGCGTAATAGATGGCGACCTCGTCCAGCGTCATGCCCTTCTCGCGCATGAGGAAGAGAGTGGTGAAGTTGCCGACGCCGTAAGTGACGAGCTGCGTAGCGCCGCTGCCCAGCGCTGCAAGCACCAGCGTCGGGCGCGAAAAGAACATCCGCACGGTCTCCCAGAACGGCGACTGAGCCGAGGCGCTCGGCGCCGGAGTCTCGTCCGTGCCGCCGCGCGGCGGCTCGCGAACGATCAGCCGAATGGCGACGGCGGCCACGATCCCGATCGCGCCGATCGCGAGGAATGCGTCACGCCAACTGAAGGCCGCGGCGACGGCGGCGCCGAATGCGATGCCGAGCGCGGCGCCGATCGGCGGTCCCAGGTTGTAGATGCCGAGGGCGCTGCCGCGCCGGCCGGGCGGAAAGTAATCGGTGATGAGGGCGTAGGAGGGCGGCACCCCGCCCGCCTCGCCGACACCCACGAGCATGCGCGAGACGACGAGCCGCGGATAGCTGGTCGCCAGGCCGCAGCAGGCGGTTGCCACGCTCCAGATGCCGCAGGCGAGGGCGAGGACGTTGACGCGGTTGGTCTTGTCGGCGAGCCAGCCGATCGGGATGGCGATGAAGCAATAGAAGAATGCGAAGTAGAGTCCGGCGATCAGGCCGAGCTGTCCGTCGGTGATGTGCAGCGTGTCCTCGATCGGCTTGGCCAGGATGCCGAGCAGCGAGCGGTCGAGGAAGTTGAGCACGTACACAGCGGCGAGCGTGTAGAGGACGATGCGGGCGCGCGCCGGGGTGACGGCAGGCGCTGCCCGCGCGGGGGTCTCGGCGGCAGGTGTTACACTCATTCTCATGCGAATCACACCCGCTCGATGCCCCAGCGCATGGCGGGCGCGGGAAAGGGGGCGCGGCTCAGCACTTCCGCACCGCCGAGACGATGAATACCGGAGTCATGATCCGGCCTTTGGCGCATGATCCCGCGCCTGAGCGACCTCGAAGCGGTATTGCTCGAATCCGGTCGCCGGCACGAGCTCACCCGCGCGGTCCGCGATGCGATCCCACTCCTGCAGGATCTGCTCGGCGGCCTGCCCCTCATCGGGCAGGTAGACGCCCCGCGTCATCGTGATGTGCGCCAGCTTGAAGCTGCCCGCGCCGGCCAGGAGGATGCATTTGTTCGGCGCCCGCTCGCTGGCGAGCGCGATCACCGCCGGGCTGACCCGCCGCGGCTCGAGGGCCGCCAGCTCTTCGCGCGACCAGAGCTCTCCGGTCATCTGCGTGGCGGCGCTCGGCGCCAGGCAGTTGACTCGGATGCCGTAACGCTCGCCCTCCAGGGCCAGCGTCTGCATCAAGCCGACGAGGGACATTTTCGCGGCGGAGTAAGCGGTCTGGCCGAAGTTGCCGTAAAGGCCCGAGGAGGAGGTCGTCAGCACCACGCGGCCGTAGCCGCGCTCCTTCATGTGCGGCCACACGGCCCGCGTGCACTCGACCGAGCCCATGAGGTGGACCTCCATCACCAGACGGAAATCCGCGAGATCGAGCTTGGCGAAGGTGCGGTCGCGGAGGATTCCCGCGTTGTTGACCAGGATGTCGACCTGTCCCCAGCGGTGCAGCGCCGCTGCGACCATGCGTCCGACCGCCGGCGAGTCCTGCACGTTCGCGGAATCGGCGAGAGCGTCGCCCCCGAGCCGGGTGATCTCGTCGCGGACCTCTGCGGCGGCCGCCGCATCGAGATCGTTCACGAGCACGCGCGCGCCGGCGCGCGCCATCGCGAGGGCATGCGCCCGGCCGAGCCCGCGGCCCGCACCGGTGACAATGGCGACGCGATCGGCCAGTAAGCGCTGCATGGGTGCTCCTCGTAGACATTAACTCATGGACGAATGAAAGTTACAAGAACTGCAACGGCTGCGGCTGCGGCGGCGGACGGCAGCCGAGCCGCCTCAAGGCCGGGCCGGCGGTAGCACGGGCGCCGCGACGCCGACATCGGTGGCCCATTGTTGATCGCCTGCGCGCCGCCTCCTGCGCATGACCTCTTCGTTGAGTCGGTACATGCCGGGCATGAGGTTCGTTGCGGCCTCGGGCTTCGCCGCGAAATGCATGTAGCTCTCGTGCGGCGCGAAGGAAGGCCAGTCCGGTTGTCCCGGCGCTCGGGGAATACCGCTGCGCGCAAACGAGATCCAATACGCCATCATCGCGTTGGACAGCGCCTCTTCGCCCGGACCCCGGGGGGTCGGCCAATTCGGCAGGTGCGGGGCGTTGGGGCCGATGCGGCCGAAGACATAGGGAATCTCGCTGGCGTGGAAGGCGTGCAGTCCCCGCACATGCGCCGCCGGGTAGTCGTGATCGAAGAAATAAAGATACGCCGGCTCGCCGAGCGACGCTTCGTCGCGCACGATCCGCTCGGCGCCCCATCCGAAGATGGCGTCCCGCTCCGCCGCCATCATGCTGGCCCTGACGTTGGCGGCCGGATAGAGCCGCAGGAACGCGGGGGCAAGATCGCGATAGCGCTTGCGGATCTGCTCCTCGTACACCGCGCTCGATGCCGGCAGGGGCGGCAGCGCGCTCGGCAGAGTCTCGATTTCGCCGGCATTGAATCCCATCAGAACCGGTACATGCGCCTCTTCCCCGCGGTCGTAGGTGTCGACGAGTTGACGGGGCAGGGCCCAGCCGTCAATCGTGCCGGTAGGGCGATATCCTGCCTCGAGGGCCCCGAAATCGAGCTTCGTGGCGTCCATCGCCCGCAGCGCTCGGAGGTTGACGGCGTGCAGGTCCTTCTCGATGAGGGTCCCGGCCGCTTCCGCCGAGGGCAGGCCGTGATCGGCCTTCTTCAACTCGGGCTCCGAATAGATGCCGAGGCTCTCGCCGATTGCTTTCTGAAACAAGCCGCGCGCCAGCGGGCTCGCTAGCAGATAGGCGACGCTCAGTCCTCCCGCGGACTCGCCCATGATCGTGACGTTGCGCGGATCGCCGCCGAAGGCCGCGATGTTGCGTTTGACCCATGCCAGCGCCGCGATCTGATCCAGAAGTCCGTAATTGCCGGAGACGCGGTGCGGCGATTCCGCCGTCAATGCCGGCAGCGCCAGCCAGCCGAGTACGCCCAGGCGGTAATTCATGGAAACGAATACGACGCCGTGGGCGGCGAAGTTCCGGCCGTCGTAGTTGGGTTCCGCGGTGCTGCCGTAGACGTATCCACCGCCGTAGATCCATACGATGACGGGTGCCTTGCTGGCGCGGCGCGGCGCCCAGACATTCAGGAAGAGGCAATTCTCGCTGAAGTTCGCGATGCGGTCGTTGTAGATGCTCCTGGCCGGCCAAGGCGGCTGAATGCAGCCGGCGCCAAAGCGGCTCGCGTCACGCACGCCCTTCCAGCCGGCGGCCGCGATGGGCGCCGTCCAGCGCCTCTTGCCGACGGGCGGCTGCGCATAGGGGATTCCTTTGAAGGAACGCACACCGCCGGCCTCCACTCGTCCGGCGAGCATGCCCTGCGCAGTGGTGACGACCGCGCTACCTGCGGCAGGAGTCGCCATTGCCGTGGCGCACCCGAAGAACGCGACGATCATCAATGCGGCCGTGGCCCTTGCGCTCATTCTGTTTCTCCCATGGTCATGCCTGCGGGCGCGCGCTCAGCCGTGGCGCGCGGCCAACTCGGCTGGAATTCGAAAGGTGATCAGGTGCGTGAGGCCGACGGAGCCGACGAACGCGGTGCGCCCATCCGGGCCGCCGAAGGCGAGACTCGTCGGCAGGCGCAGCGGGCCGTCGACCGCCATGCAGGCCAGGAGATGATCGAGCGTTCCGGTGCGCTCCTCGACCGCGCGCGCGATCGCCTCGACCGCTGCATCGTTCGGGTCCGAATACGCCACGTGCACCGCTCCGTCGCGGCCGATGACGTGTATCGCGTTCTGGCTGATGATCGTCACCCACAGGTTTCCCGCTGCATCGAAGGTAATGCCGTCCGGCAGCGCGCCGCGGCCGAGACTCGCGGGCCCGACGAGCTCCTTCGGCCCGAGCGAGCCGTCGGGCCGGATCGGGAAGCGCACCACCCGGCCGCCGAGGGTCTCCACCGCATAGAGGTGGCCGCGATCGGGGGACACCTTGACCTCATTGGTGAGATCCAGTCCATCGGCAACGATCTGCGCGCGGGCGCCAGGGCCATCGATCCTCAGGATGTACCCGTCCGGCGGGCGCGATTGCAGGGCGGGGACCCACGGCAGATGGCGCGTCATCACCGACAGCCATATCCGCTCCGGACCGTCCGCGCACGCATAGTTGACGGCTCCCAAAGGAGATCCACCGATGCTCGCGAGCAGCACACGGGTCCCTCCGTCGTGCGCAATCTCATACAGTCGGCCGTCGCCGAGGCCGGCGACCACGAAGCTCCCGTCAGGCCGCCGGCTGAAGCCGTTGGGGTCGGCGATCCCGCTCCCCAGAGTGGATGGCTCCCGGCGGGCGCGAACGCGGCACACGCCGCCGCGCTCGTCGGAGGCCCACACCTCCTCGCCGTCCGCCCAGACGCATTCCGGACGCTGCAGTCCCCGGCCATACGGGATCAGATCGGCGGCAGTCAACTTGAAGTCCGAAAGGGACATCGGGTGTCTCCGGGCCCGCCTGCGGGCGCTGCGTCGCGGGATCAGGGCTTCCAGATGATATTATTTCTCGTGTGAATGAACTTGACAACCGCTCATTTTGCTGAGACGCTCCGTACCGCCCCGTCATCGGGTGCGGTTTCAGATAACGTGGGGGACCGATGAAGAGCACAGCGTTCTTTTGCGTCGCGCTCGTACTGGGCGGAGCCGCGGCGGCCGGCACCGAAGCATCGTCGGTGGGCTCCGTGGCCGGCAACTCACAGGATCAGTCGACGGCCGAGGTTACCGCCTCGAGCGACCCGTCGTCCGGCGCGGGGCAGCCGGAGCCCGTTCTCCAGGAAGTGGTGGTGACCGCGCAGCGGCGCATTGAGAACCTGATGACGACGCCGGTCACGGCAACCGTTCTCGACAGCGGGCAGCTGCAGAACCGCGACATCGTCAGCATCAATTCGCTGCAGTTCATAGCGCCGAATCTGACCATCAACGACCTGGGTCAAGGCGTCGATTTCGACATCCGCGGCATCGGCAAGGGCGAGCACAACACTCAGACGCCCGTTGGCGTCATTACTTATCGCGACGGTGCGGCAACCTTCCCGGGTTACATCACGGCCGAGCCCTTCTACGACATCAAAAGCGTCGAGGTCTATCGCGGCCCGCAAGGCACCTTTGTCGGGCAGAACGCCACTGGCGGCGCCGTCTTCGTCACCACGAACGGCCCCACGCTCGGCGGCGGCTATAATGGCTATGCGCAGGCGCAGTACGGCAATTACAACGATGCGCAGCTTCAGGGCGCCATCAACATCCCAATCACCGACACGCTCGCCATACGCGTTGCCGGCTTCGGCGAACGGCGCGACAGCTTCTATCACATCATCGACCGCGATCCGGCCGACAACTGCCCGGGCGACCGATATGCGGGCTGCAAGCCGGGCTACAATCCGGGCAATCTTCGGGAGGCGGCCGGCCGCGTGAGCGTGCTGTGGAAGCCTCTGCAAAACCTGACCGTCAGCCTCAAATACGATGTGCTCGACCAGAACTTTGGCGCTGCGCCAGCGGTACCGTATTCGCAGCTTCTGCCGGTGGGTGCTCCGGTGGCCCCATACGGCTATCCCAACCCCTACCACGACAGCAATCTCTTCGACGTGACGGCCAATGCTCCTCAGCAGCGTATGGACCGCGAGCAGCGGGGAATCCTCAACGTCTCCTACACCTTCGCCGGTGGCACCAAGCTGCAGTCGATCTCGGACTACAATGTCGGCAAGACCGTGTGGCTGAGCGATCTGGACCTGACGGACTACGGAAATCCCGGCGATTTTCCGTACTTTGGCAGCACCAGCAACTGGACTTTCTACGATTCCGTCGGCGAGACTCTTTATTCCGAAGAGCTGGACCTGATCTCGCCGAGCCAGCAGCGCATCACCTGGGTGGGTGGCCTCTACGCCCAGGAAAACGATTACGACTGGCGCCCGCCCTACCAGTTCTGGATTGCGGTCGGTCCGCGCTTTGCCGGCGGGCCTACACCTGACCTCGCCAATCTATACCAGTACACCTCCTGGACCATCCAGGGTAAAACCACCAACCGCGACGTCGCAGGCTTCGGCCAGATCGATGTCAAACTCGCCGACGGCTTCAAGGCTTCGCTCGGTGCCCGCTGGACTGAAACCCGGTCGCACAATGACGTGGATCTATGGGATTACGGCAACGGGTTCGGCGTGACCACGCTCTCGCCCTCGGCATTTCGGGATATTCAGACCCAGGAGTCCTCCGACATCACCTATAAGGCCGCGCTCGACTGGACGGTCAACAGTGGCAACTTCCTCTATGCCTTCGTCGCCACCGGCTATACGGGCGGAGGCCTCAACACCTTCACCTCGGCCAGCGGCGGTCCTACTCCATTCGGCAAGGTGACCGACACGGACTATGAGATGGGCTGGAAGAATAGCGCCTGGTTTGACGGTCATCTGAGGACCCAGGTCAACGCCTTCTACACCGAGTATGATCACTTCCAGATCACGCTTTCTGATCCGGAAGTTCCCCTCAACAGCTACGAGATCAACCTTCCCAGCACGACCCGGATATACGGTCTCGAAGGCGAGGCTCAGGCCTCCTTTGGACGATTGTCCATCACCGGCAGCTTCGGCCTCCTGAAGAGCTCGCTGGCAAGTTTCTGGACGGCCGATCCCAGATACAGTCTGCTCGCGCACGGCACCTGCAATCCGGCGGTCGGCGGCACCGATCCCTATTGCGTCAACGTCAAAGGCCATCCGATGACCTACGCGCCGAGCGTCACCTACAATTTTGGCATCCAATACCGGTTCCCGCTTCCCCATGGCAGCTCGCTGACGCCGCGCATCAACTTTGCCGACGTGGGGCCGCAATGGGCCTCGATTTTCGACAATCCGGCCCTTGGAGACCGTCTGGGCGCCCGCGCGCTCCTGGGCGGTCAACTCGCGTACCAGACCGGCAGCTGGCTCGTCACGCTGTATGGCGACAATTTGACGGATGAGCAGTATGTGGCGTCCAACAACTCGGGCGGGCTCTATGCCGGACCGCCCCGTCAGTTCGGCATCCGTGTCACCAAGGTGTTCTAACGTCCTGCCCGGTCGATTTGCCGAATATTTATACGCCTTCGTTGAAAGGTAGAGTGGATTTCGAGCTCGCTCAGCGTGAGGATGCGGACTGAGAAGATGCAGCGATACGGCTTGACTGTGGACAAGTTTCTGGATCATGCGGCCAAATGGCACGGAAACTCACGCGTGGTATCGACCGGCATCGGAGACGAGGCTGACCGGATCACCTACCGGCAGCTGCGCGAGCGCTGCCAGTTGGTTTCCGGAGCGATGCTCGATCAGGGGCTGCGGCAAGGCGACCGCGTCGCGACGCTCGCCTGGAACACGCAGGACCACCTGACCCTGTATTACGCCGCGATGGGCGCCGGGCTGGTGTGCCACACGTTGAATCCACGGCTGAGCGTCGCCCATCTCGCGGACATGGTCAACGAAGCCGAGGACCGCTGGATCGCGGTCGGCGCGGGCCTGCAGTCCCTGGCGGGCCGGCTGCTGGCGAGCTGCCCGACGCTGCAGACGGTGGTCCTCCTCGACGGCGAGAGGAGCGAGGGGAGTCTGCAGGGACGCGCGCGCGAGTGGCCTCTCGAGGATCTGCTGCGACTCTTCGGGCGTGCGGCCCGGTGGGGCGATTTCGGCGAGGAGACGCCCGCCGGACTCTGCTATACGTCCGGCACGGTCGGCAAGCCGCGTGGCATTCTCTACACGCATCGCTCCAATTACCTGCACACCCTTCGCTCGCTGCAGGCGGATGCGATGGCGCTCACCGCGGAGGAGACCGTGCTGGTGGCGGTGCCGATGTTTCACGCCAACGGCTGGGGATTCCCGTTTGCCGCCCCGGCCGCGGGCGCAACGATGGTGCTGCCGGGCAGGAGTACCGATCCAACTCACCTCCACGACCTGATCGTCGGCGAGGGAGTGACCGTCGCGGCCGCAGTGCAGACCGTATGGCTCGGGCTCGTGGAGCATCTCGAGAGAACGGGCGGCGAGTTGCCGACTCTGCGTCGCATCGTCATCGGCGGCTCGCATTGTCCCGAAGCGCTGTTGCGGCGCATCGAGAAGCGTCTCGATGTTCGCGTGCAGACGAGCTGGGGCATGACGGAGCTGTCGCCGCTCGGGACGATCGAGCCGCCGAATGTCGCGCCTCGACCGGGACCGCGCACCTCGGGACGACCGCCGATGGGCCTCGATCTGAAGCTGGTGGACGCCGACGGAACGGCGCTGCCGCAGCAGCGCATGCGCGTCGGGCGGCTGATGGTCAAGGGGGCGAGCGTTGCCGAGCGCTACTTCAGGCAATCCGAGCCGCGGCTCGATGCCGAGGGCTATTTCGACACCGGCGATCTCGCGCTGATCGACGAGAGCGGCAATCTGACGATCACCGGGCGGGCCAAGGACCTCATCAAATCCGGCGGCGAGTGGATCAATCCGCGCGAAGTCGAGGACATCATCAGCAGCCTGCCCGAAGTCGGCCTGGCGGCCGTGGTGGGGCGGCCGGATCCCAAATGGGGAGAGCGGCCCGTTCTCATCGTGGAGCTGCAACGGGAGCATACGATCGAGCGGCAGACACTCCTGGCGGCATTGCGCGGCAAGGTGCCGGACTGGTGGCTGCCGGAGCAGATCGTGTTCGTCGAGAAAATGCCGCTGGCCGCGACGGGCAAGATCGACAAACAGCGCCTTCGGGCGCAGCTCGATGGGGGCTAGGCGGGGCGGGCGGAATGCGAATGGTGCTAATCTTCGCGCTCCCGGAGCCGCTTTGAGTGGAAGGTTGCGACGATGGCACGGCGTCTCACGAACAGGCGCAGACCCCGCACGAAGGCGCAGCAGCGCGCCGAAACCCTCGAGCAGATGCTGGACGCCGCCGAGTACCTGTTCTCCAAGCATGGCTTGAACGGCGTGACGCTGCGCGATGTCGCGCTGAAAGTCGGAGTGCATACCTCCCTGATGCACTACTACTTCACCGACAAGCGCCGGCTGTTCGAGGCGGTGTTCACGCGGCGCGCCGGCACGACCAGCAGCCGCCGGCTGGACGCTCTGGATCACTACGAGCGGGAATGCGACGGCTCGCCGACCGTCGAGGGCGCGTTGCGCGCGTTTCTGGACACGGACCTGGACCTGTATATCAACGGCGGCGAGGGTTGGCGCAATTTCGCCGCCTTCGCCTCGCAGGTGAGCAACTCCCCGGAGGGAGCTGCGATGATGGACCTGCATTTCGACCCCGTGGTGCTGAAACTGATCGGGATCCTGAAGCGGGCCCTGCCCGGCTGCGCGGACGCGGACATCTTCTGGGGCTACGATTTCGTGACCGGCGCGTTCATGCACGTGCTCGGCCGCACGGGCCGCATCGATCGCCTCTCGAGCGGCGCCTGCAAATCGGAGGACTTCGAGGCCGTCAAGGATCGTCTGGCGAGCTTCATGGCGGCCGGCTTCATTGAGCTCTGCGGCCGATCCGGAAGATTTACCCGCGCGGCCGCGGTGCGCCGGAAAGCCAACCGCTGAGGCGGGTGCCGAACAAACGGGGGTGGTTCGCTCTACTTCTTCTTGACGGCTTCGCAATACGCCGCGGCAAACGCCTCGACGAAAGTATGGGGCAGATGGTCCGCCGGCATCTCGATGAGATTGCGGTAGAAGGTCGTGAAGAGCTCCCAGTACTGCGCCTTGTCGGCGGAGCGCGCCTTGCCGCGCCGGGCGGCCCGCTCGAAACGGGCCTCCAGCTCCGCCGGGTCCAGCCGGTCGAGGAATTCGATGAGCGCGGCGCGCATCGCCTGACCGCTCGCCTGCTCGTGAGCCTTCGCCTCACCCACCGCTTCCCGCAGCCACTGCACGGCATCGATGCTGCGGCTCTCGTGCTGCACCAGGAGCTCGAGCAGCAGCTCATCGACGGTCGAGCGCCCGAGCGAGGGCCGCGGATCATCGGGCTCGGGCGGCGGCAGCTCGATGCGGAAACGGTCCCGAATCTCGTTGCGCGAGCGCTCGAGGTCCTTCAGGCCGACCAGCGCCTCCCGCAGCAGTTGCCCGGTGAGGTGCAGGAGCCGCGTTTGGGCTTCCGCCGGCAGCTTCTCGGGATCGATCCCCGCGCCGCGACAGAAGGCCTGCAGCCCCGAGTGCACGTCATAGAGCGCCGGTGAGCTGGCGCCGCGGGAGTCCCGGCCGGCCGCTTTGGCGAGCCGCGCGATGCGGCGGCCAATGGAGTCTTCGTTCGGGTCGACAGCGGGCGTGGCCTTTGCCGCCAGGGCGGGCGCTCGCGCCGGGGCGACGGCCTGACCGTACGCATTCACCGGCTGAAAGCTGCCCGAGCCTCCGGAGTCGCTGACCAGCAGCTCTTCGAGGTCGAGCATCGCGCCGATATCCGTCTGCGCCGCGCGTCCGAGCGGATGCAGCGCGTGAATGCTCGTCGGGACGGCCGCGGCTGAATCGAGCTCGGGGATCTCGGATGCGGTCTCGGTTTCCAGCGCGGCAACGATCTGATAGTCGCCGATCCGCAGCACATCGCCGTTCTTCAGCCGATAGCCGCTCGAGCCGAGCTTCGCGACCGCCTCGGGCAGCTCATTGACGAACACCCCGTTGGTGCTCAGATCCTCGAGGTAGAAATGGCCGTCGCGGAAGACCACTCGGGCATGGTGCGCGGATACGTAACGCAAAGGGTCCGGCAGCACCCAGTCGTTGTCGCCGGAGCGTCCGATCGAGCCGCCGCTCACACCGAAAACGACGGTATGCTGCTCAGCGAGCTGCCGCCGATGATCGCTGACGACACGCAGGCGAAGCGACATGATGCCTTGAAGTCAAGTGGCCTTTGGCTGCGAAACCCTGTCCATCGGGCCCATAGGGGCCCATTGCGCGGACGCGGCAGCTTCCCAGGCACGCCCGGCAATATAATGTCGCCACCAAACTAGCAGCGGGCCTGACCCGAGCCATGGCAGCCAGTCACATTTTCCGCATTATGTTCGTGAATCAGGGCAAGGTTTACGAGGTTTACGCCCGCAAGGTGGGCCATGGCGACCTGTTCGGGTTCATCGAGGTCGAGGAGCTGGTCTTCGGGGAGCGCTCCTCGGTGGTCCTGGACCCCTCGGAGGAGCGCATCAAGAGCGAGTTCGTGGGCGTCAAGCGCACCTTCCTGCCGCTGCATTCCGTCCTGCGGATCGACGAGGTCAAGAAGCAGGGGGTGAGCAAGATCACCGCGCTCGAGGGCGCCGCCAATGTGGCGCAGTTCCCCATGGGGATGTATTCGCCCCCCTCGGGCGAGAAGAAGTGATGCGGCTGCTGGTCCTTCCCGGCGCCCCGGCCCTCTCCGGCTTTCGCATCGAGAAGCTGCTCGCCCGTCTCGCCGCGGTGGAGCCGGCGATCTGCGGCCTGGTTGCCCGGTTCGTGCATTTCGCGGCGCTCGCGCGGGCGCTCACCGATGATGAGCAGCGAATCCTGCAGCTGCTTCTGACCTACGGACCCCGTGCGGCAATGGGAACGCAAGCCGTCGAGGGCGAGCGTTTGCTCGTCGTGCCCCGCACGGGGACGATCTCTCCCTGGTCGAGCAAGGCGACGGACATCGCGCACGTCTGCGGGCTCGCCGCCGTGGAGCGCATCGAGCGCGGCATCGAGTATCGGATCACGGCGCGGCGGCCACTCGGGGCCGAGCGGCTGACGCAGATCGCGCCGGCGCTGCTCGATCGCATGACCGAGATGGCGCTGCTCGATGCCGCCGAAGCGCACAGGTTGTTTGGCCATTCGGCGCCGCGGCCGGTGCGGCGGATCGAGCTCGCGGGCGGCCGCACCGCCCTGGAGGAGGCGAACCGCGCGATGGGGCTGGCGCTCTCGGCGGACGAGATCGACTACCTGCTGGCGAGCTTCCGGCACATCGGACGCGATCCGACCGACGCCGAGCTCATGATGTTTGCGCAGGCCAACTCCGAGCACTGCCGGCACAAGATCTTCAACGCGCGCTGGATCATCGACGGCCGCGAGCGGGAGGAGTCGCTCTTTGCGATGATCCGGCACACGCACGCGTGCCATCCACAGGGCGTGCTCTCGGCCTATCGCGACAACGCGGCGGTCATCGCGGGCACGGAAGGATTGCGGTATTTCCCCGACCCGCGCAGCGGCGCCTACCGTGAGAGCCGCGAGCCGATCGATATCCTGATGAAGGTCGAGACGCACAATCATCCCACCGCGATCTCCCCTTTCCCGGGAGCCGCGACCGGCTCGGGCGGGGAGATCCGGGATGAGGGCGCCACCGGCCGCGGCGCGCGCCCGAAAGCCGGCCTCACGGGCTTCTCGGTGTCGAACCTGCGCATCCCGGGTTACGAGCGGCCCTGGGAGCGGCCACCCGCCATCCCGGCGCGCATCGCCTCGGCGCTCGACATCATGCTCGACGGGCCGATCGGCGCCGCTTCCTTCAACAACGAGTTCGGCCGGCCGGCCATCTGCGGCTACTTCCGCACGTTCGAGCTCGCCGCTCCGGGGGACCGGCACGGCCGGGTGCGCGGCTATCACAAGCCGATCATGATCGCGGGCGGCCTCGGCAACATCCGCCGGCCGCATGTCGAGAAGTCCGACGTGCCCGTCGGTGCGAAGCTCATCGTGCTCGGGGGGCCCGCCATGCTCATCGGCCTCGGCGGCGGGGCGGCCTCATCGGTCGGCAGCGGCGCCTCGAGCGCCGACCTCGACTTCGCCTCGGTGCAGCGTGGCAACGCCGAGATCCAACGCCGCGCGCAGGAGACGATCGACGGCTGCTGGGCGCTCGGCGAGGCCAACCCGATTCTCCTCATCCACGATGTCGGCGCGGGCGGATTGTCGAATGCCCTGCCGGAAGCCGTGGCGCACAGCCACCGGGGCGCGCGAGTCGACCTGCGCGCGATCCCGAGCGCGGAGCCCGGCATGTCGCCGCTCGAGCTCTGGTGCAACGAGGCGCAGGAGCGTTATGTCGTGGTCGTGGCGCCGCCGGCGCTCGAGAGTTTCGCCGCCATCGCGACGCGGGAGCGCTGTCCCTACGCGGTCATCGGGGAGATCGACGCCACCGGCCGGCTGACGGTGGCCGATCCGCTCCTCGGCGGTGAGCCGGTGGACATGCCGCTCGAGGTTCTGCTCGGCAACCCGCCGCGGATGGTGCGCGAGGTGCGCAGCGCGGTACCGGAGGCGCGACCACTCGATCTGCAGCGCATCGAGCTGCGCGAAGCCGCGTATCGAGTGCTGCGCCTGCCCGCGGTGGCCGATAAGACCTTCCTCATCACCATAGGCGATCGTACCGTGAGCGGCATGGTGAGCCGCGATCCGCTCGTGGGTCCCTGGCAGGTCCCGGTGAGCGACGTGGCGGTGACGGTCGCCGATTATCGCGGCCGCGCGGGCGAGGCGATGGCGATGGGCGAGCGCACGCCGGTGGCCGTGCTCGATGCGCCTGCCTCGGGACGGCTCGCGGTCGGCGAGGCGATCACCAACATCCTGGCGGCCGACGTCCCGTCGCTCAGCCGCATCCGCCTGTCGGCCAACTGGATGGCGGCCTGCGGGGAGCCGGGAGAGGATGCGGCGCTCTACGAGACGGTGTACGCGGTCGGCAAGGAGTTGTGTCCCGCGCTCGGCATTGCCATCCCCGTGGGCAAGGATTCGCTGTCGATGCGCACAAGCTGGCAGGAGGGGGGGACGCAGCGCAGCGTGGTGGCGCCGGTATCGCTCATCGTGTCGGCGTTCGCGCCGGTCGACGATGTACGGCGGACCTGGACGCCGGCGCTCTCCGTCAGGGAGCGTCCCACGGCGCTCTGGCTGATCGACCTCGGCGCCGGCCGCAATCGGCTCGGCGGCTCCGCGCTCGCTCAGGTGTACGGCGAGCTCGGCGCGCATCCCCCCGACCTCGACGACAGCCAGCGGCTGCTGCGGCTCACGGCGGCGCTGGCGGAGCTCAGGCAGGCGGGACTCGTGCTCGCTTATCACGATCGCTCCGACGGCGGATTGCTCGCGACGCTGTTGGAAATGGCGTTCGCCGGCCACTGCGGCCTCGACATCCGGTTGCCGCAGCACGGCGAGGGACCGGGCACAGGCGACGGCGGATCGCCGGCGGCGCAACTCTTCGCCGAGGAGTTGGGAGTGGTGCTGCAGATCGCGGCCGCCGACGAGAGGAAGGTGCACGCCATCCTGGCGCGCCACGGGCTCGCCGACCTCGCCACGCGGGTCGGTGCGCCGCTGCAGGAGCTTCGTGTCCGGATCCATGTCGGCACGGAGCGGGTGCTCGATGAGTCCTGGACGGATCTGCGCGCCGCCTGGTCGGAGACTTCCTGGCGGATGCGGCGGCTGCGCGACGATCCGCAGTGCGCCGATGAGGAGTACGCGGCGCACACCGCCGCGGCCGACCCGGGGCTCGACGTCGCGTTGAGCTTCGATCCCGAAGAGGATATCGCGGCGCCGTACGTCTCGAGCGGCGTACGGCCGAAAGTCGCCATCCTCCGGGATCAGGGCGTCAACAGCCACACGGAAACGGCAGCGGCATTCGAGCAGGCGGGCTTCGCGCCCTACGACGTGCACATGACCGACATCGTGTCCGGCCGGCAAGGGTTGGCGGAATTTGCCGGCATCGTCGCCTGCGGCGGGTTCTCGTATGGCGATGTGCTCGGAGCGGGCGAGGGCTGGGCGAAGTCGATCCTCTTCAACGCAGCGCTGCGGGATGAATTCCAGCGGTTCTTCGAAAAGCCGGAGACCTTCGCTCTCGGGGTGTGCAACGGCTGTCAGATGTTTGCGGCGCTGAAGAGCATCATCCCGGGGACCGCGCACTGGCCGCGGTTCGTCCGCAACCGCAGCTAGCAGTACGAGTCGCGCTTCTCGCTGGTCGAGGTGCTGCACTCTCCGTCCGTGCTGCTCGCCGGCATGGAGGGCTCCTTCCTGCCGATCGCCGTGGCGCACGGTGAGGGCCATGCGGAGTTCGACTCCCGTGCCGCCTCCGAGGATTGCGCGAAGCGGGGTCTGGTCGGATTCCGCTACGTCAATCACGACCGCAGCGTCGCCAACCGCTATCCCTTCAATCCCAGCGGCTCGCCGCTCGGAATCGCAGCGCTCAGCAATCTCGATGGCCGTGTGACCATCACGATGCCGCATCCGGAGCGATCCTTCCGCTACGTGCAGAACTCCTGGCGCCCGCGGGACTCGGGCGAGTACAGCGGTTGGATGCGGTTGTTCAGGAACGCGAGGCGCTTCATCGACTAGCGCTGCGCACGTCCGTGCCTGCGTCCGTTTTGGACGCACCAACAGGCATTGCCATTTCTGACGTGTTCGTACAGAAATGGCCCTTCTCACTGGCATTCGACCGCCCGATCCATACAATGAGTCCATCATCGTTGTCGGTGAGGCCGCCGAGATGGATACCGTTGCGCAAATCGAGCAATCTATCCTGAGATTGCCTCCTGCCGAGTGCGTGCGGCTGGCCGAGTGGCTGTCGGGCCTGATGCAAACCCCTCGTCGCGTGGCCGAGCCCGCCAAAGCGTATGCCGCGGTACAGGACTTCCCGCTGACGCTCGAGGAGTATCTGGAATACGAGGAGCAGTCACGCGTCCGCCACGAATACCTCGCGGGCGAGATTTTCGCGATGAACGGCGTGACCAAGGAGCACAACCGTATCGCCGGCCGCACCTATCTCGCGCTCGCGAATCACCTGAAGGGCGGCCCCTGCGAGGTATTCATGTCGGACGTCAAGGTCAAACTCCAGGTCAATCGGGACAATTACGTCTACTACCCGGATGTGATGGTCGTCTGCGGTCGCGACCTGCAGGAGGACAGATACGCAGCCGACCCCAAGCTCATCGTCGAAGTCCTCTCGACCTCCACCGCCGGTGTCGATCGTCACGAGAAGCGGGTCAACTACCGGTGGATTGCGGCGCTCGAGGAGTATGTAGTCGTTGCGCAGGAAAGAGTGGAGGCGACGATTTTCCGCCGGGCGGAGGAGTGGCGGCCGGTCATTCTCGAGTCACTCGAGGCTCTTCTCGAGCTGCGCTCCATCGATCTGCGGCTTCCCTTGGTCCGGATCTACCAGGAGTAGCGGGATGACTACGCTGGCCGAAGTCGAAGGTGGGGTTCTGAGGCTGTCGCAGGTGGAATGCGACCGTCTGGCCGAATGGCTGGAGACGCTCCGGCGGGATCGATCGCGGGTCTGCGAGTCGGCGGCCAGGTACAGAGCCGAACCGCAGGTTCCGATGACCTTCGAGGAGTATCTCGAGCTCGAGGCGAACTCGCGGATCCGTCACGAATACCTCGCGGGCGAAGTCTTCGGGATGTGCGGCGTGACCCCTCGCCACAATCGGATCGCGGGTCGGCTTCATGGCGCCTTTCGCGATCACCTGAAGGGAGGTCCGTGCGAATCGTACATCAGCGACGTCGCGGTGAAGTTGCGCATCAGTCGTGACGATTACGCCTACTATCCGGATGTCATGGTCGTTTGCGGGCGGGAAAAGGCAGGGGAGCGATTCTTCACCGATCCGAAGCTCATCGTGGAAGTCCTTTCGCCCACGACTGCGAGCGTGGATCGGCATGAGAAGCGGATTGCGTACCGGAGGATCGCGGCGCTGCAGGAGTACGTCATCGTCGCCCAGGACTCGATGGAGGCGACGGTGTTTCGGCGCGAGGAGGAGTGGGCGGCCGTTGTCCTCGATTCCCGCGACTCGATGCTGGAGCTGCGCTCCATCGACCTCGCGCTGCCGCTGGCGCAGATCTACGACGGAGAGACGGTGGCCGGGTAGCGGGATACCCGTGCTATGGCGCGCTCACTCGAGCCGCAGATCGCCGAGAAGTGCCGACGGGCCGGCGCCCTTTATCAGATCGACGATCCGGTCGACCTCATCGCGTGAGAGCGTCGGATAGATCGGCAGGCAGAGAATGCCCGAGGAGACCCTCCTGGCGGTCGGCAGGAGATCGGGCGCCGCGGATGCCAAGCCCCGGTACATCGGGAAGTCGGTGATCAGCGGGAAGAAGTAACGGCGCGCGAATACCCCCGCCTGCCTCATGACTTGGTAGAGCTCGTCGCGCGTGATCGGATATTCCCGCTCGACCAGGATCGGGAAATACGAGCAGTTGGGCGTCGTGTCAGCAGGCAACGGCAGGCAGCGGATCCCGTCGACATCGCGCAATTGGGCGCGGTAGCGCTGATCTATCTCGCGCCGCCTGAGTAGCGACGCATCGATGTGCTGCAACTGCAGGAGCCCGAAAGCGGCCTGTACCTCGTTCATCTTGCCATTGATGCCGGGAGCCACCACCGTGACCTCGTCGGCGAACCCGAAGTTCTTCAGGTAATCGATGCGCTGCTTGGTCTTCGCATCCGGGCATACGATTGCGCCGCCTTCGAACGTATTGAAGGCCTTGGTGGCGTGAAAACTGAGCACCGACAGATCGCCGAAATTGAGCAGGCTCATTCCCTTGTGGGCAACCCCGAAGGCGTGCGCGGCGTCATAAATGACCTTGAGGCCATACGTGTCGGCTATCTTCTGGATGCGATCGACATCGCACGGGTTGCCGTAGCAATGAACCGGCAGGATGGCCGTCGTGCGCGGCGTGATCGCCGCTTCGATCCGCTCGGGATCGAGATTGCAGGTCGCGGCGTCGATGTCCACGAACACCGGCTCGATGCCATTCCACAGCAGCGCGTGCGAAGTGGCGACGAAGGAATAGGGAGTCGTGATCACCTGGCCGGTGATGCGCAGGCATTGCAGGGCGGTCACCAGCGCGATGGTGCCGTTGGTAAACAGCGAGAGATGCTGCACGCCGAGGTACTCTGACAGCGCTTTCTCGAGCTTCTGATGAAACGGGCCGGCGTTGGTCAGCCACCCGCTTTCCCAGATCTCTTCCAGATACGGGAGAAACTGCTCTAGTGGAGGCAGCAGAGGCCGAGTGACATGGATCGGCCCGCCGGCCTTGCGGCCGCCTGTTTGGCCGGACTGCCGCGTGGATCGGGCGTCAGGCCTGGCCTGCTGGCGGGCATGCATGGATTCGGATTTGGGTTTCGCTGCCATGAGGAGGAACCTTGTCGTCTGTACCGGGCGGAATAAGGCCTACCGCTTCCGTATGGCCGGAATCCCGGCTACCAGCGCTCCAGGCTCGACCGGCCGGGTCACGCATGCGCCTGCGGCGACCACCGCACCGTCTCCTATCGACAGCGGCGATTTGGCGCTGCCATTGATGATCGTGGCGCCGGTCCCGATGAATGCCCGGCTGCCGATGGTCACGTTGCCGGAGACGTGGACCCCGGGGCACAATGTCGCAAAATCGCCGATCGTCACGTCGTGTCCAATGGTGCAGTCGAGGTTGATGTGCACATGGGAGCCTATGCCGATGTTGGTCGTCGCAATCACTCCGGCGCACAGAATGGAACCGGGACCGATCTCGATCCAGCGTGACGCCTCGACGCGCGGGTGAACCAGCGTTGTCGCACGTATTCCCATGGCCTGGTACAGCGCGGAAATCCGCGCGCGCTGCGCGGGGTCGCCGAGGGCGACGACGTACTCCAGTCCGCGACCGGCTTCGGCGGCGATTTCCTCGAGCAATCTGACGGGAATACCGTTGACCGGAGCAGACAGGTAGCCGGGTTGGTCCACACAGAAGACGATATCGGCGTGCTCGCCCCGGCACTGCTGCGCCAGCCACGCGACCTCGCGCCCGAATCCGCCGGCGCCGAAGATCAGCAGGCGCTCATTGGATGGCCTTGCGGGGCAGAAGGGATTACTGTTCGTCATGTGCAATGCTCAGCTCGTGCGTTTGCGCATCCTGTTTTCGATGTCGTTCATGAAGTCCCTGGCATTGCGCTCTGACTCGAGATCGAGTGATATCTGGCGCTCCAAGGCCAGATGTCGGGTCGCGCGGGCGGACTCGATATCATCGAAGCCGTAGGCGAGGCCATAACGATCCTCCGCGGTCGGCTTCCATTGCTCCTTCGTCGTGCCATCGACGGGCACCACGACGGATTCGCATCCGGCGACTGCCGCCAGGTACGAGTAATGGGTCTGCGGGTCATAGCTGATGAATCGCTTCACCGACTTGAATATCGTCGAGATCTCCCCGTGGGATTTCCCGTCGATGAGCATGGAATTCGCGGTGTCGTGCACGATGGCTCTGCCTTTGCCCTTCCGGATGCAATAGGCCGTGCCCGTTCGTTCCCGCTTGGGCTCGCCCGCTTGCTCGCGATACAGCTCGAAAGGGGAGTATTGAATGCGCAGGATCAGGTCGGCCATCTCCGATCCCGGGAACGTGAAGTCACCGCGGAAGTGATCGGCGTAGCGGTAATAGATCTCCCTGCAGCCGTAGTAGATCTTGCCGCTGTGATGGCCGGGATTGTGGAGTAGCCACCGCACTACGTTGTTTGCACGCAGTGGGTTGCCGAAGGTGACTTCCGGATAGACGACGATGCAATCGTTTCCGGGGATGAAGCTCTCCTTGGGCGGGAGAACCGGCGTTTTGAACGCACTGTTGATGCGGTAATTGGCGAGGTTGGTGGCCTCGTAGATCGCCTTCGCGTAGTAGCCGATTTGCGCGGCGTTGTAGAGATGAAGATCGAAGCTGGGAACCAACGGGTACAGGTAGGCTTCGCCGCCACATGTATTGATCAGGTGGCACAGCCTGTGCAGTGCGATGATGCCGCCGGAATTCTCGTCGTACGGATGCGCGTATATGATGTATTTGTAGCTCATGAGGTCGGGGGGGCGGCGATGCGGCTCAGTCGCCCCACTTCTCGAGATATCGCTCGTAGCCCTGCTGCCAGGAGTCGCCCGCGCAATTCGCCCGACTTTCGTGGATCACCGATATCGGCCACGTCCCTAGCCTGATCCCGTTCTGCTCCGCCTGGCGGCAGAAGTCGAGGTCATGGAAATGGAAATCGAAGCGCTCGTCGAACCGCAGGGAGGTTGCGCGCAACGTGGTGCTCCTGACCGCCAGGAACAGCCCGTCGAGGAGCTTCACCGCCTTGCCGGCCGGTCCCAGGACGTCGATCCCTTCCGCCACCGGCCCGCGACCGTAACCGACGATGCCGCTCAGGTTTTCGCGGTTGTCCCGGGTCAGTTTCTCGTCGAGGAACAGCCAGCTCGGTTGCGCGGGAACGCGCCGGCGGTTGCCCGCGAGTCCGACCAGATCGAAGACGGTCAGGCCGTTGGCGAGCCTGTCGGCCCAATGGAAGTCGCACAGATGGACATCGTCATGAATGAAGAGAAACGTGACCTCTTCATGGCTCGACTCCGCTATGGCGGTGTTGTAGAGCGCCGGCAATCCGCGACTGTTGCGCGGGAAGAGCCGCAGCTCGACTCCTGGCGGCCGGTAAAGCGACAGCGAGCGCCCCAGTGCCGTCTGCGTGAAGAAATCCTCCCGGTCCTTGCGGGTCGCACAGACGACACGGATGCGGCCGGGCGCCTGCGATGCGTCTACGGCGGCCCGCACGGCGAGCTCGGCGGGGGTGATCCGCTGACTGAATCGCTGCAGGAGCTGCGCATGGACTTGCGAGTATCGCGTCGACCCGGTGCTGGCATGAGCGATCTGCAGTGCCTCGAGCACGACGAGTTCCGGGTTGACCGGCGGCTGGGAAGAAGATTGGGCCATGCTGCGCGCCGCTCAGCCGGGCTCCAGATGGTCGGGCGGCAGCTCTGCCAGGTGCCGCTCGTACATCCGGGAGTAGAGCCCCTCGATACTTCCGGTGAGCTTGCGGGTGTCGAAGAGCGCGCAGGTCGAGCGGTTGTCCGCCAGCCTGTCCCGGATGGCGGCGAGCCGCCCGGGCCGCGTGGCCAGCTCGATTGCCAGCTGCTCGTACTCGGCGCGATCGTTCGCGACGAGCTCAGGGAGGCCGGCGCTGGTGAGCACGCTGGCGGCGACCCGCGCGGCAAAGGACTTGCCGATACACGTCAGCACCGGCAGGCCGACCCACAGTGCATCGCTGGCTGTCGTGCCGGCGTTATAAGGCGATGTGTCCAGGAACAGATCGGCCGTGCGGTACCGCGCCAGGTACGCCCCGGTGGCCACCCTGCCGCCGAATACGAGTCGTTGCGGCGATACCCCGCGCTGCTGCGCCTCGCGGCGCAGGTTCTGCTCCATGATCGGGCTTCCGCCAACGAGGAAGAGCACGCTACCCGGCACCGCGGCCAGTATCCGCATCCAGCTCGTAAACACTTCCGGCGTGATCTTGTAGCTGGCATTGCAGCAGCAGAACACGAACCCCTCGGGCGGCAGGCCAAGCTCGGCGCGCGTGAATACCTTGTCGGCAACGGGCCGCTTCGTGTCGTTGGCCTGGTAGCTCGGAAGATACGCGATCTTCTCCGCGTAAGCCGCGCGCGCCTGCCGCGGAACGATGATCGAGTCGGCGATGAGATAGTCCATGAAGTCACCGCCCATCGTGCCGAGGTAGCCGAGATAGCTCACCTGGATGGGTGCGGCCCGCAGCGCCATGATGCGCGGCCGGGCGTCACCGGTATAGCCGCCGAGGTCCACGGCGATGTCGATCTCGAGCTGCCGCGACAACTCGGCGATCTCGTGATCGGACCGGTCACCCACCCACAGAAAGCGGTCGAACGCCGGCTCGATCCGCGTGCGGGTCTCATCCCGGACGTTCGCGCCCAAGGAGAAGGCGATGGTCTCGAATCGCGAGCGGTCATGGGTCTCGAACAGCTCCGCGGTGAGCACCGTGACGGCGTGATTGTGCAGATCGGCCGAGAAATAGCCGACGCGAATCCGCTCATGGCGCCCATGGCGCGCGAGCGGCGGCAGAGTCCGCCGCGGCGCGTATTCCGTCCGCGCGGCAATCTCGCTTGCTTTGCGGTGCAGCGCCGGGTTGTCGGTGAGCGAGAGCACGTTGAAGGGCCTGATCACCGGCCGGCCGTCCTCGATGCCCGAGGCGATGGCCGCCGCTGCGCTGTCGAAGTCGGTCCAGTCGCAAATCTGCATCTTCAGATGTTGCAGGATTCCCGGGATGAAGCTGGCGCCCGGATCGAGGGCAAGGGCGCAGCGATAGCTCTCGATGGCTTCCTCGGGGCGCTTCAGCTCGTAGAGCACCGCGCCCTGCGACGCGTAGCTGCCTATGTCCTTTCTCAGCGTGAGCGCACGCTCGTAGCTCGCCAGCGCTTCCTCGAAGCTCTTGAGGTCGACGAAGACGGCCCCCTGGCTGATGAGCGCGTCGACACAACCAGGATCCATCTCGAGGGCCCGCCTGAAACTGGCGAGCGCTTCCGGGTAGCGCTTGAGCGCGCGCAGCGCGCCGCCGCGATTGCAGTAAGCCTCGGCGCAATCGGGCTTGATGGCAAGGGCGCGCTCGTAGCTCGCCAGCGCTTCCTCGAAGCGCTCGAGCTCCTTGAGGACGACGCCCCGGCCGTTGTGCGCCTCGGCGTAGTCGGCGTTGAGGGCCAGCGCGCGATCGTAGCTTGCCAACGCCTCGTCGCGGCGCTCGAGCTTCTGCAGCGTCACGCCGAGGTTGTTATATGCCTCGGCGTAATTCGGCCTGAGGGTGACCGCGCTCTGGTAGCTGCCGAGCGCCTCTTGCGTGCGCCCGAGCTCCTGCAGCGCGACGCCGCGGTTGTTGTGCGCCTCGGCGTGGTCGGCTCGGAGCGCAAGGGCGCGATCGTAGCTCTCGAGGGCTTCTGCGGTGCGCCCGAGAGCGCGCAGAGTTGCCCCGCGGTTGTTCCAGGTGGAGGCATGATCGGGTCGCAGTTGCGCCGCCCGGTCATAGCTCGCCAGGGCTGCCTCGTGCCGGCGTAGATCGTGCAGCGTGATGCCGCGGTTGTAATGGGCGTCGGCATAGTCCGCCTGTATCGCGATCGCGCGCTCGTAGCAGCTCAGCGCCTTGCCATATCTTCCGAGGGACCTGAGGACGTTGCCGTAGTTGTTGTGGGCCGTTGCGTCCCCTGGAGTCGCCGTGACCAACCGCTCGAGGAGGACCGCCGCTTCCTTCGCCCGCCCGGACTGGGCCAGAATGATCCCGAGCAGCGCCATGGCGCCCGGGTCCTCGGTCCGCTCGAGCAGGATCGAGCGGCAGAGAGCTTCCGCCTCTCCCGCCGTCCCCTTGGCATACAGCGCCCAGGCCTGCTGAAGAGTCCTGGCGGCCGCCTGGGATCCGGCCGCCACGGCGGGCGATCGAACCGGGGAATGCGGCCTGAACACGGCCCGTGCGTGGCGTCTGCTCATCCCGCAACCTTGGCAGGACGGCGCAGGAATCGCAGCGAAATATGTCGCATTTCGCCGCCAACGGCGGGCGGTTTGCGCCCCTCCCGCCCCTGGAAGGTCGCTTCAGGCCGCGGTGGCGGCCTGCGGGCCGGCTTTCCTCACCTGCGGCCCGATCGCCACCCAGGCGCTGCGGATCTCGCCGAGCAGGCTCGACACCTCGGCGATTGCCGCGGGGTCGCTGCTCGAATTCGCCTGAATCAGCCGGCGGGTCACGTACTCATACAGATCGCTGAGATTCCGAGCCAGCGAGCCTCCTCTTTCCAGGTCGAGGCTCCCGCGCAGCTCGGCGACCAGAATGACCGCGCTGTGTAACAGGCCCGCCATGCGCCGGGTCTCATGCCGCTCGATGCAGGCGCGCGCCGCGGCGATCCGCTCGAGGGTCGCATCGAACAGGGTGAGAACGAGCGCGTGCGGATCGGCGTCCGCCACGGCGCCGTGCGCGCTGATGCTGCGGTAAGCTGCAAGCTTCGATTGCGGCGAATAAAGGCCCACGAGGCAACACTCCGTCGATTCCCGATACCGCAGATAGCGGCCTCACCGCCCGGAACTTGAGCGGCCCCGCGGCTCAGGCGGACTGGGTGCTCTGTACCTGCGGCAGGCTGGCGAACGCCTGAGTCAGGTAGGAGGAGGTGCTTTGGAGCGAAGAGAGCAGGGTGTTGAGGGCCGAATACTGCTGGGTCAGGCTGGCCGAGAGCGCGTTCATCTGCTGCTGGAGCTGATTGCTCTGCTGCGTGAGCGCGTTCTCCTGCTGAACGAGCGTCTTGCTGCGCGAGTCGATCGGGCCGCCCGCAACGAGGTCGGAATTGATCTGAGTGTTCAGCGCCGTGGCGACGCCGCTCGATCCGCTGAAGAGCTGGCTGACCGCGCTGAAGTCGGACGACAGCGCCGATGAAAGGGTCGTGCTGTTGACGCTCAGCGTGCCGTCGCTGTTCGTCGTGATGCCGATGCTCGCCAGCGAGTCATACGTCGAGGAGCCCGTGTTCACCAGGCTGTACAGGGCTGAGCGGACCTGGCTCTGGATGCTGGACAGCATGGCGTCGCCCATCATCGGGGCCGCCTTACCCGTCGTCGCGTCAAAGCTGCCGAGGGAGCTGAACGTCGTCTGCAGGGCATTATAGGCCGAGACGAGGGACTGGATATTTCCCTCGACCGTCGTGTTGTCCGTTGAGACGGAAAGCGTGGCCGCGCTCGTCGTGGTCAGGAGATTGAGCGTAATGCCGCTCAGCGCTCCGGTCACCGTATTGCTTGCGCTGGTGTAAGGAACGCCTGCGATGCTGAATTGCGCATCCTGCCCGACGGCTTCCTGAGTGTAGTTCCCGGTGTTGGTGCTGCTGTACGTCACCGACGCGAGGGCGCTGCCGCTATCCGTCTCGGCGACCTGGATGGTATTGGTTTTGCCGGTCAACGAAGAGCTGAGGACGAGATGCGCGCCGTCCGAGCCGGTGACCACGCTCGCTTCGATTCCCGGGTTGCCGCTCGCCGCATTGATCGCGGCGGCGATACCGGCCACCGTGTCGTTGCTGCTGTCGATCGTGAGCGAGAAGCTCGAGGCTCCGAGGGTCAGTTGCAGCGTGCCCGTGCCGACGGTCGCGGAGCTGCCGCCCGCGAAGGCTTTGGAGACGAGCTGCTCCGCCTGCGCAAGCTGTGTGATCGAGACGCCGTAGCTGCCGAGCGTCGCACTGGAATCCGCGGTGGCCGTGAAGGCCGTCGGGTCGCTGCTGGTGGCAGTCTCGGCGCCGAATGCGCTCGGGGTATCGAGCGCCGCGAGCGAGGACTGGAAAGTCGTCAGGGCGCTCTTCAGCGTTCCCACCGACGAGATCTGAGCCGTAACCGCCTGCGTCTTGCTGGTGATGAGGGATTGCTGCGGGCCCTGCGTCGCGGCCACGAGCTGCGATACCAGGCTCGACACGTTGATGACCGATCCTCCGGCCGCGCCTGCGCTGGTATTGCTCGCCACCGATACGATAGAGCTGCTCGACATTCGCTTACTCCGGCTGCGGAACGCCTCGAGGGCGGGGCCTTGCGGCGCCCACCCTCGAGACCGTCTTCACTTGCTGAATCGTCCTGCTCAGCGGCCCTCCTTACGGCAGCTTCTGCAGCAGCGTGAGAATGTTCTGCGGGATGGTATTGGCCTGCGCCACCATCGCCGTGCTCGCCTGCTGCAGGATCTGCGCCTTCGAGAGGTTCGAGGTCGCCTGGGCGTAGTCGGCGTCCACGATTCCGCTCTTGGCGGCGCTGAGGTTGGTCGCATCCGTGTTCAAACCCGTGATGGCCGCCTGGAACCGGTTCTGATACGCACCGAGGCCCGCGCTGCTGGTCGCAAGCTGCTGCAGCGCGTTGTCGATGGATATCAGGGTGAGATTGGAGTTATCGACCGTCTTGACGTTGAGCCCGCTCAGGTAATTCGTCGTGGCGGTCGTGGTGGTCCCACCCGATGTGTAGTTTCCGATCACGTCGTTGCTGTCTACTCCGAGGTCTGTCAGCAAGCCGGCGTTGTTCTTCGCGGCGGCGATGTCGTTGCCCGACGCATCCGTGGCACTTGCAACGGAGAAGCTCACGATATGGCCGTCACCCGCCGCGGCGGTGCCGCTCAGAGTGATGCCCGTGCCGTTGCTGTTGACCGTGGCGACGATACCGCCGGCGGAGCTCAGCGCCTGGTTGATCCCGGCGGCGATGCTCTTGAGGTCGGTCGCGGCGGTTCCGGTGAGCGAGATGGAGTTGGTCGTGTAGGAGGTTCCATCGACGTTGACGCTCAGCGTCACGGATGATCCGTCCACAGCCGTGTTGAGGTCGGCAGAGCCGGAAAGACCGGTGGCGCTATACACGCCGGCCGTCGAGGCGGCGGTGCTGGCGTACGTCGAGCCGGACGCGAGGTTCACCGACGCGGTGGCGGCAGTGGTCACGCCCGTGTAGTAGTTGCCGATGGCGCCCGAGCTCGCGCTGGAGATCGCGCCGATCGTGATCGACTGACCGGCATTGGCACCGACCTGGAAGGTCGCGCCCTGGAACGTGCCGTCGAGAAGGTTCACGCCGTTGAACTGGGTCTGCGAGGCGACGCTGTTGATGTCGTTCGTCAGCTGCGAAAACTGCGCGTTGAGGTCCGTGCGGTCCTGGGCGCTGTTGGATGCGTTCAGCGACTCGACGGCGAGATCGCGCATCGACTGCAGGTCATTGGTGATCTCCTGCATCGCGCCCGAGGCGGTCTGGGCGAGCGACACGCCGTCGTTCGCGTTCTGGGCGGCCTGGTTGAGGCCGTTGATCTGCGAGGTCATGCCCTGGGCGATCGCATAGCCGGCCGCGTCGTCGGCGGCGGTATTGATGCGCAGGCCGGAAGAGAGCTGCTGCAGGGCGCTGGCCAGCTGGCTGCCCGACGATGTCAGACTGTTCTGCGCGACGAGCGCATCAATGTTCGTGTTTAGGACGAGTGACATGTGTCAAGACTCCTGAAGTTTCAGGCGCCGGACACCCGTCCGTCGCGCTGTCTGGGGGGAGGCGGTCGCCCGTCTCCGGTCAGGCAGGTTATCGGTGCGTCGGGAGGGAACTTGAATGCCTCGGGGCGGAGAGGAGAAAAGTGCCGAACGGGTCACAGGGGGCGCGGCCGGGAATTGCGGCTCAGGAGACATAATTGAACAGCGAGAGCTTGGAGAGCGAGGCATAAGACTCCTCGGCGGCCTGCAGGGCCACTTCCTCGCTGCTCAATTGGGTCGTGGCCGCGGCGTAATCGGTATCGGTGATGCTCGAGACCGAGGTCTGGAGCTGGGTCTGCTGGCTCTGAGCGGTCGATTGCGAAGCCGTCACAGCGTCGCTACGCGCGCCGACCGACGCGGAGACGTTGCTGAGGGTGTTGAGCGCGCCGTCGATCTGCTCGATGGCCTGGCCGATCTGGGTCGCGGTCTGCCCGGCGTTGAGCGAGGTCGAATTCAGCGTCGTGATCAGGCCGGAGAGGGTGGCAAATGCGCTCGATTGGCCTGCCGGGGCGACGGTGAACGTGTCGTTGGCCGCGGGACTGCCGCTCAATGTGACCTGGATCCCATTGAAGGAGATCGTGCCGCCGGTGGTGGCGTCGTAAGTGCCGGATGTCACGGTGGCGCCGGTCTTTTGGTCCGTGACCGTGTAGTCGGTGGCGTCCGTGAAGGTGATCGCATAGGTGTCCGGCACCCACTGTGAGGGATTCGTCACGGTCCCGGGGCCGATCGAGGCGGTGCCGGTGTTCGAGGCGCCGACTGCAGTGGTGAACGTGCCGTTGCCCGCGGGCACGCTCATGAACACCGAGCTGCCGGTGTCGCCGGAGGAGATCCGCTGATTGGCGCTGATCTGGACCTGGCTCACCTGATCGGCGCCCACGTAGCTGACCGAATTGCCGTTCTGGATGAACGGCTGCGTGCTCGAGGCATAACCGCCGAAGAGGTAGTTGCCGCTGCCGTCGGTGCGGTTGCCGATCGCCACGAGCTGCTGCAGCTGCTGATCGAGCTGGGTGGCGATGTCCTGCCGCTGCGTGGCCGAGAGAGCCGCGTTGTTGGCTTCGACCGCGAGATCGCGGGCGCTCTGCAGGAGGTTCGTGGCGTCGCTGAGCGCCTGGGTCTCGAGATTGAGGTTGGCACCGGCGAGGGTGCCGTTCTTGACGTATTGCCCGGAGGCCGACAGCTCCATGTCGAGCTGATTGACCTCGGCCATTCCGGTCGGATTGCCCGCCGCGCTCTGGAAGCTCTTGCCGGTCGAGAGCTGCTCCTGGGTCGCCGAGATGGCGGTCTCGAGCGACTCCATCGAATCGAGCGCGTTGGTCCGGAAGGTGAGGGTTGAGATGGACACGGCGGTCACCCGTTGCCGATGGCGCTGATGAGGGACGTGAACATTTGCTGCGAGGCCTGGATCATCTGCGCCATCGCCTGATAAGCCTGTTGGAACTGCAGCATGCTCGCCGCCTGCTGGTCGAGGTTGACCCCGGAGACGTTGTTCAAAGCCGTGGTCGCGTCCTGATGCGCGGTCTGCTGCGCTGTGGCGTTGCCCTGGGCCTGCTGCGTGATCAGGCCGACCCGGGTGACCAGGGTGTTGGCGGCCCCGGTGACCGAGCTGGTGCCGCCGTTCAGTGCGGCCGCCGACAACGCGCTGGCCATGGCGAGGAGGTTGCTGTTGTCGCCGGTGTTCGCCGGGTTGTTCGGGCCGACCGTGAACGTGTCGCCGCTTGCCGGCGAGCCGGTGAGGGTGAGCTGGGCGCCGTCGAAGGTGATGGGGCTGCCGCTCGTGTACGTCCCCGTCGTGGTGTTCCCGTTGCCGTCCGTGACCGTGTACGAGCTCGCGCCGGTGAAGCTGACGGTCAGCGAACCGCCGCCCGCTGCCCACGCAGCCGGGTCCGTGACGCTGGCGGAAGTTACCGCGCCGGTGCCTGTGTTCGCCGAGGCTGCGGTGCCCTGCACCAGCGAGGCGGCGGCGATCTGCGACGGGCTCGTCAGCTCCACCCCGAATCCGGCCGTGGCCGCAGCGGTAGGCTGAATCAGGAAGCTGTCGCCGGCCGCGGGCGTGCCGCCCGTGACGATGGAAAGTCCCGCCGCCTGAAACGGAGTTGCGTTCGAGCCGTTGCCGGTCATCGCGACCGACTGGCCCGTGGTGACATCCGTGAGCTGCCAGGCGCCGGCCGAGTACTGCAGCCGGTAGTCGTCCGTGGTCAGGGCGCTCAAGGACCCGCGGGTGACGGTCAGCGAGGCGCTGCCGGTGTTGCCGGAGTCCGGCAGGACCTGCACGCCGCCGACCGAGAACATCGGCTGGCCCTGGGCGCCGGTGAGATCCATGCCGGACTGCTGCTGCTGGTTGACGATGGCGGCCACGGCGACGCTCACCTGGCCGATGGCGTTGCGCGCCGGATCGAGCACCTGGCTGCGGGCGCTGAGCAGGCCGCCGAGCTCGCCGCCGGCGATCTCGGTAGTGATGTCCGCCGTGGAGCCGCCGCCGCCTACGAGCCCGATGTCGAGCTGCGAGGAGTCGTAGGCGCCGGCGATGGTGGTCAGTTTCGAGGCCGTGGCGCCGGTGACCAGCGCCTGCCCGCTGCCGACATAGACGTCCACCTCGCCGTTCGTCTCGGTGTTGGTCTGGACGGACACGTACTGGCTCAACTGCGTGATGAGCTGGTCGCGCTGGTCCATGAGCTGATTCGGCGTCTGCCCGGCGCTCGACCCGGTGGCGATCTGCTGATTGAGCGAGGCGATGTTGGCGGTGATCGTGTTGATCTGCGACACGTCGACGCTCAACTGCGATTCGAGCTGCGAGCCGAACTGCGAGATCTGCGAGTCGTAGGAGGTGAGCTGCTGCGCGAGCGCCTGCGCCTGGCTGAGCAGGGCCTGGCGGGCCGCGCTCGAGCTCGGGGCGCTGGCGACGCTCTGCAGCGAATTGACGAAGCTCTGCAGGGTCGCGGTGAGCCCGCTGCTCGAGTCGCTCAGCAGGTTGTCGATCTGCGCGGCCTGCGTCGCGAGCGCATTGGAGCTCGAATAGCTCGCCTGGGAGCTGCGCACCTGCTGCGCCAGGAACTCATTGTAAGTGCGCGTGATGCTCTGGACATCCACGCCGCTGCCGACGTAACCCGAGCCGGTCTGCTGGCCGAGCGCCTCGGCCAGATTGGCGTTCTCGACGCTGTATCCCGGCGTCGAGGCGTTCGCGATGTTGTTGCTCGTGACGTCGAGCGCCTGCTGGAAGGCAAGCAGCCCGGAGACGGCATTGGAGAGGAGATCGGCCATCCGTTATCGCCTTTGCAGCGTGCCGCTGCCGGCAGTTGTCGGCTGATCGGCGGCGAACTTTAGGGCATGGGTGAGCGTGCCGGCCACGGCGCTCAGTTTGCTGGCATAAGCCGGATCGGTCGCATAGCCTCCCTGCTGCAGGGCCGTGCCGAACGCCTGCACGTCGCTGCCGGTCCCGAGGGCCGCCGCGTAGCGGGGATTGTCGCTGAGCAGCGCGACATAATCCTGGAAGCACCGGCTCGTGGAGCCGTAGGAGCGGAATTGCGCCTTCACCGCGCTCGCGGTGCCGCCGCTGTATTCCAGGGTGCTGCTCTCGACCGCCGCTCCGCCCCACGCGGGCGTGGCCTTGATACCGAAGAGATTGTTGCTGGCTCCGCCGCGCGCGTCCTGCGGCATGTTGCGGCCCCAGTCCGTCTCGAGAGCAGCCTGAGCGAGCAGGGTGACCGGGCTGACGCCGAGCTGGCGGGCCGCCTGCTGGGCATCCGGCCAGAGAGCGCGCGCGAAGCTGGCTTGCTGGGCGCTCGTTGCGCAAGCGGTCGGCGAGCGGTCGCTCGCTGCCGTGTGCGTTGATGCTGTTGCGACTGTCGCCGATGCAGCGTTTGCCGTGGCTGAGCTGCTCGTCGTGGAGCGTCCGATCGCGGCTCGAGCCGTCCCGCTCGCGGGCTGGGCACTGCTCGAGGGGCTCGCTCCGTCTGCGCCCTCCCGAGCCAACTGCTGCACCAGCATGTCCGCGAGCCCGAGCCCCTTGCCCTTGGTGATCTCGCCGGCCATCTGATCGTCGTACATCTCCTGATAGAGATCGCCCTGATCCGAGCCGAAGAGCGGATCCTTGAAGTTCGCCTGCTGCATGCTCTTCAGCACCATGCTGACGAACAGGCTCTCGAACTGCTTCGCGGCCGCGCGCAACGCCTGGGGGCTGTTCTTCGCGGCCGCCTGCTTCAGTGCGGCGAGGTTTCCCGCGTCGACGAGCTGGCTGGAATCGGCGAGCGGCGGCAGGGTCGGCAGCGTCATATGACGATCAGCTGGGCGCGCAGCGCCCCGGCCTCCTTCAAAGCCTCCAGGATCGCGACCAGGTCTCCGGGCGCGGCGCCGACCGAATTCACCGCGCGCACGATCTCATTCAAATTGACGCCGGCGGGAAATTGGAACATGTGAGCCTTGTCCTGCTTCACGTCGATCGCGCTGCGCGGCGTGACGGTCGTGGTGCCGTTGCTGAAGGCGCCCGGCTGACTGACGTCCTGGCGCTCGGTGATCGTGACGGTGAGGGAGCCGCTCGCCACGGCGGCCGCCATGACACGGACCTCGGAGCTGATCACGACCGTGCCCGTGCGGGAATTGATGATGACACGCGCGGGCGGCGAGGCCGGATCGACGTTCAGCGTCTCGAGCGTCGAGACGTAGGCGATGCGCTGGCTCGGGTCCTGCGGGGCGCGCACGCGCACCGATACCGCATCGACCGCCGCGGCGGTGCCGGCGCCGAGAAGCTTGTTGATCGCCTCGGTCAGGCGTGCCGCGGTGGTGAAGTCGGGCGTATTCAGGTTCAGGGTGACGAACGGACTGCTGTCGAAGTTGCTGGGCACCGCCTGCTCGACCGTCGCTCCATTCGGGATCCGTCCGCTGCTCGGGATGTTGACCGTGATGCTCGAGCCGTCCTTGCCCTCCACGCCGAATCCGCTGACGAGAACGCTTCCCTGCGCCATGGCGTACACCTGGCCGTCGGCGCCCCGCAGCGGCGACATGATGAGGCTGCCGCCCCTGAGGCTCGTGGCGTTACCGATCGAGGATACGGTGACGTCGATCGTCTGCCCAGGCTTGGAAAAGGGCGGCAGCGTCGCGTGCACCGTCACCGCCGCGACGTTCTTCAGCATCGGATTGGTATTGGCGGGCACGGTGACGCCGAACTTCGCCAGCATGTTCTCGATGCTCTGAATGGTGAACGGAGTCTGGCTGGTCTGGTCGCCGGTGCCGTCGAGGCCCACGACCAGGCCGTAGCCGATGAGCTG
>DATNEU010000026.1:0-91610 GCA_035552895.1 Steroidobacteraceae bacterium
AGGATCGCCGAAACGCCGCGCCCCGCGCGGCGTTTCGTTTGAGCACCTGACGTCACAACACACATGTCCATCGCGACCCTCCTCGCCTCCTCTCCCGGCCTCTACATCGGCGCCTGCCTGGTGCTCGGCCTCATCGTCGGCAGCTTCCTCAACGTAGTCATCCACCGCGTTCCCATCATCATGGAACGGCAGTGGCGCGAGGAGTATGAGGAGGTCGTGCACCCGGATCACGCAGCGACGATTCCGGTGGATGCGCCCCCAAAAGAGCGCTACAACCTCATCGTTCCCCGCTCCGCCTGCCCCGCCTGCAAAGCCCCGATCACGGCCCTGCAGAACGTCCCGGTGCTGAGCTACATCTTCCTGGGCGGCCGCTGCGCCAAGTGCGGCGTCCACATCACCATCCGCTACCCCATCGTCGAAGCGCTTACCGGCATCCTCTCCGCGGCCGTCGCCTGGAAGCTCGGCTTCACCTGGCCGGCCGCGGCGGGCCTGGTGCTCACCTGGTTCCTGGTCGCCCTCGCCTTCATCGACATCGATACCCAGTTCCTGCCCGACAACCTCACGCTGCCGCTCCTTTGGCTGGGCCTTCTGCTCAGCCTCTTCGCCCCCGCGCCGGCCGGCGCGCCGGTGCCCGTCGATATGCGTTCCAGCATCATCGGAGCGATCGCAGGTTACCTCTGCCTCTGGAGCGTCTATCATCTCTACCGTCTGCTCACCGCCAAGGAAGGGATGGGGTACGGTGACTTCAAGCTTCTGGCGGCGCTAGGCGCCTGGCTCGGCTGGCAGATGCTGCTGCCGACGGTGCTGATTGCGGCGGCCGTCGGTGCCGTGACGGGCGTGGTGCTTCTGGCCGTCCGCGGACAGGATCGCTCGACCCACATTGCCTTCGGGCCGTTCCTCGCCGCCGCGGGATGGCTGATGCTGATCTTCGGCCGGGAGCTGGTGACGGACTATCTAGGTCTGTTTGCGAGATGAACATGCACATGCTTTCCGGCGCGTCCGCGCGCCGCACTCGTACGGAGTTCGGGCCTCGTGAGCTCCGTTAAGACCAGCGCGCAGCGCGTTTACAGGGTCGGGCTGACCGGGGGCATCGCCAGTGGCAAATCCACGGTGGCGAAATTCTTTGGCGCCCTCGGCGTGCCGATCATCGACACCGATCAGGTCGCGCGCGAGGTGGTGGAGCCTGGACAGCCGCCGCTCGAGCGGCTGGTGGAGCGCTTCGGCCAGGCCATCCTGACCCCTGACGGCCATCTCGACCGCCCGAAGCTGCGCGAGATCGTCTTCTCCGATCCGAAGGCTCGCGCCGACCTCGAGGCGCTGACGCATCCCGCGATCGGCACGGCGGTGCAGGCCTGGTCGGCGGCCGCCGGCGGCCCGTACCAGATCCTGATCATTCCGCTGCTCGTGGAGAAGAATCTCGCGTCTCATTTCGACCGCGTGCTCGTGGTCGACTGCGGCGAAGAGCTGCAGATCCGCCGCCTGCAGGCGAGAGACGGCTCCACCGTCGAGCAGGCCCGCGCCATCCTCAATGCGCAGACCTCGCGCGCCGCGCGGCTCAAGGTGGCGCACGATGTCATCCAGAACGAGGGTGATCTCAGCGCCGTGCGCGATCAGGTCTCGGCGCTGCACGCGCGCTATCTGGAGCTTGCGGGACATTCCGGGGCCGGTGGAGCCTCGATTACCGCCAAGGCCGCGAGAGCGCGCTCCTAGGTCCACCTGCGGGCGAGAGCGCCCCCCCCTTTTTTTGTGCGGCGCTGAGGGATTTTTCGCACCAAAGCACCTTTGGTGCCGAATTTTGGCACCAGAGCCACTCCCGCGCACCTTGAAATTTAGAATCCAGACTTCTATATTTCAAGGCGTGATTCGCCGCAATCTCGAACCCAGGCTGAAGCAGCTCGCCCGCCAGTTCCCTGCGATCCTGCTGCTCGGGCCCCGTCAATGCGGGAAGACGACGCTCGTGCGGCATTTCGTCGCTGCCAAGTATTTCGACCTCGAGCGCCCCTCCGACAGTCAGGTCTTCGAGAGCGATGCGGAGTACGCGCTGCAGCGACTGAAGGGCCCGCTCATCCTCGATGAGGCGCAGGCACTGCCTGCGATCTTTCCGGTGCTACGCGCCATCATCGATGAGGCCAGACACAAGTCGGGTCAGTACTACCTTCTCGGCTCTGTGAGTCCGGTGCTCGTGAAGAGCATCTCCGAGAGCTTGGCCGGCCGCATCGGCATTCTGGAGCTGACACCATTCCTCTATAGTGAGGTCGCCGGCCGTCGTGGCGCCAATCTCGAGGCATTGTGGCTGCGCGGCGGCTATCCGGACGCCTTCCTCGCCAAGGGTGTCGAGCACTGGCGCAACTGGCAGGAGTCCTATATCCGCTCGTTCATCGAGCGCGATATTGCGCGCCATCAGCTCAGCCTCTCGGCGGCGGACATCCGGCGCCTGCTCACCATGCTCGCCCACCAACACGGCGGCCTGCTGAATCATTCCGATCTCGGGAGATCGCTCGGCTGCAACTATCACACCATACAGAGCGCACTCGATCTCTTCGCCGGCTATTTCATCGTACGGCGTCTCGAGCCCTATCACGCCAATCTGGGCAAGCGCCTGGTCAAGTCGCCCAAGGTCTATCTGCGCGACAGCGGCTTGCTGCATCACCTCCTCGGCATCGCGACGCCGGACGCGCTCCTCGCCTCACCGGCACGAGGCAACAGCTTCGAAGGCTTCATGATCCAGCAGATCGCGGCGCTCGAAGAGACTCACCACCCCGGCAGCCGCCTCTACTTTTACCGCACGCATGCCGGGGCCGAGATCGATCTGATCATCGACCGCGGCACCGAGCGAATCGGCATTGAGTTCAAGGCCGGCGTCGCCATCGAGGCCCGTGACGCGGCGAATCTGCAGCGCGGCATCGATGAAGGCGTGATTCATCGAGGCCTCATTGCCTATCAGGGCTCGCGCCGCTTCGAGGCTCGAGAAGACGTATCCGTCACCCCGGCCGAGGCTCTCCTCGAGGCTCCCCTAGACTGAGGACGGGCACGAGCCCTCCGCCCGTTTACGTCCGCCGCGGATGTCGAGCACAATAGGTCGCTATGACGACCGACGCCCCCGAGGCCGCCGCGCCTCCGCAAGACACGCCTGCCGCCCTCGAGAGCGACCGCACGCTGATCTTCGAGCAGCCGCTCAATGAGCGGATGCGCACTTTCCTCAGGCTCGACTTCCTCTACAGCCAGGCGCTCTACCACAACGAGGCGGGGAGCCAGTGGGGCACTCGCGCGGCGGTCACCAGCCTCATCGACATCCTGGCCATCATCTCGCGCAGTGACGTGCGCTCGGACGCCCTGAAGGATCTGGAGCGCCAGCTCACCCTGCTGGGGGAGTTCCAGTCGAACCCCGGCGTCGACACGAACCGGCTGAAGTCGCTGATCGCGAACCTTACCCGCCTGCGCGCGGACCTGCTGAACGCGGGCATCGCGAACCTGCAGCCGCTCAAGGACTCGGATTTCCTCAACGCCATCAAGCACCGCAGCAGCATCCCCGGCGGCACGTGCGAGTTCGACCTGCCCGACTATCTCTACTGGCTGTCGCAGCCGGATGAGGCCCGGGCGAAAGCCTTCAACCACTGGCTCACGATCCTGCGCCCGCTGTGCGATACCGTCTCTGAGCTCATCTGGCTGACGCGCCAGAACGGCCGCACGCGGCAGGAGACCGCCCAGGGCGGCAACTTCGCCATCACCTTCGATCGCGAGAATCCGCTGCAGCTCCTGCGCATCGCGCTGCCCGCCTCGACGGGCCTCTACCCTGAGGTGAGCGGCAGCCATCACCGCTGCAACGTGCGGTTCCTCAGCTGGAAGGGGGTCGCGGAGCGGCCCGTGCAGGCCGTTTCGGACGTGCAGTTCCTCCTCACCACCTGCACGTGATGGCCGGCCAGCGCGTCAAGTGCCCCACCTGCCAGCGCGAGATCGACTGGTCCCAGTCCCCTTTCCGGCCCTTCTGCAGCGAGCGCTGCCGGCTCATCGACCTCGGCGCCTGGCTGACCGAGAAGCACGCCATTGCGGGCGAGCCGGCGGCGGATGAGGCGGCGCATGAGGCCCCAGGGCGGCCAGATGAGCCGCCGCATAGGCACTCGTAGCTGCCAGCTGAGCCTCGGTTTCCGTGGGGCTGAGGGCCGAGGCTAGGGAGTCTGCCCCGGCGGCTGGGCCCCCAGCCACTTCGCCGCGAACGCGAGCTGATCCGCTGCGGCCTGCCGCCGCTGCGCTGCCGGCTCCCCCCGCCCCTCATCGCCATCGATCCGGATCAGGATCGGATGCCGGCAGAGCTGCTGCGCCTGCAGCACCGCCGCGAGCTCATAGCCCCGCCATGGCCGGACGGTCCCGTTGTCCTCGGCGGTCACGATGAGCGTTGGCGGATAGCAGTTGCCCGAGGAGATCTGCCGGTACTGCACCCAGGCGCCGGTCGGCAGCGCGAGCCCGAAGAAGTCGGGCCTCCCGGTGATCGCCGCGCCCGCCATCAATCCCGCGAAACCGCGGCCGTAGATGCCGAGCCGCTCGTGCCGGGTGTAGTGGCGATCGATCAGCGACTGCCCGGCGGCATAGAGGTCGCTCAGCGCGATGGCCCGGTCGGGCATCCTGGGCGGGTTGCCCGCGGCCGCCACCGGAGTGAGTCCGTTGCGCACCTCGGCGCGCGCGTACACGCCGCCCATCTCCAACCATACCAACACGAACGGCCGCAGGAGCGGCGCGGGAGGCTTGCCGGTGGGATGGTAGACCGTGAGCAGCGTCGGTTGGTTGCCGTCCCGGATTGAATCGCGCCGATGGGCGATCTCCATCGGCAGCCGGCTGCCGTCCGGAGTCAGATACTGGACGCGCTCCACCACGATGTCGCCGGCAACAGCCCTCCCGCCGCCCGCCTCGAATTGCGCGAGGCGCTTGCGGATCCACGCGCGGCCCGGCAGGGCGGCCATCGCTTCTCGAGTGGCCCGGTTCTCCACGAAGATCCAGTGCCGGGTGCGGCTCGAGTGCACCTGCTCCAGCCAGGCGTAGGGATTCTCGCCGCCGGCTCCGCCCGGCCGCTTCAGCTGCGCCACGAAGGGATTCATCCGCGGTGCCGGCGGCGCGGGGTTGGCACCGACCGCGATCTGCGTGGCCGTCGGCTGCGGCATCCCGTGAGGCCCGCTGCCCGGAACCGCAGTCGGGTGGCCGACCGTGACCCCCGCGCAGCCGGCGAGGCAGCCCGCCATGCCCGCTGCCAGCGACATCCGGCGCAATCCCCTCAGTCTACCCATGCCTCACTCCGCTCTTGCGTACCGTGCCCGATATTACATGAAGGAGCTCTCTCGGGATCGCGCGCGTCAGCACCACCAGGGCCAGATACAATGCGCCGCCCACGGCGAGCGCCAACAACCATGGAGTGCCGAAGTCGGCCAGGTACTTCATGACCGACGCCGCCACCGCCCCGGCGACCACCGCCTTGGCGGGGTTGATGAGCGAGGGAATGCTGTGTCCCGCGCGCCGCAGCGCCACGGTCATCGCAATCAGCGCACTGGCTTCGGCGACGACCGTGCCGGCGGCCGCGCCGAGCAGCGAGAACCGCGGAATGAGCCCGAAGTACGCCGCAAAGGCGCAAGCGCACGCGATCGCGTCCGCAAACAGCACGAGGCGCGGCTTCCCACACGCCACCAGAGTGAACCGCAGCACGTGCGTGAGACCCGCCAACGCGATCGCGAACGAGATCACGATGAGCGCCGGCGCGCCCGCCGCAAACCGCTCACCGGAAATGAGCGTCAGCAGGCGGTCCGCGAACGGCGCGAAGGCGATCACGACCGCCACCCCGTACACGGCAGTCGCATCGAGCGTCCTGCCGAGTTGCCGCGAGAATTCCGCCCGATCGCTCGCGGCGCTCATGGTGAGCGCGGGCATCATCAGCCCGGCGAGTTGGTACGGCACGGAAGTCGTGACCTCGAAGAGCTTCGACGGCACGCCGTAGAGCCCCACTGCGGCCGCGGGTTGAAACAGCGACAGTAACAGCGAGTCGCCCCGCAGCATCGCCATCCCCAGGATCTGCGAGCCCGCGAGCGGCAGACCCGCGATCAGGTATCGCCGCCAGAGCGACAGATCGCAGCTCATTCGAAACGGTACCAGGCGCCGCGCCAGCCGGAGGGAGATCACCAGCGCAACCACCGCACCCAACAGCGCCGCGCCGAGCATCGGCAGCGCCCCGGCATGGGTGAAGATCAAGGCGGACACCCCGGCCAGGGTGACCACGGCGCCCGTGACTTCGGCGAGCGCATTGCGTGCCTGCTTGAGCACGCTCTGGAAGGCGGCAATGATGAAGTCGCTGGCCTGCAGACAGGTGTAGATCGCCGCCCCGATCAGCGTGCCCCACTTGACCGGCGGATCGTAAGGAGTGAGCCAGGCAAACCCCGCCGCGGCGAGCAGAACGCTCGCCGTGCTGATCAACCGCAACGGCAGGGCGTTGCCGAGCACCCTGCCGGCATCGACGCCGCCCTGCGACATTTCGCGCAGCGTCACCATGTAAAGCCCGGAGTCGGCCAGCACGGCGGCAAACGCCGAATAGGTGAGCACCGTCCGGTAATACCCGTACTCGGTGGGTCCCAGGTGGCGCGTCAGCGCCACGACCGTCGCCAGTCCCACCACGGCCGTTGCCGCCTTGCCGGTGATCACGGCGGCCATGTTCGCCGCCAGGACGCGCAGGCGGCTCATGCCTCGGCAGCCAATCGACCAGGCACGCAAATTGCGAGCTGTAGCCGAGGCAGAGCATCCCCGGCGCGCACGCGTCCCGGGCCGCGCCAAACCACGAACAGAGCGATCGGATACTGAATGGGCACCGCAGGTAGCATGGCATGAAAGTAGGCATTCTCGCAGGCGGTGTCGGCTCGCGCCTCGCCGAAGAGACGGTGGTGCGGCCGAAACCCATGATCGAGATCGGCGGCCGGCCGATCCTCTGGCACATCATGATGCATTACTCGACCTACGGCTTTAAGGAATTCGTCGTCGCCCTCGGCTACAAGGGCGAGTGCATCAAGCGTTACATGGCGGACTACTGCTCGCTCGCGCCCGACCTGCGGGTGTCGCTGAAGACCGGCCGGGTGGAGCGGCGCGGCAACGGCAACGGCGAGCACGCCGAGGACTGGATCGTCGACCTCATCGACACCGGCCAGAAAACCAACACCGGTGGACGCATCAAGCGGCTCGGCGTCCATCTCGGCGAGGGAACCTTCATGCTGACGTGGGGGGATGGAGTCTCCAACATCAACCTGGCGGATCTGCTGAAGTTCCATCGCCGCCACGGCCGAATCGCCACGGTCACCGCAGTGCGCCCCCCGGCGCGCTTCGGCCGCCTGGAGTTGGATGGCGATCGCGTCGCGCGCTTCGACGAGAAGCCCCTCTCCGGGGAGGCGTGGATCAACGGTGCGTTCTTCGTCCTCGAGCCGCGCGTCTTCGACTACATCGAGGGCGATGACACCCTGTTCGAGCGCGAGCCGCTCGAGCGGCTGGCGAGCGACGGCCAGCTCATGGCCTACCAGCACAGTGGCTTCTGGCAGTGCATGGATACCATGCGCGACAAAGTGCGCCTGGAGAGCCTGTGGGCCGGTGGCGACGCACCGTGGAAGATCTGGAAGTAACCGAAAAGCGAGCAAACCCTTCATGACACCCATGCGAGTGCTTCTCACCGGACACGATGGCTATATCGGTCACGTATTGCTCCCGATGCTCCTCGATCGGGGGCATCAGGTGACGGGACTCGACAGCTTCCTCTATGAGGACTGCGGGTTCGCCAGCGAAGAGGCGGCGCCGCACGCCGTGCTGCGCAAGGACATCCGCGAGGTTGCGCCCGACGACCTCCGCGGCCTCGACGCCGTCCTGCACCTCGCCGGCATCTCCAACGATCCGCTGGGCGACCTCGAGCCCGCCGCCACCTACGCCATCAATCACGAGGCATCCGTAAACCTGGCGCGCCTCGCGAAAGAAGCGGGCGTGAGCCGCTACGTATTCTCCTCTTCCTGCAGCAATTACGGCGCGGCGGGGGACGACTTCCTGGATGAGACCGCGGGCTTCAACCCGGTGACCCCTTATGCGCAGAGCAAGGTGTGGGTGGAGCGTGACGTTGCGAAGCTCGCGGACGACTCGTTCAGCCCGACTTTCCTGCGCAGCGCCACCGCCTTCGGGGTGTCGTCCCGGCTGCGCGGCGATCTGGTCGTCAACAACCTGGTGGGCTACGCCTTTACGACCGGCGACGTGCTCATCAAGAGCGACGGCATGCCATGGCGGCCCCTGGTGCACATCGAAGACATCGCGCGAGCGTTCGTCGCCGTCCTGGAAGCGCCGCGCGAGCTCGTGCACAAGGAAGCCTTCAATGTCGGCATGACCTCCGAGAACTATCGCGTTCGCGAGGTGGCGGAGATGGTCGCGCAGACCGTGCCGCGCTCCAAGGTCACATACGCCGGCGACGCCAGCCCCGACGCGCGCAATTACAGAGTGGATTGCGAGAAGATCCGCTCGCGCCTGCCCGGGTTCCGACCCCAATGGACGGTGCGCAAAGGCATCGAGCAGGTATACGAGGCCTTTTGCCATCACGGCACCAGCGCGGAGGAATTCCTGAGCTCCCGGTTCATCCGCCTGAAGCGCATCCGGGAGCTGCAGACCGCGGGCGCCCTGGATGAGATGCTGCGCTGGCGCGGCGCAAGCCGTCGGGCCGCAGCCGCGCCTCTGGGCTCCGCGGCATGACCGGCTCGTGCGGCACGAGCCGCTGCCGAAGTTGCGGAGGGGAGAGCCTGAGCGTCTTCCTGTCGCTCGGGAACATGCCGCTGTCGGACGGCCTGCTGACGGCGGATGACCTGGCAAGGGAGGAGCCTCGCTATCCCCTGGACGTCGCCTTCTGTCAGGATTGCGCGCTGGCGCAGATCCTGGAGACGGTACCGCCGGAGCAGCTCTTCGGCGCGGACTATCCCTACTTCTCTTCGTTTACCGACGCGCTGCTCCAACACTCGGCGGCCAATGTCGCGGCGCGGATCGCGGAGCGGCGGCTCGACGGCGGCTCGCTCGTGGTCGAGCTGGCGAGCAATGACGGCTATCTGCTCCAGTACTACCGCGCGCGGGGCATTCCGGTGCTCGGCATCGATCCGGCGCCGGGGCCGGTCGCGGCGGCGCGAGCGCGCGGCATCGAGACGCTGCAGGCATTTTTCGGCCCCGATCTGGCGGCGCAGCTCGCCGCCGAGGGGCGGCTGGCCGACGTCATCCACGCCAACAACGTGCTCGCGCATGTCGCCGACACCAACGGCTTCGTGGCCGGGATCGGCGCGCTGCTGAAGGACGACGGGGTGGCGGTGATCGAGGCTCCCCACGTGAAGGAGCTGATCGACCACGGCGAGTTCGACACCATCTACCACGAGCATCTCTGCTACTTCTCGGTGACGGCGCTGGCGCGGCTCTTTCAGCGGCACGGACTGTCGCTGAATCGCGTGGAGCCGCTGCGGATCCACGGCGGCTCGCTGCGCCTCTTCGTCGGCAAGCGGGAGCAGGCCGACCGGTCCGTGGCGGAGCACCTCGACGCCGAGCACCGGGCGGGCGTCGACCGGCTCGACTACTACACGGGATTCGCGGCAAGGGTGGGCCGGATCCGCGGCGCACTGGTGGCGCTGCTCGCGCGGCTGCAGCGGGACGGGGCGCGGATCGCGGGCTACGGCGCGGCGGCCAAGGGAACCATCCTCCTCAACTTCGCCGGCCTGGGCCGCGGGATGTTGGAATTCGTGGCGGACCGCAACGTCCACAAGCAGGGGCGGTACATTCCGGGCGTGCGGCTGCCGATCGTATCGCCGGATCGCATCCTGGAGGCCCAGCCGGACTATCTGCTGATTCTACCGTGGAACTTCAAGGAGGAGATCATGGAGCAGCAGGCAGAGTATCGGCGGCGGGGCGGCCGGTTCATCGTTCCCGTTCCGGAGCCGGTCGTTGTCTAGAGCAGAGACTCCCTTCACCTGCAACGCCTGCGGCAGCAGCGACGTTCAGATCTTCTATCGCGTGCAGGGCGTGCCGGCGCACAGCTGCCTGATGCTCTCCTCCAGGGAGGAGGCGCTGGCGTTTCCGCGGGGAGACATCGAGCTGGGTTTCTGCCGCAGGTGCGGGTTCATCGGTAACGTCAGGTTCGATGCGGCGCTCAACCGGTACTCGGCGGCTTACGAGGAGACCCAGGCCTTCTCGCCCCGGTTCCTGCGCCTTCTCGATGAGGTCTGGGACGATCAGATCGAGAGGTTTGGTCTGGGGCCGGGCATGACGGCGCTCGAGATCGGGTGTGGCAAGGGAGAGTTCCTGGTCGGGCTGTGCGAGAGGAGCGGCTGCAGCGGGATCGGGCTCGATCCGGGTTATCGGCCGGAGCGCACTCATTCGAGCGCCGCCGGCCGGCTGACCTTCATCCGCGATCTCTACGGCCCGAAGTACGCCCACCTGCAGGCCGACTATGTGTGCTGTCGCCACACGCTCGAGCACATTTCGCCGGTATTCGATTTCGTCCGCCTGGTGCGCGCGACCATCGGCGAGCGGCGCCACGTCAACATCTACTTCGAGCTGCCCGACATGGAGCGGGTCCTGCAGCAGGGCGCATTCTGGGATATCTACTACGAGCACTGCTCCTATTTCACCCGCGGATCGCTGGCGCGCCTGTTTCGTGCCGCCGGCTTCGACGTGCGGCGACTCTACAAGGTTTACGACGATCAGTATCTCATGGTCGAGGCAGAGCCCGCCGCGGCGCCCGGCCCCCTGCTGCCGCAGGAGGATGACCTGGAGTCGACCACTGCCCTGATCGAGCGCTTCGGGAGGCAGGTCGAGGACCGGCTGAGCACCCTCGCCGATACGATTGCCCGGCACCACGCCGCCGGTCAACGCCTCGCCATCTGGGGCTCGGGCTCGAAGTGCGTCTCTCTGATCAGCTCTCTCGGCCTCAGTCGCACCCTCGGCCCGGAGCACCTCGCCATCGTCGACATCAATCCGCACAAGCACGGCAGATTTCTCGCCGGCAGCGGACTGGAAATCGTGGGACCCGATGCGCTCGGCAGGTTCCGCCCGGACGTGCTCCTCATCATGAACTCGATCTACACCGAGGAGATCCGTCACGAGCTCGCCGGTCGCGGTCTCGAGCCGCGTCTCATCCCGCTCTGAGTCTGCGGGCGCGGACGCAGGGCGGTGATGTTGCCGTACAGCCCCTCGATCAACCGCACGAAGTGATCCCAGCCGTAGTGTTGCAATGCGTGCGAGCGCGCCGCGAGCGCCACCGATCGGGCGCGCTGCGGTGAGCTGAATACCGCGAGAATCGCTTCCTTCACGCTCTCGGTGGAGGCCTCGCATAGAAACGCGCGCTCGCCGTTCAGCACCGGCTCGTGGGCACGTCCCCGAGTCGCGACGATCGGCCTGCCCGCGGCCATGTAGTCGAGCACCTTGAGCGGCAGATTGTCGCTCGAGGGCCGCAGGGAGATCAGGCAATCGGCCATGGCGAGATACTCGGGCATCCGATCTCGAGACTCCGGGGCGAGGATCCGGACGCGGTCACGAACGTGCGGTGCGAACTGCGCGAGTGCGGCTCTGCGCGCCTCGGCGGTGGCACCGACACAGACCAGCATCAGCCTCGGATCGACGGCGAGCGCCTCGGTGAACGCCTCGAACAACAGGTCGAGCCGCTGATACGCGGCAAAGCTGCCGGTATAGGCGACCACCTGCGCATCCGCAGGGATCTCCAACCGGTCCCGCAACTGTTGCACGGCAGCCTCATCGGCCGAGTCGATGAGCGGCGGGAAACGCCATTCCGTGAACGCCACTCCGGGTACCACTGCGCGAACGTAATCCGCGAGACCGGAGCTGCAAACGATCTGCGCCGCACGACGCAGCGCCAGCCGCTCGAATGCGCCCAGTGCGCGCTGTGCGAGTGCCGTGCCGAGGAGCCTGTGGCGGCGCAGCTCGACCGGTATGGCTGACGCCATGTCATAAACATAAGGCTTGCCGAGCCTCGGGCAGACCAAGGCTGCGAGATAGGCAGCCTCTTCGACCGCGTGCACGGCGCCATAATCGCGCGTCTTGAGCAGACGCCAGAAGGATTGCGCGAGCGTCAGGTCGAGCAGCACCTTGCCCGCGGAGAAGCCGATCGGCACGGCACGGATGCCGAAGGGGTTGGCGCACCTGTGGATTTCGGTCGCGGGGATCAGCGTGTCCTGTCCGATCGGAAAGGCGAGCAGGTCCACGTCATATCCGAGCTGGCCGAGCGCGCGGCACGTATGGCCGAGAGCGATGGGTGTGCCGCGATCCTGGTAGAACGGCTGGGGCGTCACGACCAGGACGCGCCGGCTCACCACGGATTGCTGCGGCATAGTTCAGAAACCCTTCGGCTCGGCCCTGCGGCGTGGTGCGCGACAGGCCCTGGCAAGCCAGGCGCCTGTTCGGGCGATCACCGCCGCCGGGCTGCAATGAGATGACCGGGAGCGGCCCCGAACAGCCGGACCTTCAGCCGCTCGGCGACGCCGGGCGCACTGGGTGCCGCCACTGCCAACAGGTCGACCACGGCCCTGGCGGCGTTCCAGTTGGACGTCCACCATCTGGCGAGCACCCCATAGCAGCGGGTCCGCTCCTCGGGCGTCAGGTCTTCGCGCCAGACCATGTTGAGATACTCGCGATAGAGCCGCCAGGCCGGAAAGCTCACTTGACCGCTGCGGGCGTCGTGCCAGGCGGCACGGTCGATCGAGCGCCGCTGCGCGCGGGTATAGCGGTTCGGATGCTCGCGGATGGCCAACAGGGGAGCAGGCAGCTGGACCAGCCGGCCGCGCAGCGAGAGTTGCGCGAGCAGCGCCCGGTCGGCGCCATGGAACGTGCCGTGCAGCAGCGATCCGCACAGTGCCTGGCGGCGGATCAGGCCGAAGAAGTCCACGCAGGTGTGTGAGCGCAACACCATCCAGGCGAAGCGCTGGGACGGCGAGTACGCGTCCGCGCCCGAGAGCCTGGTGTCGTAGAGCCCGAGCTGCGCGCCGCCGGGATCGATGTACGACACGACTGTGTTGCAGAGAACCGCGCTCGGCCGCTCCTCCAGGACGCGGAACGTCTTGGCGAGGTACGAGGGCAGCATGCGGTCGTCGTGGGCCAGCCACTTGAAGTAGCGGCCGCGGGCGTGGCTGAAGGCCAGGTTGTAGTTGGCCGCGGCGCCGAGATTGCGCGGGTTGCGGAAATAGTGCACGCGCGGATCGCGCGCCGCATAGTCGCTGCAGATCTCGGCGGTCCGGTCGCTGGACGCGTTATCGCAGAGAATCAGCTCGAGGTCGTCGAACGTCTGGGCAAGCGTCGAGCGGATCGCATCCTCGAGAAAAGCCTCGCCATTGAAAACGGGCACCCCCACGCTGATGAGGGGCGCCTCGACGGCGGACTCGGAAGCCTGACGCATCACTCCCCCTTTGCAAATTCAAGGGCTCAACGCGCCGTCAGCACATTACGTTCCGTGAAGTCCTAGCCGCAGCAGCCGGTCGAAAGCAAGCCGCGAGGCGAATCCCTGTCATTGGGCTGGCCGAGCAACGCGGCAGAATGCCGACTTTGCGCCAATGGACCCACGCGCCTACGGAAATTTGATCTTGCCGCCGCCGCCGGCCCCAGGCCCGGGACCGACGCCGCCCACCTCCGGGACGACGATGCGCGAGGCAGCCTCGCGGCGCATCTCGCGGGCCTCGTCGATGGCCTGCTCGAGCGCGGCGTTCACTCCTTCGGGGAACCTGGCCAATGCCTCCTCCAAGGTGCTCGCCTCGATCTCGAAGACCAGAGGCAGGACACCGGCCGGCGTGAGGAGCTGCGTCTGGCCGGAGAAGAGAACCGGCCGCTTGGGATCGGTGGCACCGTCCACGGTCACGGGAGTCAGGCGTCGGATCGTGCCGGCGCGGCGGTCGGTGTAGATCTCCTCCCGGTAGAGACCGGCTGGGTCGAGACGGACTTCCGGAAGATCGCTCTTCTCTGCCATGGGGGCCCTGTGCTGAGTGGCTAGGAACGCGGTTGCCATTGTACCAGCGCCGCCACGAACGGACGGTCCGCCTCGAGAATGTCCTCGGCCTCGAGCCCGGCGCGCGGCACCCATTTGAGGCGTTGTCCATCGAGCGCCCGGGGCTCGCCGCGATACCGCTCGACCACCCACAGGGAGAGCTCGATGTCCCGATCCGGATAGCGGTGTGTCAGCCGCATCATCGGCTGCGCCTCCAGACACTCGATGCCGAGCTCCTCCTCGAGCTCGCGCGCCAGGGCAGCCGCTTCCGACTCGCCCGGGGCCACCTTGCCGCCGGGGAACTCCCAGCGCCCGGCCATGTGCTTGCCCGTGGGGCGCTCGGCAATCAGGATACTGCCCGCCGCGTCGAAGATCGCGGCGGCGACCACGAGCGTCACTCGACGCTCGACAACGCGCCGTGGCAGTGCTTGTACTTCTTACCGGAGCCGCAAGGGCAAGGCTCGTTGCGGCCGATCTTGCGCTCACCGCGAACGAAGGTGCCCTGGGACTCGAGCGGGAAGGGCGGCGCCGCCGGCATCTCCTGGCCGGCCCCGCGCGCAGCGCCGCGCATCATGCCTGCGCGCGCGGCGGGAGCGGTGTCCTCCGGGGCCTCTGCGCCGCCCGCCAGCGCGGACAGCATTTCGGGGTGCTGCGCGTGCAGCGCCTGCATCAAACGGCGGCGGCGCTCCTCCTCCTCGCGATCGACCTCCTCCTGAGTCCGCACCTCGATCTGCATCAGGCGCGTCACCGTCTCGAGCTTCACGCGATCGAGCATCGCGGTGAACATCTGGAAGGCCTCGCGCTTGTATTCCGTGCGGTAGTCCTGCTGCGCGAAGCCGCGCAGATGAATCCCCTGGCGCAGGTAGTCCATCGCCGCGAGGTGATCGCGCCAGTGCGCATCGAGGGTGCGCAACATGACGTCCTTCTCGATGTGACGCATCATGACCGGATCGATGCGCGACACCTTGGCCTCGTAGGCCCGTTGCACTTCGCGCGCGAGCCGCTCGCGCAACGCCGGTTCCTCGAGCTCGGGCTCCCCCTCGAGCCAGCCCTTCACGTCCACGCCCACGTTGAAATCGCCCTCGAGCGCCTTGCCGAGCCCCTCCAGGTCCCAGTCACCCGGCATGGCGTGCTTCGGCAGGTACTGGTCCACCAGCGCGCCGATCGCCTCCTCCAGGATCCCGCGGATCGCCGGCGACACGTCCGCCGTGCCCATGATCTCCGTGCGCTGTTGATAGATGACCTTGCGCTGGTCATTGGCGACATCGTCGAAGAGGAGGAGTTGCTTGCGGATATCGAAATTGTGCGCCTCGACCTTGCGCTGCGCCTTCTCGATCTGGCGGCTCAACATGCCGCTCTCGATGACCTCGCCTTCCTTCATGCCGGCCATCTTCAGCAGGCGCTGGGTGCGCACCGGATCGCCGAAGATGCGCATCAGGTTGTCCTCCATGGAAAGATAGAACCGGCTCGACCCCGGGTCGCCCTGCCGGCCGGAGCGGCCGCGGAGCTGGTTGTCGATGCGGCGGGACTCGTGGCGCTCCGTGCCGATGATGTGCAGCCCGCCCGCGGCCACCACTTTCTCGTGCCGCACCTGCCAATCGGCTTTGATCCGCTCGCGCGCGTCCTCCTGGAACGGCTCGCCGGACTCCTGCGCCAGCTCGGCGAGCTCCGCCTCGAGGCTCCCGCCCAGCACGATGTCGGTGCCGCGGCCCGCCATGTTGGTGGCGATGGTCACGGCGCCCGGCCGGCCGGCCTGGGCGACGACGTGCGCTTCGCGCTCGTGCTGCTTGGCATTCAACACCTGATGCTCGATCCCCTCCTTCTGCAGCACGCCCGAGACCAGCTCCGAGGTCTCGATGGAGGTCGTGCCGACGAGGACCGGCTGCTCGCGCTCCACGCACTCGCGCACGTCCTCGATGATGGCCTTGAACTTGTCCGCCTGCGTGAGATGGACGAAGTCGGCGTTGTCCTTGCGCACCATCGGCTTGTGGGTCGGGATGACCGTGACTTCCAGGCCGTAGATCTCGAGGAATTCCGGCGCCTCCGTATCCGCGGTGCCGGTCATGCCCGAGAGCTTGCGGTACAGGCGGAAGTAGTTCTGGAAGGTGATCGAGGCGACGGTCTGGTTCTCCTCCCGCACGCGCACGCCTTCCTTGGCCTCGATCGCCTGGTGCAGGCCATCCGACCAGCGGCGGCCGGGCATCGTGCGTCCGGTGAACTCGTCGACGATGATGATCTCGCCGCCGCGCACGATGTACTCGACGTCGCGCTTGTAGAGCGCGTGCGCGCGCAGCGCCGCGTTCAGGTGGTGCATCAGGCGGATGTTGGCGGGATCGTAGAGGCTCTCGCCCTCGCGCAGCAGGCCGGCCTCGAGCATCAGCGCCTCGACGTGCTCGTGACCTTCCTCGGAGATGTGCACCTGCTTCTGCTTCTCGTCGACCGAGAAGTCGCCCGGCGCCTCTTCCTCCTCCTGGCGCTTGAGGCTCGGCACGAGCTGGTTGATGCGCAGGTAGAGCTCCGTGCTCTCTTCCGCCGGCCCCGAGATGATGAGCGGCGTGCGCGCCTCATCGATCAGAATGGAGTCGACCTCGTCCACGATCGCGTAGGCGAGTTGGCGCTGCACCCGGTCCTCCAGACTGAAGGCGAGGTTGTCGCGCAGATAGTCGAAGCCGAGCTCGTTGTTGGTGCCGTAAGTGATGTCGCAGGCGTACGCGTCACGCTTCTCCTGCGGCGTCTGGGAGTTCTTGATCACTCCAACAGTGAGTCCGAGGAACCGGTACACCGGCCCCATCCAATCCGCATCGCGCTGCGCCAGGTACTCGTTGACCGTGACGACGTGCACGCCCTCGCTCGGGAGCGCGTTGAGGTAGGCGGGCAGCGTCGCGACCAGCGTCTTGCCCTCGCCCGTGCGCATCTCCGCGATCTTGCCCTGGTGAAGCGCTATGCCGCCGATGAGCTGGACATCGAAGTGGCGCATCTTCAGCGTGCGCCATGCCGCCTCGCGCACGACGGCGAAGGCCTCTGGCAGCAGGTCATCGACCGTCTCGCCCTCCCGCAGGCGGCGGCGGAATTCCTCCGTCTTGCCGCGCAGGGCTTCGTCGCTCAGGGCCTTGAGCCCGGGCTCGAGCTGCTTCGCTGCGCGGATGTACCGCCCATAACCGCGGAGCAGCCGGTCATTTCGGCTGCCGAAAATGTGCTTCAGAGTGTCGAGCAACTTGGCGATCCTGCTGATTGATTCAGGCCGGGGCGGAAAAAGAGGCGGGGTATTCTACGCACCCCGGCCCGGCTCCCCAATGGGTTCCTGCCGAGCGGAAATCAAGCGTGGGAAGCGGGGCGATTGCAGGTCTTTGGACCGCTCGAGGGGCGGCAAGTGCGCCCCGGGACGCGAAGCGCTTCTAGTCCTGTCCGGGTGCGCTCTTGCTCGGCAGCGGCGCCTTTTCCACCGCGACGTGAACGGCGTCGGCGAACGCCGATGGGGCCGCCCGCAGCGCCACGAAGCGCGCCGGGTTGACCTCATGGCCGTTTTTCAGCACTTCGAAATGAACGTGGGGGCCTGTGGACCGGCCGGTACTCCCGAGCAGGGCGACCTCGTCACCGCGCTGGACGGTCTCACCGACGTGCACCAGCACTTTCTGCGCGTGGCCGTACCGGGTCGAGTAGCCGTTGCCGTGGTCGATCTGCACCATTTCGCCGTAGCCGCCCCGGGGCCCCGCAAAGGTCACGATGCCCGCCGCCACCGCGCGGATCGGCGTGCCCTGCGGCGCTGCGAAGTCGATGCCCTCGTGGAATTCCTCGCCGCCGGTGAAGGGGTCCACCCGCTCACCGAAGCCCGAGGAGATATAGCCGGTGCTGACGGGGCGACCCTCCGGGTGGATCTCCTGGCCGAGCTGGCGCGAGAGAATGACATTCTCCAGCGCGGAGAGCTGTGAGCCGCTGAGATCGATCTGGCTCTGCAGGCTCTTCAGCATGAGCGGGAGGTCGCCCATCTGGGGCCGCGCCCCCGGGATGTCACTCTCCGGACCGCCCTGTGGCGGGTCCTGGCCGAAATTGAATTCGCTGCTCTTGATGCCCGCCATGGTGGTCAGGCGCTGGCCCAGGGCATCGAGCCTTATGATGTGGGCCTTCATGTCCCCGAGCTGGATGGCGATCGCATTGGCGCGCGCCTGCATCTGCTGCTTGAGCTCGGCGACCTCCTCGCGCTGCTTCGTCAGCACCTGCGACCAGCGCGCGGTCTGCGACAGCGCGAGCCCGCTCGCCTCGCCGCCATGTCTGAGGCTCAAGCCGGCACCGAAGGCGCCGCCCACGATGGCCAGCACCGCGAGGATGAGGCAGATCAGGGCGGCCGGCGGCAGGCTGAGCTGCCGGGCGTGGCCGTCCCGTTTCGAGAAGATGATGACATTCATGCCATGCGCTCGAATTGCATGCTTATGCGTATACCCCATCGATATCGGCAGGCAACGCAGCAAAACCAGCGCACGAGCCAGCCCATCGGGGATCTCACCCGGCCCCCCGATACCCGCGTTGGCGGATATCCATTCGCCGGGACATCCCTCTTCGAAAGAACTTGCGCTTTGCCGGCAACCCCGCTGTCATGGCTCTCCGCTTTAGACCGGTGGCTTTGCGTCCCCGTCTTTCGACGGGTTTGCCCTTGAGCAACTTTCCAGAATATGCCCAATAAGAGCCGCCCGCACAAGCGCAGCGTCCCTCAAAGAGCCTCCCAGGCACCGCGAACCCGCGCACATTCGGCCTCCCAGTCACGCCATTCGGGCTCCCGGTCACAGCCCGCGCATTCTGTCAAAGACCTGCTGGCCCGTGCGGTTCCCGTCCTGTCGCAAGCCGCCGACCGTTCCGCCCGCCAAGCCTTCTGGCGCCCGTGGCTGGACACCCGGCTCCCGCCCGAGCTGCCGCCCCAAATCACCGGCATCACCGAGCACAACGGCCTATTGGTAGTCTTCGCGGCCTCCCCGGCCTGGTCCGCGCGCCTGCGCTACGCTCTGCAGGAGCTGCAGCCGCAAATCCAGGCGGCACAACCCGACATCAAGGAAGTCACGGTCAAGGTGCTCCCCCGCCGCTCGAAATAGGCAAAAGCTCCGAATCCGGAAAAAGCTCAGCCGCCGCCAGACCCGGGCAACGCAGGCGCCTCGATGTAGGAGATCGGCGCATCCGCATAAGACTCGAACACGACCTTCTCCCAGGTGCTCGTATCCTTGATCAGCGCCCGCAACAGACGATTGTTGAGGGCATGCCCCGACTTATGCCCGCTGAACTCCCCGATCAGGCTGTGTCCGAGCAGATAAAGGTCGCCGATCGCATCCAGGATCTTGTGCTTGACGAACTCGTCCTCGTAGCGCAATCCATCCTCGTTGAGCACGCGGAAATCGTCCAGCACGATCGCGTTGTCGAGGTTGCCGCCGAGCGCGAGATTGCGCTCCCGCAGCGATTCCAGGTCGCGCATGAACCCGAACGTGCGCGCCCGGCTGACCTCCTTCAGGAACGACGTCGTCGAGAAGTCCATCGACGCCTTCTGCGCCCGCCGCTTGAAGATCGGATGATTGAACTCGATCTCGAAGTTGACCTTGAACCCGTCGAAGGGGCTGAACTCCGCCCACTTGTCACCATCGTCCACCCGCAGCCGCTTCTTGATGCGGATGAAATGCTTCGGCTCGCGCTGCTCCTCGATGCCCGCCGACTGCAACAGGAACACGAACGGTCCCGCGCTGCCGTCCATGATCGGCACCTCGGGCGCCGACAGCTCGACGATCGCATTGTCGATCCCGAGCCCCGCGAAGGCCGAGAGCAGGTGCTCCACGGTGGAGACCCGGGCGCTGCCCCGGCAAAGTGTCGTCCCCAGCATCGTGTCGCCGACATTCTCCGCGTGCGCCGGCACCTCCGCCCCCTGGGGCAGATCGGTCCGCCGGAATACGATGCCGGTGTCGGGAGGGGCCGGATGCAGCGTCATCAGGACCTTCTTGCCCGTATGAAGCCCCACGCCCGTGGCGCGGATCGAGTTCTTGAGCGTCCGCTGACCGACCATGTTTGTAGCTGCGTGAATCCTTCGTCTCTCAACGATCCGAGCGCGTGGCGGATGACCGCGGCGCACCGCTTCGCGCCCCCTGAGGCCGCCGCAGACCCTATAGGGTCAGAACGGCTGCCGCGGACCCGAAGGTCCGCGGCGCTAAACGGCGCGCTACCGTATCACAAGCTGGCCAGTTGCGCTCAATCAGCTTGGCGGCGCAGGAATGCCGGAATGTCGAGCAGGTCATCCGGCTGCACATCCTGCCGCAGCCCGTCGCCGACCGCCCGCTGGCGCTGCACCGTCGGCTTGTCGAGCTGCGCGTAATCGCTGCTCGAAAGGGGGCTGCGCCGCACCACCCGCATGGGCGGCTCGCGCATCTCCCGCTCGCGTGCCGGCGGCTCGGCCCGCCCAGGCGCGGCCTCCGTCTGCCGGAAGCCGCCGAGCGGCTGCGGCCGCGCCATGGCGGCCGGGCGGCCGAGACCCGTGGCGACGACCGTCACCCGCACCAGGTTGCTGAGCTCCGGATCGATCACCGTGCCCACGACCACCGTGGCGTCCTCGGATGCGAACTGCTTCACGATCTGGCCCACCTCCTGGAACTCGCCGATCGAAAGGTCCATGCCGGCCGTGACGTTGACGAGAATCCCGTGCGCGCCCGCCAGGTTGATGTCCTCGAGGAGGGGAGACGACACGGCCGCTTCGGCCGCCGCCCGCGCCCGCCCTTCACCGCTCGCCGCTCCCGAGCCCATCATGGCCATGCCGGTCTCGGCCATCACCGTACGTACGTCGGCGAAGTCGACATTGATGAGGCCCGGCCGGGTGATCAGCTCCGCGATGCCCTGCACCGCTCCCTGCAGCACCTGGTTCGCCGACTTGAAGGCATCGAGCAGGGTCGTCTGGGCGCCGAGCACGGTGAGCAGCTTCTGGTTGGGAATCGTGATGAGCGAGTCGCAGTACTTGCCGAGCTCGGCGATGCCGTGGTCGGCGACGTAGCCGCGCTTGTTGCCCTCCATCTCGAAGGGCTTGGTGACCACGGCCACCGTCAGGATGCCGAGCTCCTTGGCCACCTGCGCCACCACGGGTGCGGCGCCCGTGCCGGTGCCGCCCCCCATGCCCGCGGTGATGAACAGCATGTCGCAGCCCTCCACCAGCTCGACGATGCGGTCACGGTCCTCCATCGCCGCTTGGCGGCCCACCTCCGGGTCGGCGCCGGCGCCGAGCCCCTTGGTCATGTTGGTGCCGATCTGCAGGGCGGTCTTCACCTTCGCGTGCTTGAGTGCCTGCGCGTCGGTGTTGATGCACATGAACTCCACCCCCTCGATGCCGGAGGTGACCATGTGGGCCACGGCGTTGCCGCCGCCGCCGCCCACCCCGATGACTTTGATGACAGCGCTTTGGCTGTAGGCGTCCATCAATTCGAACATTGCGCGCGCTCCTCGAGAGAGATTCGGTTGGTTGGAAGAGTCGTTGTTTCGTCGGTCATGAGTCTGTCAGCGTCAAAAGTTCCCCTGGAACCAGGCGCGCATGCGGTCGATCGCCGTCTTCGCGTTGCCCAGGGACCGCCCGCGGCGCGCGGGCAGGAAGTTGTCGCGGGCGTAGAGCAGCAGCCCCACGCCCGTGGAGAAAACGGGGTTCTTGACCACATCGGTGAGTCCCTGCACCTGCTGCGGCAGGCCGAGCCGCACCGGCACGTGGAACACCTCCTCCGCGAGCTCGATGGCGCCCTCCATCTTGGCGCTGCCGCCGGTTAACACCACGCCCGCCGCGATCACCTCCTCGAAGCCGCTGCGGCGCAGCTCCTCGCGCACCAGGCCAAAGAGCTCCTCGTAGCGCGGCTCGACGATCTCGGCGAGCGTCTGGCGGGCGAGGCGCCGCGCGGGCCGGTCGCCGACGCTCGGCACCTCGATGCTCTCGTCGGGGTTGGCTAGCTGCGACAGCGCGCAGGCATAGCGGATCTTGATGTCCTCGGCGTGCTGCGTCGGGGTGCGCATGGAGACCGCGATGTCGTTGGTCACCTGGTCGCCCGCGATCGGGATGACGGCCGTGTGCCGGATCGCTCCGTGCGCGAACACGGCGAGATCGGTCGTGCCGCCGCCGATGTCCACCAGGCACACGCCGAGCTCCTTCTCATCGTCGGTGAGCACCGAGAAGCTGGAGGCGAGCTGCTCCAGCACCACGTCGTCGACTTCGAGCCCGCAACGCTTGATGCACTTCTCGATGTTCTGCGCGGCGCTCTCGGCGCCCGTGACGATGTGCACCTTGGCCTCGAGGCGCACTCCCGACATGCCGATCGGATCGCGGATGCCTTCCTGGCCATCGACGATGAATTCCTGCGGCAGCACGTGCAGGATCTTCTGGTCGGCCGGGATCGCCACCGCCTTGGCCGCATCGATCACGTGCTCGACGTCGCCGTGCGTGACCTCGCGGTCGCGGATCGCCACCACCCCGTGGGAGTTGAGGCTGCGCACGTGGCTGCCGGCGATGCCGGCGAACACCGAGTGGATCTCACAGCCAGCCATGAGCTCGGCCTCCTCCACCGCGCGCTGGATCGACTGCACGGTCGACTCGATATTGACGACCACGCCCTTTTTCAGGCCGCGCGAGGGCTGGGAGCCGATGCCCAGCACCTCGATGTTGCCGTCGACACCGACCTCGCCCACCAGGGCGACCACCTTGGAGGTGCCGATGTCGAGACCCACGATGAGATTTCTGTCTGAACGTTTAAGCATGACTCGCACTCGACTTCCACCCGATGGCGAAACCGTTTGTGTACCGCATGTCCACGTATGAAATGTCCTCCGCGCGCTGCTCGACGATGCCGAGCGCCGCACTCATGAATTTGTCGAAGTGCTCCTCGACCCGCGAGCGGCCGAGACGCACGGCGATGCCGTTGGAGAGATCGAGCTGCCACGCCCCACGCGCGTCGAGCCGCAGCGCCGTGATGGTGAGCCCCGCCGGCCCCAGCCGCCGGCTCATGGCGAGATACTGTTGGGTGACCTCGGCCTCGGAGCCCTCCGGCCCCGACAGCCGCGCGAGGCCGGCGGGCAACCGGCTGACACCGGTCGCAAAAAGCGCGCCGCTGCGGTTGACGAGGCCGTCCGCGCCCCAGCGGGCCGCGGCGACCTGCTCCACCACGAGCACCGCGAGGCCGTGCGGCCAGTCGCGCTCGACGCTCACGCTGTCGACCCAGGGGAGCGCCTCGATCGCGCCGCTCACCGCGGTGAGATCGATCGTCAGCAGGCCCTTGCCGCGCGCCTGCCGCGCGACGATCCGCTCGATCGCCCGCGGCGCGACGTGTTGGAATCGGCCGGTCACCCGCACGGTGCGGATGGGTTGGTTCAGCGCCCAGAAAACGACGCACAACGTCGCGACGATCGCCCCACAGACGGGGAGCACGCGCGCGGCGACCCGCCACGCGACCCGGGAGCGCCCGCCCGGGTGCGCCGCCGCCGCATCGCGGGCCTTCTTCCGGTTGCGCGTGCGCTTCCACATGGTCAGCGCCCCCTCCGCGTGCGCACGAAGCTCGTCTCGAGCACCCGCCACGCCAACTCGTCGAAATCGATACCCTCCGCTCGCGCCGCCATCGGCACCAGGCTGTGGCCGGTCATGCCGGGGACGGTGTTGATCTCGAGCAGCAGCGGCCGCCCGGCGGCATCCATCATGAAATCCGCCCGCCCCCAGCCCTCCGCGCCGGCGGCCTCGAGCGCCGCGAGCGCGAGGCTTCGCAGGTGCTGCTCGGCCGGCTGCGAGAGGCCCGAGGGACACAGATAACGCGTGTCGTCGCGAAAGTACTTGGCCTCATAGTCGTAGAAGCCCCGCGGCGTCTCGATGCGGATCGAGGGCAGTGCTTTCCCCTGCAGCAGCGCCACCGTGTATTCCCGGCCGGCGATCCATGGCTCCGCGAAAACGCTGCGGTCGACCGCGGCCGCCGCGGCATAGGCGGCGGGAAGCGCCTCGGCGCTCTCGACCTTCGTCATCCCGACACTCGAGCCCTGGGTGGCCGGCTTGACGATGAGGGGCAGCCGTATGCGTGCGAGCGCCAGCTCGAAATCCTGCGGGCCGCGCAGCTCGAGCGAATCGGGCGCCGCCACTCCGATCGCCTGCGCCAGCCGCTTGGTGCGCAGCTTGTCCATGCCGATGGCCGAGCCCGCGACGCCGCTGCCGGTATAGGGGATCCCCAGGTACTCGAGCGCGCCCTGCACCGTCCCGTCCTCGCCGCCCGGGCCATGCAGCGCGATCCACACTCGATCGAAGCGCTGCTCGATGAGATCGGGCAGCGAGCGCTCCCGCGGATCGAACGCCGCCGCCTCGACGCCGCGGCGGCCCAGCGCCGCAAGCACGGCGTTGCCGGAGAGAAGGGAGATCTCCCGCTCGCTCGAGTCGCCGCCGAGCAGCACCGCGACACGGCCGAACTCCCTGGGGTCGGCGGTGTGGCGCGCGAGTGTTGGATCGTAGGCGAGCCGCATCAGCGCGTGTCTCCCGCGTCATGGCCTGCGCCACGGCCCACGATGCGCACCTCGGGCTGCAGCCGCACGCCATGCGCGCGCTGCACCTCATCCTGCACCCGTCCGATCAGGCCCTCGACCTCGGCGGCCGTGGCCGCGCCGTGATTGATGATGAAGTTGGCGTGCTTCGTCGACACCGACGCGTCGCCGATCCGCAGGCCCTTGAGGCCCGCGGCCTCGATCAGGCGCGCGGCGTGATCGCCCGGCGGATTGGTGAACACCGAGCCGCAGCTCCACTCGCCGATCGGTTGGGTCGCCTTGCGCCGCTGCAGCAGAGCGTCGATCTCGCCGCGGTGCTCCTGGGGGCGCGCCTCGAACTTCAGTCTCGCGGCCAGGAACCACTCCCCGGCGACCGGCGGAGCGACGTGCCGGTAACTCACCCGATACTCGCTCGCGGGCCGGGAACACTCGCGCCCGTCGCGGCCGATCGTCTCGACCTCCGTCACGTGCCGCCACGTCTCGCCGCCGAAAGCGCCGGCGTTCATCGCCAGCGCCCCGCCCAGCGTGCCCGGAATACCGGCGAAGAACTCGGCGGGGCCGAGGCCCCACTTGACGCACTGCCTCGCGATGAGAGCGCAGGCGACTCCCGCTTCGCCATACACCGTGTCGTGACTCTCACGCTCCAGCCGGTCCAACGTGCCGCGCGTACTGATGACGACGCCCGCGATACCCCCGTCGCGCACGAGGAGGTTGCTCCCGAGACCGACCCAACACACCGGCGTGTCCGGCGGCAGCCCACGCAGGAAAGAGGCGAGCTCGATCCGGTCCCGTGGCGTGAAGAAGATCTCCGCCGGCCCGCCCACGTGCCAGGACGTGTGCCGGCTCATCGGCTCGTTGCGCCGGATGCGCGGCAGAAACTCATGCGCGACGGCGAGCATCAGGCGCTCCCTCCCGGCGGCAGAAGCGCTGCGAAGCGCTCCCCGAGCCTGTGAGCCACCGCGCTGATGTTGCCGGCGCCCATCGTCACGATCAGATCACCGTCACGGATCACATCCTTCAGCGACTCCGCCAGCTCCTCGACGCGCTCGACGAAGAGCGGTTCCACCTGTCCGCGGCCGCGCACCGCGCGGCAGATCGCGCGCCCGTCCGCGCCCGCGATCGGCGCCTCGCCGGCGGCGTAAATCTCCGTTACGAGGAGCACGTCCGCTGTCGACAACACCTTGCCGAAGTCATCGATCAGGTCGTGAGTGCGCGTGTAGCGGTGCGGCTGGAAGGCGAGCACGATCCGCCGGCCCGGGTAGCCCTGGCGCAGCGCCTCCAGAGTCGCGGCCACCTCGGTCGGATGGTGTCCATAATCGTCGATCACCGTCACGGACCCGGCCGCCGTGCGCAGATCGGCGACGTGCTGCATCCTGCGGTCGATGCCCTGGAAGCCTGCCAGCGCGCGCCCGATGGCCGCATCGTCGATGCCGAGCTCCGTCGCGACCGCGATTGCGGCCAGCGAGTTCAACACGTTGTGGGTACCCGGCAGATTCACCGTGACTTCAAGCGGAGCGCCGCCCGATCGCGCCACCACGATCCGGGTCCGCAGCCCCAGCCGGGTGACTTCGACCGCCCGAAATGCGGCTGCCGGATCGAGGCCGTAGGTGAGAGTCGGCCTGCCCACGCGATCCAGGATGCTGTGCACGTGCGGATCGTCCACGCACAGCACCGCCAGCCCGTAGAACGGCAGGTTGTGCACGAACTCGACGAAGCTCTGCTTCAGCCGCTCGAAATCGCCGCCATGGGTCACGAGATGATCGTTGTCGATGTTGGTGACGACCGCGATCACCGGCTGCAGATGCATGAACGAGGCATCGCTCTCGTCCGCCTCGGCGACCAGATAGCGGCCGGTGCCGAGCCGGGCGTGGCTGCCCGCGCTCTTCAGGCGGCCGCCGATCACGAACGTCGGGTCCTCGCCGCCCTCGGCGAGGACGCTGGCGATGAGACTGGTGGTCGTCGTCTTGCCGTGCGTGCCCGCCACCGCGATCGAGTAGCGGAATCGCATGAGCTCGCCCAGCATCTCGGCACGCGAGACCACCGGCACGCGCCGGGCAAGCGCGGCCTCGACCTCCGGGTTGCCGCGTGCAATCGCGCTCGAGACCACCACCACGTCCGCACCTTCCACGTTCTGCGCCGTGTGTCCCAGCCGGACCTTGGCGCCGAGCCGGGTGAGCCACTCGGTCACCGGCCCCGCCCGTAGATCGGAGCCCTGCACCGCATAGCCGAGGTTGAGCAGCACTTCGGCGATGCCGCTCATGCCGCTGCCGCCGATGCCGACGAAATGAATGGTGTTGATGCGGCGCATCCGGTCGCGCCGGTCGGAGCTCCTGCGCCGCTCCACGGCGGGACGCTCGAGCATGGTGCGCCGCTCCCCGTTGCGAGGCTCCGTCCCTGAGCTCATGCGGCCCTCCTCGCGAGCTGCAGGCAGCGGGCGGCCAGCTCCTCCGTGGCCTGAGGCCGCGCGAGCCGCCGCGCGCGCTCGGCCATGGCGAGGAGCTTCTCGCGCCCGGCGCACAGCCGCTCGAGCTCCGCGCCGAGACGCTCGGCCGTCAGATCGCGGTCGGCGATGAGCACCGCCGCGCCCTCACGTACCAGGAACCGCGCGTTGTGAGTCTGGTGATCGTCGACGGCAGCCGGGAACGGCACCAACACCGCACCGACGCCCGCCGCGGCGAGCTCCGATACGGTGAGCGCCCCCGAGCGGCAGATCACGAGGTCCGCCCAGCCGTAGGCCTGCGCCATGTCCTCGATGAAGGGCCGCACGTCGGCCCGCACACCCGCGTCCGCATAGCTCTGCCGGCCGGCTTCGATCCAACGCTCGCCCGCCTGGTGGCGGACATCGAAACGGATCGTGCCCGCGAGTCGCGCCAGCGCATAGGGCACAACGGTGTTGAGTCGGACGGCGCCCTGGCTGCCGCCGATCACGAGGATGCGCACGGCCCCTTCCCGACCGGAGAAGCGCGCGGCTGGCGGCTGCAGCGCGCTGATGTCGCTGCGCACCGGATTGCCGACGGTGCGCGCCTTGATGGTCGTGGCAAAGCTGCCGGGAAACGCCTCCAGCACTTCGCGCGCGAGGTGCGCCAGACAGCGGTTGGTGAAGCCGGCGACCGCATTCTGCTCGTGGATGACGAGCGGCCGGCGCGTGAGCCATGCGGCGACCCCGCCAGGCCCGGTGACGAAGCCGCCGAGGCCGACGACGATCGCCGGCTGCCGCCGCCCCATCACCCGCAGCGCCTGGATGAGCGCGATCGTGAGCCGCCACGGCGCCGCGAGCAGCGTCCGCCAGCCTTTGCCGCGCAGGCCGCCGACCGACAGCCATTCGATCGCGATGCCCTCGGCCGGAATGACACGGGCCTCGAGCCCGCGGCGCGTGCCGAGCCAGACGACCTCGACCGATTGCTCGCGCAGGCGGCGGGCGAGCGCCAGCGCCGGGAAGACGTGTCCGCCGGTGCCGCCCGCCATGATGAGGATCGGCCGGTCGGTCAAGAGGCACCCCGCGGCATGACGGTGGCGGAGCCGCGCCGCTCCAGCATCGTCTCGTGATAGATGCGCAGCAGCATTCCCACCCACACGAGAGTCACGATGAGGCTCGAGCGTCCGTAGCTCATCAGCGGCAGCGTCAGGCCCTTGGTCGGCAGCACGCCCATGTTGACGCCGATGTTGATGAACGCCTGCATGCCGATCCAGAGCGCGAAGCCCGCGGCGAGATAGCTCTGGAAATCGAGACCCGCCTTCGCGGCGAGCCGCGAGATGTGGAACGCCCGCCAGATGAGCGCGACGAAGAGCCCGAGCGTGAGCAGCACCCCGAGCAGCCCCAGCTCCTCGGCCAGCACTGCGAACAGGAAGTCGGTATGCGCCTCGGGCAGGTAGAAGAGCTTCTGCACGCTGTTGCCGAGCCCGACGCCGAGCCATTTGCCGCGCCCGATGGCGATCAGCGACTGGGTGAGCTGAAAGCCGCTGCTGTAGGGATTGGCCCAGGGGTCGAGGAAGCCCGTCAGGCGCCGCAGCCGGTAGGCTGAAGTGACCGCCAGCACCGCGAAGAGAGCGGCCGCGATCGCAGTCAGCAGGAGCACGTAACGCAGCCGCGCGCCCGCGAGAAAGAGCATGCCGAAGCCCGTGGCGAAGAGCACCGTGGCGGCGCCGAAGTCCGGCTCCCCGAGCAGGAGGACCGCGACCAGTGCGAGCGCGAGCAGCGGCTTGAGCAGCCCGCCGAAGGTCTCGCGCAGCTCGTCCTGCCGCCGCGCGGCGTAGCTCGCGATGTAAACCAACACCAGCACCCGCGCGAGCTCCGACACCTGGAAGCTGAAGCCCGCGAGCCGCAGCCAGCGCCGGCCGCCGTTCACCACTTCCCCGAGGCCGGGCACGAGCACCGCGAGCAGCATCACGATCGCGGCGGCGAGCAGCACGTGCGAGAGGCGCTCCCAGCGCTCCATCCGGAAGCAGAAGATGAGCACCGCCCCCGCCGTGCCGGCGAGCGCGGTCATCACCTGCCGCTCGAGGAAGTAGAACGGATTGCCGGTATCGCGCGCCGCGATGGAAATGGAAGCGGAGGTCACCATCACCAGCCCGAAGAGCAGGAGCGCCAGCACCAGCGCCAGCGTCACGCTGTCGATGTATACGGCGGTTCGCCCGGACGCGCGCATGTCTTCCCTCATGCCGCCAGCTCCCTGACGGCCTGCGCGAAGACGGCCCCGCGATGAGTGTAGTCGCGGAACATGTCGAGACTGGCGCAGGCGGGCGAGAGCAACACGGTATCGCCCGAGCGGGCGGCGGCCGCCGCCGCCTGCACCGCCTCCTCGAGCGAGTCGCAGTACTCCATCGTGCAGACGCCGCGCAGCACCTTGCCCACCAGGCGGGCGTCGCGGCCGATCAGCACCGTGTGGCGCACCTTGCCGCGAAATGCCGCCGCCAGCGGCGTGAAGTCCTGATTCTTGCCGTCACCGCCCGCGATGATGACGAGCGGGCCCTCCATGCCGGCCACCGCCGCGATCGTCGCGCCGACGTTGGTCCCCTTGGAGTCATCGATGTAGGTGACGCCGGCCACGTCGGCGACCCACTGCGTGCGGTGATCCAATCCGGGGAACGCCTGCAGCTCCGCGAGCATCGCGGACAAAGGCAGTTCCAGGGCCTCGCCGAGCGCGAGCGACGCCAGCGCGTTCGCGCCGTTGTGCAGGCCGCGGATATGCATGGCCGACATCGGCAGCAGCGGCTCGCTCCGGCGCATCAGCCACGCGTCGCCTTCACGGATGGCCACCGCGTAGTCGGCGCCGATCTCCGCACGCAAGGAGAAGCTCAGCGTGCGCTGACCCGGTCGCGGCATCGCGACCACCAGCGGGTCATCCAGATTGATCACGGCGGTGTCGCAGCGGGCAAAGATGCGCGCCTTCGCATCGGCATAGGCCGCCACCGAGGCATAACGATCGAGATGGTCCGCGGTCACGTTGAGGACCACCGCCGCCGCGAGGTCGAGCGAATGAGTCGACTCGAGCTGGTAGCTCGAGAGCTCGAGCACGTAGAGGCCGACGGCCTCCCCGGCCCGATGCGCCGCCGCGAGCAGATCGAGCGCCGGCTCGCCGAGATTGCCGCCGACCCGCACCTTCATGCCCGACCGCGCCGCCATGCGGCCGAGGAGAGTCGTCACCGTGCTCTTGCCGTTGGTGCCGGTGATCCCGACCACGGGTGCGTCGACGGCGCGCGCGAAGAGCTCGATGTCGCCCACGATCTCGAGGCCGCGGCGCCGCGCCTCGGCCAGGAACGGCTCCTCCAGCGACACGCCCGGGGAAACCACCACGCAGAGCGCATCGTCGAGGAGCCGCTCGTCGAGGCCGCCGAGACACAGCGGGATCTGTGGGTCGAGCGCGCGCAGCGCCGCGAGCTGTGGCGGCTCCGGCCGCGTGTCGGTGACCGCGAGCCGGCAGCCACGCTCGCGCAGATACCGGGCGCAGGAGAGCCCCGTGCGGCCGAGGCCGACGATCACGGCGGAGGAGGGTTTGTGCGTCGGGGTGCTCATCGCAGCTTGAGTGTGGCGAGTCCCGCGAGCACCAGGAGCAACGAGATGATCCAGAACCGCACGATCACCTTCGGCTCCGCCCAGCCCTTGAGCTCGAAGTGATGATGGAGCGGCGCCATGCGGAAGATGCGCTTGCCGGTCAGCTTGAACGAGGCGACCTGGAGGATCACGGAGGCGGTCTCCAGCACGAAGATGCCGCCCATGACGAGGGCGACCACCTCCTGGCGAACGATCACGGCGACGACGCCGATGGCGCCGCCGATCGCGAGAGCCCCGACATCGCCCATGAATACCTGCGCGGGGTAGGCGTTGAACCAGAGAAAGCCCAGCCCTGCCCCGCTGAGTGCCGAGCAGAAGATCAACAGCTCTCCGGCTCCCGGAATCTCCGGAATCCCGAGGTAGTGCGCAAACACGTGGTTGCCGCTCGCGTAGGCGAAGATGCCCAGGGCCGCGGAAACGAGCGCCGCGGGCATGATGGCGAGACCGTCCAGACCGTCGGTGAGATTCACCGCGTTGCTCATGCCGACGATCATGAAGTAGGCGATCACGATGAAAGCGGTCGCTGACAGCGGGGCGGCAAATGTCTTGACGAATGGCAGGAAGAGCGTCTTCTCCGCCGCATCCGTCGCGGTGAAGTAGAGCGCCGCCGCGGTGGCGAGGCCAGCCACCGACTGCCACAGATACTTCCAACGGGCGGCGAGTCCCCGCGGATTGCGCACCACGAGCTTCAGGTAATCGTCATAGAAGCCGATGAGTCCGTAAGCGAAAGTCACGCCGACCACCGTCCAGATCAGGCGGTTGGCAGGATCCGCCCAGAGGAGCGTGCTGACGAAGGTCGTCACCAGGATCAATGTGCCGCCCATGGTTGGCGTACCGGCCTTGGGCAGGTGGGTTTTGGGGCCATCGTCGCGCACGACCTGACCGATCTGATACCGCGACAGCCGCTCGATCAGCCTCGGGCCGACCAGGAGCGAGATCGCGAGCGATGAGATCGTCGCGAGAATGGCTCGAAACGTCAGGTAGGAGAAGACATTGAACCCGGTATGCCAGCCGGTCGTTCGTTGCGCGAGCCAGTGTGCGAGCCAGTAGAGCACTTAATGTCCGTCCGAGTTGTGGTTACCGTCGCCCGCGAGAGCCGCGACGACGCGCTCCAGCCTGTTGACCCGCGAGCCCTTGACGAGGAGGCGGACGGTAGCGGCCGTCTTCTCGGCGGCGAGCGCGCGCCGCAGCTCGCGCGCCAGTGCCTCGGTGTCCGGGAACCACTGGCCGCCGGTGCCGAAGCGCTCGACCGCGAGCGCCGCGAGGGTACCCGTTGCGAGCAGCCGCTCCACCCCGCGATCGCGCGCGAAGGTGCCGATCTGCGCGTGCGCGTCCGCCGCGAACTCGCCGAGCTCCGCCATGTCCCCGAGCACCAGCCAGCGCCGCCCCTCGATGGAGGCGAGCACCTCGATCCCGGCACGCACCGAGCTCGGATTGGCATTGTAGGAATCGTCGATGATCCATGCGCCGCAGTCAGCTCGCTTCAGCTGCAGCCGTCCCGGTACGGGGCGCATCGCGCCGAGGCCGGCGACGATCTGCTCGAGTGTCGCTCCGGCCGCGGCCGCTGCCGCTGCGGCGCCGAGCGCATTCGCGACGTTGTGTCGTCCGCCGACGTGGAGCTCGAGTTCAGCCTGCCCGAGCGGGCTCGAGAGGCGGAACCGGGTGAGGAACCCCTCCGCGCCCAGGGTCGTGCGCAGGCTCGATGCGCGGAACTCCGCGGCGCGATCGATCCCAAACGTCACCACCCGCGCGACCGTCATGCTGCGCCAGAGATCCACGAACTCATCGTCTGCGTTCAACACCGCCGTGGCGTCGGCGGCGAGTCCGGCGACCGTCTCTCCTTCCGCGCGGGCCACACCCTCGAGGCTGCCGAAGCCCTCGAGGTGCTCCGCGCCCGCGTTGGTGATGAATCCCACCGTCGGGCGCGCCACCTTGACCAGTTCCGCCACTTCGCCGGCGCGGTTGGCGCCCATCTCGATGACGGCGAAGCGGTGCCCGGCCTCGAGCCGCAGCAGCGTCAGCGGCACGCCGATGTGGTTGTTGAGATTGCCGCGCGTGGCGAGCGTGCTCCCGGACCGCGAGAGGATCGCCGCCGTCATCTCCTTCGCCGTCGTCTTGCCGTTGCTGCCCGCGACACCGATGACCGGGATGGAGAGCGCTTCCCGCCAGGCGTGCCCCGCGCGCGACAGCGCGGCTTGCGCGTCGGCGACGACGATCTGCGCGAGAGCCACGGGCTGCTGCGCATCGACGACCGCACCGGCCGCACCGGCCGCGAGCGCGGCGCCGACGAATTCGTTGCCGTTGAATCGCGGACCGCGCAGGGCCACGAAAAGATCGCCCGCCGCGAGAGTCCGGCTGTCGCTCGACACGGCGCCAAAGGCGCGGTCGGCGCCCACGAGCCTGCCGCCGCAGGCCCGCGCGAAGCTTCCCAGTGTCCGCTCGATGGTCGACTTGCCGCTCACGACCGCATCGCCTCGAGCGCCGCGCGTGCCACGCCCTGGTCACTGAACGGACGGCGCTCGCCGCCGTAAATCTGATACTCCTCGTGCCCCTTCCCGGCAATCAACACCACATCCTCCGGCCCCGACTGGGCCAGTGTGGCCCGGATCGCCAGCGCGCGATCGTGCTCGACCCGGGCCGCGGCGCCGCCGGGGATGCCGGTCAGGATGTCGCGCACGATCTTCTCGGGCGGCTCGCTGCGCGGGTTGTCATCGGTCACTACCGACTCGTCCGCGAGCTCGGCGGCGATGCCGCCCATCATCGCGCGCTTACCCGGGTCACGATCGCCGCCGCAGCCAAAGACGACCCGCAGCCTCCCGCGGCAATGCCGGCGAGCGGCGCGCAGCGCCTTCGCGAGCGCATCGGGCGTGTGAGCGTAGTCCACGATGGCGAGGGGCGCTCCACCACGCCCGCCGAAGGCTTCCATCCGCCCCGGCGCGGCCCGGCACGACCCCAACGCCGCGGCCGCGCGTGCGAGCGGGATATCCGCGACGAGCAGCACGGCCAAGACCGTGAGCGCGTTGTCGGCGTTGAAATCGCCGATCAGCGGCACGTCGAGCTTCGCCGCGCCCCAGCTCGTCTCCACGTCGATGAGAAGACCCGACACAGCGGCTTCGACGCGCATCGCGCGTACCTCCCTGGCATCCGGTGGCGCCGCGGGCGCCACCATGTGCCGCGCCGTGACGACCAGTTGCGCCTCGGAGGGCTGCCTCGCCAGGCGCGCGCCGTACTCATCATCGATGTTGATGACCCGAACCGCGAGGCCCGGCCAGACGAAAAGCCGTGCCTTCGCCTCGGCGTACGCGCTCATCGTGCCGTGATAATCGAGATGATCACGCGTCAGATTGGTGAAGGCGGCCGTATGGAAGCGCACACCGCCAACCCGATGCTGATGAAGCGCGTGCGAAGACACTTCCATGCTCACCGCCACGGCACCCAGCGCCCGCATCGCCGCGAGGCGCCGGTGAATGGAGACCGCATCGGCAGTGGTGTGCTCCGTGGCGGCCAGCGTGCCCGGAAAGCCGAATCCGATCGTGCCCATGTAGCCGGCCGGACGGTTGCAGTGGTTCAACGCCTGCGCAATCAACCAGGCGCAGGTCGTCTTGCCGTTCGTACCGGTGATGCCGGTAACGGTCAAAGCCCGCGACGGCCGGCCGAAGAACCGGTCGGCGATCAGTCCGACCTTGTGAGAGAGCTGCGGCACGGCAGCGACGAACACGTCAGGAGACTCGCGGCCGGCGGCAGTAGTCGCCCTCAGTCCCGCCTCGATGGCCTCCCGCGCGTTGGCCGACGGCTCGTAGAGCACCGCGCGTGCGCCACGCGCCACCGCCTCACCGGTGAACTCCGCCCCGTGACGGCCCTGGCCATGACAGGCGAGAAAGAGCGCCCCGGGGCTCACGGCGCGTGAGTCGAGGGTCACATCGCTCACCTCCAGTCCGGGCGCATCGACGAGCCCGGCGGCGAGCTCGGCGAGCCGCGCGCGATGTGCCGATGTTGTAACCGTGGAGGCGGTCATCGGAGGGAGGCCGTCCGCAGGTCTTCGGTCTGCTCCACCGGCTCATCGGGCGCCACCGCCAGCAGACGCAGCGCCGGGCCCACCACCGTCGAGAACACCGGCGCCGAGACCTCCCCGCCCTGGTGGATGCCGTTCTGCGGGTCGTTGATGACGACCACCGCCGCGAGGCGCGGCGCAGTGGCGGGCGCCACGCCGGCAAACACCGCCGTGAAATCGTGCTCCCGATAAGTGCCGTCGTCGGCTTTCCAGGCGGTACCGGTCTTGCCGGAGACAGTGTAGCCGGGGATGGCGGCGGTCCGCCCGGTGCCCTCGGGCGAGATCACCGCGCGCATCAGGCCGATGAGCTCGCGGCTCAGGCGGGCGCTCATGACACGATGGCCGGGCGGCGGCGAATCGACTCGCACGAACGAGAGGGGCCGCTCGAGGCCGTAGCCCCCGATCGTGGCGTAGGCATGAGCGAGCTGCAATGCCGTCACGGCGATGCCGTAGCCATGCGCCATGGTAGCGATGTCGATCGGCCGCCATCGCCGATAGGACGTGAGGAGTCCGGCCGACTCTCCCGGATAGCCTTCGGTCGCGAGCTGCCCGAACCCGAAGCCGTGCAGGGTCGTCCAGATGAGCTTCGGCGGCAGCGACAGGGCAACGTGCGCGATTCCGACGTTGGAGCTGTGGGCGAGCACCATCGAGAGATCGATCGGCCCCCAGTCGTGCTCATCGGTAAAGGTGTGCCCGCCCACCTTGATGAAGCCGGGCGCGGTGTTGATGATCGACCGATCGTCGTACTGGCCGGAAATCAGCCCGGCGGCGACGAAGAAGGTCTTCATGGACGAGCCTGGCTCGAAGATATCGGTCACTGCGCGATTGCGGTACAGCCGCGGCAGCATCTGGTCGCGGTCGTTGGGATTGAAAGCCGGCTGGTCGACCATGGCGAGCACTTCGCCGGTGGCGATGTCGATCACCACGATCGAGCCCGAGGTCGCCTTCTGCTCCGCCACCTGCGCCTTCAACGCCCGATAGGCGAGATACTGAATGCGCAGGTCGATGGAAAGGACGAGATCGCGCCCCGGGCGAGCGGGACGGATGCTCTCGATGTCCTGAACGATCCGGCCGAAGCGATCCTGGATGACGCGCTTCTCACCGTCGATGCCGGTCAGCGATTGATCGTACGCCAGCTCCAGGCCGGCCTGACCCTGATCATCGACGTTGGTGAAGCCGATGAGCTGTCCGGTGACCTCGCCCGCCGGGTAGTACCGGCGATACTCGCGCGAGAGATACACGCCCGGAATACCGAGCCCCTTGATCCGCGCCGCTTCCGCCGGCTGGCGCTGACGCGCCACATAGAGGAAATCGCGATCGAGATTGCTGGTGATGCGACGCGCGAGCTCCTGCGGATTGAGGTGGAGCGCGGCCGCGAGACGCGGAATCTGCTCGCCGGCGAGCGCGATCTGCTTGGGGTTCACCCAGATCGAGTCGACCGGCGTGCTTACCGCGAGGGGCTCGCCATAGCGATCGGTGATGGTGCCGCGGTGCGCCGCGATGTCGACCGTGCGCGTGAAGCGCGCATCGCCCTGCTTCGACAGGAAAGAGTATTCGAACAGCTGCAGATCGATGGCGCGGCAGAGCAGGGCCGCCGCGATGAGGATGAGCACGCCGACGAGAAGATGCCCCCGCCAGCGAAAAGAGCCGGGTGCGGCGCGTTTTGCGCTGCGCGTCCTCATGGGCGGACGATCACGATGTCCTGCGGCGCAGGCATGCTCATGTGGAGCTTCTTCCCCGCGACGCTCTCGACGAAGGCGTGCGTCGACCACGCACTCTGCTCGAGCTGCAGCTGGCCCCACTGGATGTCGAGGTCGTCGCGCTGCGTGCTCAACTGCTCGAGTTGGATGAAGAGCTGGCGCGCGCGGAACTTGCAGTAGATCGCGCCAGCCGACGAGAGCAGAACCGCGACCCAGAGCGCCGTGATCCCGAAGCCGAGTGTCGTGGCGGCGGGCTTGCTCGTCATACCGCCTTCTCCGCGACGCGCAGCAGCGCGCTGCGCGCGCGTGGGTTGCGCGCGACCTCCTCCGCGCCCGGGCGGAGCTTGCGGCCGACCAGCTTCAGGCGCGGTGTCAGCTGCGGCGGCACGATCGGCAGGTCGGCGGCGGCCGGATCGAGCTGCGATTCGCGCTGCATGAAGCGCTTCACCAGACGATCCTCGAGCGAATGGAAGCTGATGACCGCGAGTCGTCCGCCCAGGTTTAGCGCGTCGACGGCGCCGGCAAGCGCCTTCTCGAGCTGGCCGAGCTCGTCGTTGGCATGCATCCGCAGCGCCTGGAAGGTGCGGGTGGCGGGATGCTTCCCCGGCTCCCGCGTCCTCACGGCGCGCGCCACCAGCTCCGCGAGGGCGCGTGTGCGCTCGATCGGCCGCTCGCGCCTCTCCGCCACGATCGCCTGCGCCACGCGGCGCGCGAAGCGCTCTTCACCGAGAGTGGCGATCACCTCGCGAATCTCGTCGACGCCCGCACGAGCGAGCCACGCGGAAACGGGCTCCCCGCGTGTCGGGTCCATGCGCATATCGAGCGGACCGTCGGCCCGGAAGCTGAAGCCGCGCGCCGGGTCGTCGAGCTGAGGCGAGGAAACGCCGAGGTCGAGCAGCACGCCCCGGCAAGGGCGGCCGCCCGAGTGGGCCGGCACGAGCGCGCCGATTTCGGCAAACGACGCATGCACGAGCGCAAGCCGCACTTCGGCGGCGAAGCGCTCGCGGCCGGCCGCGATGGCCTGCGGGTCCCGGTCGATCGCGAGCACGCGGCCTTCTCGACCCAGGGCCTCGAGTAGGAGTGCCGTATGACCGCCGCGCCCGAACGTCGCATCGACATAGTAACCGTCCGGCTCGAGGGCCAAAGCCCCGAGCGCCTCATCTGCGAGCACCGGGATGTGCTCGACCATGCCCCTGATCTCTTACAACGACAGCGAGTCGAGCTCCGACGGCAGGTCCGTCGCGGCCTCCTCGCTCTTCAACATTTCATCGAGGCGCTCGCTCCAGCGCGATTCGTTCCACAACTCGAAGCGGTTCCCCTGGCCGATCAACATCCCGAGGCGCTCGAGCTCCGCGAACTCGCGCAGCTCCGGCGGCAGTAGAATGCGGCCATGCCCATCGAGCTCGAGGTCGTTCGCATGTCCGACCATCAGGCGCTGCAGCCGCCGCGCCTGCGCATGCAGGGTCGGCAGGCTCATCAGCTTGCTCTCGATGAGCTCCCACTCGGGCAGCGGGTAAATGAGGAGGCAGCGGTCCCGATCCACGGTAACCACGAGCTTTCCCTGGGCGCGTTCGACGATCTGCTCCCGATACCGGGTGGGCATGACCATCCGGCCTTTCTCATCCAGGGTGACTTTTGTGGCGCCGCGAAACATAGACTCGTGCGGGGGATCTACCCATCTCCTCCCACTTTCTCCCACTCGCTGCCACTATAGGAATCGCCGCCGCGCTATGTCAATTGAAAAAGTGAGAAATTTGTCGCAATCACAGGGAGTTATGTAGAACGGGAGCGACGGCTCAAACAGTGTCGCGAAACCATTCGTCTTAGCAATCAGCAGCTTGCCCGAACAACCTTATCCAGTAGGTTACTTGGCCTCGGCAGTAGGGTTTTTCTAGGCCGAGAACGCGTGTTTGATCCACTCGATTTGCGGCACGTCCTCGAAAGGATCGGATACGACGATGACGTCGAATCGCACACGCAGCCGCGCCAGATCCTTCCTTTGCTGCAGCAGCGTGCTCGCGGCGCGGATCACCCGCCGTCGCTTACCGGCGTCAACGCTCGCCGCGGCTCCGCCATACGCCTGCGAAGAGCGCGTGCGGACCTCCACGATGGCGAGCTCGTCCCTGTCGAGGCGGGCAATGATGTCGAGCTCGCCGCAACGGCAGCGATAGTTCCTGAGCAGGATGAGCGCGCCCCGTGCCCGCAGGTACGCGGCGGCGGCCTCCTCCGCTCGGTTCCCGAGGCGCTGCCGCCACGTGAGCGTACTTTTCATGCGCTGCGCGCAGGAGGAGTCACGACCCTGGTGCGCTGGGGAGCGGGACGATCTCGCCGCCGTGCAGCCGCGCCCAGATGAGCTGGCGATGAACGCGTCCGTCGGGCTCCAGAGTCAGTCCCCCGGTGAGCCCGACGATGTCCAGCGACGCGGGCGCCGAGTTCTGCCGCAGGGCCTGCGCCAGCCGATAGGCATCGAAGCCGAAGGCAAAGAGCCGCCCGCGGTCCGGTCCGCCGGCCGGCCATGCCTGGCTGGCCGCGGCTTGGACTGCATCGGCCAGTGGACTGCCGACCATCCACGGCATGGCGGGGAAGGTCAGTCCATCCAGATCCTGGTTGGCGCGCGGATCCGGATCGAACGCATCGGAGGTGGCGTAAGTCGGCAGGCCGCCTGCGTAGTAGAACCGCAGCTGCGGCTGCAACAGGCGCTCGATGCTCGGCCACGCCGGGGAGAAGATGAACTGGATGTCGTCCCGGCGCCGCGGCACGAATTGCAGACGCGTGCCGAGCAGGGATTCCAGCCGGTCCAGCCGGTCGCGGCTCTGGTCGATGCCGAGCACCTGCTTGAGCGCATCCGAGTAATCCGCCGCCGCCGGGTCGATCATGGTGCTGGCGAGCAGCGTGCCGCCGCCGCTCTGCAGCTCCTGAGTGAAGGCGGCGAGCACCCGCGAGCCCCAGTCCCCCGCCGGCACGATCGCGATACCCGCGTGGTGGCCGTCGCTGAGAATGCGGCGGGCCACGAGCCGCGCCTCCTCCACCGGCGAGAGGGCGAACTGAAAGAAGAGCGGCGGCGCCAGCTGACCCTGCGGCAGGAAATTGAGCGCCAGCAGCGGCGGACGCTGCATCCGGTCGGCGGCGGCCGCCATCACCGCCTGCCGCATCAGGGGTCCCACGATGATATCGGCGCCCGCCAGAGTCGCGGCGGTGATGACATCGCCGACGGACTGCCCCGCGCCGGTGTCGTAGATACGCACGACCGGACGCTGTTGGGCGGGGGCCTGATAGTACGCGGTCAGGAAACCATCGCGGACGCTCGCGGCGGCCCGAGCCGCGGAGCCGGTGATGGGCAGCAGCAGGGCAATGCGGGTTTGCGCGGTGAGCGACTGCGGCTGCTCGCCCAGGAGCTGGCTGCGTACGACCTCCGCGGCGGGGTGGCCAGGATGCTCCGACAGCCATGCGGTCAGGTCGGCGTTCGCCACCGTCGGGTTGTGCGCCGCCTCCGCCGCGAGCGGCGCGAGCTCCAACCATCCCCGGACGACGGGGCTCTTCTGCGCTGCTGGCTGGGCGCCGATGCCTCGCTCCGACGCATCCCGCAGATCGTTCAGGAGCGCAATCCGGCTCTGCTGCACGGCGGCGGCATTGAGCAGCCAGTGCTCGAGCTGTATCTCCGCCTCGACCCCGGCGGCCAGGTGTCCCACGGCGAACGCGGCGCGCTGTTTCAGGCGAAAATATCGGCTGGCGGGCTCCGCCTCGGTCGGCGCGGCAACCGCCTGCATCAGCTGCCATGCCTGCGCCGCCTGGCCGCGCAGCAGCGCAATCCGAACTTCGATGAGTGAGCGCTCGAACGCCTCGCTCGCCGCGACGGGCTGCGTCAGGAGATCCAGCGCGCCGGCGGCATCGTCAGGCCGGCGGGCCGCCAGATAAGCTTGCGCGGCACGGAGGGCGAAACCGTTGCGCTGGGCGCCCTGGCTCTGGTTCGCCAGCGCCTCGTACATCTGGGCGGCGCCGGCCTGATTCCCCTGCCGCGCGAGGCCCGCAGCCTGCTCGGCGGACGGCGCGGGACCGCGCGGAACGCCGGCGCAGCCCGCGAGGACTAAAGTGACTGCGGCGAGCGCAGCCAAGCTGACGGTCCATCGCGCATGCATGGTTGAGGGGCCTTGGTGCCGAGACGAAGCTAATGGCCGCGAATGGTGCGGCGGAGTGAGGATTATAGTGGGCAAGCCAGCAGGCCGGTTACAAGTCGTCGCGACGCCGATTGGCAACATGGGCGATGTCAGCGCGCGGGCCCGGCAGGCGCTCGAGAGCGCCGCGGCCGTCGCGGCGGAGGACACCCGCCACACGGGGGCGCTGCTGCAGGCGCTCGGCATCGCGCGTCCACTATTGTCGCTGCACGCGCACAACGAGACGCAGCGCGTGCCGGAGATCCTGGCCCGGCTCACTGCCGGAGAGACGATCGCGCTCGTCAGCGACGCCGGCACCCCCCTTCTCTCCGATCCGGGCTATGAGCTCGTGCGGGCCGCCGCGGAGGCCGGCATCGCCGTTGAAGCGATCCCCGGGCCTTCCGCCATTACCGCCGCGCTCGCAGTGGCGGGGCTGCCCGTCAGCCGCTTCTGCTTCGAGGGCTTTCTGCCCGCGCGCGAGCGCGAGCGGCGGGCGCATCTCTCGCAGCTCGCCGGCGAGCCGCGCACGCTGGTCTTCTTCGAAGCGCCGCACCGCATCGCCGCGACTCTCGCCGACTTCGCGGCGGAGCTCGGTGAGGAGCGGCGGGCGGTGGTGGCGCGTGAGCTCACGAAGGCCCACGAGACGATCTACCGCGGCACGCTCGCGGAGCTGGCTCAGAGAGCGGCGACGGAAGACAACTTCCAGCGGGGGGAGATCACGATCGTGGTTGCGGGAGCCCCTCCGGCCGCCACCGGGGTGGATGCGGCGCTGCTTCGCCGAGCGGTCGACCTTCTTGCGAAGGAGCTGTCGCCCAGCAGGGCGGCCGCCATTGCGGCGCAGTTGACGGGCGCCACCCGCAACGAGGCGTATGCGCTTGCAATGCGGCACTCGGAGAGGAGTTGATCTCCGGGGCCTCGAGGCCCCTCTTGCAGGTCAGGTGCTGGTGTCCCCTGGCTTCAGCGCGCTTGAGTCGCGGGCGGAGCGGCCTTACTCTGGGCGGTGGGGAGCCGGCCGGGCAATCGCTGCTCCGACATCGATCGGGGGGGAGGAAAGTCCGGGCTCCGGCGGATCAGGTGCCAGGTAACGCCTGGGGGGCGCGAGCCCACGGAAAGTGCAACAGAGAACAGACCGCCTAAGCTCTCGCGGCGAAATCCGCGGGGGACGGTAAGGGTGAAACGGTGCGGTAAGAGCGCACCGCGGCCCTGGTAACAGGGCTGGCACGGCAAACCCCACCTGGAGCAAGGCCAAATAGGGAAGCAGCGGGCTCTGGCAACAGAGGCTGCAGCGCCGATCCGCGCGCGCTTCCGGGTAGGCCGCTAGAGGTCCACGGCGACGTGGATCGCAGAGGAATGATTGTCCTAGACAGAACCCGGCTTACAGGCCGGCTCCCCTCGTTTATTGGCGCAAATCGCTCCCGGCGATTTGCGCGAGCGCGCCCTGTGACAAGGATTCATCTCGCGGACCCGGGAACGGCCCGGGTCCGCTCAGTGGATCGCTTTCGGGCTCTCTGCAATAGAGGACCGTGCGGGCAAATTTCCTTGCCGCGGGGCTTGCGTGGCAGGGATGCCGTAAAGCTGAGCCTCCAGGGATTGGTGAGCCGGCGCGAGCCGGCGCAACCCGGATTCACGGCGTCCCCGCGGCAAGGAAATTTGCACGCACGGTCCGGAGGCAAAACAGCTATTTGACCACCCGCAATTGTGGCCTCTTGGGCCCCCCGCCCCCCTCTTCCGCAGGCGCCGGCCCCGAAGACGGCGGTGGTGTCTCCGGCCCCGCGTCCTGCTCGGCAAACATCATCCCTTCCCCCGTCTCACGCGCATAAATCCCCATCACCGCGCTCACCGGAAAGCGAACGTGATGCACCACGCCCGCAAAGCGCGCGTCGAATTCGACGACGTCGTTGTCGATTTTCAGACGCTGCGTCGCCGTGTAGCTGAGGTTGAGGACGATCTTGCCCTCTTGCACATAGGCGCGCGGCACCTCACTGCCCGCGCGCTCCGCATCGACGATCACGTGCGGGGTGTGGCCGCTATCGGTGATCCACTGATGCATGGCGCGCAGCAGGTACGGACGCTTGGGAGGAGCTTTGAGCATGCTCAGCGCCTCAAGGCCGCATCTCGCGCTCCCGTTCCGAAAGCGAGTCGCGAAACGCGGCACGGGAAAAAACCTGAGTCGCGTACTTGAGGACCGGCTGCGCCTTGGGAGGCAGCTCGACCTCGTAATGCGGCAGACGCCAGAGGATCGGCGCGATGGTCGCATCGACCAGCGAGAACTCGTCCGACAGGAAATACGGCTTCATCTTGAAGAGGTCCGCACCCTGCACGATGGTATCCGCCAGTACCTTGCGCAGCTTCGGCAGATGCTTCTTGTCCTCCACCTCGATCTGCTGCAGCAGCGTGTACCAGTCCCGCTCGATGCGATAAAGCGCCAGCCGGAACTGAGCCCGGGTCACCGGGTCGACCGGCATCAGCGGCGGATGCGGGAAGCGCTCATCCAGGTACTCGATGATCACACGCGAGTCATAGAGCACGAGATCGCGGTCGACGAGCGTGGGGACCGTGTGGTACGGGTTGAGATCCAGCAGATCCTCAGGGTACTTGCCCGGCTCCACATCGACGACATCGATGCCGATGCTCTTCTCGGCGAGAACAATGCGCGTGCGGTGGCTCCACGGATCGTTCGGCGCGGAAAACAGCGTCATTATGGAACGTCTGCTCGACACGATTCCGCTCCCGCGGTCCAGCCAGCACCCGAGCCCCCCTCACTCTACCGAGTCCGCGGCCCCGCTACTTGACGTCCTTCCAGAATTCGCGCTTGAGGAGCCAGGCCAACCAGGTGAAGGCGAGCAGAAAGAGCACCACCCAGATCCCCATCGCGCGGCGCACCGCGCGGTCGGGATCGCCGACATAATCCAGGAAATTCACGACATCGTGCACGAACTGATCGAACTGCTGCGGCGTCATGCTGCCGGGAGCAATCTGCTTGAAGTGATCGAAGACCTGCTCCTGGCTCATCTTGCCGCCCGCGCCGGCGACCTCGATGGTCTTGTAGACGGGGATCTTCAGCCCCTCCAGCGGCGCGACTATATCGGGCATCGCGCTTTGCGGGAACGCCAGGTTGTTGGCGCCGGTCGCTCGCTCCGAGTCGACGTAGAACGTCTTCAGGTACTGGTAGAGATAGTCCGGATCGCGCGAGCGCGCGATCAGCGACAGGTCCGGCGGCGCCTTGCCGAGCCATTTCTCCGCATCCGCCGCAAGCATCGGGGACGTGATGTAGCCCGTCGGCTTCTCGCCGGGCGGGATCAGGTCCTTGGTCAGGAGCGAGGTGGGAATCTGCAGATCCTGGCCGAGCCGCGACCAGCGCTCGTACTTCAGCGAATGGCAGCCGAGGCAGTACCCGACGAAATCGCGCGCCCCCCGCTGCAGGGAGGCGAGGTCCGTATCGTTCGCGTTCGCCTTCCAGCTCTGCCAATCCGCATCGGCAGACGCCTCGCCGGCCGCCAGAGCGCGCGTGGCGCCCGCGCAGAGCACCACCGACAGCAGCAGCGCGGTAACCAGGCGCATGGATGCGCGCTCAACAAGGGTGCTAGTGCGCATGGTAGACCACCCTTTCCGGTACCGGCTTCACCCGATCGATGCGCGAATAGAAGGGCATCAGCCAGAAGAAAGCGAAGTAGCCGATCGCGAAGATGCGCGCGAGGATGACGTAGACGCCTTCCGCGGGCTGCAGCCCCAGGTACCCCAGCCCGATGAAGGAAATGACGAGCACGGCCAGCATCACGCGGCTGATCCACCCCTTGTAGCGCATGGACTTGACCGGCGAGCGATCGAGCCAGGGCAGCAGGAGGAGTGAGACCAGCGCAAGGAGCAGGAGCAGCGCCCCCATGCCCTTGTTCGGCGTCGCACGCAGGATGGCGTAGTAAGGCGTGAAATACCACACCGGATGGATCTCGGCTGGCGTCGAGAGGTAATTCGCCGGCTCGAAATTTGCCGACTCCAGGAACAGTCCGTGGACCGTCGGGATGTAGAAGATGACCAGCGCGAAGATGACGAAGAAAACGCCGACTCCGACCACGTCCTTGACCGTGTAATAGGGGTGGAACGGGATGCCGTCGAGCGGCTTGCCGTCCGCTCCCGTGCGTTCCTTGATCTCGATGCCGTCGGGGTTGTTCGAGCCGGTTCGCCGCAGCGCGACCAGATGCAGCATCACGAGCAGCAGCAGGATGAGCGGCACCGCGGCGACGTGCAGGGCGAAGAAGCGATTCAAGGTGGCGCCGGAAATGCCGTAATCGCCGCGGATCCACTGCACGAGCCCCGGCCCGATGACCGGCACCGTGCCGAAGATGTTGACGATCACCTGCGCGCCCCAGAACGACATATTGCCCCAGGGCAGCACGTAGCCCATGAACGCCTCCGCCATGAGGGCGAAGTACACCAGCATGCCGACCAGCCACAGGAGCTCCCGCGGCTGCCGGTACGAGCCGTACAGGATGCCGCGGAACATGTGCAGGTAGACGATGATGAAGAAGAACGACGCGCCGGTGGAGTGCGTGTAGCGGATGAGCCAGCCCCAGTCGACCTCGCGCATGATGCGCTGCACGGAGTTGAACGCATCCGCCGCGCTCGGGTCATAGAACATCGCGAGGAAGATGCCGGTGACGAGCTGGATCACCAGCACCAGCAGCGCCAGCGAGCCGAAGAAATACCAGATATTGAAATTCTTCGGCGCGTAGTAGCCGGTCAGCTGATCGGCGATGAACTCATCGACGGGCAGGCGCTTGTTCAGCCAGGCCCAGAAGCCTCGCTTTTTAGAGACAGGCGTGGCACCGGGCGGCAACGGCTCGCTCGGCGCGCGCAACTCGGTGTTGCGCTCGGTCGTAGCCATCAGGCGCCTCCCCTCGAGAGGACGGGCCCAGTGGCAGCCATAAGGCATACGCTCATCGGCAGGCTCCCCAATTCCCGCGGTCGCGCGGCATTATACACAGCGAGAGGTGGACACATGCTGGAGCGACTGAGCCGCGGATTGACGTTCATTGCCGGATCGGTGGTCGGCGGGCTGGCGCTCGCCTTCGTGATCGTCGCGGTGCGGCCGGACCTCATCCGCGGGGGCGCCGGCTCGCAGCAGCCGCCGGCACCGGCATCAGCGCCTGCACCGGTGCAGAGCGCGCCGCCCGCCAGCGGACCGGCGCATCTCACATATGCCGGCGCGGTTCAGCGCGCAGCCCCCGCCGTAGTCAACATATACACCGCCCGCGAGGTCGTGGAGCGCGTCGATCCATCGCCGCTCGGCGAGCTCTTCGGCGATGTCCTGCCGCGATACGAGAAGCGCTACGAGCGCAGCCTCGGATCCGGAGTCATCGTCGATGCGAGCGGCCACATCGTGACGAACTACCACGTGATCGCGAACGCCGGGGAGATCCGCGTGCAGCTCGCCGACGGCCGGATCGCGCAGCCGCAGGTCGTGGGGGCCGATCCCGACACCGATCTCGCCGTGCTCAAGGTCAATCTGCCCAATCTGCCGGTGATCACCTTCGGGAACTCCGATGATCTGCGGGTCGGCGACATCGTGCTCGCCATCGGCGATCCTCTCGGCCTCTCGCAAACGGTGACGCACGGCATCGTCAGCGCCACCGCCCGCGGCCATCTGGGGATCACCACCTTCGAGGACTTCATCCAGACGGACGCGCCGATCAATTTCGGCAACTCGGGCGGCGCGCTGGTCGATTCCAGCGGCGCGCTGATCGGCATCAACACCGCCATCGTCGCCAAGAGCCTGGGCGTCGAGGGCATCGGCTTTGCGATCCCGGTCGATATGGTCCGCGGCGTGCTGCACGACATCGTCAAGTATGGACGGGTCATCCGCGGCTGGATCGGCATCGTACCGGAGGATATCTCGGACATGCAGGCGCAGCAGTTCGGGCTCGCGCACGGCGGCGTCGTCATCGCCTACGTTGCGAGCCCCGGGCAGGAGGCCGGCTTCAAACCCGGCGACCTCCTTCTCTCGATCGATGGCACCCCGGTGACGTCGGCCGAGGATGCCCGCGCCCGCATCGCCAGCAGCAAGCCCGGCACGACGCTCACCGTTCGCTACCAACGGGGAAGCAGTGAGTTCAGCGTGAAAGTGCGGGTCGCCGAGCGGCCCCCGATTGCCGGCTGATAAGGAGCCACCATGCCCCAGATCGACGTTCGCCGCTTCCCCACCCGCTCCGAGCTCGACGCCGCGTTGGCCGATCGCCTCGAGCGCGCGATCCGCGCCGCCGCGACTCGACCGGCCAGCGCGCCGCCGGTCATCATGCTATCCGGCGGCCACACACCGCTCCCCGCGTACCGCGAGGTTGCCCGCCGGCGACCGCCGCAAGGCGGTCCCTTGACGATCATCTACTCCGATGATCGCTATGTTCCCTCCGACTCCGACGCCAGCAACTACCGCCAGACCCGCCCCCTGTTGGATCAGCTGGCGCTTCCGGACAAGCAGGTGCTGCGCATCAGGACCGAGCTCCCCCTCGAGGACGCCGCCCGCGACTACGAGCGCCGCCTGCGCGCTCTGTTGGATTCCAGCGCACGCATGGGGTTGGCGCTCCTGGGGCTCGGCGCGGACGGCCACACCGCCTCCCTCTTTCGACCCGAGCAGCTGCAGCAATCGCGCGGCCATCTCGCCATCGCCGTCCAACGGCCAGACGGCATGCTGGGCGTCAGCGTCACCCCCGACTTCCTCGCCAACGTCGCCGAGCCGCTCTTCGTGGTGGCTGGCGGCGGTAAGCACGACGCCATTACCGCGTTCATCGGCCAAGACCCCAACCTCATCGCCCTGCGAGCGGTGGCCGGCCACGCTCGCGTGGAGCTCTGGTTCGAGCAAGCCGCGGAGCTTGCCACCCCCGGCAGCAAGTGACGGCATGACATACGAAGTCGAACGCTCACTGCGCGGCGATCAGCCGATCGTCGTGCTTCGGGACGACGCCGGCCGGCGCGTGCAGATCGCCCGTCATGGCGCGGCGCTCATTGGCTTCGAGGTGCCCCGCGGCAGCGGCTCGTTCGATATCGCGGCAGGCCAGCGCGATGCCGCCGAAATCCTCGCGCATCCGGGCTCACGCTTCGCCGTCATGGTGCCGTTCGCGGGCCGCATCGCCGATGCGCGCTACCGCTTCGAGGGCGTCGAGTACGACCTGCAGCCCGGAGCCGCCCCCGGGCAGCGGCAATCCCGCCACGGCTTCGTGCGCGATGCCGAGTTTGAAGTGACGGAGCTCGTTGCGGGCACCGGCTGCGCCCGCGCGAGGTTGAGTACATCCGTGCGTGGGGTTACGGGCTATCCCTTCGCCATCGACCTCTGCGTGAGCTTCACCCTGGATGCCGCGGGCCTGACTCTCGAGGCGCGCATGCGCAACAGCGGCGACCGACCCGCCCCCTGCTTCTTCGGCTGGCATCCCTACTTCCGTGTCAGCGAGGGTGTCGCCGACGAATGGATGCTGGAGGTGCCGGCGCGAACGCTGATCCGCACCGGGGCCGATCTGATCGCGCTCGACGGCAAGGCCGCCTACGCGCCGTTGGCCGAGGCGCTGGCGCTCGACTTCCGCCGCGGAAGGCTCATCGGTGGCCTCATTCTCGACCAGGGCTATACCGATTGGGCGGTGGACGCGAGCGGCCGCATCCTTACACGCCTCACCGATCCCAAGACCCGATTCGGCGTAACCGTCTGGCAGGAGCGCGGTGTGATGCACGTATTCACCGGCGACACGCTGAAGCGCGACCCACGGCGCTCGGTCGCGTTGGAGCCGATGGAATGCATGGCGAACGCCTTCAATCGCCCCGAATGGCACGATCAGCTGCGCCTCGACCCGGGGGCCGAACGCCTCTATCGCTGCGGCATCGAGCCGGGAACCGCCTAGGCACGGGATGTGCCCATGATCAAGGCGCGAATTTGCCCATCGGCAGATGCGAGGGCGCGCAGGAGCGCGTCCAGCCCTGCGGCTCCGCCCCCGGGTTGTGCCAGCTGCAGGAACCGGTGAGCAGCCGCTCCGACTCCTTCGGCCCCCAGGTGCCGCAGGTGTAGACATAGGGTGCGTCCGGCATCCCCAACACCGCGTCCACTACCGCCCAGGCGGCCTCGACTTCGTCCTCGCGTGCGAAATGTGACGTATCGCCGATGAGCGCCATGCTGATCAGCCGCTCATAAGCATCCATCGCATCCGCCTCGTGCTGCGCGACAAACAGCTCCACGTCCCGCCCCTGCATCGCCGCTCCCGGCTTCTTGGCGTGCGCACCCAACGCGATCGCCACATCCGGCCCCACACGAAACCGAACGAAGTTGGGATAGTCCGGGCCCAGCTCCCCGAAGACGCGCGCCGGCGGCGGCTTGAGGTCCACCACCACCTCCGTCGCAGTCACCGGCAGGCACTTGCCCGCACGCAGGAAGAACGGCACTCCGCTCCAGCGCCAGGAGTCGAACTCGAGCCGCATCGCCGCGTATGTCTCCACCTTGGAATCGGGCGCCACGCCTTTCTCCTGCCGGTAGGTGTTGAATTGGCCGCGCACGACCGCGTCCGGCCTCACGGGCCGGATGGCTTTCAGCACCTTCACCTTCTCGTCGCGCAGCGACTCGCCCTCGGAGTTCACCGGCGGCTCGAGGGTCAGCAACGCCAGGATCTGCAGCAGGTGATTCTGCATCACATCGCGAATGGCGCCGGTCTCCTCGTAGAACTTCCCGCGGCCCGCCACGCCGATCGCTTCCGCCATGGTGATCTGCACGCTGGCCACGAAGTTGCGGTTCCAGATCGGCTCCAGGAAGGAGTTGGCGAAGCGGAAATAAAGGAGGTTCTGCACCGCCTCCTTGCCGAGGTAGTGATCGATGCGGAAGATGCTGCTTTCCGGGAACTGCTTGTGCAGGACTTGGTTGAGCGCTCGCGCCGAGGCGAGGTCGCGCCCGAAGGGCTTCTCGACCACCACCCGCCCGCCCTGGGCGGAGCCGGAAGTCCCCAGGTGATCGATCACCACCGGGAACACGCTGGGCGGGATGGCGAGATAGTAGAGCGGCCGTTGCGAGTCCCCGAGCACCTGGCGCAGGGCGACGAATGTCTGGCGATCCTGATAATCGCCGTCGTGATAGCGCAGCAGGGCCACCAGGCGCGCGAGCGCATCCTGGTCCGGTGACGGCACGAACGTCCGGATGCTGTCGCGCACCCGGTCACCGAGCTGCTCGAGATTCCACCCCGCGCGCGCGACGCCGATCACCGGCACATGCAGCAGGCCCCGGCGCACCAGGTTGTAGAGGGAGGGGAATATCTTCCGGTAGCAGAGGTCTCCGCTCGCCCCGAAGAGCACCAGAGTGTCACTGTCGCGTCGCTCCATCCGCCTCTCCTCGTCTCAGGATTTTTTTTGCTCGGCCGCGGTTTTTTCCAGGTGCCCGCCGAATCCCAGCCGCATGGCCGAGAGCAGCTTGTCGGCGAACTCCGCGCGGCCGCGGGACTCGAAGCGCGAGTAGAGCGCGGCGGACAGGACGTGGGCGGGCACCCCGATCTCGACGGCCGCCTGCACGGTCCAGCGCCCTTCCCCGGAATCCGACACACGGCCGCCGAAGCGGCCGAGCACGGGGTCGGCCGCCAGCGCCTCCGCGGTCAGATCGAGCAGGCGCGAGGAGATGATGCTGCCGTGGCGCCAGACTTCCGCCACCGCGCCGATGTCGAGCTGATATTGGAACAGACGCGGGTTGGAAAGCGGCGCGGTTTCGGCGTCGGTGTCCTCGCGCTTCAATCCTGCGTCGGCATGCCGCAGCAGGTTCAAGCCTTCCGCGTAGGCCGCCATCACTCCGTACTCGATGCCGTTGTGCACCATCTTCACGAAGTGTCCGGCGCCATTCGGGCCGCAGTGCAGGTAGCCCATCTCAGCCGCCGCCTGAGCGGCGCTCTTGCCACCCTGGCTCTGCGGCCGGCGGCCGCCGGGAGAGAGCGTCGCGAAGATCGGCTCGAGAGTGTTGAACACGGCAGGCTCGGCCCCGATCATCAGGCAGTAGCCCTGCTCGAGCCCGAGAACGCCGCCGCTCGTGCCGGCATCGACGTAGTGCAGCCCCGCCGGCTTCAGCTCCTCGGCGCGGCGGATGTCGTCCTGATAGTGGGAATTGCCGCCGTCGATGAGGATGTCGCCGGCGGCGAGGAGCGGGCGCAGCTCCGCAATGACGCTGTCGACGAGAGCGGCCGGAACCATGATCCACACCGCGCGCGGCGGACTCAGGGCGGCGACCAGCTCCTTGAGCGAGTTGGCGGCGATGGCCCCATCGGCCGCGACGGCCTGCACGGCATCCCGAGACCTGTCGAACGCGACGCACTGATGACCGCCCCGCATCAACCGGCGCACCATGTTGGCGCCCATGCGCCCCAGTCCCACCATGCCGATTCGCATATGCAGCTCCTCTGTTGGCTAGTTCGGTGTGCGCCGGATCTGCGCGCCGAGTTGCGCCAGCTTCTCCTCGATCGCCTCGTAGCCGCGGTCGATGTGATAGATCCGCTCGATCTCGGTGAGGCCCTCGGCGACCAGCCCGGCCAGCACGAGGCTCGCGGAGGCACGCAGGTCCGTCGCCATCACGGGCGCTGCCGTGAGACGCTCAACGCCGCGGATGATCGCGGTGTTGCCTTCGAGCCGGATCTCCGCACCGAGGCGGCGCATCTCCAGCATGTGCATGAAGCGGTTCTCGAAGATGGTCTCGATGATCGTGCCGACGCCCTCGGCCACGGTGTTGAGCGCGGCGAACTGCGCCTGCATGTCCGTGGGAAAGGCGGGGTACGGCGCCGTGCGCACATCGACGGCCCGGGGGCGCCGGCCGCGCATGTCGACCTCCACCCAGTTGTCCCCGACGCCGACCGTGGCGCCCGCCTCTTGCAGTTTCGCCAGCACGGCATCCAGATGGTCGGGACGCGTGTTCTTGATCCTGACGTTGCCGCGCGTGATGGCTCCGGCGACGAGATAAGTACCGCTCTCGATGCGGTCCGGCAGCACCTCGTAGGACGTGCCGCGCAACCGCTCGACGCCCTCCACGACGATCTTGTCCGTGCCCGCGCCCTGAATCCTCGCGCCCATCGAGATCAGGAACTGCGCGAGATCGACCACCTCGGGCTCGCGCGCGGCGTTCTCGATCACTGTCTCGCCCGCCGCGAGCGCGGCCGCCATCATCAGGTTCTCGGTGCCCGTGACTGTCACCGTATCGAGTACCAGGCGCGCGCCCCGCAAGCGGCCGGCGCGTGCGCGGATGTAGCCGCCATCGATCGTGATGTCCGCCCCCAGCGCCTGCAGGCCCGCGACGTGGATGTTGACGGGCCGGGCACCGATGGCACAGCCGCCCGGCAGCGACACGTCGGCGCGTCCATAGCGCGCCACGAGCGGCCCGAGCACCAGAATCGAGGCCCGCATGGTCTTGACCAGCTCATAGGGCGCGAAGCAGTCGCGCACCGTGGTGGAGTCGACCTCGATGCGCATGCGCTCATCGACAGTGACCGTCGCACCCATGCCGCCCAGCAGCTCGACGGTCGTGGTGACATCCTTCAGGTGAGGGACATTGCCGACCACGACCGGCCCGTCGGCGAGCAGCGCGCCGGCGAGAATGGGCAGCGTCGCGTTCTTGGCGCCGGAGATGCGCACCTCACCCTCGAGAGGGGTGCCCCCCTGGATCTGCAGCTTATCCAATGTCACTCCCGCCCGGCTTCGGCCGGCGTCAGCGCCTCGATCGAGAGCGCATGGATCTCCCGGCCCATCCGCTCACCGAGGGTCCGGTAGACGAGCTGATGGCGGGCGACGCCGCGCTTGCCGGCGAACTGCGGAGCGACGATCCGCGCCTGGAAATGGGTGTCGTCATCCGACTGCACCCGAACGTCGGCTCCGGGCAGGCCGGCGCGGATCAGCCGCGCAATCTCCTGTGAGGTCATCCTCGGATATTATCACCGGCCATGAGCCCCGCCGCCGCCTCCGCCGATACCGACCGCCTGCTGGCCGCTGCCCGCCGCGCCCTCGCCATCGAGGCCCGCGCGGTCGAGGCGCTGCTCGCGCGCCTCGACGATCGCTTCGCCGCCGCCTGCCGCGTCTGCCTGGATTGCGCGGGCCGGGTGGTGGTCACCGGCATGGGGAAGTCCGGCCATGTCGCGCGCAAGGTGGCGGCGACGCTGGCGAGCACCGGGACCCCCGCGTTTTTCCTGCATCCCGCCGAGGCCAGTCACGGCGATCTCGGCATGATCACGCGCGGCGATGCGGTGCTGGCGCTCTCGAACTCCGGCGAGACTCCGGAGCTGCTGCTGCTCCTGCCCCACCTGAAGCGGCTCGCGGTGCCGCTGATCGTGATGGCCGGTAAGACGGACTCGACGCTGGGCCGGGCAGCCACCGTGGCCCTCGATGTCAGCGTGCCGGAGGAGGCCTGCCCGCTGAACCTGGCGCCCACCGCCAGCACCACGGCAACTCTCGCCATGGGGGATGCGCTGGCGGTCGCGGTGCTCGAGGCGCGCGGCTTCACGAAGCAGGACTTCGCGCGCTCGCACCCCGGCGGGGCTCTGGGACGACAGCTCCTGCTGCACATCGAGCAGATCATGCGCACCGGCGCGGCGCTGCCCCGTGTCGGGCCGCGCGCGCGGCTCGGCGAAGGCCTGCTGGAGATGTCCCGCAAGGGACTGGGGCTGACGGTCGTCGTGGATGACGACAACAGAATTCTCGGCGTCTTCACGGACGGCGACCTGCGCCGTGCGCTCGATCGTCACGTCGACATCCATACCGCCGCCATGAGCGAGGTGATGACATCGCCCTGCAAATCCATCTCCCCGCAGGAGCTCGCAGCCGAGGCGGTGCACCTGATGGAGGTCCATCGCATCACCGCACTCCCGGTGGCCGACGAGCAGGGGCGCCTGGTCGGGGCGTTCAACGTGCACGACCTCTTCCGGGCCGGCGTCGTGTGAGCGCCGCGACCGCGGGAATGCGGGCCGACACGGCCGCTCGAGTGCGCCTGCTGGTGCTCGACGTCGATGGAGTGTTGACCGATGGGCGCCTCTACTTCGGGGCGCGCGGCGAGACGCTGAAAGTCTTCCACGTTCGCGACGGGTTGGGAGTGAAGCGGTTGACAGCCGCCGGAGTGACGGTCGCCGTCATCTCGGGACGCAGATCCGCCATGACGAGCCGCAGGTGCCGCGAGCTCGGCATCCGCCACTTGTTTCAGGGCGTCGAGGACAAGCTTGCCGCCTTCCACCGCTTGCGCGAGCGGCTGGGACTCGCTGCCGGCGTCTGCGCGTGCGTGGGCGATGACGCACCGGACATCCCCCTGATGCGCGAGGTCGGCCTCGCCTTCGCCGTGGCGGACGCGCATCCGGAAGCGCGCGCGGCCGCGCAAATTGTTACCAGTCTTCCCGGCGGCCGGGGCGCGGTCCGCGAGGTCTGCGACTATCTTCTGAGCGCGCGCGAGCGCGCCGCTGCGGCCAAGTGATTTACCGGATCTTCGCCGTTCTGACCATCGTCGCGGTGTTCGTGGCGTCGGTGCTGCTGTCCCGGCAGCAAAGCGGGGCCCCGGCGTCGACGGCGGTGCAGCAGAGCGGCTGGGCCCAGGGCTATTTGGCCCGCAACGCGCGCCTCGTGCAGACGGGAGTCGACGGCCGGCCGCTCTACACGCTGAACGCCGCCACCATTCAGCAACAGCCGAACGAGGACCAGGTGCGCCTCACCCAGGTGCAGATGAGCTTTCGCGACCAGAACGGCAATGCGTGGACGGCGACGGCCGATCACGGCGAGCTCGAGCGGGCGGCGCAACAGGTCGAGCTCTCCGGCAACGTGCACGTTGCGGGCGCCTTCCGGAGCGGGCAGAGTCCCGCGCAGATCAGCAGTGATGCGCTTTCCGTGGACCTGAACAGCGACGTCGTGAGCACCAGGGATCGCGTGACCCTGCTCTGGTCGGGACTGGTGCTGGCCTCGACGGGACTCGAGGCGGATTTGAAGGACCAGCGCGTGCATTTAGAATCCGCCGTGCATGCTACGTTCTCGAAGTAACCTCCTGATGCTCGGACTCGCGCTGGCCGCGCGCGCCGTCGCCGCGCCTGCCGCCGGGACGGCGGCCGAGCCGCCGCCGCACCTGATCAATCCGCAGGCGAAGATCACGGTCGATGCCAACTCGTCCGAGCTGAACACCAAGACCGGCAAAGTGGAGCTGATCGGTAACGTCGTGGTTTCGGAAGGCAGCACCCGCGTGCGCGCGGACCGCGCCGATACCACCTGTCTCGCCCAGGCGGCACAGGCGGGCTCCGCCACCACGCAATGTGCGAACAGCCGCTGGACCTTCCAGGGCAATGTCCGCATCGATGCACCGCCGCGCGGCAGCCTGGAATCGGATCAGGCGACCGTGGAGATCACGGACAACCGCATCGCGCGCGCGACCATCATCGGCAATCCGGCGGTGTTCGAGCAGCAGCGCGCGGATGCCCTGGGCGTGACCCGGGGCCACGCCGATCAGATCGTCTACGATGTCAGCGCCGGAACGGTGAGTCTCTCCAAGGATGCGCTGCTCTCGCTCTCGGGCGGCAGCAATGACATCACCAGTCAGGAGATCGTCTACGACATCCGCTCCGAGAAAGTGCAGGCGAGCTCTCCGGGCAGCCAGCGCGTGCACATTACCCTGACGCCGCAGTCGGTGCCGAAGCAGGCCCCGAAGCCCGACAAGGGCGCGCCCGGGCCGCCCGGTCACCCATGACTGCGCTGCGCGCGAGCGGGCTCGAGAAGAGCTATAAATCCCGCAAGGTCGTCAGCCATCTCAGCCTCGAGGTGTCGAACGGCGAGGTGGTAGGCCTGCTCGGACCCAACGGCGCGGGCAAGACGACCGCTTTCTACATGATCGTCGGGCTGGTGCCCTGCGATGCCGGGCAGATTCAACTCGGAGACACCGACCTCACGCTCCTGCCCATGCACCGCCGGGCGCAGCTCGGGCTCGGGTACCTGCCGCAGGAGGCTTCCGTCTTCCGCAAGCTTTCGGTGGAGGACAACGTGCTCGCCATCCTGGAGACACGCCGCGATCTCGAGCGCGCCGCGCGCGAGCAGCGCCTGGAAGAGCTGCTCGAGGAGCTGCGCATCGGACACGTACGCCGCAGCCTCGGACTGTCGCTGTCGGGCGGCGAGCGCCGGCGCGTGGAGATCGCGCGGGCGCTCGCCGCCGAACCCCGCTTCATGCTGCTCGACGAGCCTTTCGCCGGCGTCGATCCGCTCTCCGTACTCGACATCCAGCGCATCATCCGCGAGCTGACCAGCCGCGGCATCGGCGTGCTGATCACCGATCACAATGTGCGCGAGACCCTGGGGGTCTGCGGGCGGGCCTATATCGTCAATCAGGGCACCGTGATCGCTCAAGGAACTGCGGAAGAAATCCTTGCCAACCCCCAAGTGCGTGAGGTGTACTTGGGCGAGTCGTTCAGGCTGTAAAAGCCCTCCGAGCCTTGCGGTTGCGCCGCTGCTCGGAAGCGCTGATAAAATGCGTAGGATCAGAGACTTATCTTTGGAAAGGCTCAAGGCCACCCTCGTGCCCGCATGCTGAAACCCTCCCTGCAGCTCAAGCTGGGTCAGCAACTGACGATGACCCCGCAGCTGCAGCAGGCGATCCGGCTCCTGCAGCTGCCCGCCCTGGAGTTGCAGGCGCACATCCGCGAGCTCCTCGAGACCAACGTGATGCTCGAGGCGATGGACGAGGGCCACGAGGAAGGCCTGGAGGCCGGCTCGCTGGAGCACGCCGCCACGCCGGAACCGGCCGAGGCCCCGCAAGAGGGTCCGCGCGAGAGCGCCGTGGAAGTGCTGGATGAGGGCTGGGGAGAGCACAGCGTCGGCCCCGCCGAGACGCCCTGGAGCGGTGAAGACGATGACCGGCAGCAGGAATTCGCCGACGCCGCCGGCCAATCACTGCAGGAATACCTTCTGTGGCAGCTCGAGCTCGCGAAGCTCGAGCCCCGGGAGCTCGCCATCGCGCGCGCCGTCGTCGATGCGATCAGCGATGACGGCTACGTGACGGAGCCGCTGGCGGAGATCGCCAATACCCTGCGGCCCGAGATCCACTGCGACGCCGCCGAGGTCGAGGCCGCGCTTGCCGGCGTTCAGGCCCTGGATCCACCCGGAGTCGGCGCCCGGTCGGTCGGCGAGTGCATCGAGCTGCAGCTGCGGCAGCTCGACCCTGCCATTCCGGGGTTCGAGGCTGCGATCGAGATTGCTCGTCACCACCTGGAGCGCATCGCCGGCCGCGAGCTCGCCATCGTCAAGCGGGAGCTTCGGGTCAGCGACGAGGACCTCGCCTGCGCCCTGGCGCTCGTACGCTCCTGTCATCCCCGGCCCGGCGCCACGGTCAGCGCGGGCTCGGCCGAATACGTGGTGCCGGATGTATTCGTGCGGCGCACCGAGCACGGCTGGGCCGTGGAAATCAACTCGGCCACCCTGCCCCGAGTGCGCCTCAACCAGAGCTACGCGAGCCTCATCGGGCGCAATGCCAGCCATGCCACCATGCGCGCCCAGCTGCAGGAAGCGCGCTGGCTGCTGAAGAGCCTTGAGATCCGGCACGAGACGCTGATCAAGGTCGCCCGCTCCATCGTCGAGCGGCAGACCGCCTTCCTCGAGCACGGCGAGGAGCACATGCGGCCGATGATCCTCAAGGACATCGCCGAGGCGATCGGCATGCACGAATCGACCATTTCCCGTGTCACCTCGGGCAAGTACATGCACACCCCGCGCGGCGTGTTCGAGCTGCGCTATTTCTTCTCCAGCCACGTCGAGGGCGCCGATGGGTCGGGCACCTCCTCGACCGCCATCCGAGCCAAGATCAGGAAGCTCGTCAAGGACGAGGATGCGGAATCGCCGCTGAGCGACGGCCGCATCGCCGAGCTCCTCTCGGCGGAAGGCATTCCGGTCGCCCGCCGCACCGTCGCGAAATACCGCGAGGCGATGGGCATTCCCCCCTCCAACGAGCGCCGGCGGGCCGGTCTGGGCCAGATGTGAATCGAGATGATGTCAGCCACAACACGTGAGAAGGAGATGGCTATGCAGCTCAACGTCACCGGGCACCACGTCGACGTTACCCCCTCCCTGCGGGGGTATGTGGAAAAAAAGCTGGAGCGCATCGGACGGCATTTCGAGCAGGTCATCGACGTGCATTGCGTCCTGACGGTGGAGAAGCTGCGCCAGAAAGCCGAGGCGACCCTGCACGTGAGCGGCAACTCGATCCACGCCGACGCGACCGAGGCGGACATGTATGCCGCCATCGACCTCCTGGCCGACAAGCTCGACCGGTGCATCAAGAAACACAAGGAGAAACTGACGGACCATCACGCCGTGGAGGGTCGGGCGTTGCGCGCCTGACCCGTCACCTTCGAGCCCCGGTACGCAGTGCGCGTCATAGTGGTCAGCGGGCTGTCCGGCGCCGGCAAGAGCGTGGCGCTGCACATGCTCGAGGATCTGGGCTTCTACTGCATCGATAACATTCCGGCCGCACTGCTCAAGCCCTTCATCTCCCACGCCGCCCGCAGCCCGGAAAGCACCTACGAGCGAGCGGCGGTCGGCCTCGATGCCCGCAACACGGCGGCCGAGATCGCCACCGTGCCGCAACTCACGGCCGAGCTGCGCCGCAGCGGCATCGAGTGCGAGATCGTCTTCCTGACGACGACGGACGAGGAGCTGCTGCGCCGCTTCGCCGAGACACGGCGCAAGCATCCGATGAGCCGGCACGATGTCGATCTGCGCGCCGCGATCGCCTTGGAGCGCCAGGTGCTCGAGCCCATCGTCTACGCCGCGGACCTCGTCATCGATACCTCCCGGCTGGGAGTGCACGCGCTGCGGGACCTGATCAAGCGCCGCCTCGGCGAGGCGCACACGGACCGGTTGTCGCTGACTTTCGAGTCGTTCGGCTTCAAGCACGGGATTCCCGGGGATGCCGACTTCGTCTTCGACGCCCGCTCTCTTCCCAACCCCTATTGGGAGCCCGCGCTGCGCGGCCTGACGGGCCGCGACGCCGAGGTGGTCCGCTTCCTCGAGGGGCAGACGAACGTGGCGGCCCTGATCGCGGACATCGAAGGGTTCATCCGGGCGCGCATCCCCGAATATGTCGCGAGCAACCGCGGCTATCTCACGGTAGCCGTCGGATGCACCGGCGGCCAGCATCGCTCCGTCTACATCGTCGAGAAGCTCGTGGCGCGCTTCGGCCTCGAGTTCCCAACCGCGTCCGCCCGCCACACGGGGTTGAGTCGCTAGGTTGCTTGCGCAACGCCCGCCGCGGTCATGAGGGGCGGCAGCCGCTCGCCGCTCATGAAGGCCATCAGGGCCGTGCGCGCCTCCATGGCATCGCGATATCCGAGCTCGATGAGCGCGCGCGTGTAGCCCGCCTCGAACATCAGATAGCTCGCGAGCTGGTATCCCGAGACGTCCCGTCCGCCGATGACACGGAGCAGCGCCCGCAGGCTCCGCGGCATATCGGCGGTGTAGCGCGCCGCGATCTCCCGCGGATCGATGCTCGGCGCCAGCATCAGCGTGTCCACGTGACTGAGCCCCCGCGCCGCAAAGGGCGCCTCCTGCACCAACTGGTTGATGCGCTCGATCTGCTCCAGGTCGCCATAGACCTGATCCGTGAACAGCGTGTCGATCATGTAGCCGAGAACCTCGCCCGGTGTCGGCATCGCACGGCTCGTGCCGCTGCCGGCGCCCACGCCCCCCGCCTGCCGGGCGCGCACGCCGATGATCAGCAGGCGATCGGCGCCCAGGTGGATGGCAGGGCTCAGCGGATTCAACTGGCGCATGGCGCCGTCGCCGAAGTATTCGCGGCCGATGCACATGGGCGGGAAGAGTAGCGGGATCGCGGCGCTCGCCATCAGGTGATCGAGCGTGAGCTCGGTGCGGCGGCCGATGCGCTGTGCGCGGGTCCACTCCGGGATCGACTCCCGGCCGTCGAAAAAGGCGACCGACTGGCCGCTGGCGTAGCTCGTCGCGCAGAGGGCAAAGCCCTTGAGATGCCCGCGGGCGATGCTGCGATGAATGCCCGAGCAATCCAGGTTCGTGGCCAGAAGCTGCCGCAGCGGGCTGTTGTCGAGCAACGCCTTCGGCGGCGACAGCACGAGCCCGCCGGACAGCAGCGCGAGCAGCCAATGCGTGCCGGCGCGCAGCATGTGTCCGGGATTGACGCGAAAGACCTGGCCGGTGCGGAAATTGGCCCAGACCCGCTCGAGGCCCGATACCGCGCGGCGCCAGCGGTGCGCCTCCGCGCCGAGAACGCAGGCGGCCACCGCGCCCGCGGAGGTGCCGACGATGACGGGAAAAGGATTGCGGGCGCGCGGCAGAAGCTCGGCCAGTGCGAGCAGCACCCCGACCTGATAGGCCGATCGCGCGCCGCCGCCGGTGAGGACCAGCCCGACCGTCGGCCGCGGCGCCGGCCTTTTCGCGACTTCTGCGGGCGCATCCATCGGGGGTAGATTACAACGGCAACCGATCTCCTGAGCCGCCGGAATGCCCGAAAGCGGGACTTTACTCGGCGAAATCCCTGCGCCTCGGCCCTCCCGGGCCCGCCTGGCTATGCCAGGCGTTCAAAATCGCTCCATGCGATTTTGAACGCCGATATTCTACGCAACTTGCAGGATCTGCATGGAATTGGTGCCACCCTGGACGCCCGACAGCTCGCCCTTGGTGAGGATCACCAGATCCTTGCGCCTCACCAGATCGAGCTCGAGGAGCCGCGAGAACAGCGCATCGTAGAGCGCCCCCGCCGAGGTGGCGCGGGTCACATCGAAGATGACGGGATAGACCCCACGGTAGATCGTCACCCGACGCCGCGTAGCCTCGTGCCGCGTGAAGGCGTAGATCGGAATGTCGGAGCGGATACGGGACATCCAAAGGGGCGTCGCCCCCGACTCCGTCAGCGCGACGATGGCGCGCACCTTCAGGTGGTTGGCCGCGTACATGACGGCCATGGCAATCGCCTCCTCGCTGCTCTTGAACTGACCCTCCGTGCGGTGGCGGGTCCGGCTGTGGGTGAGCTGGTATTTCTCCGCGCCCTGAATGACCTGCGCCATTGCCTCCACGGCCTTCACCGGATAACGGCCGGCGGCGGTCTCCGCCGACAGCATGACCGCGTCCGTGCCATCCATCACCGCGTTGGCCACATCGCTGACTTCCGCGCGCGTCGGCACCGGATTCTGGATCATCGACTCCATCATCTGCGTGGCCGTGATCACCACGCGGTTCTTGCTCCGCGTCTGATGGATGATGGTCTTCTGCAGCCCGGTCAACTCGGCGTAGCCCATCTCGACGCCGAGATCGCCGCGCGCAACCATGACCACGTCCGTCGCATCGATGATGCTGGGCAGGTTGGCGACGGCCTCGTGCCGCTCCACCTTCGCCACGATGCGCGCATTGCCGCCGGCCTGACGCACGAGCGCCCGGGCCTGCTCGATGTCGGCCGCGTCCCGCGCGAAGGAGACGGCGAGATAATCGACCTGCTCCTCGGCGGCGAAGCGGATGTCCTCCCGGTCCTTCTCCGAAATCGCCGGCGCGGAGATGCCACCGCCCTGGCGATTGAGACCCTTGCGATCCGACAGCTCGCCGCCGACGCGCACGCGCGTCTCGATCCGGGTGCCGCTGACCTGCTCGACACCGAGCACGATCTGGCCGTCGCCGAGCAACAGGGTGTCGCCTGCGGCGACGTCCTTCGGCAGATCCGTGTAGGCGCAGCCGACCTGCTCCACCGTGCCCGCCTTCGGGTCGAGAGCCGTATCGAGCCTGAAGGCCGCCCCTTCCTGCAGCATCACTTTCCGGTCGCGGAAACTCTCGATGCGGATCTTGGGACCGCCCAGGTCCAGGAGCACCCCGACGCATTTGTTGGCGCGCTGCGCGGCCTCGCGCACCATTTCCAACCGCCGCCGCCGGTCATCCACCGTGCCGTGCGAGGCGTTAAGCCGCACGACATCCAGCCCGGCTCCCATCATGTCCGTCAGGACAGCGATGTCGTCGGTCGCCGGCCCGACGGTCGCTACGATTTTCGTTCGTTTCAGCATGATGTCAGGCGCGTGTGCGCTCCTCGAGGGCAGCGACGGCCGGCAGAGTCTTGCCTTCGACGAACTCGAGGAAGGCGCCGCCGCCCGTGGAGATGTAGGAGATCCCGTCCTCGACGCCATACTTCTCGATCGCGGCCAGCGTATCGCCGCCGCCCGCCAGCGAGAACGCCTTGCTGCGCGCGATCGCTTGGGCAATGGCGCGGGTGCCTTCGCCGAACTGCTCGTACTCGAAAACCCCGACCGGGCCGTTCCAGATGATCGTCCCCGCCGACTGCAGCATCCCGCTCAGCCGGTCCGCCGTGTCCGGTCCGATGTCGAGAATCCTCTCGTCCGGGCGGACCTCGTGGATCGGACGCACGTCGGCGTGCGCGGTGGCCGCAATCTCCTTGGCCACGACGACGTCGGTCGGCAGAGGAATCTCCGCGCCGCGCGCGCGCGCCTGCTCCATGAGGCGGCGCGCGACGTCGAGGAGGTCCGCCTCGTACAGGGATTTGCCCACCGCCACGCCGGTCGCCGCCAGGAAGGTGTTGGCGATCCCGCCGCCGACGATCAGCTTATCCACCTTGGCGAGGAGCGACTCGAGCACGGTGAGCTTGGTGGAGACCTTGGAACCGGCGACGATGGCGACCAGCGGCCGCGCAGGCTTCTCGAGCGCGCGCTCGAGGGCCTCGAGCTCGCCCACGAGCAGCGGTCCCGCGCAGGCGCTCTTCGCGAAGCGCACCACACCGTGCGTGCTGGCCTCCGCGCGATGCGCGGTGCCGAAAGCGTCCATCACGAACACGTCGCACAGGTCCGCCATTCTGCGGGCGAGCGCCGGGTCGTCCTTCTTCTCGCCTTTGTTGAAGCGCACGTTCTCGCACAGCACCGCGGTGCCGACCTCGCAATCGACGCCATCGAGCCAGTCGCGCCGCAACGGCACGGACTCGCCGAGCAGCTCCGAGAGGCGCGCCGCCACGGGCTTCAGCGACAGGGCCTCGTCGGCCTTGCCTTCCGCCGGACGGCCGAGGTGCGAGAGAATGAACACCTTGGCGCGCTGGTCGAGCGCATGGCGGATCGTGGGCAGCGCCGCACGGATGCGCGCATCGCTGGTCACGGCGCCCTCCTGCACGGGGACGTTGAGGTCCTCCCGGATCAGGACCCGCTTGCCGCGCAGATCCACATCCGTCATGCGCAGGACTTTCATGACGCCTTGGCCCAGGCCAGCGTGGTGTCGATCATGCGGTTCGAGAAGCCCCACTCGTTGTCATACCAGGCGCAGGCCTTCACCAGCGTGCCACCGATGACCTTGGTGAGCGTGGCGTCGAAGATCGACGAATGCGGATCGTGATTGAAGTCGATCGACACCAGCGGTCCCTCGTTGTAGGCGAGGATGCCGCGCAGTGCGCCGCCCGCGGCGCTGCGCAGCGCCTGGTTCACTTCCTCCACGGTGGTCGCACGCTTGGCCGTGAACGTGAGGTCGACGAGCGAGACGTTGATGGTCGGGACACGCACGGCGAAGCCGTCGAGCCGGCCTTTCAACTCCGGCAGGACCAGACCCACGGCAGACGCAGCGCCCGTCTTGGTCGGGATCTGCGACATCGTCGCCGAGCGAGCGCGGCGCAGGTCCTTGTGATACACGTCCGTCAGCACCTGGTCATTGGTGTACGAGTGGATCGTGGTCATGATGCCGGCAGATATGCCAATGGCCTCGTGCAGCACCTTCGCGACCGGCGCGAGGCAATTCGTGGTGCAGGACGCGTTGGAAATCACGGTGTGCCGGCTGGAGAGCGTCTGGTGGTTGACCCCGTAGACGATCGTCGCGTCGACATCTTCACCACCCGGCGCGGAAATGATCACGCGCTTCGCGCCGCCGGCCAGATGGGCCCCGGCCTTCGGCTTGCTGGTGAAGAGGCCGGTGCACTCGAGCACATACTCGACGCCGAGGGATCCCCACGGAAGCTTCGCCGGATCGCGCTCCGCCAGCACGCGGATGCGGTCGTCATTCACGACCATCGAGTCGCCGTCGACTTTGACCTCTCCCGGGAACCGGCCATGCACCGTGTCGTACTGGGTCAGGTGTGCATTGGTTTTCGCATCACCGAGGTCGTTGATGGCGACAATCTGCACTTCCCCGGTGCGCCGGCCCTCATAGAGCGCGCGCAGGATATTGCGACCGATGCGGCCGTAGCCATTGATTCCGACCTTGATTGGCATATTCCCCTCGTTGGTGGTTACGGGGCCCCTGCCCCGAGAAGATAAAGCGTCTCGATCCTCAGCCGGCGGACTTTAGCAGCTCGCCGGCCTCGCGGACGACATGCTCGACGGTGAAGCCGAAGTGCGCGAGTACGTCGGCGCCCTTACCGGAGGCCCCGAAGCGATCGATGCCGATCACCCGGCCGTCCATGCCGACGTAACGCCACCAAGATAGCGTGGCACCGGCCTCGACCGCCAGACGGCAGCGCACCGCCCGCGGGAGCACGCTCTCGCGGTAAGCCTGGTCCTGGGCATCGAATACTTCCGTCGACGGCATCGACACCAGTCGCACGCGCCTGCCGCCCGCATTGAGGGCATTCACCGCTTGCGCGGCGATGCCGACCTCGGACCCCGTGGCCAGAACCAGGCACTCCGGCGTCCCCTGGCAGTCGACGAGGACGTAGCCGCCGCGCTGGACATTGGCCTGCTGCTCGGCCGTACGGGGCTGCTGCGGCAACGCCTGGCGCGTGAGCACGAGCCCGGTGGGCGCGGAGCGCTCCACGGCCGTCGTCCACGCCACCGCGGTCTCGAAAGCATCGCACGGCCGCCACAGGCACATGTTCGGCATGGCCCGCAGGCTCGCCAGATGCTCAATCGGCTGGTGCGTAGGGCCGTCTTCCCCGAGCCCGATCGAGTCGTGAGTATAGACGAGGACCACGTGCGTATTCATGAGCGCGGCGAGGCGGACGGCGTTGCGCGCGTAGTCGGAGAACACCAGGAAGGTCCCGCCATAAGGCAGGAAGCCGCCGTGCAGCGCGATGCCGTTCATCACTGCGGTCATGCCGAACTCGCGCACACCGTAGTGGATGTAATCGCCGCTCGCGTCCTGCGGATCGAGCTCACGGGCCCCCTTGAACAGCGTGTTGTTCGAGCCGGTGAGGTCCGCCGAGCCGGCGAGGATCTCGGGCAGCGCGGGCCCGATCACGTTGAGCGTGGCCTGCGACGATTGACGCGTCGCCTGCGGCGCCGTCTGCGCCAGCGCGGCGGCGAGCGCCCGTGAAGCCGTCTGCCTCCAGTCGGCGGGCAACCCACCACCCAAGCGGCGCTCGAGCTCGGCCGCAAGATCGGGATAGGCGCCGCGGTAACGATCGAGCAGCTCCCGCCAGGCGGACTCCGCGGCGGCGCCGCGGCTGCGCTGATCCCATGCGCAGCGCAGCTCGGCTGGGATCTCGAACGGCCCGTGCGGCCATCCAATGGCCCTGCGGGTGGCCGCCACCTCCTCGACGCCCAGCGCCTCCCCGTGCGCCTCCTGCGTTCCCTGCTTGTGCGGCGCGCCCCAACCGATGACGGTCCGGCAACAGATCATCGAGGGGCGCGCGGTTTCGGCGCGCGCGGCGCGGATTGCGGCTGCGACCGCGTCCGCGTCATGGCCGTCGACCTGCGGCACGACATGCCAGCCGTAAGCTTCGAAGCGCTTGGCCGTATCGTCGGTGAACCAACCCGCCACCTTGCCGTCGATCGAGATGCCGTTGTCGTCGTAGAAGGCGACGAGCTTGCCGAGGCGCAGCGTGCCGGCAAGCGAGCAGGCCTCGTGCGAGATGCCTTCCATCAGACAGCCATCGCCGCAAAAGACGTACGTGTAGTGATCGACGATCGAGAATCCGGGGCGGTTGAATTGCGCCGCCAGCATGCGCTCCGCGAGCGCGAGGCCGACCGCGTTGGCGAGACCCTGGCCGAGGGGGCCGGTGGTGGTCTCGATACCGAGCGCCGGTGCGTGCTCCGGGTGCCCGGCGGTAGGGCTGCCGAGCTTGCGAAAGGCCTCGATTTCCTGCAGCGAGAGCGGATAGCCGGTGAGGTGCAGCAGCGCATAGAGGAGCATCGAGCCGTGGCCGTTCGAGAGGATGAAACGGTCGCGGTCGAGCCACCGCGGATGGCCCGGGTCGTGCCTGAGGAAATCGCCCCAGAGCACCTGGGCGATGTCCGCCATTCCCAAGGGCATCCCCGGATGCCCGGAATTGGCGCGCTGCACGGCGTCCATCGAGAGAGCGCGCAGGCAGTTGGCGAGCTCGCGGCGTGTGGTCATACGGCCCTCTCTGCGGGCGCCTGGAGCGCCGCGTGTGGGAAGAAGTGCCCGGGAAGGGCCCGCATTGTCCATCAGCCCTACCCGAGGCTCAATCGTGTCAACGCGCCCGCGCGCCCGCCGCCGAGGGCCTGCGCCGCGCGCGAGGCAGCCGTGACTCCCTGCGGCGCAGACCGTGACGGGCGTCGCGCTGACCCGACACTGACTTATGTTCGGTTGGCCTCCATCACAGTTTTGCGGCTCGCCGACACCCCGGCGCCGGTCGAAGCGACCCAGTTCACTGCCGGCACGCACCGGCTCTCTGTTACCCTTTGGCGATGAGCGTAATACGCCTGACACACCTCACGGACCCGCATCTCTACGGGGGAGAGAGTGAGCGGCTTCGCGGTATCGCGACACTGCCATCGCTCGAGGCAACGCTCGCGCACGCCCGCGGGCGCGATTGGCCGCCCGACGCGCTGCTGATCACGGGCGATCTCGTGCAGGACGATCCGGCGGGTTATGTCCACTACCGGCGCCTGTTCGGCGGCCTGCGGCTGCCGGTGCTCTGTCTGCCCGGCAATCACGATGAGCCGGAGGCGATGCGCCGCGAGCTCGACTGCGCGCCATTCGTCATCGGCGGATCGGTCGATCTCGGGCTCTGGCGCATCGTGCTGCTCGACAGCACCATGCCGGGATCGGCTGCCGGGCGCCTCGGCTCGGACAGGTTGGGGGCGCTGCAGTCGGCTCTCGCCGGCGCGCCGCAGCGGCACGTGCTCGTCTGTCTGCACCACCACCCGGTGCCCATGGGCAGCCGTTGGCTCGACCGCGTCGGGCTGCAGAACGCCGAGGAATTTTTCGACGTCATCGATCGGCATCCCAACGTGCGCGGCATCGTGTGGGGCCACGTTCACCAGAGCCACGACGCGCTGCGCAAGGGCGTGCGCCTCTTGGCCACGCCCTCCACCTGCGCTCAGTTCCTGCCGCGCGCCGAACAATTCACCGTGGAGCGGCGGCCACCGGCCTATCGAACGCTCGAGCTGAAGGCCGACGGATCCATCCTGACCGACCTCGTGTGGATCGAGAGCGGCGCGGGCGGCGGCTCGAAGTCGGCGTGGGCCGCGGCCTGAGGGCCTGAGCTCACAACCTCAGCCGGTCAGCATCTCGTGCCAGCGCCGCGTGACTGTCGCGAGAGCGAAGCGCGGATCGGGCGAGGTCACCGGCCGCGCGCCGGCGCGCCAGGCGCGGATGCGCTCGATGTACATGTCAAAGAGGCCGAGTCCCGCCGCCGCGCGCGCCGGCCAGCGGCGCCAGCGGGGCGGAAGGCCGCCCAACAGCCACTCGTAGACCTGCCTGTCGGCGGTGACCGGGAGCACCTGCTGCGGGTCCACCAGCACCTCGAGCGCGGCGCCGCAGTCATGCGTCAGCACCGGCGTGCCCAGCGCCTTGGACTCGGCGAGGACCAGGCCGAAGGTCTCCGGGATCACGAAGTTGGGAAAAAACGTGCAGAGCGCGGTGCGCACCTCGGCATGGATGCGCTGCTGAGGCTGCGGGCCCAGGTACTCGACGCCATCGACGCGCGCGGCGCAGCCGCTCTTGTAGCCCGGATTGCCGACCACGAGCCGCATGCCGGGTATCGCTCTTCTGACGGCGCGGAATGCATCCAGTGTGAACTTCAGCCCTTTGTTGGGCGATGACAGGAAGACGAGCTTGCGATCGTCGATCGGCGAGTCGTCCGGCCGCAGATCGTCGTCCACGGGGTTGTAGATGGTGCAGGCGGACACCCGGTCGCTCGCCCCCATCCACCGCAAGGCGGCTTCGACGGCGTGACGGTGCGTGTCCGACACGCAGATCACCTTGACGGCGAGATCACGCAGGATGTTGGCGTCAGCGGCGAGCCTGCGTGCGCGCTTGGAGCGCGGCCTCACGCGGTCGTGCAACCACAGATGAACGCGCGCGTTGGGATAGAGCTCCCGTACCGCCGGCAATGCACGCGCGTCCCGGTTGACGATCACGTCAGTGATCTCGGGATCGCGCCTCGGCGGCAGATAGCGCCCACTCGCGCTCGTTCGGTTGTGCTGCGCGACCAGCGCCCCCAGCGCATCGGCGATGCGCACTACGGTCGCTTCCGTGCCGCCCATGGCCTGACGCCGCAGCGTTTCCGTGTCGTATGGCTGGCTGCAGACGGGATCGAAGAATAGGACGCCGCTCATGGCCGCCATCATCGGCCCATTATGGGCTATAACTCGACCATGAGACTCCTCTTCGCCGAGTCGAGCACCCGCGGCTACGGCACCGAGCAGCACGTCGCGGCCCTGGCGACCGCCATGGCGAAGCGCGGGCACGACGTGCGTTGCCTGGTCATGGCCGGCAGCCCCGTGGCGACGCTGTTGCAGGAGGCGCGGGTGCCTACGATATCCGTACGTCCCGGACGCAGCCGTGGGATACGCATTACCGCAGCGCTCCTGCGCACGACCGTCAGGCAGCGGCCGGAGTGGCTGATCTCCAACGATCCCCGTTTTTATCGGATGCTGCTCGCAGCGCGCGCGCTCACGGGCGCGCGCGTGGCGCTCTTCCGCCATTGGCACGATGCGCCGGTGAGGCAACGCACCCGTGAGCTCCTGTCACGTCGCACTGACCGCTTCTTGCTGGTCTCGAGATTTCACCGGGAGGACTACCGGCGCCAGGGAATGAGCGTCGAGCGCGCCTCCATTCTCTACAACCCGATCGACACGGAGCGCTTTCGGCCCTCGCCGGCCTCGAGGGCCGAGGTCAGGACGCGGCTCGGCTTCACCGCAGATGAGGTCGTGGTGGGCTATGTCGGCCGGATCATCGCCGCCAAGGGTGTCTTCACTCTGCTCGATGCCGCGGGCCGGTTTCTCGAGGCCGAGCCGGGCGCGCGCATGTTGTGGGTGGGCGACGGCGAGGATTGCGCCGCTCTGCGTGCCGCAATCCGCGCCACGTCCCAGGCCAGCCGCCATCATCTCCTCGGCTGGGAAGCGGACATGCCCGCTCTCTATCCGGCGCTCGACGTGCTCGCCGTGCCATCGCTCTACCCGGAGCCTTTCGGGCGCGTGTCCGTCGAGGCGCAGGCCGCCGCCGTGCCGGTGATCTCGAGCCTCGCGGGCGGACTCCCGGAGACCTTCGTTCCCGATCGCACGGGCATCGGCGTCGAGCCCGACGACAGCGACGGGCTCGCGCGCGCGATGATCGCCCTCGCGCGCGATCCGCAGCGGCGTTGCCGGATGGGGGCGGCCGGCCGCGAATGGGCGTGCTCGCGTTTCTCACTCGAGCGCATCGCCGCGGATTTCGAGCGCCTGCTCGCCGGCGGCTAACGCGCGGCTGCGGATGCGGCCTGCAGATGATCCAGCAAGCCGGACCAGGCCTCGAACACCGCCGGCTCCGGGATCTCATCGACCCGGCTCGCCACGGGCGCTCCGCCGACACCGACCACCGGGGATCCGACGGCACTGCGCGGCTGCCAGAGCCGCGGCGGCGATGCGCCGAAGAGCACCACGAGCGGCAAACCGACGGCGGCGGCGGCATGCGCCGGACCCGTATCCACGGAGATCATGCTGTGCGCGACGGTGCAGAGGGCGAAAAGCCGCCTCAGGGGCAGCAGGGCGATGTCGATCGATGGCAGGTTCGCCGCCGTGCGAACCGCCTCGAGGAACGCCGCTTCCTGTGGCGCCCCGACCAGGAGGACCAGGGCCTCCGGCATGCGCTGGCGCACGTGCGCCAACAGCGCCGCCCAGCGGTCCACGGGCCAGGCCTTGTCATCCTGAGGCGAGATGCGGGGACGGGTGCCGCTTTTCATCGTGCGCTGGTTGCCGGGCTGCACCAGCACGAGCGGACGTCCCACCCAGCCTTTTGCGGCGAGCCATTCCTCGCACGCGGCGCCTTCGGCGGGCGTGATCTCGAGCCGCGGCGCACACCGCGGCGCCGGCTCAGGCCAGGGCAAATCTGCCGCGTCGAATGCGGGCGGGGTGCACCGCCCGAGCGCCACCAGCCGGTCCACCCAGTGCTCGGGCGCCTGCCCGCCGCGCGCGGCCGCCGCCAGCATCTCGTCCATGAAGACGCAGCGCCTGTCGGGCGTACTGCTCCACTGCAACAGGCGCCGGATGCGCGGCAGCTTGCGTGGAAAGTCCTCGCACACATAGACCGGCGCCGCGCGGTCGGCGCGCAGCATCCGCACCGCGCGCCACCACTCGGGGTCGAGAAAAAACGCCCTGTGGCGGCCGAGACAGATGACTCCGGCAACATCACCATGCGAGCGGTAGATCTGCGCCGTCCAGGCACCGGCGCCGATGATCCGGCAAGGCCGCGCGTACCGGCGGTGCAGGATCTCGAGCAGCGCGCTCAGCATGACCATGTCACCGATCCTGCCGAACCAGATGACCACCGGATCTGAAGGGACTTGTATCACGGGAGTACCGCAGCGGATCGCGCCGCGATCCTGAGCTCATCTCGAGCGGCGTTGCGCCCTCTTGCGGCCCAGTATAGCGCCGCGTGCGATCCGCGGTCGTGGCGGCGCTTCCGCAACGCCGGTGAATCCACCGCGCGTCGTGCGTTGCTCCGCGCTGATCAATCCGAGCTTCTCCAGCCGCGCCTCGATCGCGCGCAGCGTGCGCCCGTGCTGGCGCGCGATGATGACGGGCGAATCGCCGCTCTTGAACGCGGCGACGAGCCTGCTTTCCTCCTCGGTGGTCCACGCCTGGCCGACGTTGTCGGGCAACTGCGAGCGCCGCTGTGCGCGGGCTGCCGTCTGCTCGAGCGCGGTCAGGCCGGCGAGCAGCGCCCGCAGCACATCGGCGCGCTGCAGCACCGTCTCGTGCGGCAATTCCTCGCCGCTGACGGGGTCGATCCCCTGGATGAGCGACTGCAGTATCTGTCTTGCCCGGGTCTGCGTCATGATGGCTCTCCGCTCGTGTGATGTCCGGCGGTCATTGTCAGCGGGCGGCCGCGGCCGCGACCAGCGCGAGAGGTTGCGGCTTGCGGTCGATTTGCCGCATTAATGTGGATTTGCGCGCAAAGACCACTTGCGCGAACAATGCGCACCCCCCCACGACGGTTCGATCGCATCCGCATGCGCGCTTTCGCCTGGTTCCTGCTGTTGATCGCGGCCAGTCTGGCCGCGATGGCCGCGTTCACCTACCCGGCCTGGCTGCTGCTGCATCCGTATTTCGACTTCCCCTTCCATCGCATCGGCGAGCGGATCGGGATGCTGGCATTCCTCCTCGGCTTCGTCCTGGTGGCGCGGCGGCTGCGGCTCGCGGATCGCACCAGCCTCGGCTTCGGGGCGCCGCGCGGCATCTACCTGCGTGAGCTTTGCATCGGGCTCGCCCTCGGGGTGATCACGATGTCGGCGGTTGCGGCCTCCATGATGGCGCTGGGGCTGCTCGATCTGCGCAAGGCCGCGGCCTATGGCGGCGGTGCGCTCGCGGCGCTGATCGCCAAGCGGCTCGCGAGCGGTCTCGCCGTCGGCCTGATCGAGGAAACGGCGCTGCGCGGCGCGATGTACGCCGGCATCGAGCGGGAGTCCGGCACCACCGTGGCGATCGTGCTGACGTCCGTGGTCTATGCCTGGACCCATTTCCTCGGCAGCTACCACATCCCCACCGCGCAGCTCTCCGCCTGGAGCGGCGTCGCGCTCCTGCACGGCACCTTGCAGTCCTTCGACCATCCGCTGGGCATCGCGGATGCGCTTCTATGCCTGACGGCCGTCGGTGCGGTCCTCGCGCTCGTGCGCTCCATCACCGGCAATACCGCCGCGGGCATGGGACTGCACGCCGGCTGGGTGTGGGTGATGTTGGTCGTCCACGAGCTGTCGCAGCCGAATCGCGCCTCGCCGCTCGCCTTCCTCCTCAGCCGCCACGACGGCTTCACCGGTTGGCTGGTGCTCGGTTGGACGGTCGTTCTGGGCGTCGGTTTGTCGTGGTTTTATGTCCGGCGGCAGGCTCAGGCGCTGCCGGCCTGACGGCGCCCGAGCTCTTCCAACAGCTTGCCGTGCAGGCCGCCGAAGCCGCCGTTGCTCATGATGAGCGCGTGGTCGCCGGGTCGCAGCGTCTGCGCGAGATCCCGCGCGAGCGCCCCGACGTCGCCGCGGCCGTGGCCGCGGCGCCCGAGCGCCGCGAAGACGCCCGCCGGGTCCCAACCCAGGTCGGCCGGTGTATAGAGCCAAACTTCGTCCGCCCCGGCCAGGGAGCCCGCGAGCGATTCGCGATGGACACCCATGCGCATGGTGTTGGAACGGGGCTCCAGGATCGCGACGATGCGGCCCTTGCCGACGCGCCGCCGCAAGCCGTCGATGGTGGTGGCGATCGCCGTCGGATGATGGGCGAAGTCATCGTACACACGCACGCCGTTTACCTCGCCACGAAGCTGCATGCGGCGCGCCACGCCCGCGAACGAGTGCAGCGCCTCGATTGCGCGCTCCACGGTGACGCCGGCGTGCCTCGCCGCGGCGATCGCAGCAAGGGCGTTCTCCATGTTGTGGGCGCCGATGAGCCCCCACTGCACGGTGCCGCGCGGGCGGCCGAGCTCGAGGACTTCGAAGCAGGAGAAATCCTCGACGCCGCCCGCCGCGCGGGCCGTCCACTGCGCCTGCGCAACCGCATGGCCTGCGAAGCCTTCGCGCGGCGTCCAGCAGCCCATCGCGAGCGTCTCCTTCAGATGCTCGTCGGTCGCGTTCCAGACGATACGGCCCCCGCCCGGCACCGTCCTCACCAGGTGATGGAACTGCCGCTCGATGGCGGCGACGTCCGGATAGATGTCGGCGTGGTCGTACTCGAGGTTGTTCAGGATGAGCGTGCGCGGGCGGTAGTGGACGAACTTCGCGCGCTTGTCGAAGAAGGCGGTGTCGTACTCATCCGCCTCGATGACGAATGGCGCGCGCGCGCCCAAGGGCGCGGCACCGAGGCGCGCGCTGGTCTCGAAGTTCGCGGGCACGCCGCCGATCAGGAACCCGGGCTCGAGCCCCGCCTGCTCGAGAATCCATGCAAGGAGCGAGGACGTGGTGGTCTTGCCATGTGTACCGGCCACGGCCAGGACCCAACGGTCGCGCAGCACTTCGCGCGACAGCCATTCCGGACCCGATGCATAGGGAATACCGCGCTCGAGCAGCGCCTCGACGACGGGCTGGCCGCGCGTCATGACATTGCCCACGACGACCACGTCGGGCGCGGGATCGAGCTGCGCGGCGTCGTAGCCTTCGATGAGCTCTATCCCGAGCGCCTCGAGCTGCGTGCTCATCGGCGGGTAGACGTTGCGGTCGGAGCCGGTGACGCGATGGCCGGCGGTGCGCGCGATGGCGGCAATGCCGCCCATGAAGGTCCCGCAAACTCCCAGAATGTGAACGTGCATAATGCGGCCGGATTGTACAGATCCTCCGGTACACCATTGCACCCCATCGCCGACACTGCCGACGCCGTCACCGATCTCGCCGCGCGCCTCGCCTCCTGCGCGCGCATCGGCCTCGACACCGAATTTCTGCGCGAGCGCACCTATCGCGCGGAGCTCTGCCTGATTCAGCTGTCGGCTGGAGATGACGCCGTATGCGTCGATCCGCTCGCCGTGACCGAGCTCGGCGCGCTCGCCGGCCCGCTCACCGCCGGAGGGATCGTGAAGGTGATGCATGCCTCGCGGCAGGATCTCGAGGTTCTCCTGCCGGCGGTCGGTCTGGTGCGGCCGGTGTTTGATACGCAGATCGCGGCCGCGCTCGCTGGATTCGCCGCGCAGATCGGCTACGCGGAGCTCACTCGCCGGCTGCTCGGCGTCGAGCTGCCGAAGGCACATACCCGCACCGACTGGTCGCGCCGGCCGCTCTCGCCGGAGCAGATCGAGTATGCCCGCGACGACGTGCGCTATCTGATCCCGCTGCAGCTCGCGCTCGAGGAGCGGCTCGAGAAGCTCGGCCGGCGGGGGTGGCTCGCCGAGGAGCTCGAGGGGCTCGCGGACGCGCGCGCGCTCGCCACGGATCCGGAAGACGCCTGGCGGCGCGTGAAGGGGCTGCGGGGACTCGACGCCGCCCGGGAGCGCCTGGCGCGCGGACTCGCCGCCTGGCGGGAGCGCCGGGCCGTGGAACGGAATCGGCCGCGGGGTTGGATTCTGGACGATGCGGCGCTGCGTGAGCTCATCGTGCGCGTGCCGCGCTCGCGGGCCGCGCTGGAGGCGATCGCGGAGGTGCCGGAAGGCGTGGTGCGGCATTGCGGTGAGGAGCTGCTGAGCTGCATCGCGGCGGCGGACGTTCCGGACCCCCCACCGCCGCTGGAGCACCGGTCGCGGCCGGATCCGGTGAAGAGCGCGCTCGTCAAGAAGCTCGTCGGGGTGAATCAGGCGATTGCGACGGAGCTGGCGATCGGCCCCGAGGTGCTGGCGACGCGGCGAGATCTCGAGCGGCTGGCGGAGGGCGGCCAGGAGATCGCGGCACTGCGGGGGTGGCGGCGTGCAGTGATCGGGGAGAGATTGCTGGCGGCGCTCTGAGAGACTTTGCGCCTCGGGCGCCGCGCGCCGCCTGCCTACCTTGCCAGAGCGCGCTCCAGTCGCTGCTCCACCTCGACGATGGAGCCCTCGGCGTTGATCGTGCGAAGGAGGCCGTGCTCGCGGTAGAAGTCGACGAGGGGGCGGGTCTGCTGCTCGTAGACTTTGAGGCGCTCGGCGACCGTCGCCTCGTTGTCGTCGGGGCGCTGGAAGAGGCGGTGGGGCTTGCCGGTCTTGGGGCAGGGCTCGCGCTCCGCTTCGCCGGGGGGTGAGGTCAGCAGGTTCACCACACGGCCGCACTCACTGCAGGTGCGCCGGCCGGAGATGCGGCGGGACAACTCCCCATAATCGACCTCCATCTGCACCACGACCTCGAGCGGCTGGCCGATCTCCTGCAGCAGTGCATCGAGTGCGCGGGCCTGCGCGAGGTTGCGCGGGAAGCCGTCCAGGATGAACCCGGGGCGAGTGTCGGGCTCCGCGAGGCGCTCGCGGATCATGCCGAGAACGATGTCGTCGTCGACCAGGCGGCCGGCGGCCATGGCCTCTTTGGCCTTCAGGCCCAGCGGCGTGCCTTTGGCGACGGCGGCGCGCAGCAGGTCACCGGTGGAGACCTGCGGAATGCCGTGACGCTCGACCAGACGCTGAGACTGCGTGCCCTTCCCCGATCCCGGGGCCCCCAAAAGGACGATGCGCATGAGACTTATCGAGACCTGACTGCCGCGAAAGGCTCGCCACGTTACCGGCGCCGGGGGGCAAGGTCAAACGCCGTGCGGTATGCTTTTGGATTCACCTTGGGGACTCTCCGACGCCAATGAAAAAAGCGATATCCAGGAAAAACGCGTTCTATGCGCAGTCCGGCGGCGTGTCCGCCGTGATCAATGCCTCGGCCTGTGGCGTGATCGAGACGGCCATGCGGCAGTCGCGGCACATCGGCAAAGTCTATGCGGGCCGCGACGGCATCGTTGGCGCGCTCACGGAGGATCTCATCGACGTCAGCCGCGAGAGTCCCGCCGTCATCCGCGGCCTCAAGCACACGCCCGCCGGCGCGTTCGGCTCGGCGCGCTTCAAGCTGAAGGGTCTCGAGCAGAACCGCGCGGAGTACGAGCGGTTGATCGAGGTCTTCCGCGCCCACGACATCGGCTACTTCTTCTACAACGGCGGCAACGATTCGATGGACACCGCGCTCAAGGTCTCGCAGATCGGCGAGTCGCTGGGCTATCCCATCACGTGCGTGGGCGTGCCGAAGACCGTGGACAACGATCTGCCGCATACCGACTGCTGCCCCGGCTTCGGCTCGGTGGCCAAGTACGTTGCGGTGTCGACCCGTGAGGCGGCGCTGGACGTCGCCTCCATGGCGCGGACCTCGACCAAGGTGTTCGTCTTCGAGGTGATGGGACGGCACGCCGGCTGGATCGCGGCGGCCGCGGGCCTCGCCGCCCGCACGCGCGGTGGACGCTCCGCGCTGCCGGGTGAGCCGCCGCACATCATTCTGCTTCCCGAGGTGCCGTTCGACCGCGAGCGCTTCCTCGGCAAGGTCAAGCAATGCGTCACGGCAGTCGGCTACTGCGTCGTGGTGGTCTCCGAGGGCACCGCGTATGCCGACGGCAAGTTCCTCGCCGAGGCCGGCACCCGTGACGCCTTCGGTCATGCCCAGCTGGGGGGCGTGGCTCCCGTCGTGGCGGAGATGATCCGCCAGGCGCACGGCTACAAGCATCATTGGGCGGTGGCGGACTATCTGCAACGCGCGGCCCGACACATCGCCTCCAAGGTGGATGTCGAGCAGGCGTATGCCGTGGGCAAGGCGGCGGTCGAGCTGGCCGTCAGGGGCGTCAATGCGGTGATGCCGACGATCGTCCGCAAGGCGTCCCGACCCTACCGCTGGACCATCGGCCACGTCCCCCTCGCGGAGGTGGCCAATGTCGAGAAGAAGGTGCCCCGCGATTACATCACCGAGGATGGATTCGGGATCACGGATGCCTGCCGGCGTTACCTCGAGCCGCTCGTCGCGGGCGAGGCCTATCCCCCCTACCGGGACGGCCTGCCCGAATATGTTCGAATCAAAGGCGTCCCGGTCCGCAAGCGCCTGCGCACCGAATTCAAGCTATAAGACGCGTGGTATAGTTCGCGCCCTTTTTTGTACGCCCTTTCGGGGGTTCGGGGGAATTGCCGATGGATGCCACGACGTGGCTGTGGGCCGCTATTGCGGCCGGTGTGCTCGCCGTTCTCTACGGTGTCGTATCCGTGACCGCGATCCTGCGCCTGCCCGCCGGCAACGCCCGCATGCAGGAGATTGCCGCGGCCGTTCAAGCCGGGGCGAAGGCCTACCTCAATCGGCAATACAGCACGATCCTCCTCGTGGGGATCGTTCTCTTCCTCATCCTCGGCTTCTTCCTCAACTGGCCGACCGCCTGCGGCTTCGCCATCGGCGCCATCCTCTCCGGCGCGACCGGCTATATCGGAATGAACATCTCCGTGCGCGCCAACGTGCGCACGGCCGAGGCCGCCACGCGAGGCCTCAATGCCGCCCTGTCGGTGGCATTCCGCGGCGGCGCAATCACCGGCATGCTGGTCGTCGGACTCGCCTTGCTCGGGGTGTCCGGGTATTACGCCATCCTGCGCCACCTGATCGGCAACGCGCCGGCCCTGCACGCGCTCGTGGGCCTCGCCTTCGGCGGCTCGCTGATCTCAATCTTCGCGCGTCTCGGCGGCGGCATCTTCACGAAGGGAGCGGACGTCGGCGCCGACCTCGTGGGCAAGGTGGAAGCCGGTATTCCCGAAGACGACCCGCGTAACCCCGCCGTGATTGCCGACAACGTCGGCGACTGCGCCGGTATGGCTGCCGATCTGTTCGAGACCTACGCCGTCACGGTGGTGGCCACCATGCTCCTCGGCGGCCTGCTCTTCGGCAAGCGGGGCGATGCGGCCGGATTCAACGCCGCCGTCTATCCGCTGGCGCTCGGCGCGGTGTCGATCGTGTCCTCCATCATCGGCACCTTCTTCGTCTCGACCCGCGAGGGCGGCAAGATCATGAACGCCCTCTACAAGGGTGTGATCGTCTCCGGCATCGTCTCGGCGATCGGCTTCTACTTCATTACGCACGCGCTCATGCCGGCGCAGGGCAACTCGCTCTTCGGCTGTGCGCTCATCGGCCTCGCCCTCACCGGCGCGCTCATCGTCATCACGGAGTACTACACGGCCACCGAGTACAGCCCGGTCCGCAGGGTCTCCGCCGCCTCGCAGACGGGACACGCCACCAACATCATCGCCGGTCTCGGCGTCTCCATGAAGGCGACGGCGCTGCCGGTGATCGCGATCTGCCTCGCCATCTGGGGATCGTTCAAGCTGGGCGAGGCGAGCGGCGCGGGCCTCTACGGCATCGCGATCGCCGCCACCGCCATGCTGTCGATGACGGGCATGATCGTGGCGCTCGATGCCTACGGCCCGATCACCGACAACGCGGGCGGCATCGCGGAGATGGCCGGCCTGCCGCGCCAGGTTCGCGACATCACCGACCCGCTGGATGCGGTCGGCAACACGACCAAGGCGGTCACCAAGGGTTATGCCATCGGCTCCGCGGCTCTCGCGGCCCTGGTCCTCTTCGCCGACTACACGCACAACCTCGAGGCCGCCGGGAAGCTGCTCACCTTCTCTCTGTCCGATCCGGCAGTGATCATCGGCCTCTTCATCGGCGGCCTGGTGCCCTACCTGTTCGGCGCGCTCGCCATGGAAGCCGTAGGCCGCGCCGCGGGCTCCGTGGTCACCGAGGTCCGCCGCCAGTTCCGCGAGATCAAGGGCATCATGGAGGGCACCGCGAAGCCCGACTACTCGCGGGCCGTCGACCTGCTGACCCGCGCCGCCATCGGCGAGATGATCATCCCGTCGCTGCTGCCGATCGTGGTGCCCATCGTGCTGGTCGTGGTGATGAACTACCTGCTCGGCCCCGGCGCCGGCATCAAGGCCTTGGGCGGCCTCCTCATCGGCACGATCGTGACCGGCCTCTTCGTCGCGATCTCCATGACCACGGGCGGGGGCGCCTGGGACAACGCCAAGAAGTATATCGAGGAAGGCAATTTCGGCGGCAAGGGCTCGGAAGCCCATAAGGCCGCCGTGACCGGCGACACCGTCGGCGACCCCTACAAGGACACCGCCGGCCCCGCGATCAATCCCTTGATCAAAATCATCAATATCGTCGCGCTGCTAATGATCCCGCTGCTGTAAGCAGCAGCGGGGCGCAAAGAGCGGCGTCCTGCCGCGTTGCTCGGCCCATCCTGGGCCTCGGCCCTTCGGGCCCGGCGCTTCGCGCCGTCCAAAATCGCTCCCGGCGATTTTGTGCGCGGCCAGCCGACTTACAGGGATTGATCCGGCTTGCTTTCGGACGCCGGAGGAATCAGGCGTGGTGGATTGCGCTCAGCAGGCGGTGGAGGACGGCAGGCGAGGCGGGCTTGACCACGTGGTGATCGATGCTCGCCTCGCGCGAGCGGCGGCGGTCCGCTTCGTGGCCGAGACCGGTGAGGGCGATGATGGTGGTCGAGGTGCCCTCGGGCATGGACCGGATGCGGGCGGCCGTCTCCAGGCCGCTCAGCTCCGGCATGCTGATGTCCATGAAGACGACCTCGGGGTGTACCTGCCGGTACTTCTCCAGCGCCTCGTGCGGGCCGTAGGCGGTATGCACTTCGTGGCCCATCATCGACAGCAGGCAGGCTACCGCGTCGGCGGAATCCACCTGATCGTCCACGACCAGTACCTTCAGCGGCACCTCTGCGTGCGGCAAGTCCTCCACGACGGCCTCTCCTGCAAGACTCGGAAATCCCACAGCAGTCTGCTCCTAGAACGCCTACCCAGCCCAAGCTGAGCAAGAATCGTGCGAGGGACGTCGCTAGAAGGCGAATAAGTGAGCGGCCCAAGGCCGTTCCCTGGGCCGCGGGGTGGGAAAGGGCCGAGGGGCTGGCCGCGCAAATCGCCGGGAACGATTTGCGCCACTCGACCTAGGCTCTGCCGGAGCGCGACTCGGTGAGCATCGCGCCCACCAGCTCGTTCAGCCGCGCGCAATAGGCCGCTACCGGCTCCTGCGCTTCCGCCTGCTTGTTCGCCAGCGCCTCCCTGATCTCGGCGAGACGGCGCTCGATGCGCTCATCGACGGTCATCGACCTGCAGATGAGCGCGCTCACGCAAGCCGTGATCTCGGCATCGAGAGTGCGCGCGTCGCTGCCGGCGATCTCGACGCCGCTCAGCTCGCGGGGACAACCTGCGGCAAGGTGCTCACGCCATAAACGGGCAAGCTGCATAGGGTATGCGACGCTTCCATGCTGCTCGCTCTCGTGCATGAATGGGCGCCCTTCTTACCACGGCCGCGGCCAACTTGCACCGTTGGTTTGCGCGCGCGGCCGGCTGTTGGTCGTTGGCGCCAGCCTACACGGGCGGCGGCGGACCATCGCTAATCCATTGATCGGACGGAGATTTTTCTGCGCGACCTCCCTGTTGCTTTCTCGTCGGGAGCAATCCGGAGAAAGTTCGCGGGCGCCGCCCGGCGAGAGCGCCCGCTCGCGCGCTTGACGACCCTGCGGCCGACCTGTTGGACTCGTGGGGTGATTCGGCAGCATGGGCGAGGTTCGGGCGTGGATTCGAAAGAGCAGTTCCCGGTCGAGAAGACCGATGAAGAGTGGCGCGCCCGGCTGACCGCGGAGCAATACCGCGTGCTGCGCCGTCATGGCACGGAGCGGGCCGGCACCAGCGCCTTCAACGACGAGCACCGCGAGGGTGTGTTTCGCTGCGCCGGCTGCGGCCAGCCGCTGTACGAGTCGCAGGCGAAGTTTGAAAGCGGCACCGGCTGGCCGAGTTTCCTGCAGCCGATCGCCGGCGCCGTGGCCACGCGCGAAGACCACGCTCATCTGATGAAGCGGACCGAGGTCCATTGCTCGCGCTGCGGCGGCCATCTCGGCCATGTCTTCCCTGACGGCCCCAAGCCCACCGGCCTGCGCTACTGCATGAACGGCGCCGCCTTGAAGTTCGAGCCGAAGAGGAAGAGTTAGGCGGCGATGGCGAGGGGCTGCGGCCGGGCGATGGCGTAGCCCTGCACGAAGTCGACGCCCATGCGCCGCGCCGCATCCAGGGCCGCGCTGTCCTCGACCTGCTCCGCGATCACCTTGAAGTTGAGCGTGCGCGCCAACTTGATCATCGCCGTGACCATCGCCTGATTGACCGAGTCGCGCGCCAGGTTGCGGATGAAGGAGCCGTCGATCTTGAGGTAGTCCATCGGCAGGCTCTTCAGGTTGGAGAAGGAGCCCACGCCGGAACCAAAGTCGTCCAGGGCGAACTGACAGCCCATGCCGTGCAGCACGCCGACGAAGCGGCGCGCGTGCTCGAGGTTGGCCACCACCGCCGTCTCGCTGATCTCGAAACAGACCTGCGCGGGAGTGACCCCCGTGCTGTCCAGGCACTCGACCACGAACTCGAGGAATTGAGTGTCCGCGAGCGTCTGCCCGGAGACATTGATGGCGATACAGCGGTCGTTCGGCACCGGGATCGCGCCCCGCCCCAGCGCCGCGAGCGTCGTCTGCACCACCCAGCGGTCGACCAGCCTCATCAGCCGGTGCCGTTCCGCCGCCCGCACCAATTCCGCCGGGGGCACCTGGTGACCGTCCTCGTCCTGCATCCGCAACAGCACCTCCATCGCCGGTCCACCGCCGTTGATGCCGTGGGCGGGCACGATCGGCTGATAGAAGAGCTGAAAGCGGCTCTCCTTGAGCGCGCCCTGCAGCCTCTGCAGCCACTGGATCTCGCCGGTATGGCGCGCCAGCGCCTCATCGCGCGCCGAATACAGGGCCACCCGGCCGGAGCCCTGCTTCTTGGCCACGTAGCAGGCGGAGTCGGCCGCGGTGAGCAACTCCTCGATGGTGCCGCTCTCACGCGAGATCTCTACCAGACCCACCGACACCCCGATGTTGAATATCCGGTCGCGCCACACGAAACGATGATCGTCGACCGCGCGGCAGACATCGTCGGCGATCTGGCGCGCCTTCTCCAGGGGACAGCCGACGAGCAGCATGCCGAACTCATCGCCCCCGAGGCGCCCGACGGTATCGCTGTCGCGCACCGCATCGCGCAGGAGCTTCGCCACTTCGCGCAGCATGCTGTCGCCCGCCAGGTGCCCGCTCGTATCGTTGACGACCTTGAAACGATCGAGGTCGAGATAACACAGCACGTGCTGGCCATCACCGCGGTGGCCGCTCTCGATCGCCTCCTCCAGGCGCCGCTCGAACTCGCGCCGATTGACGAGGCCGGTGAGCGCATCGTGAGTCGCCTGGTAGGACATCTGGCGGGCGAGGCCGCGCTGCTCGGAAACATCGTGCAGCAGGACCACCACGCCGACTTGCTCGCCGGAGGCATTGCGCATCGGTGTGGCCGAGAGCTCGATCGAGCGCTCGCTCGTGTCGGCGCGGGAGATCAGCAGCGCGCGGCGGCCCAAGGTCACCGCTATCCCGCTCGTGAGCGCCTGGCGTACCGGGTCCGGGAGCAGGCGTCGGTCGGTCTCGTCGACCAGTCCGAGAATTTCCTCCAGTGTCCGGCCGATCGCTTCCGCTACGGGCGTCGCGGCGAGCCGCTCCGCCGCGGGATTGATATAGGTGATGCGGCCGTCGACGTCGGTGGCGATCACGGCCTCGGCCAGCGAGTTCAGGGCCAGCAGATATGCCGTGGGGTCACCTTCCGTCCGCACCCGCAGCGCCTCCACGGTTTGGGTGGGAAGTATCTCCACGCCCGTCACCAGCAGGGCGCTGCCCCCGTCATAGTCGACCCGCGCGGAATTGATCTCCAGCCGACTCACCTGGCCTTCGCGGCCGAGGACTTCGACCTCGTACCGCTCCGCCGCGGGCTCGCCGGCCAGCCGCCGGCGGATGTTCTCGTGGACCAGCTCGGCATACTCGGGCGCCACGAGGTCGCCCAGCCGGCGCCCCGCCAGGTCGGCACGATCCGCGCCCACCAGCCCGGCGAACTGGCGGTTCGCGTACAGGATCACTTCGCGATGCACCAGCACCGCCTCGTGGATGCGCTCGCCGAGCTCGGCGAAGAGCTTCGGCGTCACCCGGCTGCCCTCGCGGTCGGCGGCGGCGCGCGTCAGCAGATGGTTGATCGCCGTGACCAGCGCCGACAGTTCCGGCCTGGCGCCGGCCGATTCCACCCGGCCCGCGAGCGAGCCGCCGATGGCGATCCGCTGCAGCTGCTGCGACAGCCGTCGGACGTCGCTCAGCTCACGACGCTGGGTGGCGTGCAACCACAGGAGGACGGCCGCGGCCAGGGCCAGAAGGATGCAGAGCAGCGCCAAGGCGGACACTCAGCGCGTCCCGCCGGCCGCGCGCGCACGACCGGCTGCTCGGGCCATTCGATGGGAGCTCATGCGGATCACGACTGGGGAGCAGTCCGGGATTGCTTTCATTATTCTCGTGCCCGGGGTGCGGACGGTGGAAGCATAGCGTAGGTATCTGGCGCCCCGTCGGCGTTTCACCATATCTCATCGCAAACCGGCTTGGCAGGAGACGCGAAAACCCGTAACTTCACGGGCCCCCGCCTCCCGAAATGCAATAAGTCCAATCGGAGCCCCGAGCAAGATGTCCCTCATCCAGGCACGCGAGCAGATGATCGAGCAGCAGGTGCGCGCCTGGGATGTGCTCGATGCGCGGGTGCTCGAGACTCTGCGCCAGGTGCCGCGTGAGGCGTTCGTCGCGCCGCAGCATCGTTTCCTGGCCTTCGCGGACGTGGAGATTCCGCTGCCGTGCGGCCAGCACATGCTGCGGCCGAGCGTCGTCGGCAGGCTCCTCCAGGCCCTCGCCCTCACGGGGGGCGAGCGCGTGCTCGAGATCGGCGCCGGCTCGGGATTCGTGACGGCGTGCCTGCGGGCTGCCGGCGCATCCGTCCGGTCGCTGGAGATCTTCCCGGAGCTCGCGGAGCTCGCCCGGCGCAACGTCGCCTCCCTCGGCCAAAGGGACGTGGACATCGTTACCCAGGATGCGACTCGGCTCGATTCCGACACACGCTACGATGCGATTGCGGTCACCGCCTCCCTCCCCGTCCCCGACGAGCGCTTCCAGCGCCAGCTCGCGGTCGGGGGGCGGCTGTTCGTCGTGGTTGGCGCGCCGCCGGCGATGGAGGCGCTGCTCATCCGCCGGGTCACCGAGGATGCGTGGGGCACGGAGAGCCTGTTCGAGACGGTCATCGATCCGCTCGTTCATGCAACTCGGCCGCAGGGTTTTGTGTTCTAGGAGCCTCTCTCCAGATCAGGAGCATCTCGGGATCATGCACCGCGTCGTACGGACTTCGAGGCTCAGCCTCTCTTTGGCCCTCTTCTGTGCCGGCTTCGCCATCGGGCTTCCGGCCGCCGGCAGGGCCGCGGATTTCGCCAAGGTCTACCAGGACGCCCTGGCCAGTGACCCCACCTTTCAGCAGGCCTACGCCAACTACGAGGCCGCCCGTGAGGCCAGACCGGAAGCCTGGGCGCTCCTGCTGCCACAGATCTCCGGATCGGCGGGCAAGACCTGGACACATTCGTCGGGTCTGTTCACCCAGTCTCAGGTGAGCGCCTCGGGGCGACCGGCGCCATTTTCCGTTTACAGCACCAGTTCCGTCGGTGCCAAACAGTGGAGCCTGAACCTCTCGGAGGATCTCTTCTCCTGGACAGACTGGATGAACCTCAAGGCAGCCGACAGTCAGGTAGCCGAGGCCCAGGCGACCTACGAGGCCGCGGCGCAGAACCTGGTCCTGCGGGTCGCCACCGCTTACTTCAATGTACTCTCGGCACTCGACACGCTGCAGGCGCAGGAGTCCTCGTTGCAGGCGTTCGACCTGCAGCTGCAGCAGGCCAACAAGCGCTATCAGGTCGGCCTGATCGCCATCACCGACGTCGAGCAGGCGCGCGCCGCCCGCGATACGGCCGCGGCGGCCGTGATCGCCGACAAGGAGTCGCTGGCGAGCGCCGAGGATCAGCTCGAGGTCATCACCGGGCGACAGTACGGGACGTTGTCGGAGCCCGGTGCCAACATGCCGCTCGTGATGCCGACTCCGGCCAACCAGAATCAGTGGGTCCAGACCTCGCTGCATCAGAACCTCACGCTGATCGCCAGCCGGATGGCGGCGGATGTGGCGCGGGACAACGTGCGTGTCGCTTTCGGCGGCCACCTGCCGACGCTGAGTCTCATCGCCAGCCGCACCTTCAACAGCTCCAGCACGAACGAATCGCTCATCGGCATCAACGGCACCTTCCAGGGCCTGCCCTCGTGGTCGAACGACCGCGAGATCGGGCTCCAGGTCACCGTTCCCATCTTCAGCGGAGGTGGGACCGAGGCGCGCGTGCATCAGGCGCAGTACCAGTGGATCGCGGCCAAGGATGCTGTCGAGCAAGCCTCGCGCTCGACCATACAGCAGGCGCGTGATGCTTACCTCGGCGTCATCAGCGGGATCGCTCACGTGCAGGCGTTGCAGCAGGCGCTCACGTCCAGCCAGACGGCTTACCGTGCAACCGAAGCAGGCTACCGGGTGGGCACGCAGACGGAGGTCGATGTCCTCAATGCGTTGAGCACGCTCGTGCAGGCCAAGACCAACTACGCCACCAGTCGTTACTCCTACATCAACAGCGTCGTGGCGCTGAGATTTGCGGCCGGCACGCTCGATCCGAACGAAGTGCAGACCATCAACCAATGGCTGACCGCGCCGGTGTCGGTGTCGCCAGGAGCGATCACGCCCGAAGCAATGACGCCCCCGGCGCCGGCCCCCACTCCGCAACCGCCACCCCCGCCACCGAATCCGTAGTGCAAAAGCGATCCGTTGAGCGGCCCCGGGCCGTTCCCGGGGCCGCGGGATGAATCCCCGTCAGAGGGCGCGCTCGCGCGAATCGCCGGGAGCGATTTGCGCCAATCAATAAGCCTGGTAGGACTTCTCCTCGACCAGGCGCGACCCCAGCGCCGTGTTGATGCGCCTCTTGATCGCCGCCCGCTCGTCGTTCGAGTGATAGACGGCGCGGGCGAGCTCGATGAATTCGCGGTCGAAGGTCTGGCGGGCCTCCTTCTCGCGGATGCGGTCCTCGATGTCCCACAGCCGCTCGTTGACCTCCTGCAGCGCCCGCTCGTCGCGGGCGACGTCCGCCGCGGCGAAGCGCGAGTCGCGCCAGGTCTTCTCCAGCAGGTCGAGCTCGAGCCGCACGTTGGCCAGCTTGGCCGCATCGAGAATGCGCGCCACCTTGATCCTGAGGATGGTGATCTTATCGAGCAGCTCCCCGGGGGAGATCGGCACCTGAATATCGGTCATGCGCGATATACTAACAACTCGTCCAGTTTCGCGGTGACCGGGGCCACCTGGATCAGGTCCATGACGCCCGGCTCCTCGATCTTCTCCCACCAGGGCAGCTTCTCGGGCGGGCGGCCGCGAAAACGCAGCGCGGCCTGAGGATAAGCATTCACACACCACCGGCGCGAGAGATACGGTCCGCTGCGCTCCGGATTCGTCGCCGCGTAGAGGCCGATCACGGGCGTCCCGACCATGGTCGCCATGTGGGCAGGACCTGAGTCAGGCGTCAGGATCACCGTCGCGCGCGCAAGAAGGGCCAGCATCTGCGGCAGCGTGTCACGGCCGATCTGATTGAGGAGCGGTACCCGCGCTCTGCGCTCGATCTGTGCCCCCATGTCCCGCTCCAGCGCCGTCGGACCCCCGGCCAGGATGACTCGCATGCCGTGGCGCTGCACCGCGTGCTCGGCGACTGCCGCATAAGCTGCCGGACGCCAGTTGCGCCGCGAGTGACTGGAGCAAGGGCTGATGAGGAGCGTCGGCTGCGAGTCGGGAATGAGCCTCTGCGCATACTCCAGGGCCGCGGCCGGCAGCGGCACGTCCCAGCGCGGCGCGCGGTCCTGGATGCCGAGCGCCTCGAGGAAACCGAGAAAGCTGTCGAGGACGTGCTCCCGGGAACGCGGCGCGATGCGCTCGTTGGTGAAGAGCCACTGCAGCTCCCGCGCGCGCGCCTTGTCGAATCCGAGCCGGACGGTCGCCGGCACGACACTGGAGACGAGGCTCGCGCGAAACGACAGCTGCATGTGCAGCAGGACGTCGAAGCGACGTCCGTCCAGCTTCGTCCGCAAATCGCGACGCGCCCCGAAGCCGGCCCGCTTGTCCACGGTGATAAACTCCACGCCATCGATGAGCTCCATCAGCCGCCATTCCGCTTTGCCGATGATCCATGTCAGCTTCGTCTGCGGCCATGAGCGCTGCAGCGCCCGGATCACCGGGACGGCGTGGCAGGTGTCGCCGAGCGCCGAAAGTCTCAATATGCACGCCGTGGCCGGCGGCCGGTCGAGCGGCAGTTTTTTCCTATGGACCATCAGAGGCCTCACCCAATGAGTGGTCGCTGGCCGCTCGGGTCGGAGGTCAAGCACGGGGTCATCGAGGGAGGGGCCATGCTATACGACGCTTCCCGAGCCCGCAATTTGACGCCCGCCTGGTTCGACCCGCGCTACTGGAGCTCCCGCGGCGAGCTCGACGGCACCGCGCGCGGGCGGGGCACGACGCACTTCGTACGCAGCCGCGATCGCCGGCTGGTGTTGCGCCACTATCACCGCGGCGGGCTCATGTCCCGGCTCTCTCCCGATCGCTACATCTGGCGCAGCGAGGAGCAGACCCGGCCGTTCCAGGAATGGTCCATCACCTACCGCCTGCATCGCGCCGGCTTGCCCGTGCCGGCGCCGATCGCCGCGCGCTATGTGCGCCGCGGGTGGACGTATCGCGGCGACATGATCACGGAGCGGCTCGCGACGGTCGGATCGCTCGCGGAATGCCTGCTGCTCGGCGCGCTGTCCATCGTGACCTGGATCTCGATCGGCCGCTGCATCCGGCGCTTTCACGATTTCGGTGTCTGCCATGCCGATCTCAACGCGCACAACGTGATGCTCAGCGAGGAGATCGTGTACCTGGTCGACTTCGACCGGTGTCAGCTGCGGCGCGCCGGCCTGTGGCGCGACGCCAATCTCGTGCGGCTGCGGCGCTCGCTGGAGAAGATCACCTACGGACTGCCCGCCGACCGCTTCTCCGAGGCCGACTGGCACGGCCTGCTCGACGGCTATCGGCAGCCGCCCGCGGCTCGCGAGCCGGCGGCCGCGGGCTGATTCCGACCCGAATGCGCCTCCTCTATCTCGCGGCGGTATATCTCGCCGCGCCGCTGGTCTCGGCGATGCTCGCGCTGCGCGGCGTGCGGGATCGCAGCTACTGGCGCAACTTCGGCGAGCGGTTCGGATTGGGCCCGCCTGCGGCGAGATCCCCCATCTGGGTGCACGCTGTTTCCGTCGGCGAGGTGCAGGCGGCGACGGCTCTCATCCTTGCGCTTCGCCAACGCTATCCGGAAACGCCCGTGCTGGTGACCACGTTCACGCCCACCGGCGCGGCGCGCGCACGCGCGTCCTTGCGTGACGCGGCGGAGGTGCGTTTCCTGCCGTTCGACCTGCCCGGATCCGTGCGCCGCTTTCTAGACCGCGCGCGGCCGCAGCTCGCGGTCATCATCGAGACGGAGCTCTGGCCCAATCTCTATCGTCAGTGCCGGATCCGCCGCATACCGCTGGTCATCGCGAGCGCCCGCCTCTCGCGCCGTTCGATCGATCGCTATCGGCTCCTCGGCGCCCTGTTCAGGGAGACCGTCGGGCGCGGCGTCGTGATAGCAGCGCAGGCCGAAGCGGACGCCGAGCGCTTCCGCGCGCTCGGCGCCGCGGCGGACAGCACCCACATCACGGGCAATCTCAAGTTCGACTTCACACTGCCGGCCGACATCAGCGACGGCGGCAAGAGGCTGCGCGAGCACTATGCGCCGGGCCGCGCCGTTTGGGTCGCTGGCAGCACGCACGGCGGCGGCGAGGAAGAAGCGGTGCTCGCGGCGCATCGGCGCGTGAGCGCCGTCCGTTCCGGCGCGCTGCTGGTGCTCGCGCCGCGCCATCCCAACCGCTTCGACGAGGTCGCGGGTTGGCTGGAGCGGCAGGGAGTCGCGTTCACGCGGCGCTCGCAATCGTCCGCGGCGGACGCGCGCCAGGGCTCGAGCGTGTTGCTGCTCGATACGCTGGGAGAGCTACTCTACTTCTACGCAGCCGCCGATGTTGCCTTCGTGGGCGGCAGCCTCGCTCCCATCGGCGGCCACAATCTGCTGGAGCCGGCGTCGCTGGGACTGCCCGTGCTGACCGGTCCCCACAACTCCAATGGCGAGGATGTGGTGCGCCTGCTGCTCGACTGCGGCGCCGCGAAAATCGTGCGCAGCGGCGCGCAGCTCGGCTCGCAAGTGGCCGAGCTGCTGGCCGACCCGGGGCTACGGACGGAAATGGGAAATCGCGGCCGGGTGGCCGTCGAGCGCAACCGCGGCGCGCTGGAGAAACTCCTGCGGCTGATCGATCCGCTGCTGGAGGATGGTCAGGCTCAGCGCCGCAGCGTGTACTCGGCGCCGCAGTAGGGACACTTCGCCCAGCCGCTGCTCTCGATGGGCAGGTAGACCCTGGGATGGGAATTCCAGAGAGCCATCTGCGGCATCGGGCACGAGAGCGGCAGATCCTCCGCCGTGATGTCGTACTGATTCTGCGCGTTCGGCTGGATGAGCCGGGTGAGCGATGCGGGTTGAGCGGCCATCCGTCGATTATAGTCCATCAGCCTCGAGTCATCGCCTCATCCCAGATGGTGGTCACTGCGGCGCGCTCGACCGCAAATTCGTCCGCGGCAACCAGCGCCGCCTCGCCGGCGAGCGACAGGTGATGCGTCCGGGTGCGGTACGTCCGATAGGCCGCCGTGAGGACATCGATGGTCGCCTGCGGGACGAGATCGGCCGAGGCGACCGACTCGAGCTGCCGGATGGTGTCGGCAAACATCGCGACCGGTGGATAGTCCCGCGCCCATTCGAGCGCCCAGTATTGGGCGAGGAACTCGATGTCGGCGATGCCGCCCGCATCCTGCTTGAGGTCCAACCGGCCGTCGCGGCCCTTCGAGAGCTCCCGCCGCATGCGCTCGCGCATCGCGCGTACCTCATCCCGCAGACCCTCGCGCCGCACGGCGTGGCGGAGCACATCGAGACGAATGCGCTCGAACTCCGCGCACAGCGCCGGGTCACCGGCCACCGCGCGCGCGTGCAGCAGCGCCTGATGCTCCCAGGTCCAGGCTTCGCGCCTCTGATACTCCGCGAAGGCATCGATCTGCGTCACCAGGAATCCACCCTTGCCACTCGGCCGCAGACGCACATCCACCTCATACAGCCGGCCGGCGGCCGAGTGCATGGTGAGCAGGTGCACCAGGCGCTGTGCCAGGCGCACGAAGAAGAGCGGATTCTCGATGGCCTTGGCATTCGTGCCCCGCCCGGGGGCCGCGGTGGCCGGTTCCGTCTCCTGGCGCTCGCCGCGGGAGTCGTGCAGAAACACGAGGTCGAGGTCCGACGCGTAGCCGAGCTCCAGGCCGCCGAGCTTGCCGTAACCCACGGCGCAGATGCTCACGGCCCGCCGCTCCGCGCCCTCGCCGCAGTACGGCACCCCGAACTGCGCGGTGATCTGCCGCCAGGCGAGCTCCATCGCCCGCGCGATGATGAGCTCGGCAATCTCGGTGAGCCGGTCGCTCACCTGCATCACCGGCAAACGTCGGGTCAGGTCCGCGACGGCGATCCGGAAGACGGCGGCGCGCTGAAAGTGGCAAAGCGCCTCCACCTGGCGCTCGGGATCCTCCTCGTCGACCTGCTCCATGGCGGCCTGCAGCTCCCGCGCGAGCGCGGCCCGATCCGGCAGCTCCGCAAGCAGCCGCTCGTCCACGAGCTCATCGAGCAGCAGCGGGTAGGAGGCGATCTGACGGACCAGGAACTCGCCGTGGCGGCTGATCTCGATGAGCCGCGAGCGCGCGGGCTGACTCTCGCGCAACAGCGCGAAGTACGCGGAGCGCTTGCCGGTCGCCTCGAGGATGGAGATGATCCGGCGCAGCACCGCCAGCTGCTCCGCGCCCGCGAGGCGGGCGGCGCCGATGTCGGCGATCAACGGCGGCAACAGCGACTGCAGCCGCTGTCGCCCCGGCTCGTCGAGCTTGCGCACCAGCGCCGAGGCGCGCAGCGCCAACAGCATCTGCACCGCCTGCGCGGGCTCCGCGACACCGACGCGGCCGAGGGATTCCGACAGCACCGCGATCTCCGCGCCCTCATCCCACAGCCGCCCGAGATCGATCCTGACCGCCTCGCCGTCCCGCCCGGCGGCGCCGCCGAAGACGAACCGGTTGAAATGGCCGCTGACGCACGCCTGGTGCCGGCCGAGCTCCACGAGCAGCGCCTCCCAACCCGGAGCGTCCATCGCGAGCGCGATGCGCTCCTGTGACAGCGCATCGGCGGGCAGCCGGTGCACCTGGCTGTCGGCGAGCATCTGCAGGCTGTTCTCCAGCCGCCTGAGGTACAGATAGGCCGCGCGCAGCTCGGCGACGGCCGTGCCGGGCATGAGCTGCAATTCACCGAGGCTCGCCAGCGCCTGCAGGAGAGAGGTCGTCTGCAGCCGCCGCTCGCGTCCGCCACGGATGAGCTGGAAAGCCTGGACGACGAACTCGATTTCGCGGATACCGCCCGGCCCCAGCTTGATGTCGCCGGCGAGCTCGCGCCGCTGCACTTCGCGCCCGATCAGCGCCTTCATCTCCCGCAGGCTCTCGAACACGCCATAGTCGAGGTAGCGCCGGTAGACGAAAGGGCCGAGCGCGGAAGCGCGCACCTCGGCGTACCGCTCCGCCGCGGTGACGGGCCGGGCCTTCACGTAGGCATACCGCTCCCAGTCGCGGCCGTGCAGCGGCAGATAATCCTCCAGCGAGGCGAAGCTCGTGACCAGCGGCCCGCTGTCGCCGAAGGGGCGCAGCCGCATGTCGACCCGCAGGGTGAACCCGTCCGGGGTCGCGGTTTCCAACAACCTGATCAGGCCCTGGCCGAGCCGGGTGAAGAACTCCTCGTTGGCGATCGGCCGCGGCCCGGCGGTCTCACCGCCCTCCGGGAAAAGCAGTACCAGATCGACGTCGGACGAGAAGTTGAGCTCCCGTCCGCCGAGCTTCCCCATGGCAACGACCACGAGCGGCTGTAAGGCTCCCGAAGTCGAGCGCGGCTCGCCGTAACGGGCGGCGAGCGTCTGCCGGGCATGCGCCAGCGCCACCCGAATGGCCACATCGGCGAACTCGGAGAGATCGGCCAGCGTCTCCTCGACCTCGGCCCAGCCGGCCAGCGCGCGCCAGGCGATCCGCGCCATCTCCCGGCGGCGCCAGCGCCGCAGAGCCGATAGCATGTCCGCGTCGGAGTCGGAGTGCGCGGACGGCGCCCGGCCCGCGAAGTCACCGGGCTCCGCGCGGCGCAGCAGGCCATGACGCTCGATCAGATCGCGCAGCAGCTCAGCGTCGCGAGCGCAAGCCTGCGCGACGAAATCACTGGCCGCGAAGACAC
>DATNEU010000027.1:0-156724 GCA_035552895.1 Steroidobacteraceae bacterium
GGCGCGGACGTTCTTCGTCAGTCCGCCCGATGACACGAAATCGACGCCGGTCGCGGCGATGGCGCGAACGCTCTCCAGGCTCACGCTGCCCGAAGCTTCCAGCGCGACCTGACGCGCGCCCGGCGTCCCCGTATCGCGGCGCCGGCGGTTGATGGACACGGCCGCGGCGAGGTCCTCCAGGCTGAAATCGTCGAGGAGGACGATGTCCGGTCCGGCGCCGAGCGCCTCCTCCAACTCGTGCAGCGACTCGACTTCGACCTCCACCTTCACGCCGTGCGCCACGCGGCGGGCGGCGGCGATCGCGGCGGTGAGCGAGCCCGCCGCGGCGATGTGGTTCTCCTTGATCAATACCATGTCGTAAAGCCCCATCCGGTGATTGCGGCCGCCGCCGCACCGCACCGCGTACTTCTGCGCGCTGCGCAGGCCCGGAATGGTCTTGCGGGTATCGAGCACGGTGCAGCCCGTGCCGGCGACCGCGGCGACGAAGCGGCTCGCCTGGGTCGCGGTGCCGCAGAGGAGCTGCAGGAAATTGATCGCGGTGCGCTCGCCCGTGAGGATCGGCCGCGCGCGGCCCTCGATCTCGAAAATCACCGCCCCGGCCGCGATCCGGTCCCCGTCCGCCGCCCGCCAGGTGAGACGAATGCCGGTATCCAGCTGGCGAAACGTCTCCTCCGCCCAGGGGCGGCCGCAGAGCACGGCTTCCTCGCGGGTGACGAGCCGGCCCCTGACCCGCTGGTCCTCGGGGACCAGGCGCGCCGTGACATCGCCGCCACCGATATCCTCACGCAGCGCGGCCGCCACCTGGTCGGGCAGGTCCGCCGGTGGGGTGAGATCGGGCGCGGGGGGCGCAGCGGTCGGGCTCATCCGGCAAGCCTAGCACGGGCCTGCTTAGGCACAGGGGTGTGCCCCGCCGCCGCCGGTGGCGGATCTTTGGGCAAAAACCGCGCTTTTCGCCCAAAGCAGCGCCGGGCCGGGCACGATGCCCGGATCCAGCGCGTGACGACAAGGTTTGAACATTGGCTTTGCGGCCTCATAATTGTCCCGGATGTCCGAGCCCCATGCGCCGGCGGAGTGGGACCGCCCACGTTCCCCTTGCACCAAGATCTGCTCGCTCGACGAGCAGGGATATTGCATCGGGTGCCTGCGCACCGCCGATGAGATCGGCCGCTGGACATCGATGAGTGCCGCCGAGCAGTGGCGGGTGATCGCCGACCTCAAGCGGCGCCGGGAATTTCTGAAGAGGTGAGTGGATGGACGTTGTCGAGAGAATCAAGGCCGAGCTCGGCTCGAGCCCGGTGGTGCTCTTCATGAAGGGCACGCCGGATTTCCCGCAGTGCGGTTTCTCCGCGCAGACGGTGGCGGCGCTGCGCGCGCTGGGCGCCGAATTCAAGCACGTCAACATCTTCGAGGAGCCGGAGATGCGCGAGGCGCTGAAGCGCTATTCCAACTGGCCGACCTATCCGCAGCTCTACGTCAACGGCGAGCTGGTCGGCGGCTGCGACATCGCGCTGGAGATGTACCAGAGCGGTGAGCTCGAGAAGCTGCTGTCGGGAGCCGGCGCAGTCAAGTAAGCGGCGCAGAGTCGCTCTCGGCTTCGCCCGGCGGCTCCGCGCGCCACCCTAGAGCGCGCGCCCGCGCGTCGGCCTCGAGAAAGCTGTCGCGGAAGCGGTTGCAGATGAGGCAAAAGAGCTCCGCGGTGCGCTCGGCGTCATAGACGGCCGAATGCGCGGAGCTCGAGTCCCAGGAGAGTCCCGCGACGGTGACCGCCTTCGCCAGCACCGTCTGTCCGAGCGCCGCCCCGGCGAGCGTCGCGGTATCGAAGCAGGAGAACGGATGAAACGGGTTGCGTTTCACGTCCGCCCGCTTCACCGCCTGGTTGAGAAACCCGAGATCGAACGCTGCGTTGTGCCCGACCAGAATGGCGCGCCGGCAATCGTGGGCGCGCAGGGCGTGGCGGATCTCGCGGAAGATCCGCTGCAGGGCATCGCGCTCCGGCAGCGCGGGCCGCAGCGGATGGAACGGGTCGATGCCCGTGATCGAGAGCGATGCGGGCTCGAGCCTCGCGCCCTCGAAGGGCTTCACGTGGAAACTGTGCGTGGCGCCGCGACTCAACACGCCTTCGCCATCCATGTCGATGAGCACCGCGGCGATCTCGAGCAGCGCGTCGGTGTCCGCGTTGAAACCACCCGTCTCGATATCGACCACTACCGGCAGGAAGCCGCGGAAACGGCGTGCCATGAGCGCGGCGCCGGGTGCCGGCGTGACCGCCGCGCCTGCCTCGGTGTCCGCGGTCATCGATCCCCCAACAGGCGCCATCCGATGTGCTCGCCCGCGCGCAGGGGCACGAGCTCCTCGGCGCCGAAGGGGTAGGACCGCGGCACCTCCCAAGCTGTCTCGACCAGCGTGATGCGGCCTTCGTTGCGCGGCAGCCGGTAGAAGTCCGCGCCGCGCTCGGAGGCGAAAGCCTCGAGCCGATGCAGCGCGGCGGCAGCCTCGAAAACCTCCGCGTAGAGCTCGATCGCAGCGTGCGCGGAGAAGATGCCGGCGCAGCCGCAGGCGCTTTCCTTCGCGCCGCGCGCGTGCGGGGCGCTGTCGGTACCTAGGAAGAAGCGCGGATCGTCGCTCGTCGCCGCGGCGAGCAGCGCCTCCCGGTCGGTTTCGCGCTTCAGCACCGGCAGGCAGTAGTGGTGTGGGCGGATGCCGCCCGCGAAGAGCGCGTTGCGGTTCATGAGCAGATGTTGCGGGGTGAGGGTCGCTGCGATCCCGGGGCGGGAGCCGAGCACGAATTCCACGGCGGCGCGCGTGGTGATGTGCTCGAAGACGATGCGCAGGCGCGGGAGGCGCGTCGCGAGCGGCGCGAGCACCTCATCGATGAAGCGGGCCTCGCGATCGAATGCATCGACGCTGGGCTCGGTCACTTCACCATGTACCTGGAGGATGAGATCCTCCTCCTCCATTCGGGAGAGGACCGCATCCACCTTGCGGATGTCGGTCACGCCCGCATCGGAATGAGTGGTCGCCCCCGCCGGGTAGAGCTTGCAACCGACGATGCAGCCGCTCGCCTTGGCGTGCGCGACCTCGGCGGGATCGGTCCGGTCCGTGAGGTAAAGCGTCATCAGGGGCTCGAACGTCATGCCCGCGGGCAGGGCGTCCAGGATCCGCTGCCGGTATGCCAGCGCCTGTTGCGCAGTGGTCACCGGGGGGCGGAGATTGGGCATGATGAGCGCGCGCGCGAAACGCGCGGCAGTGAACGGCAACACGGAGCGCATCGCCTCCCCGTCCCGAAGATGCAGATGCAGATCGTCGGGGCGGCGGAGGGTGATCGAACTCACTTCAGGCGCTCCAGCGCTCCGAGAACGTCATCCTCCAGGATGAGCTGCAGCGCAAAGCGCACGCCGAAACCGGTGATCTCGGTGTTGATGTGTCCCAGCCCGCCGGTGCGCGTCGCCGATGACAGATCGACGTGCGCCCACGGGATGTCCTCGGGAACGAAGCGGCTGAGGAAGCGGGTGGCGAGAATGTGATCGCCCTTGCCCTCGGTGGTGCACTGCACGATGTCGGCAACCTTGCTCTCGAGGTCGGAGTCGAAATCGGCGTCGAACGGGAATGCCCACACGCGCTCGCCACTGCTGCGGCCGGCATCGACCAGCCGCGACGCGAGCCCCGGCCGGTTGGTGAAGACGCCGCTCATTCTTTCGGTCAGCGAGTAGACGCAGGCCCCAGTGAGGGTGGCGAAATCGAGCATCAGGCGCGGTTTCGTGCGGGCCGCGAGCGCGAGGGTATCCGCCAATGCCATCCGGCCCTCGGCGTCGGTGTGGATCACCTGGATGGTGACGCCGTTGGCGGCGCGAACGACCTCCTGCGGGCGATAGGCCTTCGGTCCGATGTTGTTCTCCGTGATGGCGAGCCACGCGTCCACCGCGATCGGCGCCTTCAGCCGCGCCAGGGCGATGAGCGTGGCCAGCGCCACCGCGCTGCCGCCCATGTCGGTGTGCATGTCGAGCATCGACCGGTGGGGCTTGAGGTTGATGCCGCCGGTATCGAAAAGGATGCCCTTGCCGATGAGCGCGAGGTCAGGCGAGCCGCCCCGCCGGCGGCCGGGGCGGTACCTCAGGTGTGCGATGCCCGCGCCCGGGCTCTCATTGCCGGCGGCGACGGCGAGGAATGCGTTGGCTCCGGCGCGGCGCAGCGCCTGCTCCCCGAGCCAGGTCAGCTCCAGCCCGTGGCGGCGCGCAAGTTGGGTCACCGCCGCGCGATAGCCGCGGGCGTCGAGGATGTTGGGCGGCAGCGCGGTGAGCCAGCGGGCGAGATTGGTGGCATCCGCTCTGACGGCGGCGGAATCGACGTCGAGGCGGACGTCGGTCGGCAGCTGGATGCGCGTGATGCGACGCTCGTCTGCGGCGGGCGCGCGGCAGCTCGGCAGCTCGAACGCCTGCGCCAGGGTAGCGGCGAAAAGCGCCTCGAGCGCCGCCTGGGCGGCAGCCTGACCGCTGACGCCCGCGGGGAAGCCCGCCACGGCGAGCCCGATCGTCCGCGGGCCGCGGGCCGCGGCTTCCTTCATCATGCGGCCGGCGAGCGCCAGACGCTCGAAGTGACTGGGCTGCGGCCGCAGAAATCCCAGCGCGGCCAGCGTCTGGCGGCGGTTCGCGAGCGCGGTCGTGCGCACCGCGCCGGCGCGGGGCGGCTCGCGCGCGAGCAGATCCCGCCAGCGCGGGCTCTCCGGCAGCTTCTCGAGGCTCGCCGCCGCGGCGGATTCGGGCACGATCACGAGCAGCGCGTCGACCTCACCGCCGCTCGAGCGCGTGATTTCGGGCCCACCGGCGGGCGGCAGCAGCGCTAGGCCGGCGCGGCCGCGGCCGGCGCTCCGCTTCGGCGCTTGCTTGACCACCGGGAGTGAAACCCGGATCATTGCGCGGCTCATTTTACAGGGTACTTTTTACAGGCGACTTGCGCTTGGCTGGGAAGCTGCCGGCGCATCCTACCCCATTAGCCCGAATGAACGAACCTCCGAAGCTGGAAGATCTCGACCCCGTTGAAACCCAGGAGTGGCTGGAGTCGATCGACTCGGTGCTGAAGACCCATGGTCCGCAGCGCGCACACTTCCTCCTCGAGCGTCTGATCGATTACACGCGCCGCAGCGGCGCGTATCTGCCGTTCAAGGCGAACACCGCTTACGTCAACAGCATCCCGACCGGACGCGAGCCGCAGTATCCCGGCAACCGGGCGCTGGAGCGGCGGATCGAGGCTTACATCCGCTGGAACGCCATGGCGATGGTCGTGCAGGCGAACCGCATCTCCTCGGAGTATGGCGGCCACCTCTCGAGCTACGCCTCGTCGGCCACGCTGTATGAAGTGGGTTTCAATCACTTCTGGCGGGCGCCGTCGGCCGAGCATCCGGGTGACCTCGTCTTCATTCAGGGGCATTCCTCCCCGGGCATCTACGCGCGCGCCTACCTCGAAGGGCGCTTGAGCGAGAGCCAACTGCAGCACTTCCGTCAGGAGGCCGGTGGCCCCGGACAGGGTCTCTCCTCCTATCCACATCCCTGGCTGATGCCGGATTTCTGGCAGTTCCCGACCGTCTCCATGGGTCTCGGGCCGATGATGGCGATCTTCCAGGCGCGCTTCATCCGTTATCTCGAGCACCGCGGCCTCGCCAAGACTTCCGACCGCAAGGTGTGGGCATTCCTCGGCGATGGCGAGATGGACGAGCCGGAGTCCATGGGCGCGCTCACCATGCCCGTGCGCGAGGGGCTCGACAACCTCATCTTCGTCATCAACTGCAACCTGCAGCGCCTCGACGGACCCGTGCGGGGCAACGGCAAGATCATCCAGGAGCTCGAGGCCGCCTTCCTCGGCGCCGGCTGGAACGTCATCAAGGTGTTGTGGGGCTCGCGCTGGGATCCGCTCCTCGCGCGCGACAACCAGGGCCTGCTGCGGCGCGTCATGGAGGAGTGCGTCGACGGCGAGTATCAGAACTTCAAGGCCAAGGGCGGCGCCTACACCCGCGAGCACTTCTTCGGGAAGTACCCGGAGCTCAAGGCGATGGTCGCCAACATGTCGGACGAGGAGATCTGGCAGTTGAATCGCGGCGGCCACGACCCGCGCAAGGTGTATGCCGCCTACGCCGCCGCCACGGGCCACAAGGGCCAGCCGACGGTCATCCTCGCCAAGACCGTCAAGGGCTTCGGGCTCGGCAAGGGCGGTGAAGGACAGATGGTCGCGCACCAGCAGAAGAAGCTGTCGGAGGACGATCTGCGCGCCTTCCGCGACCGCTTCCACATCGCGGTCTCGGACGAGGAGATCGCGAAGCTGCCGTTCCGTCAGCCGGCGGCGGACTCCGAGGAAGCCCGTTACCTGCATGAGCGCCGCAAGAGCCTGGGCGGCTATCTGCCGGCGCGCCGCAAGCAGGCGCCGCCGCTTCCGGTGCCGCCGCTCGAGGCGTTCTCCGCCGTGCTCGAAGGCACCGGCGAGCGCGAGATCTCGACGACGATGGCGTTCGTGCGCATCCTGACGACGCTCCTCAAGGACAAAGGCATCGGCAAATCCGTCGTGCCCATCGTGCCGGACGAGGCGCGTACCTTCGGCATGGAGGGACTCTTCCGCCAGATCGGCATCTACTCCTCGGTCGGCCAGCTCTACACGCCGCAGGATGCGGAGACCCTCATGTCCTACCGCGAGGACAAGAAGGGGCAGATGATCGAGGAGGGCATCAACGAGGCCGGCTCGCTCTGCTCGTGGATCGCGGCCGCCACCGCGTACAGCAACCACGGCATGGCCATGGTGCCGTTCTACATCTTCTACTCGATGTTCGGCTTCCAGCGGGTGGGCGATTTCATCTGGGCCGCCGGCGACATCCAGGCGCGCGGCTTCCTGCTCGGCGCCACCGCGGGGCGCACGACGCTCGCCGGTGAAGGTCTGCAGCACCAGGACGGGCACAGCCAGCTCGTCGCGACCACGGTGCCCAACTGTGTGGCCTACGATCCGGCGTATGCTTACGAGCTCGCCGTCATCGTCCAGGACGGCATGCGGCGCATGTACGTGGAGCAGCAGAACATCTTCTACTACATCACCGTCATGAACGAGAACTACCCGCAGCCGGCTCTGCCGAAGGGCAGCGAGGCGGGGATTCTCAAGGGTGCGTACCTCCTGCGCGCGGGCGGCAAGGGAAAACTGCGGACCACGCTCCTCGGCTCGGGCACCATCCTGCGCGAATGCCTCGAGGCCGCCAAGATCCTCGAAGCCGACTACGGCGTGCGTGCCGATGTCTTCTCGGTGACGAGCTTCAGCGAGCTGCGCCGCGAAGCGCTCGAGTGCGAGCGCTGGAACCTGTTGCATGCCGATCAGCCGCCGCGCGCGCCGCACGTGCGGCAATGCCTGCAGGACGCGCAGGGCCCGTTCATCGCCGCGACCGATTACATGCGCGCCGTGCCCGATCAGATCCGCCAGTGGGTGCCGGGCCGTTATGTCAGCCTGGGCACGGACGGCTTCGGCCGGTCCGATTCCCGCGCGGCGCTGCGCCGGCATTTCGAGGTCGACCGCCATTACATCGCGGTCGCCGCCCTGAAGGCGCTCGTCGATGAGGGCAAGCTCGAGGCCTCCGCCGTCAACGCGGCGATGAAGGCGCTCGGTGTCGACCCGGCCAAACCCGTTCCCTGGAAAGTCTGAAGGCCCCATCGCCATGAACGCGGCAGCCCGCCTCATCGAAGTGCGCGTGCCCGACATGGGCAACTTCAAAGATGTCGCCGTGATCGATATTCTCGTCAAGCCTGGCGAGAGCATCGAGCCGGAGGCGCCTCTCGTCACCCTGGAGACGGAGAAGGCCACCATGGATGTGCCCTCGACTGCCAGCGGTGTCATCGAGAAGGTGCACGTCGCGAAAGGCGGCAAGGTCAACGCAGGCGATCTGATCGCGACCGTCCGCTCCGCGGGCGATGGAGCACAGCCCGCCGCACCGGCTCAGCAACCTGCAGCGGCTGCGAAATCCACGCCGCCGCCGTCGCCGGCGCAGCCGGGTGAGCCGGCGGCCAGACCGGCGCCCTCGCCACCGTCAGGTCCCGCGCAATCGCCGCCGGCCGCAGCGGCGCCCGCTCCGGTTTCGCCTGCACCACGCGCGGCGGCGAGTGTGCCCGCAGCCGGCGAAGGCCCATTGCGCACCGATCTGCCGCCCATCAACGAGCCCGGGTTTTCGCTCGCGCACGCGGGACCGAGCGTACGCAAGTTCGCCCGCGAGCTGGGAGTCGATCTGACACGCGTCGCGGGGCACGGATTCAAGGGCCGCATCACGCACGATGACGTCAAGGTCTTCGTCAAGAGCTTCATGGCTTCGGGCGCGGCGCCCGGCGCCGGGGCGGAAGCCAAGCCAAACGGCAGCGGGCTGCCTGCCATTCCCGCGGTCGATTTTGCGGCTTTCGGACCCGTGGAGACGCAGCCGCTCTCGCGAATCCAGCGCATTTCCGGGCCGAGGCTGCATGCGAGCTGGGTCAACATCCCGCACGTGACGCAGTTCGACGAGGCGGACATCACCGATCTCGAGACGCTGCGCGGAAAGCTCAAGGACGCGGCGGCGGCGCGCGGCATCAAGCTCACGCCGCTCGCCTTCATCGTGCGCGCTTGCGTGAAGGCGCTGCAGGCGTTCCCGCAGTTCAACGCGTCCCTCGATTCCTCCGGCGCCAACCTCGTCCTGAAGAAGTACGTTCATGTCGGCTTCGCCGCCGACACGCCGAACGGCCTCATGGTCCCGGTGGTGCGCGACGCGGATCGCAAGGACATCTACGAGATTGCCCGCCAGCTCGGCGAGCTCTCCGAGGCGGCACGGGCCGGCAAGCTCGCCGCCGCGCAGATGCAGGGCGGCTGTTTCACCATCTCGAGCCTGGGCGGCATCGGCGGGACGGCGTTCACGCCGATCATCAATGCCCCGGAGGTCGCGATTCTCGGTGTGTCGCGCTCGGGCATGAAGCCGGTCTTCCAGGACGGCACGTTCGTGCCGCGCCTGATGTTGCCGCTGTCGCTCTCCTATGATCACCGCGTCATCGATGGCGCAACGGCCGTGCGCTTCACGACCTTCCTCGCCAAGGCGCTGGCGGAAGCCCACGCCCTGGTCGAGGCAGTGCCATGAGCCGCGTCGATCTCATCGTCCCCGATCTCGGTAATTTCAACGACGTCGCGGTCGTCGACGTGCTCGTGAAAGCCGGCGATACGATCGAGGTGGACGCGCCGCTCGTCACGCTGGAGACCGACAAGGCTTCGATGGACGTGCCCGCGACCGTCGCGGGGAAGATCGCCGAAGTTCTGTTGAAGCGTGGCGATAAGGTATCCAAGGGCTCGGTGATCGCGCGCGTGGAGGGCAACTCGCAGGCCACAGGTCCTCTCGCGGCTGCGGCGCCGGCCGCGAAGCCGGAGTCGGATGGCGATACGGTGCGGATGCCGACGCCCGACCTGACCAAGCCGCCGCAGGGGGAGGTGGATTTCAACCGCTCGACGCAGCTCCTCGTGCTCGGGTCGGGTCCCGGCGGCTACACCGCCGCATTCCGCGCTGCCGACCTCGGGTTGCACGTGACGCTGGTGGAGCGCTGGCCGATGCTCGGTGGCGTATGCCTCAACGTCGGGTGCATTCCGTCCAAGGCGCTGCTGCACGCGGCCAAGGTCATCGAGGATGCGGAGGAGATGGGCTCCCGCGGCATCGCCTTCGGCGCGCCGGAGATCAACCTCGAGAAGCTCCGCGCCTGGAAGGGCTCGGTCGTCAAGAAGCTGACCGGCGGCCTGAGCACGCTCGCAAAGCAGCGCAAGGTCGAGGTCGTGCAGGGTGTCGGACGATTCGTGAGTCCGAACGTGATCGAGGTGATGGGCAACAGCGGCTCGGAGCGCATCCGCTTCGACCAATGCATCATTGCTGCGGGCTCCGAGGCCATCCGGCTGCCGGGCCTGCCCACCGATCCGCGCATCATCGACTCCACCGACGCGCTGGAGCTGCCGGAGTTTTCCGGCGGACTGCTCGTCATCGGCGGCGGCATCATCGGGCTGGAGATGGCCTGCGTCTACGACGCGCTCGGCAGCCGGGTGAGCGTGGCGGAGCTGACATCGCAGCTCATGCCGGGCTGCGATCCGGACCTGGTGCGGCCGCTCGAGCGGCGCATCCGCGCCCGCTACGAGCAGATCCTGCTCGGAACGCGGGTGACGAAGGTCGAGCCTCTGGCCGAGGGATTGCGCGTGACCTTCGAGGGGGAGAAGGCGCCGGCTCCGCAGGTGTTCGGCCGGGTGCTGGTGGCGGTCGGCCGCTCGCCGAACGGCAAGCTGATCGGCGCCGAGGCGGCCGGAGTCCAGGTTTCCGACCGCGGTTTCATCCCGGTCGACAAACAGCTCCGAACCAACGTCCCGCACATTTTCGCGATCGGCGATATCGCGGGCCCCCCCATGCTGGCGCACAAGGCGATGCACGAGGCGAAGGTTGCCGCCGAGGTCGCCGCGGGACACCGCCGCGCCTTCGACGTGCGGGCCATTCCTTCAGTGGCCTACACCGATCCCGAGGTGGCCTGGGCGGGTCTCACGGAAACCGAGGCGAAGGCGAAAGGCATCGCGATCGAGAAGGGCACCTTCCCGTGGGCCGCGAGCGGCCGCTCGCTCTCTCTCGGGCGCGACGAGGGCATGACCAAGCTGCTCTTCGATCCGGAGAGCCGGCGCCTCCTCGGCGCGGGCATCGTGGGCACCAATGCGGGCGAGCTGATCAGCGAGCTCGCGCTCGCCATCGAGAACGGCTGCGACGCCGCGGACATCGGACTCACGGTCCATCCGCACCCGACTCTGTCGGAAACCATTGCGGGTGCCGCCGACGCGGTTGAAGGCACGCTGACCGACCTCTATATCCCCGCGCGCAAAAAATAGGGCGGCATAGGCCCATCGTTGCCCTTGCGGTCCCGTCTGCTATGATCTCGCTCTAAACAACAACACCCTCGGCACAGAGGGTAGCCTGCGGGATACGGCCAGGCAGGCGGGGAGGGGGAGTGAGCACACTGAGCACACTGCGTCGCGCGGCCCTGATCCTGGCGGCAGCATCGATCCTGCCCGCCAGCGCAGCGCAACCGCCATCTGGGCTATCTGCGGTCTTCGGCGCGCTGCCAGAGTGCACCACCGTCACGTTGAGCTCGAGCGGACGCATGCTCGCGTGGCTGCGCCCGAGCGGATCCGGAGACGAAGTCGTCGCATATGATGTTGGCGCACGTGTGGTTCGGCGGACACTACGGATGCCAGCCGGCCTGAGAGTGGACTGGTTGGGATGGGAAGACGACGACACGCTACTGGTGGACGCCGCCAAAACCGAGCGAATGCCGGCATCCCTGCGCTTGAACTGGGGCCGGGCGGTGCGCTGGCGTCGGCTGCTGGCGTTCGATATCCCCAGCGGGAACAGTCGCATCCTGTTGAGCGACGAGCTTTCGGGGCAGGGTGGTTTCGAGACCGGCGCGGAGTTGATCGCCTGGGCCATTCCGGGGCGGCCGCACACCGTGATGATGGCGGCGGATGTCGCCTATAGGACCAGCTACCGGCCGTCGCTCGGCACGATGATTCATAACACGCGCGGTGACTCCGGCATGGTGAGCACATTGTTCGCGGTCGATGCCGGCACCGGCAAGGAGACGGTGATTGCGCAGGGCGACGCGTTTACCAACCAGTGGGTATTGGATGCGGGCGGCAATCCGGTGGCGCGGGACGAAACGCGGCCGGACAGCTACACGATTTACGCCCGGCAGGGGGGCGATTGGCGGCAGATTTACCAGCATGCCGCCCAGGGAGATTCGGAGATTGGCCATCTCGAGCTCGATGCGAAAACTCACGCGCTCCTCGCGATCATACCGGACGCCGACGGGCGGAGGCGTCTGTGGGCTATTCCCCTGGACGGTTCCGCGCCCAAGCGCCTGCTGTCCGACGTGAGCCAGCAAGTGCGGTGGTTCGAGGTCGACCCGCAGGCATTGAGTTTGAGCGCCGTCTGGGTGGGACCCGACGAGCGCGAGATCTGGATCGACGCCTCGGCGCGGGCGCGCTACGAATCAGTCGCTCGCGCATTCCCGGGCCGGCAGGTTCGGGTCTACGATCCGTCGCAGGACGGTGGCGAAACTCTGGCCGAGGTGCAGAGCTTCAGTGAGCCGCCGATCTATTATCTGATCAACTTTTCGAATCACAGCGCCGTCATCGCGGGTGAGGCCTATCCGCAGTTGGCTCATGTGACGCTGGGGACCGCTCGCTCAATCCAGTATCAGACGCAGGACGGACAAACAGTTCGCGCCCAGGTGGTGTTGCCGTCCGGTGGCGGCAAGGACCTGTCGCTCGTGGTGCTGACACCTGGAGAATGGGACCGAGACGCGCAGGAATTCGACTGGTTCGCGCAATATCTGGCTGCGCGCGGCTATGCGGTGCTGCGCCCCCATCTTGCGTTGACGGGACTTCCCTCGGAGGGCGGGGCGATCTGGTGGGGTGGCGCCTCGCAGCGCTACGCAGTCGATGGCGTCAGTCTGTTGGTCCAAGAGGGCGTGGTCGATCCGCATCGAGTGTGCATCGTCGGTATGGGCTACGGCGGCTACGCAGCCTTGGCCGGGGCGGCTTTCTTCCCCAGCACCTATGCCTGTGCCGTCAGCATCAATGGCATATCGGATCTGCCAGCGCTGTTGGCGCACGAGCAGCACGTGTTCGGGGGAGCGGATTCGAATCACGCCGCGCTGGCAGTTTGGGATGCCTCCGTGGGGTCGCGGTCCGACCCGAAGCTGGCCGCGGAATCGCCCGTTCATGCGGCGAAGGCCGTGGCGGCAGCCGTGCTGCTGATTCACGGCGACGACGATACGGTCGTACCGGTGGAGCAGTCATTGGAAATGCAAAGCGCCCTGAAGAAGGCGGGCAAGCGTGTTACGTTCGTGGGGCTCGACGGCTCGGACCACTCGCTCGACCGCGCCAGTACCCGCACCGCAGTGCTGAAGGCTGTCGGCGGGTTCCTGCAGGCGTCTCTGCACTAGGGCGCGGGGCGCGGATCTCACAGAGCGCGGAGACGCTCGAGATAGCGCTGCTCGTCGGGTGCGCGGCCGAAGCGCTGGGCTTCCCACAGGGTTTCCGCCAGGACCTCGAGCATGGCGTGCTCGGCGGCGTGGGAATCCGCCAGGCGCTGGCGGAGAGACTGGTGGAGTCGGGTGATGCCGGGGGGGCGGTTGGTCGCGACCTGCTCGCGGATGGCGAGGTGCAGGCCCATGTGGAGGAAGGGGTTGGCTTGGCCGCCTTCGGGGGTGTAGTCGGCGGCCAGCGCTTCGGAGCCGGATTCCAGGAGGGGGATGTACTCGGGGTGCTCGGCGATGACGGCGGCCAGTTGGGCTTCCAGCGGCTCCATAGGCTGGCGGGCGGTGTACTTGCGCCAGGCGTCCAGGTAAGACTGACGGAGCTGGTCGCGGTTTTGGCCGGAGAAGACGGGCATGGGAGTCGTTACAGCCTTCGCGGCCGGCGCTCCTCACTTGCGGGTTTCGGCTGTGTCTTGTCGGGGTACTCGCAGAGGTCATTGATGATGCACTTCGGGCAGGCGGGGCTCAGCGCGGTGCAGACATAGCGGCCATGGAGGATCAGCCAGTGGTGGGCGTTGCGCTTGAACTCGTCGGGGGTGTTGGCGGTCAGCGCGTCCTCGACGGCGCGAGGGGTTTTGCCGGGGGCGAGGCCGGTGCGGTTGGCGACGCGGAAGATGTGGGTGTCGACGGCGATTTCAGTCTCGCCGAAGATGATGTTGAGGACGACGTTGGCGGTTTTGCGGCCGACGCCGGGGAGGGCCTCGAGCGCTTCGCGGTTGGCGGGGACCTTGCCGCCGTGTTGCTCGACCAGCATGCTGCAGAGGCCGATGAGGTTTCTGGATTTGGCGTTGTAGAGACCCACCGTCTTGAGGTACGGCTTCACGCCATCCTCGCCGAGGGCGAGGATGGCCTGGGGAGTGTTGGCGACGGGGAAGAGCTTGCGGGTCGCGGCGTTGACGCTCTTGTCGGTGGTGTGGGCGGAGAGCATGACGGCCACCAGCAGCTCGAACGGGGTCGAGTGCTCGAGCTCGGTTTTCGGCTCCGGGTTGGCGGCGGCCAGGCGGCGGAAGATGGCGCGGCGGGTGGCGGGGTGCACGGGGTGACCTCAGAGCTCCGGGGGGAGCGAGCCGGGCCCGGCCAGCTGCTTGCGTGACGCCAGCAGAGCGTCGCGCTCCCGGGCGCGGCGGCTGAGGCGCTCGTTGTGAGCGAGGAAGCGGCTGCGATTGGCCGGCGCGTCGGGGGCTGCGGGCGCATCGGGGAGGGAAGCTCGAGGCACCATGGCAATGCAGTCCACGGGGCAGGGCGCGATGCAGAGCTCGCAGCCGGTGCAAAGCTCGAGAATCACCGTGTGCATTTGCTTACGGGCGCCGATGATCGCATCGACGGGACAGGGGGGCAGGCATTGGGCGCAGCCGATGCAGGCTGACTCGTCGATCCGGGCGACGAGCGGCGGACCTTCCACGCCGTTGGCCGGGTTGAGCGGCAGCGGGTCGCGGCGCAACAATCCCGCGAGTGTCGCGATCGTAGCGCCGCCGCCGGGCGGGCACTGGTTGATGTCGGCCTCGCCGCGGGCCATCGCTTGCGCGTAAGGGCGGCAGCCCGGATAGCCGCAGCGCGTACATTGAGTCTGCGGCAGAAGCGCGTCGATGTCGTCGGCGCTTGCCATGAGAGGGTCAACTCACCCGCATGCCCGGGACGGCGCCGCTGTCGGGCGAGAGCAGGTAGGGACCGCCGGACTGGTCGCTCGCGGCGAGCACCATGCCCTCGGAGAGGCCGAACTTCATCTTTCGCGGGGCGAGGTTCGCCACCATGATCGTGAGGCGGCCGGTGAGCGTCGCCGGGTCGTAGGCGGCCTTGATGCCCGCGAACACGGTGCGGGTCTCGGTGCCGAGATCGAGCGTGAGCTTCAGGAGCTTGTCGGCGCCGGTGACGTGTTCCGCGGCAACGATGCGCGCCACGCGCAGGTCGAGGCGCTTGAATTCGTCGATGGAAATCGTGGCAGCGGACGAGGCGGCCTCGCCGGCGGACGTGCCCGATGCACCGTCCTTTGCGGCGCCGACCCTACCGCCCGAAGATGCATTGGCCGCGCCCCGGGCCGCCGCCGGCGCCGCGGGTGATGCTGCGACGGGGCTATCCATATCGAACAGGGCATCCAGCTGCTTCGGGTCGACGCGGGTCATGAGATGTTGATAGCGATTGACGCGCTGCGGCGGCTCGACGGCATCGGACCAGCGGAACGGCCGATCGAGCCCGAAGAGCTCCTTGGCAACGTGATTGGCGATGCCGGGGAGGACGGGCGCGAGCAGCACGCTCAGGAGCTTGAAGCCATAGAGCGTGCGCGAGCAGATGTCCTGCAGCTCTGCGCGCTTCGCGGGATCCTTCGCGAGCACCCACGGCTGGCGCGAGTCGAACTCCTGGTTGATGCGGTCGGCATACGCCATGATCTCCCGCATGGCGCGGCCGAACTCGCGCGTGGCGTAGCTCTCGCGCACCTGTTGGGCCAGGTCGACGGCCTGGCGGCGGAGCCCTTCGACGTCGCCGGCGTACGCCAGCGCGCCCTCGAAATACCGGGTGATGAAGTTGGCTGCGCGGCTCGCGATGTTGACGTACTTGCCGACGAGGTCGCTGTTGACCCGGGCGACGAAGTCATCGGGGTTGAAGTCGAGGTCCTCGACGTTGGCGTTGAGCTTCGCGGCGATGTAGTAGCGCAGCCATTCGGGATTCATGCCGATGTCGAGATAGCGCAGCGGGCTGATGCCCGTGCCGCGCGACTTCGACATCTTCTCGCCGGAGACCGTGATGAAGCCGTGCACGTAGACGTGGTCGGGAACCTTGTAGGGCGGTCCCGCGAATTGCAGCATCGCCGGCCAGAAGAGCGTGTGGAAGTAGATGATGTCCTTGCCGATGAAGTGGATCTGCCGGGTATCGGGCGCGGTGAGGAATTCCTCGAAGGTGCGCGGCTCGCCGTTCGCCTTCGCCTTGCCGCTCGCGAAGTAGCTCTGGAGCGATGCCAGGTAGCCGATCGGCGCGTCGAGCCAAACGTAGAAGTACTTCCCGGGAGCGTCCGGGATCGGAATGCCGAAGTAGGGCGCATCACGGGAGATGTCCCAGTCGCCGAGCGCCTGCTCGCCCTGGTCCGCGCCGCGGCCGGAGAGCCACTCCCGCGCCTTGTTCACGACCTGCGGCTGCAGCCTTCCCGGTGTGGTGGTCCAGCCGTTCAGGAAGTCGACGCATTTGGGATCAGAGAGCCTGAAGAAGAGGTGGTCCGAGGTCTTCAGCACCGGCCTCGCGCCGGTGAGCACCGAGTAGGGGTCGATGAGCTCGGTGGGCGCGTACACCGTGCTGCAGACTTCGCAGGCATCCCCGTACTGGTCCTTGGAATGGCAGTTGGGGCACTCTCCCTTGATGTACCGGTCGGCGAGGAACATGCCTTTGACCGGATCGTAGAACTGCTCCACCGGCTTCGAGTAGATGAGCCCGGCGGCCTTCAGCCGCCGGTAGACATCCTGCGAGAGCGCGACGTTCTCCGGCGAGTCGGTCGAGTGCCAGTGATCGAAGCTGATGTGAAATCCCTGCAGATACTTCGGCCGCCCCGCCGCGATCCGCGCCACGAGCTGCTGCGGGGTCACCTTCTCCGCCTCCGCCTTGAGCATGATGGGCGCGCCGTGCGCGTCATCGGCGCCCACGAAATGGACCTGGTGACCCTGCATGCGCTGGAAGCGGACCCAGATATCCGCCTGGATGTACTCCATGATGTGCCCGATGTGGAACGGGCCATTGGCGTAGGGGAGCGCGGTGGTGACGAAGAATTTCTCAGCCATTCCGGCAGTTTACAGGACCGTGCAAGCCGCGACAGCTCGCGCTGAGCAGCCGGCCGGCGGTGCCGCGGGCCGCCACCCGGCCCGAGACGGCGGCTGTCAGCCCGCTTCCTTGAAGAGCTCGAACTTCGCCTTATTGATGGCTTTCTTGTAGGCCTCCTTGCCGGTGATCGCCCGCTGATCGAAGAGCTGTTGGATGGCGGTGTCCATGGTGCGCATGCCGTACTGGCCGCCCGCCTGCATGGTGTTCTCGAGCTGGTCGAGTTTGCCTTGCCGGATCAGATTCGCGGCGGCGGGCGTGTTGATCAGGATCTCGAGCGCCGCCACCCGGCCCTGCTTGTCGGACCGTTGCAGCAGCTGCTGCGATACGACGCCGCGCAGCGACGTGGAAAGCATCGTGCGCACGTGCGATTGCTTGTCGGACGGAAAGACGTTGACCATGCGGTCCACCGTCGGCGCCGCGCCGTTCGTATGCAGCGTGCCCATGACGAGAATGCCCATCTCCGCGGCGGTGACCGCGATGCTCATCGTCTCGAGATCGCGCAGCTCGCCGACCAGGATGACGTCCGGGTCCTCGCGCAGGGCCGAGTGCAGCGCGGCCGCGAAGCTCGAGGCGTGCACGCCGATCTCGCGTTGGCTGATGAGACAGCTCCTGCGCTGGTGCACGAACTCGATCGGATCCTCGATGGTGAGGATGTGCCCCTTCACGCGCTGATTGATGTCATCGATCATCGCGGCGAGGGTCGTCGACTTGCCGGACCCGGTCTTGCCCGTGACGAGGATCAGGCCGTTGTTGGCGCGGCAGAGCTGGCGCACCGCCTCGGGCAGCTTCAGCTCATCGAGGGTGAGGGCCTTGGAGGGGATGGCGCGGAAGACCGCCCCCATGCCGTTCAACTGCCGCATCACGTTGACGCGGAAGCGCCCCCGCTCCGGAATGGTGTAGGCGAAGTCGGCGCCGTCCTTCGCTTCGAAGCGATCCAGCGCAGGCTTCGGCATGATCTCGTAGAGCGCCTCCTTCACGAAATCCTGCGCGAGATTCTCCGGCCGCAGGGAGGTGAGATCGCCGTACAGCCGGATCCGCGGCGGATCGCCGGCGATGAAATGCAGGTCCGAGCCGCGCTTCTCCAGCACTTCGAGCAGGAACGCGTCGACGGTAGCCATGGCTCGCCGCTTCGCGCCTCAGGCCGCCGGCGCCGGCGAGGAAGCTGCCGGGATCGCGTCGACCTTGGGAAGCATGCTGGTATCGGTCACGTACTTCTGGAACGGACGCTTGTCCGTCGCGTAGGTGTAAGCGTCGTCGGGATCGATCTCGCGGGCACCGATCGCGGCAAGCAACGCCTGGTCGAGCAGCTGCATGCCGAGGTCGCGTCCCATCTGCAACTGGCTCGGGATCTGGTGCGTCTGCTCCGTCTGGATGAGCTTGGCGATGGCCTTGGTCATCATCAAAATCTCGCAGATGGCTTTGCGGCCACGCGCATCGGGCGTCTTCACCAACACCTGGGTCACCACCGCGAGCAGACTCTGGGCGAGGAAGCTCTTGGTCTGCTCCCGCTCCTCGATCGGCAGCGCATCGATCACGCGGTCGATGGTCTTGACGGCGCTGGTGGTGTGCAGGGTGCCGAGGACCAGATGGCCGGTCTCCGCTGCCGTCATCGCCATGGAGATGGTCTCGGCATCGCGCAGCTCGCCTACCAGGATGACGTCCGGGTCCTCACGCATGGCGGCGCGCACGCCCTCCGCGAAGCTCGGAATGTGGGTCCCGAGCTCCCGCTGGATCACCTGGCTGTTCTTGCTGCGGTGCACGAACTCGATCGGGTCCTCGAGGCTGATGATATTGAGCTTTCGCGTCTCGTTGAGGTGATTGATCATCGCCGCCAGGGTGGTGGACTTGCCGGTGCCGGTCGAGCCGGTGACCAGGATCATCCCCTGGTGGAAGTCGCAGAGCTTGGTGATGATCGCGGGCAGCCCCATTTTCTCCAGCAGCGGCACCTCGGAGGGAATGGCGCGGAAGGTCGCGCCGATGCCGGTTTCCTTGCGGAACACGTTGACGCGGAACCGGCCGCCGTCCGCGGACACGTACGAGAAATCGAGGTCCTGTCCCTTGGCGAAGTGCTCGGCCTGCGAGCGGCTCATGATCTCCGTGATGTAGCCCTCGAGCTCCGTGGCGCGCAGCTCACGGAACTTGATCGGCAGGAGGTCGCCCTGCATGCGCAGCATCGGCGGCACCCCGACGGCAAGATGCACGTCCGAGCAACCTTGCTGCGCCCCCAGCTTCAAAAACGCGTCTATGCGCGCCAAATGAGGTCTCCGCGACTATCGGCCCCGCCCCTTTTGCCCCCTTATGTCGTCAAAATCAATGGCTTGTGGCCAAAAATTTGACGTAACGCACGCCTTCGGGGAACTCACATGTATTTGGCGAGCGCCTCGCGCAGCTCGTCCATGCTCTGGAAGCGCTTGGTCTTGTCGACCGCCATGCACTTCGTGACCAGCTCCGAGAGCCCGGCGGGCAGCGCGGGGTTGACCTCCTGCGGCGGGCGCGCCTTGCCCTGCACGTGTTGGTACATGACCGACATGTGATCGCCGCGGGAATACGGCGGGACGCCGGTGAGCATCTCGTAGAGGATCACCCCGAGGGCGTAGATATCGGCGCGCTCGTCGACCTTCTTGCCGAGGATCTGCTCCGGCGCCATGTACTTCGGCGAGCCGATGACGTATCCGGTCTTCGTGAGCTGGGTGTCGCCCTCGCGCTGCGCGGCCGCGACGCCGAAATCCACGATCTTGAGCAGCCCCTCCTGGTTGATGAGCACGTTGGCGGGCTTCAGGTCGCGGTGCACGATGCCGACCTGGTGCGCGACCGTCATGCCGGTGCAGATGTCGCTGCCGAACCCCAGAGCCCGCTTCAACTCGAGCGGCTTGTCGCCCACGATCTCGGCGCCGAGCGTGTGCGAGGGGAAATACTCCATGGAGATGGCGTAGTTGCCCTGGATGAAGAGAAAGTCGTAGATGCGGATGACGTTCTTGTGCGTGATCTTGCGCGAGTAGCGCAGCTCGTGGACGAAGCGCTTCATCACTTCCTCGTCCGTCGCCACGTTGGGGTTCAGGAACTTCAGGATCAGCCGCTCGTCGACGACCGTATCCTCCATCAGGAGCACGGTGCCGAAGGCGCCGCGGCCGATGCGGTCGATGTACTTGTAGCGGCCCTCGATGATGTCGCCGGGCTTGAGCGTCTGGATGTCGAGCCGCGGCGGCCCCTCGGCGATTCGTGACTGCGAGCCCGCGTCGATTATGGCCGTGCGCGAAGCCTCCATCGGCGCGGCAGGCTGCGGGGTGCGGGCCGTGGGGGTCGGCGCTGCCGGAAGCGGCGTGCCTGAGGCCGCCATCGCGCCGCCCGCCATGCGGTGATCGAGCTCCGCGAGAGCGGCATTCGCCACCCGCGCGATGGTCTGGTCCGGAGAGACGGCATGGGTCTGCAGCTCCGTGCGCAGCTGCTCGACGTGCCGCTCGTCGACGAGCTTCGACAGTGCCTGCATGGCCTCGATGCGCAGCTCCCGTTCCGGCCGCGCCATGAAGGGCAGCAGAGTATCGACCAGTTTCGCGTCGCCGAGCTTGCCCAGCGCGCGAACGACGATGGGAGTGGCCTTGGCGGGGCCCGTCTTCAGCATCTCCGTGAGGCGCGGCACCGCGCGCTTGCTGCCGATCTCCGCCAGCGCATCGACGGCCCGCTCGCTCACCCACCAGTCCGAATCGCGGGTGGCCTGGATGAGCGATTCCACCGCCCGCTCATCCTTGGTCTGGTTGAGGATCTCGATCGCCGCCCGGCGGATGTCCTCGTCCTTGTCGCGGACGAGCTCGAGCACCGCCTCGATCACCCTCGGTCCGCCGATCTTGCCGAGCGCGTCGGCGGCGCGGCTGCGCACCCACCAGTCGCTGTCCTTCAGCGCCCCGAGCAGGTGCTTCACCGACTTGGCGTTGCCGACCTCGTTCAGCACCTCGACCGCGGCGCGGCGCGCGTTCTCGTTCTCGTCCTTCAGGATCTCGATCAGATAGCGGATGGTGTCGGGATCGTTCGCCTTGATGACGACGTCGATGGCCTTGTTCTGCACATCGATCTCGGGGTCCCGGAGGAGGGCGCACACCCGCTCGATGTCGATCTTGCCCTCCGTCCTCTGCAACGCCGACAGCGTCGCGCCGCGGATCAGCTTGTTGGGATCCTTGAGCAGGCTCTGCAGCGCCGTTTGCACTTCCGGCGTGTTGAAGCGGGACAGAATGTTGATGATGTGCACGCGCGCGATCGGGTCCTTGCCGTGCACGCGGCCGATGAGCTCGGGCACGGTGCCGGCGTCGGTGATGTCGCCGATGATCCTGAAGAGCGCCGCTTTCTCGTTCGGCTCCTGGGTGTAGGCCGCATTCAGGAGCTCGCGCACGCCATAGCGCGATTTCTGGGCGGCGATCACCTCGAGCAGGGCGGACTTGGAGATGCCCGGCGTGGCGAGCGCCTCGATGAGCAGATTCGGCGGGTAGTTGCGGCTGGTGGTGAGCGCCCAGGCGATGCCCGCCACGACCCTGGGGCTGCCCTCCACCAGGCCGCGGACGAAGAGCGGGAAGGATTTCGGGCTCACCAGCCCGGCGAGCACTTCGACGAAGGCGAGCGTCGCGTTCTTATCGGCGTCCGGCAGGGACGCGAATATCGACTCGATAGCGCCGGGGCCCAGGTCCTTCAGGCGCGCGATGGCTTTCTGGGTATCCGGGCTCGCCGGGTCGGTGCAGGACCTGATCTCGGTGATCAGCCGGTCCGCGCGCAAATTGGTGAAGAAGCTCATTCAGCCTTTCCGCAAAGGCACTCCCGCATGGCTCCTTCGCGCCAGTCTTCCTCCACGCTGATACTTCGCGACATCGGTGCCTTGGCGCAACAGACCCCGCCCCATCCGCCGGGCTGCGCCTCACTCGCCCGGTCGGGAACGTCGCGAAATTATGCCATAGCGCCGCCGGGGGCAGGACGCTAGTCCGGTCACGGCTGCGAGGAGACTCGGGGACGGGAAACCCTCTACAATCGCCGATCGGAGCCGCCGATTGCTGCATTGTCCCCCATGGCCGACGAATCCACTCTGAACGCCGTCAGGAGCGCCCTCGAGGCGTATGTCGATCCGTACCTCGGGGAGACACTGGCGCAAGCGGGGGCGGTCCGGGATGTGGCTCTGCAGGGCGGTCGATATCAGGCGCGCATTGCGCTCGGCTATCCCGTGGGCGGGTATCGCGAGGAGCTCGCCGCCGCGCTCGAAGCGCATCTGGCGGCCGCGGGACTCGAGGGGCCGCTCACGATCGAGCTCGAGGCCGATATCCGACCGCACGCGGTGCAGCGGAATTTGAAGCCCCTCGAGGAGATCCGGAACATCGTCGCCGTGGCTTCCGGAAAGGGCGGTGTCGGCAAATCCACGGTCGCGGCGAACCTGGCGCTGGCCTGGGCGGCGCAAGGCGCGCGGGTCGGCATGCTCGATGCGGACATCTACGGGCCCAGCCAGCCGCTCATGCTCGGGCTGCAAGGGCAGCGGCCGACCTCGCCCGATGGCAAGCATCTGCAGCCGCTCGAGAGCCACGGGCTCGCGGCGATGTCGATCGGCTTCCTGGTCGATGCGGAGCAGCCGATGGTCTGGCGCGGCCCCATGGTCACCCAGGCGCTGACCCAGCTCCTCTCCGAGACACACTGGGGCCCGCTCGACTACCTGGTCGTGGACATGCCGCCGGGAACCGGCGACATCCAGCTCACTCTGGCACAACGCGTTCCGGTGGCGGGAGCCGTCATCGTCACGACGCCGCAGGACATTGCCCTCGCGGACGCGCGCAAGGGCCTCAAGATGTTCGAGAAGGTCTCGGTGCCCGTCCTCGGCATCGTGGAGAACATGAGCGTTCACATCTGCTCGAATTGCGGCCACACGGAGCACATTTTCGGCGCCGGCGGCGGAGCGCGGATGGCGGAGCAATACGGCGTGAAGCTGCTCGGGGAGCTGCCGCTGGATGCTCACATCAGGGAGGAGGCGGACGGCGGGCGGCCCACAGTGATCGCCGCTCCAGACTCGCCTCGTGCGCGGGCGTATTTCCAGATGGCCCGCCGGACGGCGGGCGCACTCGCGATCCGCGCGCGCGACCGCAGCAGTGTGTTCCCGAAGATCGTCATCGAAGAAACCTGACAGCGGGACGAGACCGCGAGCGGATGCAACCGAACTCTCCCATCGAGTCACCGGCTCGAGCGCCGTCCTACACCGGCATCCTGCCCTGCCAGAAGATCAGAGGCATGCTGGCGAGCGGTGAGATCCTGCCCGCCGGCATCCTGACCGAGAGCGAGATCGAAGCCGATCAGATCCAGCCCGCGAGCATCGACCTGCGCCTCGGTGAGTGCGCCTATCCGGTCGATGCCAGCTTCCTGCCCGGAAGGGGTATGAAGGTGCTCGAGAAGATGCGCGAGCTGGATCCGGCCTTCGAGCGCTTCAAGATCGATCTGCGGCAGGGCGCCGTGCTGGAAAAGGGCCGCGTCTACGTCATCCCGCTGCTCGAAGCCATCAATCTGAGGAGCGACGTCACCGCCTTCGCCAACCCCAAGAGCTCGACCGGCCGGCTCGACATCCTGACCCGCCTGATCGCGGATCACGCGACGCTCTTCGATCAGGTCGAGGAGGGCTACGAAGGGCACCTCTACATCGAGGTCGCTCCGCGCAGCTTCAGCGTCGTGGTGAGGACCGGCACGCGCCTGAATCAGCTGCGCTTCCGCAGGACGCGCGGCGAGAATCCCCGGCCGATCACCATCGCCGACTGGAAGTGCCTGCTCACGGAGGGACAGATTGCCGATTCCAACTCCCTGGGCGAGCGGACCGGGTTCCTGCCCTTCACCATCGACCTCAAGGGGGGCGGCGACGACGACGCGCTCATCGGCTGGCGCGCGAAGAAGCATGCCCGGCGCATCGACCTCGACCGCCGGGATTACGATCCGCTCGACTTCTGGGAGCCGCTGCGCTTTCACAAGGAGTCGTCGCTGATCCTCGACCCGGATGAGTTCTACATCCTGGTGACCAAGGAGGCGATCGCGGTGCCGCCGGAGTTCGCCGCGGAAATGCTGCCCTATGACACCCGGGCCGGTGAATTTCGCGTTCACTATGCCGGCTTCTTCGATCCCGGATTCGGCTGGGACCTGCGGACGCGCAGGGCCGGCAGCAGCAGGGGCGTGTTGGAAGTCCGCTCCCATGAGGTGCCGTTCCTGCTGGAGCACGGCCAGACGGTGGGCTGGCTGCGCTACGAGCGCATGGCGGAGCGGCCGGACGTGCTCTACGGAACCCCCGCGGCGTCGAACTATCAGGGACAGCAGCTCAAGCTGGCGAAGCAGTTCCGCCCGCTCTGAGCCCCGTCATTTGCGCGCGAACGCGCGGATCTGGAGCGACACCTGCGTGCTTCCCTTGACGCGCTGCTCGGCGCGCGCGGGCATGTAGTTGAGCGACGGCGCGAGCCAGAGATAAGTCGTCTTGTCGGAGCCGGGCGCGTGGCTGGTGTAGAGGATGGTGCGCAGCTTCCCGAGCGCAGTGTCGAGCGTCGCCTCGTCGTGGCGGACGTACTGGAAGCGATCGATCTCGTCCGTGTTGAGCATCCAGAAGCTGGCTGGAGCATCCCCCGATTGCAGCTGCAGCATGATCGCGATCTGCACCGACAGCGGGTCCTGGGTTCCCGGCTGGAGTCTGAGGTCGAGGAGCTTCCCCTTGGCCATGCCCGTCACCTGACCGCTCTTCCAGTCAAACTGCGCCATCACCTCGTTGCCGGCGCCGCCCGCCTGGAAGGTGAGGGGCTCGACCCCGCCGGCCTCGACCCGAAATCGGCTCGACTGGCGCAGCGGGTGGGGAAACGCCAGCCGGAAAACGCCATAAGCGCTGTCGGTGGAGGTGTAGAGATACAGCTGCGAGGCGGTCTCGGTGAGCTCCAGAGTCGAGCTGCCGGCGGTGATGCCGTGCCATGCAATCGTGTAGGTCGCGACGAATGGGACCGGATCCCGCGCCGAGGTGGTCGGCCGCAAGAGCGCATGCCCTGCCGGCGCGGCATGCGCCGTCGCCGCCGCCAACAGTACCGCGGCGGCGAGACCGCTGCGATCAGCCCTCGTTACCCTCATCGAGCCTCGCCATTACGGGAAATCCTCCACTACGGGCGCCGCGAGCGGCTTGCCCTCGAGCCAGGGACCGTCATCGCGCCAGGCGAGCCTGCCTTCGGCGAGCCAGCCGATCACCCGCGGGTAGATGATGTGCTCCGTGGCCTGAACCCGGGCTGACAACGCATCCTCGGTATCGTCGGGTCGAACGGCGACTCTCGACTGGAGAATGAGCGGTCCGCCATCGAGTTCCGCGGTGACGAAATGCACGCTGGCGCCGTGCACGCGATCGCCGGCCGCGAGCACGCGCCGGTGAGTGTGCAGGCCGCGGTAGTTGGGCAGGAGCGACGGATGGATGTTGAGAATGCGGCCGCGGCGCATCTCGACGAACTGTTGGGACAGGATGCGCATGAAGCCGGCGAGCACGATGAGCTGCGGGTGTGTGGCCGCGAGCGCCTCCTCGAGGCCGCGCTCGAACTGCGCACGCTGCCCGGCGCCGGACCATGGCACGGTGCGAGTCTCGAGACCCAAGGTGCGGGCGGCATCCAGCCCGGCGGCGTCCGGGCGCTCCGAGAGCACGAGAGCGACGCGCGCATCGATGCGGCCCTCGGCACAGGCGCGCGCGATCGCGACCATGTTGGAGCCGCGGCCGGAGATCAGGATCGCGAGCCGCAGCAGGCCGGGTCGGACCCCGGACGTGTCTGCGCGGGTCACTCGCTGATGACCACGCCGCGCGAGCCGGGGCGGATCTCGCCGATGATCTGCGCCGACTCGCCGCGCGCGGCGAGGAATTCCACCGCCTGCGCGGCATGCTCCCGGGCCACTACGACGACCATGCCGATACCGCAGTTGAAGGTGCGGTACATCTCCGCCGGCTCGACGCGTCCGACCTGCTGTAGCCAGTCGAAGACCGGATCGCGGTGCCAGCGGCGCCGTTCCAACACGCACTCCATGCCTTCCGGCAGCACGCGCGGGATGTTGTCCGTCAGGCCGCCGCCCGTGATGTGCGCCAGCGCATGCACTTCGATCTGCCGCGCGAGCGCGAGGAGCGGCTTCACGTAGATGCGTGTAGGCGCTAACAGCCGGTCGAAGAGTGGCTTGCCCTCGAGCTGGGTGTTGCTGCCGGCGCCGCTCAGCGCGACGAGCTTGCGAATCAGGGAATAGCCGTTGGAATGGGGTCCCGAGGAGGCGAGGCCGATCACAGTGTCGCCGGCACGCACGGCACTGCCGTCGATGATCGCGTCCTTCTCCACGACGCCGACGCAGAATCCGGCAAGATCGTAGTCCTCACCGTAGTAAATGCCCGGCATCTCCGCGGTCTCACCGCCAACGAGGGCGGCACCGGCTTGCGCGCAGCCCTCGACGATGCCGCGCACCACGGCTTCCGCCACATCGACCCGAAGCTTGCCCGTGGCGTAGTAGTCGAGAAAGAAGAGCGGCTCCGCGCCCTGCACGGCGATATCGTTGGCGCACATGGCCACCAGATCGATGCCGATCGTATCGTGCCGCCCGGCGTCTATCGCGAGGCGCAGCTTCGTGCCGACGCCATCGGTCCCGGACACCAGCACTGGGTGCCGGTAACCCGCTGGCAGCTCCACCAGCGCGCCGAAGCCGCCGATGCCGGCCAGCACCTCCGGCCGTCGCGTACGCGCGACGAGCGGCTTGATGCGCTCGACGAGCTCGTCGCCGGCGTCGATGTCGACACCGGCGTCGCGATACGTCATGCCGCGGCCTTCACTCACCGGATTGCCCTCGTGTACAGGCCGGAGCCCTTGCGTATGATATTGTACATTTTGCGCGAACCACGGCGCGATCCAAACACACCCGATGTCCTGCCGCCACACTCAAGCGAAGAGCTTCGTCCGCGCAGTGCTGCTGCTCGTCACGTGCGCGGCGCTGCCGGCGGCGGCCTGGGCGGCGCGCCCGGTGCCCGTGTTCCAGGTCGATGTGGCCGGCCAGACCGCGCCGGCCCTGCAGCAGGCCATGCGCGATGCGCTGGTGCGCGCCACGGGGCACCGCGAGTCCGCCAGTGATCCGGTGTTCGCCGGACTGATCGCCGATGCGGCCAAATATGTCCAGAGCTATGACCGCGGCCCGCAGGGCGAGCTGCAGGTCATCTTCAATGGCGCGGCGGTCGACAAAGCCATCGCCGCGCTGGACCGCAGCGTCTGGGATCCGAGTCGCCCGTTCACGCTGGTAGTGCTCTACCCCTCACCGGCTCAGGCCGATCAGGCCACGGACCAGGCAGGGCTCGAGCAGGCGGCGGAAGAGCGCGGTCTGCCGATCAGCGTCGTGCCTTTGCCGGTGGCGGACGCGAGCGGCAACCTGCTCTCGCGGGAGGCCCTGCTGGCGATGGCGCATCGCTATGGGGCGGAACAGATTCTGGTAGGCAGACCGCCAGCGAGCGCTGCTGCAGCTGCGACGGCGGCCCCGCCGGTCACCACAGCGCCGGCAACGGCAGTGCCGGCCGCCGCGGCGCCTGCCGCGGCCGCGCCCCCGGCGTCGGGAGCGACGGTATCGGTGCCGCAGCCGGGCAGCGGCGGGACCTGGCAGTGGACGCTCTACACCGATTTCACCAGCCAGACCTGGAGCGGTCCCCTCACCGTGGGAATCGATGACACCGTCGACCTGATGGCGCCGCCGGGAGGGCCGGCCTCGGCCAACGCGCAGGCGGTGACCGAGATCGAGATAGAGGGAGTATCGAGCCTGGCCGACTATGCCAACATCGAGCTGATGCTCGGCGCGGTTCCGGGGACGAGCGCGGCGAGTGTCCGACAGGTCAACGGAGACGCCGTGGTGTTTGATCTGACGATACGCGGTGGCGCCGCCGCCCTCGGACGCGCGCTCTCAGGGTCGCCGAGCTTCAGCCGGGTTGGAGCGCCGGCATCGGGAAGTGGAGCGACCGCACCGCTCGTCTTCCGATACCGGTCAGGCTGATCGCTCGAAGCCGCACGCGACGCAGCCGCTCGCTGTCCCCATGCGTCACCTGCCCAACCTCATCTGTCTGGTGCGTCTCGCGCTGATCTGGCCGGTCGCGACGGCGCTCTATGGACATCGCTATGGACTTGCGCTCGCGCTTTTCGTCGCGGCGGCGGTTTCCGACGGGCTCGACGGCTATCTGGCGAAGCGCTTCAACTGGATCTCGGAGCTCGGCAAGTTCCTCGATCCGGCGGCCGACAAGCTGCTCCTCGTCACGGTGTTCGTCGAGTCCACGTGGCTCGGCCTCGTGCCCTGGTGGGTGACCGCGGCGGCGGTGGCGCGGGATGCCATGATCGCGCTCGGCGCGCTGGTCTTTCGGGTCTGGTTCGGTCCGCTTCGCGGCCGCCCGACGATCATCAGCAAAATCAACACGGCGGCGCAGCTGCTCTACCTGATGGCGGTGATGTTGGGGGCCGCGATCGCATTCCCGCCCGCCAACGTATTGCGGGCGCTCGCGCTCATCGTCTTCGCCACGACGGCGCTCTCCGGCCTCAACTACGTGCAAGGCTTCACCCGGCGGGCGTGGACCGCAGTCGCGGATCGCGACAGCGACGCGCGGCAGGCCAGGGACGCCAAGCGCACCGCCTGAGGACTTCGAGTGCAGCAGCTTCCCCTGGGCGTACGTCTGCCGGACCGGGCGGTCTTCGCGAGCTTCCTGCCCGGCCGCAATCGCGAAGCGCTGGAGCATGCCGGGCGGGTCGCCGCCGGGGAGACCGCGGGCGCGACCTGGCTCTGCGGCCCCGAGAGCTCGGGCAAGACGCATCTGCAGCAGGCCATCTGCTCGCAGGCCGCCGAATCGCGCCGCGCGGGCTATTTCCCGCTGGCGGAGCTCGCGCCCCTCGGTACCGGCGTGTTGGAAGGCCTGCCGCAGCTGCAGTGCATCTGCCTCGATGACCTCGAGGCGGTTGCCGGCCGTCTGCAGTGGGAGAAGGCCATCTTCGGCCTGCTGCGCGAAGTGGAGGAGGGCGGCGGATCGCTGGTGATGGCGGCGCGGCCGCCGCCCGCCCTGGTCGCCTGGGCGCTGCCCGATCTGGGCTCGCGCTGCGGGGCAGCGGCGGTGCTGGCGCTGCGGGCGCTCGATGAGGCGGAGCAGCAGCAGGCGCTGCAGCTTCGCGCCCGGCTGCGCGGCTTCGAGCTTCCCGAGGAGACTTCGCGCTGGCTGCAGCGCCGCTTCCCGCGCGACATGCGCCGGCTCTATGCCCTGCTCGATACCCTCGATGAGGCGGCGCTCGCCGCGCAGCGGCGGCTGACGGTGCCGTTCATCCGCGAGGTGTTAGGTCTTAGCTAGGAGCACCGCCAGCGAGGCCACGCGCCGGCCGAGCGCCTGCGCCAGGGCCCGCTCTTCCTCCGTCAGGGCCGGCTCATCCTCGGCCCCCGCGACGTGCGATGCGCCATAAGGAGTCCCGCCCGAGCGTGTCTGGTGCAGGGCCCTCTCGGTATAGGGCAGGCCGACCAGGTACATGCCGTGATGAAGGAGCGGCAGCATCATCGAGAGGAGCGTCGCCTCCTGCCCGCCATGGTGAGTCTGCGTCGAGGTGAACACACCCGCCGGCTTGCCGGCGAGCGCCCCGGATACCCAGAGGCTCGAGGTCGAGTCGAGGAAATACTTCAGCGGCGCCGCCATGTTGCCGAAGCGGGTGGGACTGCCGAGGAGGAGGCCGCGGGCGTTGCGCAGGTCCTCGAGCGTGGCGTAAGGCGCGCCCGTCATGGGCACCAGCTTCGCGGGGCGCTCATTCTCCGCGCTGACGGGCGGCACCGTGCGCAGCTTCGCGACGGCACCGGCAACACTCTCGACACCGCGGCAAGCCTGACGGGCCAGCTCCGCGGTCGAGCCGTTGCGGGAGTAATAGAGCACCAGGATCTCGGTCATCGAAGCCTCCCCTGTTCCGGGCCGCGAGCGGGGCACGGCATAGGGCCGGACCAGCCTGGGCCGAGTTTGCGGATACGTTGCCACAGCGCGATTCCTCCTTCCACGTCGAGACGCCTGGCCACGCGCAGTCTCGGCGGCGAGGATCAGGCGGAGGAGGGGGCTTTTCGGGTGACCTGCGGCGCAAATGGGTATATTCGCCGCATGATCTGCAAGAAATGCCTGGTATCGGGCCGCGTGCAGGGGGTGTTCTATCGCGGCAGCGCTGCCCAGCGTGCCCGCGAGCTCGGCGTGCGGGGCTACGCCCGCAATCTTCCCGATGGACGCGTCGAAGTGCTGGCGTGCGGGGAGGCGGAGATCGTGCAGGCGTTCGTGAGCTGGCTCTGGATCGGCTCCTCGGCGGCGAAGGTGACCGCGGTGGAGGTCAGCGACGCCCCGGAACACGGGGCCCCGCCGGGATTTCACACCGGCTAGTGCCGCTTCGCGGTGGCGAATCCCAGGTCATCGGCGCCGGACCATCGCTCCCAATCCGTGAGCACCCGGTCGGGATACTCCGGGTGGCCGACGCTGCCATTGTATTTTTCCAAGGCGAGGCGCACGTCATTGTGCGTGTACTGCAGATAGAACCGGAGGATGGCGCAGCCCATGCGGATGTTGGGGGCGACGTGCACCAGCTCGTAGCGCTTCAGCCCGAGGCGCACCGGCCAGTAGGGCATCACCTGCATCAGGCCGACGGCGCCCGCGGAAGAGACTGCCCAGCGGTTGAAGTCGCTCTCCACCTCGATGACCGCCATCACGAGTCCCGGCGGCAGCTTGGATTCGCCCGTCCGATGCGTCTCGCAGTACACCTGCCGCAGGATCTTCAGCCGCTCGGCCGGATCGTGCACGAACCGCTCGAGGCGCGGCTCCATCATGGTGTACCAGACGGCGGCATCGAAGCGATCGGCGAAGCACTGCGCCTGCCCGATGGCGCGCTGGACCACGGGGCCGAGCGCCGGATCGCGCTGCTGGTCGGCACGCGCTGCCGGGGACGCGAGCAGGCTCGCCGCAATGAGCGCTGCGAGCGCGATCAGCCACCCGCTAGCGCCGCAGGCGTGCCTCGATGAATGCCACGGCTTCGTCGGCCGGGAACTCCGTGCTCTCGGTATCGCGGCGATAGCGGTACTCCAGGCGGCCGGCCTCCAGGCCCCGATCGCCGACCACCAGCCGATGCGGGATGCCGAGCAGCTCCGCGTCGGCGAACTTGACGCCGGGGCGGGCATCGCGGTCGTCATAGAGCACCTCGATGCCGCGGGCGGTGAGCTGGTTGTAGAGGCGGTCGGCAACTTCGCGTACCCGGGCGGATTTCTGCAGGTTGAGCGGCACGAGCACCACCTGGAAGGGCGCCAGCGGCTGCGGCCAGATGATCCCCCGCTCATCGTGATTCTGCTCGATGGCCGCGGCGACGACGCGCGTCACACCGATGCCATAGCAGCCCATGAGGAGGGTCACTTCCTTGCCGCTCTCATCGAGTACGCTCGCCTTGAGCGGCTCGCTGTACTTGCGGCCGAGCTGGAAGATGTGGCCGACCTCGATGCCCCGGGCGATCTTCAGGCGTCCCCGGCCGGTCGGGCTCGGATCTCCCTCGCGCACGTTGCGGATGTCCGCCGCGGTGACCTCGCCCACGTCCCTGTCCCAGTTGACCCCCGTCAGGTGCATGTCTTTCCGGTTGGCGCCGCAGACGAAGTCGGCGAGTGCGAAGGCACTGTGATCGACGTAGATGCGGCAGCGCAGTCCCACCGGTCCGATGAACCCGACCTCGGCGCCCGTCGCCCGCGCGATGCGTTCTGCGCCCGCCATCCGCAGGGGCATCGCGACGCCCGGCAGCCGCTGCGCCTTGACGGCGTTGAGTTGGTGGTCGCCGCGCACGACGAGCGCGACCACGTCTTCGTTCGAGCCTTCCACGAGGAGCGTCTTCACGCAGCGCGCGGGCTGCACCTCGAGCATGCGCGAGAGCTCCTCGATGGTGCGGGCGCCGGGTGTCGGCACTTCGGTCATGGTTTGCCGCGGGGCGGGACGGGGCTCCTTGGGCGGCAGGGCATCCGCCGCCTCCAGGTTGGCGGCGTAGCTGTCCTCGTCGGAGAAAACGATCGCATCCTCGCCGGACTCGGCGAGCACGTGAAACTCCTGCGAGACATCGCCGCCGATCGGGCCGGAGTCTGCCCGCACGGCACGAAAATCGAGGCCCATGCGCGTGAAGATGCGCGTATACGCCTCGTGCATGGCGCGGTAGCCCTGCTGCAGCGATGCCTCATCGACGTGGAAGGAGTAGGCGTCCTTCATGATGAACTCGCGCGCGCGCATGACGCCGAAGCGCGGGCGGATCTCGTCGCGGAACTTGGTCTGCACCTGATAGAAATTCACCGGCAGCTGGCGGTAGCTCTTGATGTCGCGGCGCACGATGTCCGTGATGACTTCCTCGTGCGTGGGGCCGGCCACGAAGTCGCGCTCGTGGCGGTCCTTCATGCGCAGCAGCTCCGGGCCATACTCGGTCCAGCGGCCCGACTCCTGCCACAGCTCCGCCGGCTGGAAGACGGGCATGATGAGCTCGAGCGCCCCCGCCCGGTCCATCTCCTCCCGGATGATGGCCTCCGCCTTGCGCAGGGTCCTGAGCCCCATCGGCAGCCAGCTATAAAGTCCCGCCGCCTCGCGGCGGATGAGGCCCGCCCGCAGCATGAGCTGATGGCTGAGCACTTCGGCCTCGGCCGGGGTTTCCTTGGCGGTGTTGATCGGGTACTGCGAGAGCCTCATCGGTGCAGGGGGTCTTTCGGGGGTTGAAGAGACGTCCATCTTAACAGGAGCCCACCTGATAAAATTCGCCCCCCTGCGCCCTGGAAGCCGAGCCACTCTTGACGTCCCTCAACCCCATCCCGGAGAGTGCCGAGAGCATGGAGCCGGAAGCCGACAACGAGGTCAGGCCGCGGCGCAAGGGTATTTACCTGCTGCCGAACCTGCTGACCACCGGATGCCTGTTCTCGGGCTTCTACGCCATCGTGGCCGCCATCGACAAGCATTTCGCGGCGGCCGGCATCGGCGTGTTCGTGGCGATGATCTTCGACACGCTGGACGGGCGGATCGCCCGCCTGACCCGCACGGAGAGCGCCTTCGGCAAGGAATACGACAGCCTGGCCGACATGGTCTCCTTCGGCCTCGCCCCGGCCATCGTCGCCTACCAGTGGGGCGTGGTGCGGATCGCGGAGTTCGGTCACGAATGGGGACGCTTCGGCTGGTTGGCGTGCTTCTTCTATGCCGTGGCGGCGGCGCTGCGGCTCGCGCGCTTCAATTCACGTGCGGCATCGGCCGACAAGCGCTACTTCGAGGGGCTGCCCAGCCCGTCGGGAGCCGCCCTGGTGGCGGGCTTCGTCTGGGCCGCCAGCCAATGGCACGAGCCGGGTCTTCCGGGCCTCATCGCGGCCTTCGCGGTGACCGCCGTGGCCGGTGCGCTCATGGTCAGCCGGTTCGGCTATCCGAGCTTCAAGCAGTTCAAGCTCGACCGGCGTGTCCGGTTCGTATCCCTGCTGCTCGTGGTGCTTATCGTCGTCCTGATCGCCGTTGTGCTGAATGCGACCGACCCGCCGACGTTGCTGCTCGCGATCTTCGGCACCTACGCCGCCTCGGCGCCGGTGATCTGGCTGCTGCGCCGGCTGCGCCGGCGCCGGCGTCCGGCTGCTGTGGACACCCCGCACTGATGGCGATGGACCTGCGCTCGGAGTACCTGCGCGCGATCGGTATCGATCTCTGGGTGCCGCGGCATGAGGTATTTGGGATGGCCGCGCCCGCGGAGGCGTTGTCGCCCGGGGAGCTCGCCTCGCCCGCGGTCCCGGCGGCTTCGCTCGACGAGGGCGACCGGTCAGCACGCTGGGAGGCGCTGCGGGCGGAGGTACTGGCCTGCACCCGATGCGGCCTGCACGCCACCCGTACCCAGGGGGTCTTCGGGGTCGGGAACCCGCGCGCCGAGTGGATGGTGATCGGCGAGGCACCCGGCGTCGAGGAGGACCGCCGCGGAGAGCCTTTCGTCGGGCCCGCCGGCCAGCTCCTCGATGCGATGCTGCGTGCCATCGGGCTGAGCCGCGCCGAGAACGTCTACATCGCCAATATCCTGAAGAGCCGGCCGCCGAACAACCGCGATCCGCGCCCCGAGGAAATCGGCGCGTGTCTGCCCTACCTGCGGCGCCAGATCGAGCTGGTGCGCCCGCGGCTGCTGCTCGCCGTAGGCCGGGTCGCGGCCCAGAATCTGCTGGGCACGGAGGACTCCCTGAGCCGCCTGCGCGGCCGGGTGCACCGGTTTGGCGAGCTGAACACGCCGCTCGTGGTGACGTATCATCCCGCCTACCTCCTGCGCAACCCGGCGGACAAGCGCAAGGCGTGGGAGGACCTGAAATTCGCTCGCAGCGTGTTCCGGCAACTGACGGCAGGCGTTCCCGACGATGGCCATCGCTCCTGAGCTGCTCGAAGCCGCACCGGAGGTGGGCATCCGCCCCATGACGGAGGCGGACGTCGCGCAGGTATTTGGCATCGAGCGCACCTCCTACCAGTTTCCCTGGAGCGAAGGCATCTTCCGCGACTGCCTGCGGGTCGGCTACGTCTGCCGCGTACTCTCCGTGGGTAGTCGCGTCATCGGCTACGGCGTCATGAGCGTCGGCGCCGGCGAGGCGCACGTGCTCAACCTTTGCGTCGCAGATGACTACCGCTGCCGCGGGCTCGGCCGGCGAATGCTGCTCTACCTGTTGGAGCGCGGCGGCGCCGCCGGTATGAGCGAGGCGTTCCTCGAGGTACGACCTTCCAACACGGCGGCGATCCGCCTCTATCAGGCGATCGGATTCGAGCAGGTCGGCATGCGCCGCGGTTACTACCAGGCGGCGGGCGGCAGAGAGGATGCCGCCGTGCTGAGACTCTCCCTGCGCGGACGCCGGCCCGTCCGCAATACCTTTTGATAGGCGCTGGATCCGGGCTCCTGCCCGGCCCAGCGCTCCGCCACCCGCGGCGGCGGGGCACATCCGTGTGCCTGGGCGCAGGGTTTCCGGCCGCTGCATGTATCGGGGTCGGACACGGATCGATGAGCAACTACTACTACTGACGATTTGGATTCATGAGTGAACTGACTGCCGAGATCAATCGGCGGCGTACGTTTGCGATCATTTCGCATCCCGACGCCGGCAAGACCACGCTCACCGAGAAGCTGCTGCTCTTCGGCGGCGCCATCCAGATGGCGGGCACCGTCAAGGGCCGCAAGGCGGCGCGCCATGCGACTTCCGACTGGATGCGCCTCGAGCAACAGCGCGGAATTTCCGTGACCTCATCGGTGATGCAGTTCCCGTACCGGGACTGCATCGTCAACCTGCTGGACACGCCGGGGCACGAGGATTTCTCGGAAGATACGTATCGGACACTGACAGCGGTCGACTCGGCGCTGATGGTCATCGACTGCGCGAAGGGCGTGGAGGAGCGGACCATCAAGCTGATGGAGGTTTGCCGGCTGCGCGATACGCCCATCATGACTTTCATCAACAAGCTCGACCGCGAGGGGCGGCCGCCGATCGAGCTGCTCGATGAGATCGAGAAGGTGTTGGGTATCGCCACGGCGCCGGTGACCTGGCCGATCGGGATGGGCCGGGAGCTGCGCGGCATCTATCACCTGCCGGAGGACCGCATCTACGCCTATCTGGCGGGCGAGCGCGGGCGGGTCGGTGAGAATCGGGTCATCGAGGGGTTGGCGAGCGGGGCGGCGCGGGAGTTTCTCGGGGACCGCTTCGAGGCGATCGCCGAGGAGATCGAGCTCGTCCGGGGCGCCACGGCGGAGTTCGACACCGAAGCGTACCGGACGGGCAGGCAGACGCCGGTGTTCTTCGGGTCGGCGATCAACAACTTCGGCGTCGAGGAGCTGCTCGCGAGCTTCACCGCGCATGCCCCGGGCCCGCTGGCGCGCGAGACCCGGGAGCGGCAGGTGGAGCCGGAGGAAAAGGCGCTGTCGGGCTTCGTGTTCAAGATCCAGGCCAACATGGATCCGGGGCATCGGGACCGGATCGCCTTCCTGCGCCTGTGCTCGGGCAAGTACACGCGCGGGATGCGACTTTATCACTCGCGGCTCGGCAAGGAGGTGCGGGTGGCGGATGCGCTCACCTTCATGGCGGCGGAGCGCGAGCACGCGGAGGAAGCGTACGCGGGCGACATCATTGGGCTCCACAACCATGGCACGATCAACATCGGCGACACCTTCACGGAAGGGGAGAAGCTCGCCTTCACGGGGGTTCCCAATTTCGCGCCGGAGATTTTCCGCCGCGCGGTGCTCAAGGACCCGCTGAAGATGAAGGCGCTGCAGAAGGGGTTGTCGCAGCTCTGCGAGGAGGGGGCGACGCAGCTGTTCAAGCCGGTGCGCAACAACGACCTCGTTCTGGGCGCGGTCGGACAGCTGCAGTTCGAAGTGGTGGCGTTCCGGCTGCAGGATGAGTATGGCGTGCAGTGCGTATTCGAGCCGGTCAACGTGCATACCGCGCGCTGGATCGACGGCGCGGATGCGAAGAAGCTGGAGGAGTTTCGCAGCCGGGCGCACGAGAACCTGGCGGTGGATCATGCGGGGGCGCTCGTCTACCTCGCGCCGACGCGGGTGAATCTGCAGCTGACGCTCGAGCGCTGGCCGGACATCACCTTTCGGGAGACGAGAGAGCACGCCGTGTGAGTGTGCTTGGACCGGGCACGCTTGCCCCAGGACGCCGGTCGGTGCTGCGCTTGCGCCAGAGCAAGTTTTAGCTAAAATAGCCAAATGGCTAAGCAGGTGACGGCGAGTCACGCCAAGAACAATTTCGGCGGGTTGCTGGATGACGTGGCGGCGCTCGGCTGTGTGGAGATCGTCAAGCACGGCCGGCTCGTTGCCGTGGTGCTCTCCCCGCGTGCGTTGGCAGAGGCGCGCATGGCAGGGGCCCCGCGCCGGATCCGATCCTGGGGCGAGAAACACATGATCCCCCCGCAAAGTGCGCGCGCTGCCCGGATGTTGAGCGTTCCCAGCGGCTTCGATGAGGAATGAGCGCCAAGCGGAGGCTCCCCTCTCTGCGGAGGAGGTCCGGAAAATTCTCGCCATCTGCTCCCCGGCCGGGCTGCTGGTGGGCGGCCAGGCACTGGCATTCTGGGCCGACCATCTGCACGTCGAGCGACCGGACGTCCTCGTTTCCGGCGTGACGGCCGACGCCGACTTCATCGGCGATGCGGCGCTCGCCAGTACTTTGGGGAAGCGACTCGGATGGGAGACCTGGGTGCCCTCTCTGGATGATGCGACTGCGCAAACGGGCAAGGTGACGCACCGCACCCACACCGGGATCAAGCAGGTGGATTTCCTCTCGGGCGTGGTCGGCCTGACCACCAAGGATCTCGCGCGCCGCGCAATCGAAATGGAGGTCCCGGACATTGGCCATCTGCGCGTCATTCATCCCCTGGACGTCCTCGACAGCCGGATACAGAACCTGCACCTGCTGCCCGAGAAACGCAACGACGCCGGAATCGCCCAGGGCCGCCTGGCGGTGGGCGTGGCGCGCGCCTTCATCGCGAGGGAGGTGTCGGATCGCGGTGAGAGAATCGGGCTCAAGCTGCTGGAGCGAACGGCCGAAATGGCCGCCGATATCGCGGCCGTGCGGGTGTTTTTGCTCTATGGCATCGATCCGCTGGCGGCCGTACCGCTCGAGAATTTTCGCACGACGACGGCACTTCACAAGGTGCGGTGGCCGCAAATCGTGGCGACAGTGGCCCGCAAGCGCGAATCCATCAGAAAGCTCGCAGTGCGCGCGGCTCAGGCCAGGACCAGAGGCGTTTGACGGGCGTTCATTGCCCGAACGGGATCTCGACTCATGCTCACGTATCATCCGTTTTCCCGCGACTCTGACCCCGCCGGCCGGACCGGCGCGACGGTCTGGATCGACCTCCTGCAGCCGACGAGCGAGGAGATCGCGCGGGTCGAGACGGAATTCCGTGTCAGGGTCCCTTCGCGCGAGCAGCTCGACGAGATCGAATCCTCGAGCCGCCTGCGGTCGGAGGAAAAGCGGCTGTATCTCAGCATGCCGGTCGCCGGGGTGCATGAAGTCGTCGATGGGGCACCGACCCCTCTCGGGTTCGTCGTCTCGCCGGAGCTGCTGATCACGGTGCGCTACAGAGCGCTGCGGTCGTTCGACACGGCCTGCGATTCGATCATCAAGGAAGGGGGTCGGCCAGCCAGCACGTCGATCTTCGTCACGCTCCTCGAGGCGATGGTGGATGCGGTAGCCGATGTGCTGGAGAAGACCGCAAGCAACCTCGGAGACCTCTCCCGGCGGGTATTCCGGCGCAGCGATTCCCGGGCGCCCCGCGGGCCGCGCCTCAACAGGTTGCTGCGCGAAGCGCTCGCCGCCGTCGGCGATACGGGGGAGCACCTCTCGCAACTGCGGGAGACTCTCATGGGACTGCAGCGGATCAGCGCCTTCGCCGCCGAAGCAGGCGAGCCGTGGCTGGGTCCGGATGCTGAAGCCCGATTGAAGACCATCCTTCAGGATCTGAGCTCCCTCGCCGACTTCGAGGCGCATCTTTCCGGCAAGACCCAATTTCTGCTGGATGCGACCCTCGGGTTCATCAATACCGAGCAGAACGACATCTTCAAGGTGCTGACCATCGTCTCGGTGGTGGGCATACCGCCCACGCTGATCGCCAGCATGTACGGCATGAATTTCCACAACATGCCGGAGCTGAGCTGGCCATGGGGATACCAGTACGGTCTCGCCGTGATCGCGGCGAGCATTCTGCTGCCGATCCTCTGGTTCAAGTGGCGCCGCTGGTGGTGAGGGAGTGTGCTGGGGCTCACATAATCGGCTAGCCGGGCTCGGCTTTTGCGCGGCCGGGCCGACAACCAGGGACCGCCGGGAATATGTCCAGCATCGAGGGCGGGGGTTGGCCGTAGCGTGTTCTGGCTCTTGTCATCGTTGCTCGTCGCAGGCTGCATGGTCGCGGGGTGGCCTGCTTTGCGGTGGGCCGCCACTTTCGGCGCGGGGCGCGCGGGTGTGGGCGCGGCCTCGGGGATCGCGAGCGGACTGCCGTTCGAGCTGCGCGACCTGCCCGAGCCGCCCGTGCTGCAGCCCGCGCCGGCGCAATTCCAGGAGCCCTGCGCCGAGTCCCCCGCGCAGGAAGCGGTCGAGGCGGTTCCCCAGGTGCCCATCCTCGACTCTGGGGAGGTGCTGAGGAGGCTTCGGGTCCTCGAGCTGGGGTCCGATCTGCCCGCCGTCTCGGCGGAGCAGGATCCGGCTCATGAGCGCATCGTAGCCGCCGCCCTCGCGGCCATCGGTGATCCGGCCAGCCAGAGAAAATACTTCCCGCGGCGCCCGAATCTCCTCCCCGAGCTGATTCGCGCCATCAGTGACGAGGGCGTCTCGGTGCGCCAGCTCGTGCCCATCGTGGCCCGCGATCCCGCGCTGGTCGGCAATCTCCTGCGGGTGGCGAACAGCTCCTACTATCGGGTCACGCCGCGCGCGGTGGAGACCATCGAGCGGGCCATCGTCGTGCTCGGCAGCGATGGTCTTCGATCGGTCATGGCGGCGGCCCTGATGCAGCCGATCTTCCACGTTCCCGGCGCCGGCGGCGCATCGCGGTTCCCGGAGATCGTCTGGGAGCACGCGGTGCGCTCAGCTCACGCGGCCATCCCGTTCGCCGCCCTGGTGGAGCGGGTGAATCCGTTCGCCGCGGAGCTGCTGACGCTCGTCAGCGGACTGGCGGAGATCGTCCTCTTCCGCGCGGTGCTGGAGCATTGCCCGCGCTCAACCGGGCACGACGGGATCGATCCCCTGGTGATCGCTTCCATCCTCGATTCCCATTCTGCGTCTTTCGCGTGGCACATCGGCGCCGACTGGCGGCTCTCGGAGGAGATGCTGGCGGCTCTCGAGGAGCAGATGATCCCGTCATCCGAGCCGGCGACGGCGCTCGGACGCTCGCTGCGATTCGGCCGCCGGGCGGGCGCCTTGGCCGTGCTGCACGCCAACTCCATCGTCAGCGACGCGAGCGTCAGAGCCTCGCTGCCGCCGTCCGGCCTGTCCCCGGCGCATCTCGAGTCGATGTTGAAGCGCCTCCTGCGGCCGCACGAGGATCCGCGGGCGCTCGCTCGCCCTGTGAGGCCGACGCGAGGTGGCTACGCCGAAGAGGACTCTCTCGTGAGATCAGGCGCGCGTCGCCGCGCGGCGCATGGCGGGCTTCATCGCGCGAGCGCGTGAGCAGGTGATCGGCGCGAGGTTTTCAACTCGCCATCGGTGGGACCTGCCGAGATCATACGCAAAATGTGTTGGGCTCTCAGGTCCGCAATGGCCGTTCCCGCCGGCGGGTAGAGAGCCGCGGGATCGAGAGCCGCGCCACGGCGTGCTCGAAGGCCCGTAGCTCCCGACCCTGCGCCCCGCCCGACGCCGATCCGAAGCGCAATTCGGCGTACACCTGCAGAAGCGGCCCTACGCGCTCGGCCAGATCGGGGCGGAATCGAATGACGGCCTGTGCGTACGCGAGCGGCCCCTGAGAGGGCGCGCGGGGCAGGCCGATCCGGGCGAGCTTGCGGCAGAGGCGACCATAGGCGCGCGCGAGGCGGTCGGGCCGCGGCATACCGCCGCCCTTGCCGAGCTGCCACGAGACCCACGCCAACCAGCCGAGCAGCGTGACCGCGAACGCCCAACCGGCATCGCGCAGCTCCGGTGAGCGAAAGCCCAGCTTGGCGAGCAGGTCGAGTTGGGTGCGGTAGTTGAAGCCCACGACGCGCTCGTTCCACCAGCCGTTGAGCGCTTCCCAGCGCTCGAGGGCGGCGCCGAGCCAGGGCCAGGCGTGCACCCAGCGCTCCGGCGCCGACACCGCGCCCGGCAGCAGATCGAGAATCCCGCGATAGAGCCTCTGGGGCTCGACGACGGCCGTGGGATCCACTCGTGTCCAACCCTTCCTTGCCAGCCAGACCTCCGCCCAGGCGTGCGCATCCGACTGGCGGACGATGAAACTGCCGTCGTACGGGTTCCACTCCCCGCCGAGATAACCGGTGACCACCCGCGCCGGAACGCCTGCGGCTCTCATGAGGTCGACGAACGCCGAGGCGTAGTGGCCGCAGAAGCCCGTGCGCGTGTTGAAAAGAAAATCGTCGATCGGCTCCGCGCCGAGTGGCGGCGGAGTGAGGGAATACGAGAAGCCGCCGGTGCGCAGGAACGTGAGCACGGCCTGCACGAACGCGGCATCGGAGCCGACCCGCAGGCGCATCTGCCGGGCGAGCGCGAGCGCCCGCGGATTGCGATCTGGAGGAAGCTGCGTGTCAGCGGCACGCACCGCGGCGGCGAGCGGCGCGGGCGATCGGGTCTGTGTGCAGGAGACCGCGTTGTAGCTCACCGGCTGCGAGACGGGGCGCTCCGCGATGAGCTGGTAGTCGTCGGTGTAGCGAACACCCGCGCCCGGTGAGTCCATTACGGTGTCGAGCGCGAGCCACCAGTGCCTGAAGGTCGGCTCGAGATCGACGTGATAGAGGTAAGGCTTGGACAGACAGTGAGGCGGCTGCGCGGCGGCGGGCTCGTAGCGCGTCGCCTTCCAGGTCGCGCCATCGAACTCGTCCAGGACCGGACCGCGCCAGTAGCGCTCGTCGACGGGCGGTGGCCTGCCGGCGAAGCGCACCCGGAAGGCCATGGCATAGGAGGTGGTCAGTTGGGTGATGCTTCCGGGATCCATCGTATCGCCGAGTCCGGTCACCGCACCGCCGCCCGACGTCAGGCCCCAGAAGTGGCCCGGCAGCCGCGGAAAAAACAGGAACAGCAGGATCGCGAGCGGTATCGAGTAAAGCAGCGTCCGGCCCGCAAGCGCGACCGCCTCGCGGGTCTCGAGGCCAGCCGGCGGCGGGTATGCGCCCTCCTCGCGCCCGGGTGTGTAGGCCACCATCGCGAGCGCGGAGCAACACAACAGCGCGTCCGCTCCGTAGAGCGGCACCCAAGCGAGCTCCTGGCCATGGAGGCACGCCGCCAGAAGGAGGAACAGCGCCCCACCGATGACGACATACTGGTCGCGGCGGGTGCGCGTCTCGAGCAGCTTGATGGCCGCCATCAACATGAGCATCGCCGTGCCCGGAACGAGACCGTTGAGGGTGTGGAACTGCGCGAATACCGCCGCCACCAGCGCCAGCCCGAGCGCAACGCGCAGGACACCGCCCGGCAGCCCGATCGGCCCGAGGGCTGCCGCGAGCCTCCAGGCCACGAGCCCGAGGGCGGCGATCGTGACCCATGCGGGCACTTGCAGCACATGCAGCAGAATGGCCGCCACGCTTGCGGCACAAACCCACAGCAAGGGCAGCCGCGGTGTTTCCTCGAGGATGCGGGCGGCCTTCATCGCATCCCCGATCCGCCTGCCGTGGATTTTGGCGAGCCGTGGAGCGCGAGCGCCGACAGGCACCGATGGCGATGCTCGGCGCCGCGATCCGGCGGGATGCGCTCGCCCGGGAGCTCGAGTCCGTAGAGATCACCGCTCGCCTCGGCGTCGACGACCCAGCGGGCGAGTTGCGACAGGCCGGACTCGAGGTCGCGCTGCCTGATCGCCTCGAGGGACAGCATGCGCAGCGGCGAGCCGGCGGAGCGGTATTCCTTGACGAGCAGCGGCGCCTCGCGCGCGTAGGCTTTCCAGGCGACCTGCCGCGGCGAGTCGCCGTCGCGGAAAGGCCGCAGTCCCATCCATTCATCCGCGCCCGCAGCGCCGCGCGGACGTGCCCCGAACCGCGCCCCGCTGTCAACCGGCAAGGGCAGCGATCCCACTGCCCGCGGATAGACGAGCACGACGATGGGCGCGTGAACCCAGGTCCACACGCGGAAGAGGCCGAAGGGATGCGTGCTGCTGATCCGCAGCCGATCGATTCTTTGCAGCCCGCGCCGCGAGGCGCGGATGGGCAGCTCGACCTGTCCCCGGCTGCCGGCGGCGAGGTCCAACGTCACCGCGCCCGCGCCCGCGCCCGTGTCCGTCACTACAGCCTGCAGACGATAGCGCCTGAGCCGCGACGCATTCTCGAATGTCAGGCGCAAAGTGCCGGCCGAACCGGCGAAGAGCGGCGCGGCCGAGGCCTGGATGAGGGACAGACCCAAGAGGTTGCGATGGCACTCGTGCATGGCGACGAGGGCGAAACCCGCGAGCAGGAAGGCGAAGAGCAGGGCGAGGCTGTTGGCGTAGTTGAGCCCCGCGACCAGCATCGTCAACACGAGGGCACCAAAGCCCATCCCGACGCGCGTCGGCAGGATATAGAGGCGGCGCCGTGCGAGTGACAAAGGCAGCTTGTCGATTCCCTGACGGCGGCGCGCCCAGTCCGCGGCACTTTGCCGCAGGCGTTCACGGACCCTCCCGAGGGTTTTCATCGCGCCTGCGTCCCTAGCGCGGTCAGGTCGGCACCGGCACCGTCCTGATCAGCTCATCCGCGACGTCGGTTCCGGCGGAAGCGCCAGGCGAGTCATGCGGCCCCGAATCCCGGCGCTCGAGCCGGTGCGCGATCACGGCCGGCAGTACCGCCTGTACGTCTTCCGGCAACACCGCGACTCGTCCTGCGAGCCGCGCCCACGCCTGCGCGCAGCGGATGAGTCCCTGACCCGCCCGCGGCGAGAGGCCGAGCCTGAAGTCCGGCCGGTCGCGGGTCCTCGCAATGAGCATCTGCGCGTAATCGAGCAAGGGCTCCGCCACGTGCGCGGCGCGCACGAGGCGCTGCGCGCGGATCACCGCCTCGGGCCCGAGCACCGGCGCGAGGCCCGGGATCAGGTCCCGCCGATCCCCGTGCCGCAGCAGCTCCCGCTCGTGCAGGGCGTCGGGATAACCCAGCGTCACGCGCATGAGAAACCGGTCCAGCTGCGATTCCGGCAGCGAGAACGTGCCGAGCTGCTCGTGCGGATTCTGGGTGGCCACCACGAAGAAGGGCTCGGGCAATCGATAGGTCGTCCCGTCCACGCTGACCTGACGCTCCTCCATGGCCTCGAGCAGCGCGCTCTGGGTCCGCGGGCTCGCCCGGTTCACCTCATCGGCGAGCAGCAGCTGGGTGAAGAGCGGTCCCTCGCGGAATTTGAACTGCTGGCTCGCGCGATCGAAGATTGACACGCCGATGATGTCCGCCGGCAACAGGTCGCTGGTGAACTGCACCCGCTGCCAGGCGAGCCCGAGCACTTGGGCCAACGCGTGGGCGAGCGTCGTCTTGCCGACGCCGGGGACGTCCTCGATCAGCAGGTGCCCGCGTGCCAGGACGCAGGCGAGGCAGAGCCGCACTTGCCGCGGCTTGCCGAGGACGATCGATTCCAGCGCCTCGAGCGCGCGCTTCAGGGCCGAGGCGTCCGCGTCCTGCGCCGCGGCCGCATTCATGGGCCTCCCGGCCGCAGCATCTGGCGCACGCGCTCGAGTTGACTCGCGAGCCGGACGGCGGTCTGCTCGAGCTCGGCGACGCGCTGGCGCTCACCGGCGACAACGGCTTCGGGGGCGTTGCGCACGAAGCTCTCGTTGGCCAGGCGGCCGCGGAGCTTGTCGAGATCCGCCTGAGCGCGCACGAGGAGCTTGCCCAGACGCTCGCCTTCGGCGGCGGCATCGATGAGACCGGCCATCGGGACGAGGAGCGTGAGCTCGCCGACGAGCGCGGTCGCGGCCTGGGGCTGCGTCTCGCCGGCAGCAAGCTCGCGAGGCGGCTCGATGCCGGCGAGGCGCTGCAGCCAGGCGCCGTGCCGCTGGATGAGCTCGGCATCCTGCGCCGAGGCGTTGCGGTAGAGGAGCGGAATGCGCCGCGACGGGCTGATGTTCATCTCGCCGCGAATCTGACGGATCCCCAGGATGAAGGCCTGCAGCCAGCCGACTTCGCGCTCCGCGGCCTCGTCGGGCGGGAACTCCGCCGGGCGCGGATAGGGTGCGAGCATCACGGACGGACCCTCGCGGCCGGCGAGCGGGGCGATGCGTTGCCAGATCTCCTCGGTGATGAAGGGCATGATCGGGTGCAGCGCCCGCTGCAGCGCCTCCAGGATCTCGAGCAGGGTGCGGCGGGTGCCGGCGCGCGCCGCGGCCGAGGAGGTCTGCGACTGCAACACGGGCTTGGTGAGCTCGAGATACCAGTCGCAGAACTCGAGCCAGGTGAACTCGTAAAGCGCCGCGGCGGCGTAGTCGAAACGATACTCCGCGACGGACTTCTCGACGGTCGCCACCGTGCGCCCGAAGCGGGAGCGGATCCAGCGGTCGGCGACGGAAAGCTCGATGGCGCCGGCGGTGAGACCCGCCGTTGGCGCTCGACCGGAAGACTCGGAGTCGACGCTCATCGTGACGAAGCGCGCGGCATTCCACAGCTTGTTGCAGAAGTTGCGGTAGCCGCCGACGCGCGCGAGATCGAAGCGGATGTCACGGCTGGGGGAGGCGAGGGCGGCGAACGTGAAGCGCAGCGCGTCGGTGCCGTGCGAGGCGATGCCTTCCGGATACTCCTTGCGGGTCGCCTTCTCGATCTTCGATTTCATCTGCGGCTGCATCAGGCCGCTGGTGCGCTTGGCGACCAGCGACTCCAGATCGATGCCGTCGACGATGTCGAGCGGGTCGATGACGTTGCCCTTCGACTTCGACATCTTCTCGCCGTGCTCGTCGCGGATGAGCCCGGTGATGTAGACGTCCCGGAATGGCACGTCGTTCATGAACTCGAGCCCCATCATCATCATCCGCGCGACCCAGAAGAAGATGATGTCGAATCCCGTGACGAGCACGCTGGTCGGATAGAACTTCGCCAGCTCGGGCGTGCGCTGCGGCCATCCCAGGGTGGAGAACGGCCAGAGGGCGGAGGAGAACCAGGTATCGAGCACGTCCGCATCCTGATTCAGCCGTACCTCGGGAGCGAGCCCATGCCGGCTGCGGGCTTCGGCCTCGCTGCGCGCAACGTAGCAATTGCCGGCCTCGTCGTACCACGCGGGGATGCGATGGCCCCACCAGAGCTGGCGGCTGATGCACCAGTCCTTGATGTTGCGCATCCACTCGTAATACGTCTTGGCCCAGTTCTCCGGCACGAAGCGCGTGCGTCCGCTCTCGACCGCGGCGATCGCGGGCGCCGCGAGCGGCGCGATCCTGACGTACCACTGATCGGTCAGCAACGGCTCCAGCACCGCGCCGCTGCGGTCACCGCGCGGGACCGTGAGCCGGTGCTTCTCGATCTTCTCGATGAGGCCTGCCGCCTGCAGCTCCGCCACCACTCGCTCGCGCGCCACGAAGCGATCGAGACCGCGCAAGCGCGCCGGGACGTTGTCGTTGAGGGCGGCGCGCGGCGTGAAGATGTTGATCTGCTCGAGCCCGTGGCGCAGTCCGATCTCGTAGTCGTTGAAATCGTGCGCCGGCGTGATCTTCACGCACCCGGAGCCGAAGGAGGCATCGACGTAGGCATCGGCGATCACGGGGATCGGGCGTTCCGCGAGCGGCAACCGCAGCTTCTTGCCGACGAGGTGTTTGTATCTTTCGTCGTCCGGGTTTATGGCGACTGCGGTGTCGCCGAGCATCGTCTCAGGCCGCGTCGTTGCCACAACGACGTGCCCCGACCCGTCCTCGAGAGGGTAGCGCAGATGCCAGAGATGGCCGTCCTCTTCCTCGCTTTCCACCTCCAGGTCGGAAAGCGCGGTGAGCAGCACCGGGTCCCAATTGACGAGCCGCTTGCCGCGGTAGATCAAACCCTTCTCGTGCAGGCGCACGAACACTTCCACCACGGCGAGCGACAGGCCCGCATCCATCGTGAAGCGATCGCGCGACCAGTCGACGGAGTCTCCCAGGCGGCGCATTTGCGAGTTGATGGTGCCGCCCGATTGCGCCTTCCATGCCCAGACGCGCTCCACGAACGCCTCGCGGGAGAGCTCGCTGCGTTTGCGGCCTTGCGCCTCGAGCTGTCGCTCCACGACCATCTGGGTCGCGATGCCCGCGTGATCGGTGCCGGGTTGCCACAAAGCGTCGTCACCGCGCATGCGGTGATAGCGGGTGAGCGCATCCATCAGCGTATGCTGAAAGGCGTGGCCCATGTGCAGCGTGCCCGTCACGTTGGGCGGCGGGATCATGATGCAGTAGGGCGTCCCCCGGCCGCTGGGCGCGAACCAGCCATGGGATTCCCACTGCTCATAGATCCGCCGCTCGATGTCGTGCGGCGCATACACTTTGTCCATGGTGAGGCGACGGCCCTGTTGAGGTCCTCGGATTATAGCGGCCGCGATTCCTTTTCGGCGCCAAGCGCCGCTTTACGGACGCGGTCGCCGAAGGGCAGAAGTCGACGCGCAGGCTCCGGTCAGCGGTGGACGAGGCGCGCGGCGATGAAGCGGCGCCGCTCGAGCCGGCAGATCCTGAAGTGCCGTCGCTTGCGCCCGTGACTCACGCCGTAGCGAGTCAGAGTCCAGCCCGGCGGATGAGGAAATCCGCGAGAAGCGGGGTGGGGCGCCCAGTGCTGCCCTTCTGCGCACCGCTCTGGTAGGCGGTGCCCGCGACGTCGAGGTGCGCCCATTTCATCCCCTGTGTGAACTTGCCGAGGAATGCGGCGGCGGTGATGGCCCCGCCTTCACGGCCGCCGATGTTCGCGAAGTCCGCGAAATTGCTCTTGAGCTGCTCCGCGTATTCCTCCGTGAGCGGCAGCGGCCAGGCGCGGTCGTCGGCACGCACGCCCGCCTCCACCAGCTCCGTGACGAGCGCTTCATCGTTGCCCATCGCGCCGCAGTGGTGATGTCCGAGCGCGATCACGCAAGCTCCCGTCAGCGTGGCGATGTCCACGACGGCCGCCGGCTGATAGCGGCGGGCGTAATGCAGCGCATCGCAGAGAATCAGCCGGCCCTCGGCGTCGGTGTTGAGAATCTCCACCGTCTGCCCGGAGGCGCTGGTGGCGATGTCGCCGGGCTTGACGGCCTTGCCGCCGGGCATGTTCTCGACCGCGGCGACCAGTCCCACGACCCGCAGCGGCAGATCGAGCGCCGCGGCGAGCGTCAGCGTGGCGATCACCGCCGCCGCGCCGCTCATGTCGAATTTCATCTCGTCCATGGCCGGCGCGGCCTTGATCGAGATGCCGCCGGTGTCGAACGTTACGCCCTTGCCGACCAGCACGATCGGGCGCGAGGAGCGACCCCCTTTGGCCGACCCCGCGTGCTCGATCGCGATGAATCGCGGCGGCTGCGCGCTGCCCTGCGAGACGGCGAGCAGACAGCCCATCTTCTCGCGGCGGATCGCGGGCTCATCGAGCACCCGCACGCGCAACGGGGAATAGCGCTTCGCGAGCGCGCGCGCCTCCTCGGCAAGGAAGGTGGGCGTGCAGACGTTCGCCGGCAGGTTTGCGAGGTCGCGCTGGACGCTGCAGGCGTCGGCGACGGCCGCGCCATGGGCGAGCCCGCGGCTCACCGCCGCCGCCGCACTCCTTCCGACCGGACCCGCAAGTACCCGCGCGAGTGGGGCGGCCTTGGGTTTCTTGCCGCTTTTGAGATCGTTGATGCGGTACAGCACTGTCTGCGCGATCTCCGCGACCGCGCGGCCGAAATAATAGTCGTCCAGGTCCTTCGCATCGGGTCGGTCCATCGCGAGCGCAGCGGCCTTGATGCCGGTCTTGGAGAGCGCTGCGACCGCACCCGCCCAAGCCTTGCGCCACGCCTTGCGACCGTAGCTCTTCTTTGCGCCGAGGCCGGTGAGCAGCACGCGCGTGGCGGTGATGCCCGGCAGATCGGCGAGCAGCAGCGTCTCGGCGAGCTTGCCGGGAAAGTCACCGCGGCCGAGCAGCTTCTTCAGCCGCCCGCCGCACGCCGTGTCGACGGCGCGGGCCTCTTCGCCGAGCTGCCCGTCCTCGAAGAGGCCGATGACCAGGCAGTCCACCTCGAGGGTGGCCACGCCCTTGCTCCAGGTCTCGAATTGCATCGCAATATCCCCGTGCCGGCCGCGCCGCAGTGCCGGCGCCTCGCCGGAGTATTTTTGAGCTCGACGGCACCAGCCATTGAGGCGCGCAACCGTCTGCTTTACCTTAGTTATTAAGTGTAACCCACCGGCGGTCCGGCGGGGAAAGTCAGGCAGGCCTTCGGTTGGGGAAAATCCTCGGACGCTACGTGTTGCGCGAAGTCATCACCACCTGGATCGTGGTGATGGGCGTGCTGCTCGTCATTCTGCTGGCCAATCAGGTGGCGGCCGTGCTCGAGCGCGCCGCGGCCAGCCAGTTTCCTCAGGGCGTGGTGCTCGAGCTCATCTACCTCGGCATCCTTCAATACCTGAGCATCCTGGTGCCGGTAGGGCTCCTGCTGGCCATCGTCCTCGCGCTGGGGCGGCTCCATCACGACAGCGAGCTCGCCGCCGCGCTCGCCTGCGGGGTCCGGCCGGCCACGCTGTATGGCGGCGTGATCGGCCTCGGGGTCGTGCTCGCGATCGGCCTGGCCGCGATCACGCTGCTCGTGGCTCCGGGAGCCACGGCCCAGGCGCTGATGATCCGCAACGCCGCCATACGCGCGGGGCAGTTCGCGCCGCTGCAGGCAGGCACCTTCCGCGCCTTCGGCGGCGGCAGCGCCGTCGTATATGCGAAGAAGGTCGACCCCGACGGCGCGCTCGAGGACGTGTTCGTGGAGAGAAACCAGGGACCGAATGTCGAGGTGGATGTTGCCCAGCGCGCTCTGCACACCGTCTCGCCGGACGGCGCGACGCAAGCCATCAAGCTGATGGATGGCGAGAGCCTGGAGGGCATTCCCGGCAGTCCCGAGTTCCGCGTCATGCACTTCAGCGAGAACTTCATTCCATTCCGGGTGCCCGCGGCCAACAGCGTGGTGACGGACCTCGACGCACAGCCTACCGCCGCGCTCCTCGCCTCGCCGGATCCCAAGCGCCAGGCGAAGCTGCAGTGGCGGATCTCGATGCCCCTCATGTGCATCGTGCTCACGGTGCTGGCGGTGCCGCTGGCGCGCCTCAAGCCGCGCCAGGGCCGCTACGCGCGCGTGTGGCTCGCGGCGGTGGTGTGGCTCGTCTATTCCAACCTCATCTCCGCGGGCCAGGCCTGGGTCGCGCATGGCGCCGTCCCGGCGGGACTGGGCCTATGGTGGGCACACGCCGTTGCCGTGTTGCTCGCTGTCGCGGTGATCCTCGGTCCGCGGGCCCTGCGGCGATTGCGCTACCAGCCGGTGGCGGCCTCATGAGCGTCCTGGACCGCTATATCGTGCGCACCGTGCTCGGCGCGGTGGGACTCGTGATGCTGGTGCTGCTCATCCTCGGGGGGCTCCTCGTCTTCTTCAGCCAACAGGGCGACATCGGCGTCGGCCACTACACCGTGGCGGATGCGCTCTGGTACACCGTGCTCAACCTGCCGCAGCAGGTCTATGAGCTGCTGCCGATCACGGCGCTCATCGGCTCGCTGCTCGGCTTCGGACAGCTCGCGCGCGGCAGTGAGATGACGGTGATCCGCGCCACCGGAGTCTCGGTGTCGCGCCTCGCGGGCACGGCGCTCGTCGCCGCCGTTCTGCTCATCGCGTTCGAAGGCCTCCTCGGGGAATTCGTGGCGCCGCAACTGCAGGAGGCGGCGAACCAGCAGAAGGCGTTCAGCCAGTTCAACAGCGTCGGGTTCGGCGGCGGGGCGGGGGCCTGGGTGCGGGACGGGGACCTCATCCTCAACGTCGCCCGGCAGTCAGGGTCGCGGCGTTTCGTCGGCATGCAGGTATTCGAGCTCTCGCCCCAGCACACGTTGCTCGCCATCGGCCATGCGGAGAGCGCCACGGCGGTGGGGCATCGCAAATGGCTCCTCGGCGGCTACACGGAGTCGCGCTTCACGGCGGACGGGGTGACGAGCAGTCCGCCTGGGGAGAAGGTGCTGCAGTCGAACGTCACGGCGGGGTTCCTCGGGCTCGCCGTGCAGGATCCGGAGCAGTTGACGCTGCGCGCGCTGTGGCAGGTAGTCGGGTACTTCCATGCCAACTCGCTGGATGCGGGACAGTATCTCTTTGCCTTCTGGTCGAAGATCGCGCGGACGGTGGCGATCGCATTCTCGGTGCTGCTCGCCATTCCCTTTGCGCTGGGGTCGATGCGCTCGGCGGGGGCGGGGACGCGGACGATGATCGGGCTGGTGATCGGGATCGTGTTCTTCCTGCTGCAGCGGTTGATCGAGCCGGGCACGATCGTGTTTCACCTCGATCCCGTCGTCCTCGCGTGGCTTCCGACTGCGCTGCTCGCCACGGTCACCTTGCTCTTGCTGGGCAGGGCCAGATAGGGCGTCCGCCTATTTCGCCTTTTTCCTGGCGGGAAGCGGCTTCAGGAAAGAATCCATTTTGGGGAAGATCTCATCGTAGCGGTAGTCGGGGATGGCGTAGTCCCACCCTCGTGCGCGGGAGTTGATTTGCCGGGCTTGGGCGTCGGCCGATTTGGCGGTGGCGCGGGCGGAGATGTCGATGTAGTGGCTTTGGGCGTCCACGTGGCCGCTGACATCGATCTCCAGGCCGTCGAAAGTCTCGAAGACGGCATGCGAGAGAGCGATGCCGGCGGGCGGGGCGGCGCTCTTGCGGACGTCGGTCAGAGTGAGGTTGGAGAGAGCGCTGCCGAGTGTGTCGGCGGCGTCGGGGCCGGTCAGCTCGCGGCCCCGAGGAATGTCGTGCACGGTGAAGTCAGGCTGCGTGATTTTCGCGCGTGAGGCGCTGAACCCGGGGCCCTTGGCCGGGCGTTCGTCGATCTCGCGCACCCGATTCTGCGCGATGTCGAGAATCGTCGGGTCGAGCCAGAGCTTCGGGTCCGCATCGGCCTGGACCAGGGGGCTCGCGAGCAGGCTCTGCGCGGAATCGGCCAGCCGCACGTAACAGTCGTTGGAATCCATGGAGTTACCGACTATGAGCGACCAGGTCCTGGCGGGAGTCACGATGTCGATGCGTGCGCCGGTGGCCTCGGGCGAGGTCACGTTCTCGACTCCGAGCACCGGATAGTTGCGCGCGATGTGCGTCTTGCGCTCCACGGCTTTGAGCGAAGCGAGGTCGAGGAGGAGCTGGCGCAGCTTGCCGGAGTCGGCGGGGTAGCCGCGCTCGCCGACGAGCCAATCGCTCGCGCCACGGCGCAGAGTCGTCTGCGTGTGGCCCGCCTTGGTGATGCGGACCTCGGTCACCTGGTTGAGAGAGCTCTCGAGGCCGGGGAGGACCAGGGTGCCCGCGATCGAGGGCTCATCGCTGCGGCTGCGGCTCGAGACCCAGGCGGCGAGCGCGATGACGACGATGCCGATGGCGAAGAGCAGGCAGAGGCGGCGTGCGGTCATGGGAGCGGATCCTATTTTTTCCGGACGGCGGCGGAACGACGGCGGCGCGCGGCGGCGATGAGGAGCGCCGCGAGCGCGAACACGCCCGGCATCACGATGATGTCGATGACCTTCAGCTCCGTGCCCAGCCGGTCGATGTCGCTGACCAGGCCCGCCTGGACGGCGCGCAGGCGCTTGCGGATCTGCAGCTTCTCCGCCTCGAAGTGCTCGATTTCCTGCTGCTGCGCGGGCGTCAGGATAAGGGCCGATTTGTCGTTGCGCTTCGACTGCAGCAGGGTGAGCTGCTGCTGTGTCTGCTGCAGCTCAGCCTGCAGTTGCTGCTGCTGATCGTGGAAGCGCGCATCCGCGGCCCGCTGCAAGGCCTCGACGCGCAGGAAGGGGCGCGTGAAGCCGGCGCGGCCGCGGATGCTGATCAGGTCGGAGCTGCCGGCGAGGTTGTCGAGAGCGTTCATCACCAGATCGCCGTTGCTGGCTTGCGCCGCATACATGTGCTGCCCGAAGAGATCCTCCTCCCGCACCCAGAGGTAATCCGACAGCAGGTCGGTGTCGGCGAAGACCACGAGGTTCAACGGCTTGACGGATGCCTTGAGGTCGCGGCGGCCGGCGGGTAGCGTGACGCCCTGGGGCGGGCCCCCAGGGAAGGCGGTCTTCACCATTCCGCTGACACGCGCGCCGATGATGTAGCGCTGGCCGGTGGGCTTGAAGCCGGTCAGGAGCGCCGACGGATCGGCCAGCATTGCGAACCGCTGCGCCGGCACCGGCTCCGCATCGGCGGTCGACTGCATCAACGGCTCGAATTTGACGCCGGTGCCCTTGATCGCAGTCAGGTAGCCCGCGGTCGCGACGTTGACGTTGGACAGGCCCGAAGTGATGACATCGCTCTGCGACAGGGAGGATTTGCCGAGGCCGAGGAACGCCACGTCCTCGACCGGCGGTCCGCCTTCGCGCATGGCGACGTTGAGCGCCTGCCCGCGGTCGGCGACCACCTCATGCGGATTGAAGCCGACGCCCCAGGCGGCGAGGAGCCTGCCCATGTGCGAGGCGCGATCGGCGCCCATCGACTGCATGGGGTTGGCCGCCGACGGGTCCGTCTCCGCATCCGGATCGACGAACGCCAGGATGTGTCCGCCCCGCAGCGCGTACTGATCGATCGCGAACTGCGTGGCCGGCGAGAGGTTCTTCGGATCGACCAGCACGAGCACGCGCACGTCCGGGTCGATGGCGGTCGCGGTCGGCTGCAGCGGTTGGATGTCGAAGAGTTGCTGCGCCTGCTGGTACACCACCCAGGGCTGGCGCATCTGTCCCGAGCGCGGATCGAAGCCGCCCGTCATCGGCAGGCTCGAGAGCCAGGCGACCACCGGCTTCTTCGGATGCGCGAGCTGATAGACGAGTCGCGAGACGTCGTACTCGAGGAACTGCTGCTTGCTCGGATTGAAGAACGGGATCGCCTGCTGGCCGTTGGTGGAGTTGGTCCCGGCGAGGCCGAAGTAGAACTTGGTGCCGGCCTCGTTGAGCGCCGTGCCGGTGACGCCGAGCTCCGCGGCGCGGTCTTCCTCCACCGAGTAGGGCTTCGGGTCGATGATGTGCAGATGAATCATGCCGTCGGAGCGCTGCGCCAGCTCCTGGAGGAAGTCGCGCACCCGCTGGCCGTAGGGCTGGATCTGCGGGATGGATTGCGCCGCCTGGGCCGAATAGAAGAAATAGAGGTCGATCGGCTCCCGGATGCTCTTCAGGATGCGATCGGTGCCCGGGGAGATGGTGTAGAGGCGGTTCTGGGTAAGATCGAGCTGCCAGCCCGCCAGCGAGTAGTTGAAGACGATGGTGAGGCCGATGAAGGTGAGCGCCAGCGCGATGACCGCGCCCCAGCCGAGTGTCGAGCGTTTCGTCATGGCGCGCTCCTAGTCCGCTTTCCGCAGGTCGAGGGCGACCGTGGTGGTGAAGAGGAAAAAGCCGATCAGCATCGCGAAATAAAGCAGGTCGCGCGCCTGCAGCACGCCCCGCGCGATCGACTGGAAATGGCTGAGGAAGGAGAGCGAGGCGATCGCGCCCACGAGCGGCTGCGGCGCCCAGCTCTGGAAGGCATTCACCACCATGGGATAGCCCGCGAGGAGGAACACGAAGCAGACCGCGACCCCGAGGATGAACGCCACGACCTGATTGCGCGTCAGCGCCGACATGCAGGAGCCCACCGCGAGGAAGCCGCCGGCGAGCAGCAGGCTCCCCAGGTAGGCGGCGACGATCGTGCCGTTGTCGGGATGGCCGAGATAGTTGACGGTGATCCAGATCGGAAAGGTGAGCGCCAGGGCGAGCGCCACGAAGATCCAGGCCGCGAAGTACTTGCCGAGCACCGCCTCCCAGAGCTTCACCGGCTGGGTCATCAGCAGCTCGATGCTGCCGGACTTGCGCTCCTCGGCCCAGAGCTTCATGGAGATGGCCGGGATCAGGAAGAGGTAGAGCCAGGGATGGAAGGCGAAGAACGGCTGCAGGTCGGCCTGGCCGCGCTCGTAGAAGCCGCCGAGATAGAACGTGAAGGCGTTGGCCAGCACGAGGAAGATCAGGATGAATACGTAAGCGAGCGGTGTCGCGAAGTAGCTCGCGAGCTCGCGGCGCAGAATGATGCCCACGTTGCGCATGGCGCCCCCGTCTAGAGTCGTTATGCCGTGATGGAGCGGAAGACTTCGTCGAGCCGTCCGGATTCGAGGTGCAGCTCCTTGAGCGCGAGACCCTTGCTGCTCGCCACCTCCGAGATCGCGGTCAGGATCGCGGCGCCCGAGCGCGGCAGCGCGGTGAGGCGCACGTCGCGCTCACTCACCTCGACGTCGGCTACCGACGGCAGGGCCGCCACCGCGGCGCGGGCGGCAGCCAACTGCTCCGGCCGCTCGAGCTGCAGCGATACCGCGTTGTAGTAGCGCGATCGCGCCGCAAGCTGCAGCGGTGTGTCGTCCGCGACGATCCGCCCGCGCGCGATGATGATCGCGCGATTGCAGACCGCATCGACCTCTTCGAGGATGTGCGTCGAGATGACGATGATCTTGTCGCGCGCCATCTCGTTGATCAGGGCGCGGACCTCGAATTTCTGGTTGGGGTCCAGGCCGTCGGTGGGCTCATCGAGGATGAGCACCGGCGGGTCGTGAATGATGGCTTGAGCCAGTCCCACGCGGCGGCGGAAGCCCTTCGACAGCGTATCGATCGACTGCTCCAGCACGGAGGCGAGCTGCAGGCGCTCGATGACGTAGTCGAGCCGCTGCGTCCGCCGCGCGCCCTCCAGCCGGCGTAGATCCGCGATGAATTCCAGGAAGCGGCGCACGCGCATCTCCCCGTAGCTCGGTGCGCCTTCCGGCAGGTAGCCCAGGCGTTCCTTGGCGGCGAGCGGTTGCGCCTCGACGTCGTGGCCGCAGATGAAGGCCTTGCCCGCCGTCGGCGTGACGAAGCCCGCGAGCATGCGCATGGTCGTCGTCTTGCCGGCACCGTTGGGTCCCAGGAATCCGAGCACCTCGCCCGGACGGACCTCGAAGGTGACGTCATCCACCGCCGTCATCGACTCATAGCGCTTGCAAAGATGCTCGGTTCTTATCATCGGCCACCTCCGAGGCTGCGGTAGATGCCAGTCATCGCAAAAAGTTCCGTTCAGACCGAACGCCGGCCGGGGCCGCTGCCATCGACCAGGCGCCAGAAGAGCAGCAGCAGTGCGCCGCCGAGCATGCCGCCCAGGTGCGCGAAATGCGCGACGCCGGCTTCCATGCCGGTGACGCCGAAGAACAGCTCGAGCACCGCATATCCGGTGACGAAGAGCCACGCCGGTACCGGGATCGCGAAATAGAGGAGCAGCCGCACCCGTGGAAACAGGATCGCGAACGCGAGCAGAATGCCGAAAATGGCACCGGAGGCACCGATGGCCTCCCCGACGCTGCCGGAGAAGTAATCCGCCGCGAGCTGCGTCGCGCCCGCGGCGATGATGCACACGAAGTAGTACACGAGGTAGCGTCGCGGGCCCCAATACTGCTCGAGCGCCGGGCCGAACACATAGAGCGCGAACATGTTGAACAAGATGTGTGTGATGCCCTTGGGGTCGTGCAGGAAGGCATAGGTCACGAGCTGCCACCAGTGAAAGGGCGAATCCGGCGCCAAGGGCCAGAGCGCGAAGTTCCACAGGATGGGCCGGGCCGCCACCAGCTCGAGCAGGAAGACGACGACGTTGACGAGAATGATGGCCCGCGTGGCCGGGGTGAGCTTCGGGAACATCGGGCCGGCCTATGCGCCGATCCGGCGCTGCAGCAACACCAGATCGAGCCAGCGGTCGAACTTGTAGCCGACCTCGAGCAGACAGCCCGCCTGGCGGAAACCGAGCCGCTCGTGAAAGCGGATCGACGGCCCGTTCGCCGCATCGACCGCGGCGATCATCATGTGCTTGCCAAGAGCCGCGGCCCGGGGAAAGAGCGCCTCGAGCAGGCGCGTGCCGACGCCGCCGCCGCGCCGGTCCGCCCGCACGTGCACGCTGTGCTCCACCGTGAAGCGATACCCCGGCCAGGCGCGAAAATCGCCGAAGGTCGCGAATCCGATCACGCCCGATTCGTCCCGCGCCACCAGCACCGGGTAGCCGGCGGCGAGGCGCGCCCGCCACCACTCGCGGCGATCGCCGAGCGTGACCGGCGTGTCGGAATACACCGCGGTCGAGGTCGCGATCACGTCGTTATAGATGTCGACGAGTCCGGCGAGATCGTCTTCCGCGGCGTCGCGCAGCTCCATGTCGGCTCGTTCCCCGGCCTAACGCGAGGGCGCGAGTTGGTTGCCGAGGCGCTCGGCCGCGGACCGCGGCAGCGCCTTCTCGAGCAGCTCCCGCCGCGTCACGCGCGAGGCTCGAGCGCTCACGTTCATGGCGGCCACGGTCGTGCCGACCACGTTCCTCACGGGTACCGCGATCGCACGCAAGCCAATCTCGAGCTCCTGGTCATTCACGGCGAAGCCCTCGGCGCGCGCCTCGGCCAGGATCTCCTCGATCCCCTGGGAGGCGCTTTGGAATGCAACACGACCTGCGCACACGATACGCGGCTACCGGTAAGATAATCGTACCCGCTGCGCCGCGGCGTGTCATCCGCCAGCGTCCTTGCCGCGCGGACGTGTGACAATGCGGGTTGCATTCGAGGGTATTCAGGACCATGAAGATAGCGGTTCTCTTTGGTGGCACGAGCGAGGAGCGGGACGTGTCGATCGCGAGCGCGGCGCAGATCATCCCGGCGCTGCGCGCTCTCGGGCACGAGGTGATGGCGATCGATACCGCGACCGGGAAGCTCACCGGGCCGGCCGAGCAACGGCTGCTCACGAGCGGCGTCGGTCCACAGCCCCCGTCCGGCGCGGCGCTCGCCGGCATGAGGCGGGGCTCGCCCGCGCTCGCGGCGGAGACGGCCGACATGCGGGAGGTCGACGTGGTCTTTCTCGCGCTGCACGGCGGCGCGGGGGAGGACGGCCGCATTCAGGCGGTGCTCGATCTGGCGGGCCTCCCCTACACGGGCAGCAATCACATCGCGAGCGCGACCGCGATGGACAAGGATCTCTCGAAGCGGCTTTTCCGCGCCGCGGGTGTACCGACGGCGGACTGGAGGATGGCGCCGGTGAGCGCGGAGGAGATCGCCGGCTCCATCGGCTGGCCCGTGGTCGTCAAACCCAACAAGCAGGGCTCCACGGTGGGGCTGAGCGTCGTCCGGTCGGCGGATGCGCTGCCCGACGCCCTCGCGCTCGCGCGACGCTACGACGATGAGGTGATGGTGGAGCGCTTCATTGCGGGCCGCGAGCTGACCGTCGCAGTGCTGCAAGGGCGTGCGCTGCCGATCGGCGAGATCATCGCTCCGGGGGAGGTGTTCGACTACCGGGCGAAGTACCAGGCCGGCGGCGCGCGCGAGGTCTTTCCCGCTGATCTCCCGGCGGATGTCGCAGCGAGTGTCCAGGAGCTCGCGGTGCGCGCGCACGCCGCCCTCAAGCTCGGCGCCTACAGCCGCATCGATTTCCGCTTGGACCCTCGGGGCAGCGCCTGGTGCCTGGAAGCCAACTCGCTTCCCGGCATGACGGCGGCGAGTCTGTTGCCGCAGGCTGCCCGCGCAGCCGGCATCGGCTTCTGCGAGCTGCTCGAGCGCATCTGCAAGGCGGCGGTTCGTCAGTAGCTAGTGGCCCGACAGGCTCGACGCGATTCCGTCCCAGATCACCTCCTTCAACGTCTGCAGACGCTCACCGGCGAAATTCGGCCAGCCGAGCGCCCGCAGGATGATGGGGCGCGCCCGCCGCACCAGCGTGAGCTGCCCGACGACGATGACGGCGCGGATCGCGACTTCCGGCCCCGATGGCGGCCGGCCCAGGATGCGGCCGATGATCTCCGTGACGAGCGCCAGCAGCCGTCCGCCGATCTGTTGGAAGATCGTATCGAAGCCGGCGCTGTGCTCCCCCTGCGCGCGAGCGAAGAATAGCGCCCAGCTCTCCGGCCGCTCGGTGGCGAGACCCTCGAGAAAGGGCTCGACGACCGCGCGCAGCAGCTCGAGAAGCTCGGCGCGTCCGAGGTCGCGGCGGCTCAGCGCCTGGCGGACACGGTCCGTCGCCGGTCCCAACCGCGTGCGCACATCCTCCGTGATGTATTCGGCGCAGGCCCGGTGCAGCCCCTCCTTGCCGCCGAAATAGTACTGCAGGGCGGGCAGGCTCACGCCGGCGTGGGTCGCGATGGCGCGGGTGGAGGCCCGCTCGTAGCCGAGCTCCGCGAAGAGCTCGATCGCCGCCTCCAGGAGCCGCCGGCGCGTCTGCTCGCCACGGGCGTACCCGCCATCGGCGCGGCGTCGGCGGCGCCTTGTTTTAGCTGTCCGCGTCATCAGTCGTGCAGGAATAGTATCACTTGACAGATTTCTATCGGATGATAGAAAATTAGGGGATCGAGCGGTCTCCTCGGGAAAGCGCGGTTCGGCATGCAGAAAAGAATCATCCCCGTCGCCCTGCTGGCGGTTGCGGCCGCGGTCGCCATCGGCTGGTGGCTCACGCACCGCCATGCCGCCGGCGATGGGATCGTGCTCTACGGCAACGTCGACCTGCGCGAGGTCGACCTGGCATTCAACGACAGCCAGCGCATCGCCAGCGTGCTCGTGCAGGAAGGGGATCACGTCCGCAAGGGCCAAGTCCTGGCGACTCTGGACACGAGCCGCCTGCAGCCGCGGCTCGCGCAGGCCGAAGCGCAGGCGGCGGCGCAGCGCGCCGTCGTCGCGCGGCTGCATCACGGCAGCCGGCCGCAGGAGATCGCCCAGGCGCGGGCGAATCTGGCGCTGTCCCAGGCGGACGCCGGCCAGGCGCAGGACAACTATCGGCGGATCGAGGCGCTCTTCAACAGCTCCAGCGGACGGGCGGTGAGCCGCCTGAGCGTCGATGACGCCAAAGCGCAGGCCGACGTCGCCGCGGCCAAAGTCATCGTCAGCCGCAAGGCTCTGCAGCTCGCGTTGCTGGGGCCACGTAAGGAGGACGTCCTGCAGGCGGAAGCGATGCTCGACGGCGAGCAGGCGCAGGTGGCCCTCCTGCGCCAGGAGCTCGCCGATGCGCAACTGCGCGCCCCGCTCGATGCCGTGGTGCGATCGCGGGTCGCCGAGCCCGGCGACATGGCCTCGCCGCAGAAGACCGCCCTCACGCTCGCCCTCACCGATCCCAAATGGGTTCGGGCCTATGTCTCGGAGACCGAGCTCGGCCGGGTGAGCCCCGGCATGCCGGCGGCGGTCGCCGTCGATTCCTTTCCGGGCAGGCGCTTCCAGGGATGGGTAGGCTTCATCTCGCCCGTCGCGGAATTCACGCCGAAGACGGTGCAGACGCAGGACCTGCGCTCGAGTCTCGTATACGAGATCCGCGTCTTCGTGAAAGACCCGGGCGATTCCCTGCGGTTGGGAATGCCGGCGACCGTGTATCTCTCTTCCGCCCACGCGCGGACCTGACATGGCCATCCCGGTCGTCGTGGGGAAGGACCTGCGCAAGGTATTCCGCGCGCCAGGCAACGGCGGTGAAGTGCGCGCGCTCGATGGCGTCTCGATCGAGGTGCGCGCCGGCGAGTTGACCGCGCTCGTCGGGCCGGATGGCGCGGGCAAGACGACACTCATCCGTCTCATGGCAGGCCTCTTCACCGCCGACGCCGGTACGTTGACCGTCCTCGGTATCGATCCCGCGGCGCAGCCGCAGCGCGTCCAGGACCGGATCGGCTACATGCCGCAGAAGTTCGGCTTGTACGAGGATCTCAGCGTGCAGGAGAACCTCGATCTCTACGCGGACCTGCACGGAGTCGGCGCGGAGGAGCGCAGCCGGCGCTATCCGCAGCTCATGCAAATGACCGATCTCGGCCGCTTCACCGGCAGGCTCGCCGGACGGCTCTCCGGGGGCATGAAACAGAAGCTCGGCCTCGCCTGCACGCTGGTGCGCTCACCGGAGCTGTTGCTGCTCGATGAGCCGACGGTCGGCGTCGATCCGCTCTCGCGGCGGGAGCTGTGGGCCATCGTCGAGCACCTGGTGCGTGAGCAGGGACTGACCGTCCTCACGAGTACGTCGTACCTGGACGAGGCGGAGCGAGCGGCGCGAGTTCTCGTGCTGCACGAGGGCCGGGCGCTCGCGCAGAGCGAGCCGGCGGCCGTCACGCGCATCGCGACCGGCCGCAGCGTCGTGCTCGACCCCAACGCCGGTGAGAGCGCCCGGAGCCTCCAGGCGCGGCTGCTCGATGACCCCGAAGTGATCGATGCCGTGCCGGACGGAGGACTCGTGAGGCTCGTGCGCACCGGGGAGCCGGCCACGGGGCGTGACCGCGACATGATCGCTGGCCTCGAGGCAACGCCGGTTGAGCCGCGCTTCGAGGACGGATTCATGGTGTTGTTGCGCGGGGCCGCAGCTCATGAGGCTGGCGTTGACATCCAACTACAGCGGCCACTGGCGCCGTCTGTGGAAGGCTCTGTCGTCGAGGTACACGATCTCGTCAAGACCTTCGGCGACTTCACTGCCGTGAATCACGTCAGCTTCGAGGTACGGCGCGGGGAGATCTTCGGTCTCCTGGGACCCAACGGCGCGGGCAAGACCACGACCTTCCGCATGCTGTGCGGCCTGTCGCCGCCGACCGCGGGCATCCTGAGGATCGCCGGACTGGATGTGAGCGGCGCCGGGGCCGCCGCCCGCGCGCGGCTCGGGTACGTCGCGCAGAAGTTCTCGCTCTACGGCGCGCTCACCGTCGCGGAGAACCTGGAGTTCTTCGCAAGCGCCTACGGCCTGCGGGGCGCGCAGCGCCGCGAGCGCATCGATTGGGCCTTGCGCCAGTTCGATCTCGAACGGCATGCGCGCACGGCGAGCGGGGAGCTGCCTGGCGGCTTCAAGCAGCGCCTCGCCATGGGCGCCGCGCTCCTGCACGAGCCGGACATCCTCTTTCTCGATGAGCCGACGAGCGGCGCCGACCCGCTGGCGCGGCGCGCCTTCTGGCGGCGGATCACGGCGCTCGCCGAGCAGGGTGTCACGGTCATCGTCACGACCCACTTCATGCAGGAGGCGGAGTACTGCGATCACATCGCGATCATGGACGGCGGCCGGGTGTTGGCGCGCGGCTCCCCGGCGCAGATCCGCCGGCTCGGGCGAGCCCGGGACGGGCGGGAGGTGTCGATGGAGGATGCCTTCATTGCGGTGGTCGAGACCGCGCGCGCCCGCGAGGGAGCGGCCCGCGCATGAGACTCCAGGGCACTTTGCGGCCGAAGCTGCGGCGCATCCTCGCGCTGGTGAGGAAGGAGACTCGGCAGATGGTCCGCGATCCGGCCACGATCGCGGTCGGCATCGTGCTGCCCGTGATCCTCATCCTCCTTTTCGGCTTCGGGCTGTCGCTCGATGTCAGGAACGTACCGCTCGCCGTGGTGATGGAGGACAGCTCCGCGCCGGCCGGGAATCTTCTGGCGGCGTTCACGCTCTCGTCCTATTTCAACCCGCAGGTGGTCTACTCCCCGCAAGCCGCCGAGCGGCTGATGATGGAAGGCAGAGTCGACGGCATCCTCACCATCCCTTCCGACTTCGCGCGGCGCTACGGCGCCGGCAATGCGCGCGTGCAGCTCGTGGTTCACGGCAGTGACGCCAACCGCGCCCGCATCATCGAATCCTACGTCGACGGCGCGGTCGGCGCGTGGTCCGCGCGCCAGTCGGCGGATGAGGGCACTTCGGCGGGCAACGGACCGGTCGGCGTTCAGAGCCGCCTCTGGTTCAATTCCGCCAACGACAGCCACTACTTCCTCGTGCCCGGACTCGTCGTTCTGGTCATGACGCTGATCGGCGCCTTCCTCACCGCCATGGTGGTGGCGCGCGAATGGGAGCGCGGCACCTTCGAGGCGCTCTTCGTCACGCCGGTGCGCAGCGGCGAGATCCTGCTCGGCAAGACCGTCCCGTATTTCGGGCTGGGGGTGCTCGGGCTCCTGCTGTGCATCGTCGCGGCCAAGTTCCTCTTCCGAGTCCCGATCGTGGGCTCCCTCGCCGTGCTCGTGGCCGGCTCCATGCTCTACGTGCTGGTCGCGCTCGGCGTCGGGCTCCTCATCTCCTCCTACTTCAAGAATCAGCTGGTCGCCAGCCAGCTCACCATGCTCGCGACCTTCATGCCGGCCCTGATGCTCTCGGGGTTTCTCTTCGACCTGCGGAGCATGCCGGCGGTGATCCGCGCGCTCACCTATCTGCTGCCCGCGAGGTACTACGTGGCGCTGCTGCAGACCACGTTCCTCGCCGGCGACATCTGGCCCGTCATCCTCCCCAACGCGGCGGCGCTCGCGGTCATGCTGGGGCTCCTCGGCTACGCGAGCCGCGCGGTCACGCACAAGAGGCTGGGCTGAGCTCATGCTGGCATCGCTGCTGCGGATCGTCGCGCTCACCCGCAAGGAGCTCCTCGCGGTGCTCAAGGACCGCCGGGCGCGCATGAGCCTGCTGATACCGCCCATCCTGCAGTGCCTGCTCTTCGGGTATGCCGCGACCTACGACCTCAGTCACATCCCCTACGCGGTGCTCGACCGCTCGCACAGCACCGCCTCGCAGGACCTGCTGGCGAGGTTCGACGGCACGAGGCTCTTCGAGCGGGTCGCCAACCTCAGCACGCAGCGGCAGGTGCGCGACTCGATCGACGACCGGCGCGCGCTGCTCGCGATCGAGATTCCGGCGGACTTCGCGCGCCGCCTGCAGGCGGGCGGGGCGGACCTGCAGATCATCGCCGACGGCCGCAATTCCAACACTGCGGGCACGGCGCTCGGCTACGCGCAGTCGGTGGTGGATGACTTCAACTCCGATTGGCGGGCCGATCACGGGCAGGCGGGGCCGCCGGTGATGGTGGCGGCGCGAGCCTGGTACAACCCCAACCTGGTGACGCGCTGGAACATGATCCCGGGGCTGATCGGCACCCTCACGATGATCCAGACGCTCATGCTGACTGCGATGTCCGTCGCGCGCGAGCGCGAGCAGGGCACCTTCGATCAGCTGCTCGTGACCCCGTTCCGGCCGGCCGAGATCATGGCAGGCAAGGCGCTGCCCTCGATGCTGGTCGGCATCATCCAGGCGACGGGCGTGCTCCTGGTCGCGCAGGTCTGGTTCCGCATCCCCTTCCAGGGCTCATTCCTGACGCTGTACGCCGGGCTCACGCTCTTCGTGCTGGCGGCCGTGGGCGTGGGGCTGGTGGTCTCGGCGCTCTGCCAGACGATGCAGCAGGCGATGCTCTTCTCCTTCATCCTCATCATGCCGTTCGCGCTGCTCTCCGGCCTGACGACGCCCATCAGCAACATGCCGCTGTCTCTGCAATACTTCACCTTCATCAATCCGCTGCGCTATGCGATCGACATCACGCAGCGGGTGTACCTCGAGGGAGCGGGGGCCGGCGTCCTCATGCCCGACCTCTGGCCGCTGGCGGCGATCGCCGCGGCCACGCTGGCGGCCGCTTCCTGGCTCTTCAAGCGCTTGTAACGCGCGGCGCGCGGGTCTTAACGGGGTTCGAATCGAACCCCGAGAATGTAGCGGCGCGAAGCGCGCCGGAAGATGAGGATTGCATGGCAAGACGAACATTACGCTCTCTCGTGCTCGCCTCTCTCGGCTGCACCCTGGCCGGTTGCGCCATGGGCCCCAACTTCGTCGAGCCGAAGCCGGCCGTGCCGGCGCAATGGTCGGCCACCGCGACCGGCAACGGCACCGAGGGTGCCGCCCACGTGAGCCCGGAACCTGCACACACGGCCGCGTGGTGGTCGACCTTCAATGATCCGACACTGACCTCGCTGGTAGAGCAGTCGGCCGGTGAGAATCTCAACGTCAAGGAGGCCGTGCTGCGCATCGAGGAGGCGCAGGCGCAGGTCGCCGTCGTCGCCGGGGGCCTCTGGCCCAACCTTTCGGCCAACGCCTCCTGGTCGCGCCAGCGGCTCAGCACCAACACGCCGAGCGGTGCCATTTTCGGGCTGCATTTCCCGGGTCTGCCGCCGACCCTGGTGAATCCCTACAACCAGTATCAGCTCGGTCTCGGCGCCTCGTGGACGCTCGATCTCTTCGGGACCGAGCGGCGGGCGCTGGAAGCCGCCAACGCGCAGATGCAGGCGGCCGTGGAAGGGGAGCACGCGGCGCTGCTCTCGATGGTGAGCGACGTGGCCGCCACCTACATCGACCTGCGCGGCGCGCAGGCTCGCCGCGCCATCCTGGTGCGCAGTCTCGCCACGCAGCGCGACCTCCTGCAGCTCACGCGCGACCGGCGCAACGCGGGATTGACCTCCGACCTCGACGTCGAGAATGCGACGGCGGAAGTCGGTACGACTCAGGCGGAAGTCCCGCTCGCCGACCGGGAAATCACCTTCGACATCAACGAGCTCAGTCAGCTCATGGCGAAGCCGCCGGAGGCGCTGCGCGCCGAGCTCGGCCAGGCGCAACCGGTTCCGCCGGTTCCACCCAACGTGCCCATCGGGCTGCCCGCGGAGCTCGCGCGCCGCCGTCCGGATATCCGCCAGGCGGAGGCCAACCTGCATGCGGCCACCGCGGAGATCGGCATCGCCATCTCCAGCTACTTTCCGCAGCTCACGCTCACCGCCGCGGGCGGGTACCAGTCGGAAGGACTGTCGCAACTCATCCGCACGGCGAGCCGTTTCGCGAGCCTCGGTCCGGCGATCGAGCTGCCGATTTTCGAGGGCGGGCGGCTGCACGCGACCGTGCAGTTGCGGCGGGTGCAGGCCAAGGAGGCGGCCGTCATCTACGCGCAGACCGTGCTCACGGCCTTGAATCAGGTGGAGGACGCGCTCGCGGCGTACGGCGCGGACCAGGCGCGGCGCGCGTCCCTGGAGACGGCGGTGACGGCGAGCCGCAACGCGCGCCTGCTTGCGCGCCAGCGGTACGAGAGCGGAGTGGCAAGCTTCATCGATGTGCTCGATGCGGAGCGCACCGAGGAGGAGAACGAGGTGGCGCTCGCTGAAGCGACGACCGCCGTCTCGGCCGACCTCGTGCAGCTCTACCGCGCGCTCGGGGGCGGATGGGCTGTTCCGCTCGCGTGACACTGCGCCTCGGGGCAGCCGCCAGGCTGGAAGCGCCGCGGGACAACGGTATAAGGTGCCCTTCCGCGGCACTCACCGGAGACATCCCATGGCCGGCCAGCCTTTCGAAGTCATCAGTCAGCATCGCTGCTTCGGCGGCACGGTCGGCTTCTATCGCCACGAGGCGGCCAGCACCGCCTGTGCCATGCGCTTTGCGGTATTCACGCCGGCGCAGGCGAAATCGGGGCCGGTGCCGGTGCTCTACTACCTTGCCGGCCTCACGTGTACCGAGGAGACCTTCATGATCAAGGCGGGCGCGCCGCGCGTGGCCGCCGAGCTCGGCCTGATGCTGGTGGCGCCGGACACCAGCCCTCGCGGCGTCAAGCTGCCGGGCGACAGCGACTCCTGGGACTTCGGTGTCGGCGCGGGTTTCTATCTCGATGCGACGGCGGACCCGTGGTCGCGGCACTACCGGATGTATACCTACGTCACGGAGGAATTGCGCTCGCTCATCGAGAGTCATTTTCCAGCGCGCGCGGATCGCACGGGAATCTTCGGCCACTCCATGGGCGGGCACGGGGCGCTCACGATCGCGTTGCGCAATCCAGGCCGGTATCGGTCGGTTTCCGCCTTCGCCCCCATCAGCGCGCCGCGCCGCTGTCCATGGGGACAGAAGGCGTTCAGCGGCTATCTGGGTCCGGACGAGGGGCAGTGGGCGGCCTATGACGCCTCGGAGTTGGCCGCCAGAGTGACGGATGGGCCGCGGCGGCCGCCGATCCTGGTCGATCAGGGTTTGGCGGATCAGTTCCTGGAGGCGCAGCTGCACCCGCATTTCCTCGAGGAGGCCTGCCGCAAGGCGGGGATCCGGCTCACGCTGCGGCGGCACGAAGGCTACGACCATGGCTATTACTTCATCTCGAGCTTCATGGAGGACCATCTGCGGCATCACGCCGGCCAGCTCGCGGTGTGACGGCTTTCTCAATGGCGCCCGCGGCACCGGCGCGACGTCCCGGAAATCGAACAGTCGGAGCAGCGGGCAAGGGGCTCGGGGGCGGGGAAGGAGACGGCGCCCGTGCAGGACGTATACTCGGGACATGGACAAATTGGTCCCCGAGCACGCCGAGATCATTCGTAGGGTCGCCGCGGACCTCAAGGGGCGGCCCGGGCCGCTGCTCGAGGTGCTGCACGCGATTCAGGCGCAGCTCGGCCATGTGCCGCCGGCGGCAGTCCCGCTCGTGGCGGCGGAGCTCAACCTCTCGCGCGCCGAGGTGCACGGCGTCATCTCTTTCTATCACTACTTCCGCAGCAGGCCGCCTGGCGCGCATACCGTGAGCGTATGCCGGGCGGAATCCTGCCAGGCGGTGGGCGCCGAAGCGCTGGCCGCGCACGCGCGGCAGCGGCTGGGAGTAGACTTCCATGAGACCACACCCGACGGGCGCTTCTCGCTGGAGCCAGTCTATTGCCTCGGCAACTGCGCGTGCTCGCCTGCGGTGATGATCGACGGCAGCCTGCACGGCAGGGTGACTCCGGAGCGCCTGGACGCGCTGCTCTCCGAGGCCGACCGCAAGAGGTGACCACTCCCGCATGACCTTTACCGCATATGTACCCCGTGATGCCGGCGCTCTCTCGCTCGGCGCGGGCGAAGTCGCGCACGCCATCGCGCGTGAGGCGACGGCTCGAGGACTCGAGCTGCAGCTCATCCGCAACGGCTCGCGGGGGGCGTACTGGCTGGAGCCGATGGTGGAAGTGGCGACGGTGCACGGCCGGATGGCCTACGGGCCCGTCAGCCCCGGCGATGTTCCCGGACTTTTCGATGCCGACTTCCAGAACGGCGGCGCACACGCGCTGTCATTGGGCCCCACCGACCGGATCCCGTGGCTCGCGAGCCAACAGCGGCTGACCTTCGCGCGCGTCGGGGTGGTCGACCCGGCGAGCGTCGCGGACTACGTGATCCACGGCGGCTATCAAGGCTTGCGCCGTGCGCTCGCGCTGAGCCCGCAGGCCGTGGTGCAGACGGTCATCGACTCCGGCCTGCGCGGGCGGGGCGGGGCGGCGTTCCCGACGGGAATCAAGTGGAAGACCGTGCTGGAGCAGCCCGCCGGCCAGAAGTACGTCACCTGCAACGCCGACGAGGGTGACTCGGGCACGTTCTCCGACCGGATGCTGATGGAGGGTGATCCGCTCAGCCTGATCGAGGGCATGACGATCGCGGCGCTCGCCGTCGGTGCCACTCAGGGATTCATCTATCTGCGCGCGGAGTATCCGCACGCGCATCGCGCTTTGAATCAGGCCATCGCGGCCGCCTACCAGGCGCGTTATCTCGGTGCCGACGTGATGGGCAGCGGCAAGCGTTTCGATCTCGAGGTCCGCCTCGGAGCCGGCGCCTACATCTGCGGTGAGGAGACCTCCATGCTCGAGAGCCTGGAGGGCAGGCGGGGCGAGGTCCGCGTGCGCCCGCCGCTGCCGGCCATCAAAGGGCTCTTCGGCCGGCCGACCATCGTCAACAATGTGATCACGCTCGCGACCGTGCCGAGCCTCCTGCACCGCGGAGCCGAGTACTACGCGGGTTTCGGCATGGGCAAATCCCGGGGTACCCTTCCGATCCAACTCGCCGGTAACATCAAGCGCGGCGGCTTGGTCGAGCGGGCGTTCGGGCTGACGCTGCGGGAGCTGCTCTATGACTACGGTGGCGGCTCCGCTTCGGGCCGTCCGCTGCGGGCGGTGCAGGTCGGCGGGCCGCTCGGGGCCTACATCCCCGCCTCGCAGTTCGACACCCTGGTGGATTACGAGGCGCTCGGCAGCATTGGCGCGCTGCTCGGGCACGGCGGCATCGTCGCTTTCGACGACAGCGTCGATATGGCGCGGATGGCGCGCTACGCCATGGAGTTCTGCGCGATCGAGTCCTGCGGCAAGTGCACTCCCTGCCGCATCGGCTCGACGCGCGGCATGGAGGTCATCGACCGGATCTTCGAAGGCCAGGATGCCGAAGGCAACGTGCGCAAGCTCGAGGAGCTCTGCGAGCTCATGGTGCAGGGGTCGCTCTGCGGGCTGGGCGGCATGGCCCCGTTCCCCGTGCAAAGCGCGTTGCGTCACTTCAGGGAAGACTTTCGCGTTCGGAGTTAACCATGTTTGCGATCGACTACGAGGATCTCGGAACGCCGGCGTCCGCCGAGACGGGCGCGGCCGTCACGGTGGAGATCGACGGCAAGCCCGTGACGGTCCCTCCCGGCACTTCCGTCATGCGTGCCGCGGCGGTTGCCGGCACGCAGGTGCCCAAACTCTGCGCCACGGACACCCTGAAGGCCTTCGGCTCCTGCCGGATGTGCCTGGTGGAGATCGAAGGGCGCAAAGGCTATCCGGCCTCCTGCACGACGGCGGTGGCCCCGGGCATGAAGATCCGGACCGAGTCGGACAAGCTCACGGCGCTGCGCCGCGGCGTGTTGGATCTTTACCTCTCCGAGCATCCGCTCGATCCCGCCGGCGAGCGGTGTGAGCTGCAGGACGTGGCCGAGAGGGTCGGCCTCACCTCGACGTCATACGGGCCGCAGCCCGCGCGCGCGCCGATGGCTCGCGATGAGAGCAATCCCTACTTCATCTTCGATCCCGAGCAGTGCATCGTCTGCTCGCGCTGCGTGCGGGCCTGCGATGAGGTCCAGGGCACCCTGGCGCTGACCGTGCAGGGGCGCGGCCTGGCATCCAAAATTGCCGCCAGCCAGGACGAGTCATTCCTCGAATCCGAGTGCGTTTCCTGCGGAGCCTGTGTGGAAGCCTGCCCCACCACGGCGCTCATGGAGAAGTCCCTCATCCGGCTCGGGCAGCCGGAGCGCGCGATCACCACGACCTGCGCGTATTGCGGGGTGGGTTGCAGCTTCACGGCGGAAGTCCGCGGCGACGGCGCGGCGACCGAGGTCGTGCGCATGGCGCCCGCCCGCGATGGCGATGCCAATCATGGACACGCCTGCGTGAAGGGCCGCTTTGCCTACGGCTATGCGACGCACGCGGATCGCATCCTCAAGCCGATGATCCGCAAGAGCATTCATGACGAGTGGCGCGAGGTCTCCTGGGAGGAGGCGATCCGTTACGGCGCCAGCGAGCTGCGCCGCATCCAGGCGAAGTACGGCCGTGACTCGATCGGCGGCATCACCTCCTCGCGCTGCACCAACGAGGAGACTTTCCTCGTGCAGAAGATGGTGCGCGTCGCCTTCGGCAACAACAACGTCGATACCTGCGCCCGTGTGTGCCATTCCCCGACCGGGTACGGCTTGAAGAGCACCATCGGCGAGTCCGCCGGCACCCAGGCGTTTACCTCGGTCGCCAAGGCGGACGTCATCATGGTCGTGGGCGCCAATCCCACCGACGGTCACCCGGTGTTTGCCTCGCAGATGAAGCAGCGCCTGCGCCAGGGCGCGAAGCTCATCGTTCTCGATCCGCGCGCCATTGGCCTGGTGCGCAGCCCGCACATCGCGGCCGACGTGCACTTGCAGCTGACGCCGGGCACGAACGTGGCGATGCTGAATGCCATCGCCCACGTCATCGTGACGGAAGGGCTGACGAAAGACGATTACGTCGCCGAGCGCTGCGAGCCGGAGTCGTATCAGCTCTGGAAAGAGCTGGTCGCCGCGGAGCGCAACTCGCCGGAGGCGATGGAGGCGCTGACCGGCGTGCCCGCCGATCTCGTGCGCCGCGCCGCGCGGCTCTATGCCGCCGGCCCGAACGGCGCCATCTACTATGGACTCGGGGTGACCGAGCACAGCCAGGGCTCGACCGCCGTCATGGCGCTCGCCAACCTCGCGATGTGCACCGGCAACCTCGGCCGCGAGGGTGTCGGCGTCAATCCGCTGCGCGGCCAGAACAACGTGCAGGGGTCCTGCGACATGGGCTCCTTCCCGCACGAGTTCAGCGCCTACCGGCACGTGTCCGATCCGGTGGTGCGCGGGATGTTCGAGCAGGCGTGGGGCGTTACGCTGCAGGCGGAGCCGGGCCTGAGGATCACCAACATGTTCGAGGCGGCGCTCGACGGCACGTTCCGCGCCCTCTACGTGCAGGGCGAGGACTTCGTCCAGTCCGACCCCAATACCCATCACGTCACGCGCGCCATGGAGTCGCTGGAGTGCGTGATCATCCAGGACCTCTTCCTCAACGAGACGGCGAAGTTCGCCCACGTGTTCCTGCCGGGCTCCTCGTTTCTGGAGAAGGACGGGACGTTCACGAACGCCGAGCGGCGGGTCTCGCGGGTGCGCAAGGTCATGCCGCCCAAGGCGGGCTACGAGGACTGGCAGGTCACCATGCTGCTCTCGGCGGCGCTCGGCCACCCGATGCACTATCGCCATCCCGCGCAGATCATGGAGGAGATCGCGCGGCTGACGCCGACCTTCGCCGGCATCACCTACGAGAAGATCGATCGGCTCGGGAGCGTCCAGTGGCCGTGCAACGACGCCGCGCCCGAGGGCACGCCGACCATGCACGTGCACCAGTTCGTGCGCGGCAAGGGCAAATTCTGCCTCACCGAGTATGTGCCGACCAGCGAGCGCTCGAGCAGCCGCTTCCCGCTGATCCTGACGACTGGCCGGGTGTTGACCCAGTACAACGTGGGCGCCCAGACGCGCCGCACCGACAATGTGCTGTGGCATCCCGAGGACATGCTCGAGATCCATCCGCACGATGCGGAGGTGCGCGGCATCTCCGATGGCGACTGGGTCGGGCTCACCAGCCGGGCGGGAGAGACGGTGCTGCGCGCCAAGGTCACGGAGCGGATCGCTCCGGGCGTCGTCTACACGACCTTCCACTTCCCGGAGACCAACGCCAACGTGGTCACGACGGAGAACTCCGACTGGGCGACCAACTGCCCGGAGTACAAAGTGACGGCGGTCGAGGTCGTGCTGGTCAATCAGAAGGACGCATGGCGCAAGCGCGCCGCGGAGGAGCGGGCGCTGCCGCGACCCGCGCGCCGGCGTTCCCGCGATCCGGCGCCCGCCTGAGCGAGGCGGCGATGGGGCGGACGCGACGTGTCGATCGCGGATAGCGGCAAGGCCGACGGCGGCCCGCCTGTCGCTGCGGAGATCGGCGTCGAGCGCTGGCGGCGGGGCACGCTCACACGGGAGCGCGATCTCGTCGCGGAGGAGATGCCGGTCGCCCTGGTCTATCACGGCGTGCCGCACGCCGTCATGCTCGCGACTCCGGCGGACCTGGAAGACTATGCGGTTGGCTTCACGTTGAGCGAAGGGTTGGTGGTCCGACCCGACGAGATCCGGGGCGTGGAGGTAACCTACGGCGAGGAAGCCGCCGAGGTCAGAGTCAGCGTCGCCTGGGACCGCTTTTCGGCATTGATCGACCGCAGGCGCAATCTCACGGGGCGGACCGGTTGCGGACTCTGCGGCGAGGAGACCGTGGAGCAGGCTGTCCGTGACCTCAAACCCGTTGGGGCGGGCATCCGCCTGAGCCCTGCGGAGCTGCACGAGGCCATCATCCAGCTGACGCACCTGCAGCCGATCAACGCCCGGACCGGGAGCGTGCATGCGGCGGCGTGGGTGCTCCCTGGGAAAGGCATTCAGCTCGTCCGCGAGGATGTCGGGCGGCACAACGCGCTCGACAAGGCCATCGGCGCCTGGGTGCGCTCCGGCAAGGATCCGGCCGGCGGTGCGCTGCTGCTGACCAGCCGGGCGAGCTTCGAGATGGTGCAGAAGAGCGCCACGGTCGGGGTGACATTCATCGCCGCTTTCTCGGCGCCGACCGCCTTCGCGGTGCGGGTGGCGGAACGCGCAGGCGTGACCCTGGTGGCGTTTGCACGCGAATCTCAGCACGTGGTCTACACTCATCCGTGGCGTCTGGAGCTCCCATGAACATCGACAGCCTGATCAAGATGGCCAACGAGATCGGCGCCTATTTCGCTTCGCAGCGGGACGCGGAGCAGGCCGCAAAGGATGTCGCGGCGCATCTGAAGCGCTATTGGGAGCCGCGCATGCGCCGGCAGATGGTCGCCTATTACGAAGAGCGGCGAGGCGCGGGTCTCAGCGATCTGGCGCTGCGCGGGGTGGCCCTTTTGGCCGCCGCCGAGCCCTCGGCGGCCGCTTCCGCCGGCCCTCTATAGCCACCGGCCGCGGCAAAACTTATCATTGGAGGTTCTTATGAGACCTCCCCGGGAATCCCATGACTGACCGCCCGCGCCGGGCGCTGATCTGCGGGTCGGCCGCATTCGATACGCTGATGGTGTTCGAAGGGCGCTTCCGCGAGCACATCCTCCCGGAGCAGATCCACATCCTCAATGTGTCGTTCCTCGTGCCGCAGCTGCGCCGGGAATTCGGCGGCTGTGCCGGCAACATCGCCTACAACCTGCGCCTGCTCGGCGATCCGGCGGTTCCGATGGCCACCGTGGGGAGGGACTTCGGACCCTATCGGGAGTGGATGGAGCGCATCGGCGTGCCGCTCGAGCAGATCCGGCTGGTCGACTCGGAGCTCACCGCCCAGGCATTCATCACGACCGATCTCGAGGACAACCAGATCACCGCATTCCACCCGGGCGCCATGCAGCACGCGCACCTCAACGAGGTGGCGCAGGCGGAGGATGTCGTCATCGGAATCGTGGCTCCTGACGGGCGTCAGGGAATGATCGAGCACGCGGAACAGTTCGCCGCCCTGGGCATTCCCTTCATTTTCGATCCCGGACAGGGATTGCCGATGTTCGATGCGGCCGACCTCGATCGGTTCGTGGAGCAGGCGAGCTGGGTGGCGGTCAACGACTACGAATGGCAGCTGCTGCAGCAGAAGACCGGTTGGACGGTGGGCGACCTGACAAGGCGGGTCGAGGCCCTCATCGTGACGCGCGGGCACAAAGGCTCCGTCATCCACACCCGCGAGCGGCAGTTCGACATTCCCTGCGCCAGGACTTGCGCGGTGGTCGATCCCACGGGTTGCGGCGACGCGTATCGGGCGGGACTCCTGCATGGCCTGATGCATGGCCTCGACCTCGAGACCACGGGGCGGATCGCGGCCGTCATGGGCGCCTTGAAGATAGAGTCCCGCGGCACGCAAAATCATCGCGCCACGCCCGCACAGCTCGAGCGGCGCCTGGCGGAGAGCTTCGGCGAGGCCGCGGCCGCTGCCGCGGCGCGCACCCTGCGCCGCTGAGCATTTCAGGCTTCATTCAAGACCAGGAACCGGATACATGGCCAACGACTATCTCTTCACCTCCGAGTCGGTCTCCGAGGGGCATCCCGACAAGGTAGCCGATCAAATCTCGGACGCCGTGCTGGATGCCATTCTCAAAGAGGACCCCCGCGGCCGCGTGGCCTGCGAAACGCTGGTCAAGACAGGTGTGGTCATCGTGGCCGGCGAGGTGACGACCACTGCCTGGGTCGACGTCGAGGCGCTGGTGCGCAAGACCGTGCTCGATATCGGCTACGACTCCTCCGACATGGGTTTCGACGGCGCCAGCTGCGGGGTGCTCAACATCATCGGCAAGCAGTCCCCGGACATCGCGCAGGGCGTCGACCGCAAGGACGAGCGCAAGCAGGGTGCGGGCGATCAGGGAATGATGTTCGGCTATGCCACCAACGAGACGGACGTGCTCATGCCGGCACCGATCACGCTGGCCCACCGGCTGGTCAAGCGCCAGGCTCAGGTCAGGAAGTCCGGCAAGCTCTCGTGGCTGCGTCCGGATGCGAAGAGCCAGGTCACGCTGCGGTACGAGGACGACCGGCCGGTCGGCCTCGAGGCCGTGGTGCTCTCGACCCAGCACAGTCCCGAGGTGTCGACCCGGACGCTGCGCGAGGCCGTGATGGAGGAGATCCTCAAGCCCGTGCTGCCCGCCAAGTGGCTCGACAAGCGCACCAAGTTCCATATCAACCCGACAGGGCGGTTCGTCGTCGGCGGTCCCGTGGGAGATTGCGGCCTGACCGGCCGCAAGATCATCGTGGATACCTACGGCGGCTACGCCCGGCACGGCGGCGGGGCGTTCTCCGGCAAGGATCCCTCCAAGGTCGATCGATCCGCCGCCTACGCGGCGCGGTATGTTGCCAAGAACGTCGTTGCGGCGGGCCTCGCGGAGCGCTGTGAAGTGCAGATTTCCTATGCCATCGGCGTCGCCGAGCCGACTTCCGTCATGGTCGAGACCTTCGGTACCAGCCGCCTGTCGCGGGAGCGGCTGACCGCCCTCGTGCGCAAGGTCTTCGACCTGACGCCGTTCGGCCTGCGCGAGATGCTCGATCTGGCGCGCCCGATTTACCAGAAGACCGCCGCGTACGGTCACTTCGGCCGCACGGAGCCGGAGTTCACCTGGGAGCGCACCGATCGCGCGGCAGCGCTCGCCGCCGAGGCGAAGAGCGCCAAGGCGGCCTGAACACCGGCGCCCGGGCACGGCGGAGCTGCCGCCGGCCCGGGCGCCAGACGCATCCCGCCGCAGCGGTGCGGCGGCGCGTTTCTGAGGAGCGTTGCGACAGACCTGCGGGACATCGGGCCCCGCCGGCTGCCAGGCTCAGAAGCGCGCGCATCCCTACACGGCGCTCACCCAAGTCATTGGAGCACCCGACCATGAACGCCACACTCAAATCCACCGCATCCCCGAGAGACTGCAAGGTCGCCGACCTCGCGCTCGCCGATTGGGGCCGCAAGGAGATCCTCATTGCGCAGACCGAGATGCCCGGCCTGATGGGCATCCGCGAGGAGTATGCGCCCTCGCAGCCGCTGGCCGGAGCGCGCATCAGCGGCTCCCTGCACATGACTATCCAGACCGCCGTGCTCATCGAGACGCTGCAGGCGCTCGGTGCGAGCGTGCGCTGGGCGTCGTGCAACATCTTCTCGACCCAGGATCACGCCGCCGCGGCCATTGCGGCCGCCGGCACCCCGGTATTCGCCTGGAAGGGCGAATCGCTCGCCGACTACTGGGAGTACACGCACCGGATCTTCGACTGGCCGGACGGCGGCCACACCAACATGATCCTCGACGACGGCGGCGATGCAACCCTGCTCATGCACCTCGGCGTGCGCGCGGAAAGCGACCCGGCGGCGATCGCGAAGCCCGAGAGCGAGGAGGAGGCGGCGCTTTATGCGGCCATCCAGGCGAAGCTGAAAGCCGATCCCAAGTGGTATTCCAGCCGCATCCGCCACATCAAGGGCGTGACCGAGGAGACGACCACCGGCGTCAAGCGTCTCTACCAGATGGCGAAGGAAGGCACCCTTGCGTTCCCGGCGATCAACGTCAACGACTCCGTCACCAAGAGCAAGTTCGACAATCTCTATGGTTGCCGCGAGTCGCTGGTCGATGGCATCAAGCGGGCCACGGACGTCATGGTGGCGGGCAAGATCGCGGTCGTGTGCGGCTACGGCGACGTCGGCAAGGGCTGTGCGCAGGCGCTGCGGGCGCTTTCCGCCCAGGTCTGGGTGACCGAAATCGATCCGATCTGCGCCCTGCAGGCGGCGATGGAGGGTTACCGCGTGGTGACGATGGACTACGCGGCCGACAAGGCCGACATCTTCGTCACGGCCACTGGGAACTTCCACGTCATCACGCACACGCACATGCAGCGCATGAAGAACAATGCCATTGTGTGCAATATCGGCCATTTCGACAACGAGATCGACGTCGCCGGCCTCAAGCGCTACACGTGGGAGAACATCAAGCCGCAGGTCGATCACGTGATCTTCCCCGACGGCCGCCGCCTCATCCTGCTCGCCGAGGGCCGGCTGGTGAACCTCGGCTGTGCGACCGGACACCCGAGCTATGTGATGAGCTCGAGTTTCGCCAATCAGACCCTGGCGCAGATCGAGCTTTACGGCCATCCGGGCAAGTACGCCGTGGGCGTGTATGTTTTGCCGAAGCACCTCGATGAGAAGGTGGCCCGGCTGCAGCTCACGAAGTTCGATGCCCAGCTCACGACGCTAACGGAGGCGCAGGCCCGCTACATCGGCGTGGACAAGGCCGGTCCCTACAAGTCCGACCAGTACCGTTACTGACCTCGGGAGGGGGGGTTATCCGGCCAGCGGGCATCAAGTAGGAATCAACCCTCGGAAGCAGTGGAATTCCTGACGCCATTCGGCGACAGGATCGTCCGGGCGGCGCGGCCGGCGCCGCCGGACACCCCGCGCCGCCCCCCCCCAGCGGCCCGACATCACCTGCCACGAACCGTAACAGACTGTCCCGCAAGTGGGACGGCTGGAGTGTTGCAAAAGTTACCGTGCTCCGGCGCGGCTCGCGCACGCTTGCGGGTCGCGCCGCGGCGGCGGGCCGGCGGTCGGCGGCGGCGTCTGCAGACTCGAGCCGAAGCGCTGGCTCGCAGTCTCCCTCCCAACTGACCCGACCCTACAACATGTCGATTCGGCCGCGTTTGGCCATGTTGGCGCGCCTTTTTCGAAAAAAGCGTGTATGATTCCTCCCCGACCCTACAGTTGGGTGTTTTCTGGAGTATCGAGTAATGGCGAAACGTCCCCCGAACGATGGCGCGTCCTGGAGCGCCAGTGAGCTGAAGACCTTGAAGTCGCTCGCGAAAGCGGGAACTCCGACCAGCGAGGTTGCGAAGAAGCTCGGGCGTACCGCGGCGGCCGTTCAGCAGAAGGCCATGCGGGCTGGGATTTCCTTCCGGGCGGCCAAGAGAGCCGGCGCTCGCAAGAAGAAGTAAGCGTCCCGCGCAGAACGGACGGGGGTCCGCGCTTGCAAGGCGGGCCCCCGTTTTCGTTTACGCGATTCCAGCCTCCGCCCTTGCCACGGCCGGCCTGACTTGTCAAACTCCTCCGCTGCCGGTCCGAGAGACTCGGCGCCCAAAACACAAAGAGGGGGCGGCATGCGGAGACTAATCGGTTTTCCCTGTGTGGCGGCGGCTGCGCTCGCGTTGGCCGGCTGCGGGGTGCAGTTGCAGGACGAGACTCCCGGAAAATTCCCGGTCAACGCCGATATCGGCATGTATCCGATCACGGTCAAGGTGACCAGCGGAGCCATGGTGAGCCAGCCGGTCTATCTGTGGCTGGTCTCCGACGGGCAGAAAGTCCCGCTGACGGCGGGCTCGGACGGGACCTACCAGACCATGTTCCCGGTGAAGTGCAAGGACAGCTTCCCGCTGCAATTCCTTGCGGTCTGGCGGCTGCAGGGCGTGGCCACCAAGAACGAGGTCTATCCGGCGCAGCCGCGGCAGATCGATCTCACGCCGCCCCCGCTCACCGCCCAGGCCACCATCGATACCTCCGGCAAGCCCGACAAGAAGACACGCGCCTGGCAGGGGGCGGTGCAGTATGACATCGTCACCGACGCCAATGCGCACATCACCGCTGCGCACATCGAGCCGGTGAGTCAGGACAAGGCGGACGTGGCGGCTGCGAAGGCCATCAGCGTCGTGAGCGACTTCCCCATCGATGCCTCCTGCGGCATACCGACGGCGGTGCAGCTGGCATCCAAGGACCGGCGCGCCCAGGCCAACCTGGTGATCGATACCGATGTGCCGGGCATGCCCAACTGGACGACGAAGGTGACGTTCGCACCTCAGCCGCCGGCGCAATGACGTTATCTCAGCCGGGCTCGCAGGCGGTCGATCTCGACTTCCGCGAGCCCGATGCCGCCCAGGTAGGCGCGTGTGCCCCCGGCACCGTCCAGATAGTCCAGCATGTTGTAGACGGCCTCCTCCGGACAGCGAACGCTCTCGAGAACGATCGCCGCGTCTCTTTCGCGGTATCGGCGCAGGTATGCATCCTGCAAGTTCGCGCTGCTCGCGGCATAGTCGGCGGCGATCGCGTGCGGCAGCACGTCGGCCAGGGCGAGCAGCAGCGCGGCAATGACACCGGTCCGGTCCTTGCCCGCCACGCAGTGGAAGAGGAGGGGACCCGGGCCCGCCGCGGCGATCACCGCCAGAGCGCGCCGGAGCTGCGGCTGCAAGCGCTCGAGCACGGCGCACTTCCACTGCTCCTTGGCGCAATAGCCGCCGAGCGCGCCCCAATCCGCGGGGTTGTCGGTGAGCAGAGAGACCGATTCGTAGCGCACCCGGGGAAGCTGCCGCGGCACCGGGCTCGGCGCCGCGGCGATCTCCTCCGGCCAGCGCAGATCGAGCACCGTCTCGAGACCGAAGTCCGCTAGCGCGGCGAGGCCCTGCGGCGAGAGTTGTGCGAGATCGTCCCCGCGCAGCAGTGACCGGCGCCTGGTAATGGCGCCATCCACGGTCGGATATCCGCCGAGATCGCGGAGGTTGAGCAGACAGGGAAACATCGCGTGCCAGTGTAGCCGAGCGCCGCGGCCGCTGAGGCGTTCAACGGGCGTACAATCCTCGCATGCCGCTCAGCTCCAGTGATCGATTCCTCGGCCACGCCGAGGCTTATGCAAAGTATCGGCCCAGCTACCCGGACGCCGCCATCGACCTCTTGCAGGCGCGCTGCGGCCTGAAGCGCGGCGCGACCGCCGTCGACCTCGGGTCGGGGACGGGCATCCTCTCCGCCCTGTTGCTGCAACGCGGCGCGCGAGTGTTCGGCGTGGAGCCGAACCGGGAAATGCGCGCCTTCGCCGAGCGGATGCTCGCAGGAGAGTTCCATACCGCGCCCGGCACCGCCGAGAACACCTGCCTGCCGGATCGATGCTGCGACCTGCTCGTCGCCGGACAGGCGTTCCACTGGTTCGACCCGGAAAAGACGCGAGTCGAGGCGCTGCGGATCCTCAAGCCCGACGCCTGGGCGGCGCTGCTCTGGAACGAGCGGCGGAAAGGTCTCATCCCTTTCCTGGAGGAGTACGAGGCGCTGCTGCGCCGTTACGCTGCGGAATACGATGCCATCGCGCAACTGCGCGCGCAGGAGGATGGTATCAGCCGCTTCTTCGGCCGCCCGCCGCAGCGGGCCGTCTTCCCCAACGAGCAGGTGCTCGACTTCGAGGGCCTCGCGGGCCGGGTCATGTCCGCCTCGTACGCTCCCACGCCCGAGCGACCGGAGCATGGGCCGCTGATGGCGGGGCTCAGGGAAGTGTTCGAGCGCCATCAGCGGGCGGGTCGGATCGTGTTTCCTTATCAGACGCTCGTGTTCTTCGGGCAGCCGGACCGGCCGGCCTAGGGACTAGCCGTCGCGGTCGCTCAGCCTCGCGTCCACCACGCGTAGAACTCGTCGAAGCCGATCGCGCCGTCGCGGTTGGTGTCGATCGCGTCGAACCCGACCTCGCATTCGGCGGCGGTGAGATTCTCATCCACCGACTCCATGAAGCGGATGAACTCCCCGAGGGTCAGCCGGCCATCCCTGTTGACATCGTTGAAATCGAAGGTCTCCCGCAGCCGCCCGCGCTCCTCGGCGCCGGGCCGCACATAGTCGAGGGTCGTGCGGTCTTTGCGCGTGTGCTCGCTCATGGGGGAAGGCGCGCAGCAATTTTCACTCCGCCACGCGCCGCGCAGCCGCAGGCCGCGGTGACGCAATGCTAAAGTAACGGGCATGCCGCTCTCTCTGGTGGTTTTCGACCTCGATGGCACCCTGATCGACAGTGCCGCGGATCTGGCTGTGGCCATCAACAGCATGCTGGCGGGGTTCGGCTGCGAGCCGCTCCCGGTGCCAGAGGTGCGGCGCATGATCGGCGACGGTGTCGCCACACTGGTCGCGCGCGCCCTCGCCGCGCGGCATTGCGCGCACGCGGACCGTGCCGAGGCGGCGCAGATCTTCACGCGGCATTACGAGGCCGGTGCGATCGCGCTGACGAGCGCCTTTCCGGGTGTGGAGCACGCCCTGCGGGCGCTGCGCGCGGCCGCCATCCCGCTCGCGGTCTGCACCAACAAGCCGGCGCGCATCACCGCCGCCATCCTGGAGAGCCTCGGACTGGCGGAGTATTTCGCGCGGGTGCTCGGCGGCGACTCGCTGCCGTTCCGCAAGCCCGATCCGCGCGTGCTGCTCTCGCTGCTGGAGGCGTTCGATTGCCGGCCGGAGGCGGCGCTGCTGGTGGGCGACAGCGAGGTCGATGCGGCGACCGCGCACGCGGCGGGCGTACCCTTCGTGCTGATGAAGCACGGCTACCTTCGCGGTCCGGCGGAGGAGATTCGCTGCATCGCCGCGCTCGAGCGTTTCGAGGAGTTGCCGGCGCTGATCGACACCCTGCGGGGTTGAGCGGCCGCCGCCGTTCCCTCCGGGCACGTCCCGGTGTATCGTGGTAGCGCTACCTATGCTGATGGGACCGTAAACCCGATCGCCCGCGGAGGAGAAAAATGCCGCCACGCAGAAGCTCGCCTGTTGCCGCCGTGCTGCTCGCCCTCGCCGCTCCCGCCCTAGTCCCGGCGGCGTGCCGGGCGGCGCCCGCGAGCGCACCATCGGGGCACGAGGCACCTCAGCCCTTCCACAGCTTCAAAGTCACCGTCTACATCCCGGTGCAGGTCGTGCAGCGGATGGCGCACGATCCCGCCTGGATGCGCGCGAGCTGGCAGGTCATCAGCGGCAAGGTGCACGTCGATCAGGTCTTCATCGAGGACTATCGATCCGGCGTCAGCGCCGATGATGCGACCCTGGCGCGGGTGAAGCGGTTCTTCGTCTCCCATGGCGTCGCCGTCGCGGGCGGCATGGCGATGCTGGGCGGCGGACGCAGCCCGCAATTCCAGACCCTCGATTACGCGGTGCCCCGGGATCGCGAGCTGGCCAGCCGCATGTCGGCCCTGCTGGCGCGGCATTTCGACACCTTCGTGCTCGACGATCTTTATTTCTTCAACACCAAGAGCGATGCCGACATCGCCGCCAAGGGCAGCCAGAGCTGGGCACAGTTTCGCATGCGCACCATGGACGAGGTCTCGCGCGACCTCATCCTGAAGCCCGCCGAGGCGGCGAATCCGCGGGTCAGGGTCATCATCAAGTTCCCCAACTTCTATCCCTCGTTCCAGGAGATGGGGTTCGATCTGAAGAACGAGCCACGGATCTTTCCCGAGATCTGGACCGGCGATGAGACGCGCTATGCGTCGACGACCGACCAGCAGCTGCGGCCCTACGAGAGCTACGAGATCTTCCGTTACTTCGAGAACATCGCCCCGGGCCGCAACGGTGGCGGCTGGGTCGATCCCATCGCGATGCACGACCTCGACCGCTACGCCAGTCAGCTCTGGGACACGATCCTCGCCAAGGCGCCCGCCATCAATCTCTTCCAGTACACGGACCTGCTGCGCATCGCCGATCCGCGCAATCGCGACGAGTGGGAGCGCCTGCCGACCACCTTCGACTACTTCGACATGGCGCGCCGGTGTTGCGGCGGTGCGCCCGGCACGCCGGGCGCGAGCGATCCGCTGCTCGCGGACGTGGTCGAGTATTCGCTGCGCAAGGCGGATGATGCGGCGGGCGCGCTGGGGGAGCCGGTGGGACTCGCGACTTACCGGCCCTACGACTCGACCGGCGAGGACTTCCTGCCGGAGACCTTGGGCATGGCGGGCATCCCCATCGAGATGTATCCGCAATGGCCGCAGGGCAAGACCGTGTTCCTGACGCAGGCGGCCGCAACCGACCGCAACATCGTGCCGCAGATAGAGCGGCATCTGCGCGCCGGCGGCAATGTGATCATCACCTCGGGCCTCCTGCGCGCGATCCAGGACAGAGGCTTCGATCAGGTCACGGACATGCGGGTGACGGCGAATGTTGCGGCGGCCAGCGAATACGTCGAAGGCTTCGGATTCGGCGCCGGAACGGTGCTCGGGCAGTCAAAGCCCATTCTCTTCCCGCTCATCCACTTCTACACCAACGAGGAGTGGGCGGTGCTGCGCGGCATCGACGCCCAGGCGGGCGTGCCGCTTCTGGTGATGGATCATTATGGCCGGGGCGAGCTCTATGTCCTCGCCGTGCCGGAGGAGATGAACGACTTCTACTCCCTCCCGGCCCCGGTGCTGAATGCGTTGCGCCGCTACCTGACTGCGGATCTGCCGGTGAGGCTGGAGGGGCCTTCGCAGGTGAGCCTCTTCGAGTATGGCAATGGGACTTTCGTGGTGGAATCCTATCTCGATCGTCCCGCCGCCGTGCGGGTGGTGGGTGGCTTCGGGCACCTCACCAACCTGACGACCGGAACGGGCGCCGACGGGCAGCCGGTGCAGTCGGCGGCCGTTACGGCCGGGCGGCAATTCGGCTACGAGCTGCAGATCGAGCCGCACAGCTTCCAGGCATTCCGGGAAGGTCGCTGAGCGCAGTCCGGCAGGGTGGCGGCCTGCAACGGCTGGTGGAAAACATGACCTGAGTCACGGAACCAGGCAAGTGCCGTGGCGGCGCGTCGCATGATGGGCCGGCGTACACATGCCGGGCCGGTCCTTGTAGTACGCTCGCGACGAGCGGCGGGGCGTGCACCGTGAGGCCGATACAAGAGAGCATCGCGACTCTGGAAGATGAGCCCCGGCCGGGCTCCGGGGGGCTTTTGCCCGCGGCGCTGCGTCCCGACACCACCTGCCCCGAGGTCGCGCTCGCCAAGTCGAATCGCGAGCTGCGGATGCTGATCGATTGCAAGCGCGCGCTCGCACGCGCGGTCGATGAGCCGGAGCTGCTCGCGCAGCTCTGCCGCATCCTCACCGGCCCGGGCGGCTATCGGCTCGCCTGGATCGGTTTCGCGGAGGCCGATCATGCCGTGCGGGTCGCCACGCATGCCGGACAGGGCGGCGGTTATCTCGGTCACCTGCGAGTCAGTTGGAGGGATGACGCTCAGGGGCACGGCCCCACCGGCCGCGCCATCCGCGAGCGCAGAGTTCAGGTGTGCCGCCACATCGACACCGACCCCGACTTCTCGCCCTGGCGGGAGGATGCGCACCGGGAGGGCTATCGATCCTCGGTGGCGCTGCCGCTCCTGCTCGAAGAGGAGTGCATCGGCGCTCTCAGCATCTACGCGAATCGTCCCGACGCTTTCGATTCATCGGAGCTCGCGCTCCTGGAGGAGCTCGCGGGCGATCTGGCGTTCGGCCTGAAGGCGCTGCGCGCCCAGGCGCAGATTCGCCGCCAGCGGCAGCAGCTCGATCGGCTGGCGCAGATCGTCCGGGTGCACAGCGCCCTCAATGCGGCAGTGGTCCGCATCCGCGATCGCGAGGAGCTCTTGCAGGAGGCGTGTCGGCTCGCGACCGAGCTCGGCGGGTTCTTCGGTGCGGCCCTATGGGTCGTCGACGGCACCGGCCGCTGGGCCTGGATGAAACACCGCGCGGGTCCGATGGTGCTCGACAGCGAGACCCTGGAGCGCATAGAGCTCGGCGATGGCACCGGGCCCGATCCCAGCCTCTCCGGGCGCGCGCTGCGCACGGGCAAGGTCATGGTCTGCGCCGATATCAGCCGCGCGGAGACGCCTGTTGCCCTGCGCGAGCGGTTGCTGGCGCGCGGCGTTCGCTCGCTGATCGCGATGCCGCTGATCGTCGACGGCAGGCGGGTGGCGGCGCTAACGCTGAGCGCGCAGCAGCCGGCGGCGGCCGACGATGGCGAGTTGGTACGGCTGCTTGAGAACATCGCCGCGAGCCTCTCGTTCGCCCTGCACTCGCTCGAGAACGCCAACGCCGCGCAGTATCTCGCCAGCTTCGACCCGCTCACCGGGCTCGCGAAACGAGCGCTGTTCTGCGAGCGGGCAGACAGGCAGCTGCGATCGCCGCGCGCGGCGACGGCAACCGCACCCAACGTCTACGCGCCGCGCGCCAACGGCACCGCACGCGCAGCCGTCATCGCCTTCGACCTGCACGGGCTCGGCAGCCTCAATACCCTCTACGGGCAGCGCTTCGGCGATCTGCTCCTGCAGAGCATCGCCGAGCGGCTGAAGCGCCACGCCGGCGGGGACGAGCGTATCGGCTATCTCGGCGCCGGCACCTTCGTGCTGCTCGAGCGCATCGCCGATCCGGTGGTCGACAGCCCCCGGCTCGCGCTCGACGCCGTCCTGCTCGAGGAGCCGTTCGCGATCGATGGCCGCGAGATCCGGCTGTCGGTGAGTTGCGGCGTGGCGGAGAACTCGCGCGATGACGCGAGCAGCGCGATCCTGGTGCAGCGCGCCGAGGCGGCGCTGAAGCGCGCCAAGGAGTCCGGCGAGCATTGCCTCGACTACCGCCCGGAGATGAGCCGCGAGAACGTGCGGCGAGTGGTGCTCGAGCACAAGCTGCGGACGGCGCTCGAGGAGCAGCAGTTCGTGCTGCATTATCAGCCGCAGATCGATCTCGAGAGTGGCCTGATCGACTCCGCCGAGGCGCTGCTGCGCTGGCGCGATCCGACCGAGGGCCTGATTCTGCCGGCGCGCTTCCTTCCGGTGCTCGAGTCTTCGGGCATGATCGTGCCGCTCGGCAACTGGGCACTGCTCAAGGCCGTGGAAGATCTCGAGAGCTGGCGCGGGGCGGGCTGCGGCCCGATGCGCGTCGCCGTCAACGTGTCGGCGCAGCAGCTCAAGCAGCGTGAGTTCCTGCACGGCCTGCTGGCCCTCGCCGAGCGGCTCGCACCGCTTGCCGGTCTCGGGCTCGATATCGAGATCACCGAGACGACGCTGTTGCAGGACCCGGAAGGCACGAGCGCGAAGCTGCGCGAGCTGCGCAAGGCCGGTATCCGCGTTGCGCTCGATGATTTCGGCACGGGCTATTCCTCCCTCGGGTTGCTCTCGAAGCTCCCCGTCGATGTGCTCAAGATCGACCGCTCGTTCGTGAGCGGGCTGCCGGCGGATGCGGCCAGTGTCACGCTGGTCGCGAGCATCGTCGAGCTGGCCTCGGCGTTCGATCTCGTCACCGTGGCGGAGGGCGTCGAGACTGCCGATCAACTGGCGGCGCTGCGCGGGCTGCGCTGCAGCCACTCGCAGGGGTTCCTGCACAGCGCCGCGGTACCCGCAGCGGAGCTCGAGCGGATGCTGGCTCGACGGACCCTTGCGCCGGCCAGCCGCTCGCGCGGCCGGCAAGGCTTTTGAGCTACAATTCCCGCCTGGATTTCGCTCGCACTTAGCCCTCCGGGCTCCCCGGAACAGCTTCATTCATGCACGGTACTGCGCGAGGCGCGGCTTGCCTCGAGTTCGGACACTTTCGACTCCTCACCCGACAGCGTGAGCTGCGCCTCGGTGATGTGCCGGTTCCGCTCGGCTCCCGGGCGTTCGACGTGCTGCTCATTCTGGTCGAGGCGGAGGGCGAGCTGGTCACCAAGGAGGAACTGCTGGCGCGCGTCTGGCCGGGTGCCGTCGTCGAGGAAAGCAACATCCAGGTGCAGGTGTCGGCGCTGCGCAAGGCGCTCGGCGAGGACCGCAACCTCATTCTCACCGTCCCGCTGCGGGGTTACCGTTTCACGGGCGAGGTGCGCGCGCTCGATGCGCAGGGGCGGGCACTGCCGCCGGCAGGGCCTGCGCCTGCGGCGGCGCGACCGGTCTCGACCAACCTGCCGGCGCCGGTGTCGGATTTCATCGGCCGGGAGAGCGACCTCAGAGCTCTGCGCGAGCTGCTGCGCCACAACCGGCTCGTGACCGTGGTGGGCACCGGGGGCATCGGCAAGACCCGGCTCGGGCTCGAGACGGCGCGCAGCATGCTCGAGGAGTTCGGCGACGGCGTCTGGCTCGCGGAGCTCGCGCCGCTCACCGATCCGGACCTGGTCGCGAGTGCCATCAACACCGCGCTCGGTCTGCAAAGCGGCGCCGGCCGCTGGACCGCGGAGCGGCTGGCCGCGGCGCTGCGTGGGCGGCAGCTCCTGCTCGTGCTCGACAACTGCGAGCACCTGATCGGGGCCGCGGCCCGGGAGGCGGAGGCGCTGCTGCGCGCCGTGCCGGGCGCCCGCATCCTCGCGACCAGTCAGGAGCCTCTCGGGCTCGACGGCGAATGCAGCTACCGGCTGAGCCCGCTGGAGTTTCCTGCCGACGAGACCGCGGAGCTCGCGGCGGCCCTGCGCCACGATGCAATCCGGCTCTTCGTGGCGCGCGCCCGCGCCGCCGAGCCGCATTTCAGCCTGACCGAGCGCAATGTGGCGACGGTTGCGACCATCTGCCGCCGCCTCGACGGTATCCCGCTCGCCATCGAGCTCGCGGCCGCGCGCGCCGCGGCGCTCGGGATCGAGGGGCTCGCCCGCAGGCTCGATCTGCGATTCCACGTGCTCACCGGGGGCCGCCGCACGGCGCTCCCGCGCCATCAGACCTTGCGGGCGACACTCGATTGGAGCCACCGGCTGCTTTCGGAGCCCGATCGCGTCGTGTTGCGGCGGCTCGCCGTGTTCGCGGGCAGCTTCAGCCTGGAAGCCGCAGCGAGCGTCGTGGCGGACTCCGCGCTCGCGGAGTGGGAGGTCATCGGACGCATCGCCGAGCTGGTGGACAAGTCGCTGGTGGTCGCCGATGCCGCAGGTCCCACACGGCGTTATCGGCTGCTCGAGACGACACACGCGTATGCCATGGAGAAGCTCGCCGACAGCGGTGAGTTCGGCTCGCTGGCGCGCCTGCACGCATTGCACTTCCGCGATCATCTGCGCACCGCGCTCGGTGTCTGGGAGGAGACCCCGTCGGTGCAGTGGCTGGAGGCGCAGGCGCCGGAGATCGACAACGTCCGCGTGGCCCTCGATTGGGCATTCGGGGCCGACGGCGATCCGGCTGTGGGTATCGAGCTCGCCGCCGCTTCCTATGTGCTGTGGTATCTGCTCTCGCTGATGCAGGAGGGCCGGGCGCGCCTCGAGCGCGCGACCGCGGCGTTGAGTCCGGCAACGCCGAAGAAAATCGAAGCGCAATTGCGCTACGGGTACGGCTTCATCTCCACCGGCGAGCCGCGCGGGCGCGCGGTGCCGGCTCTGCGGCGCGCCGTCGCGCTCTTTCGCGAGTGCGGTGAGCCGCTCGATCTCGGGCGGGCGCTCAGCTTCTACGGCCTGAATCTCGCGCGCGCCGGGGAGCTCACCGAAGGCCTGGCGGTCCTCGAGGAGGCGCGGCGGCTGCTCTGCGCCACGGCGCATCCGAAGAGCCTCGCCCTGTGTCTCACCAATCTCGCCATCGCGCGCACGGTGGCCGGCGAGTTCGAAGCCGCGCGCGCCGCACTCGACGAATCGCTCGCGGTGGGCGCGCACTCCAAAGCGGACTTCTGGGTCTGGCGCGCGCTCCTCTACAAGGCGGAAGTGGAATTCGCGGAGGGACGACTGGAGGCGGCGATCGCGCAGGCGCGCGAGGTCATCGCGCGCGCGCGCGAAGCCCGGCGCACGGGGTTGCTCGGACACGCGCTCTGCAATCTGGCCGGCTATCTCATCGGGCGCGGCACGGTCGAAGAGGCGGGCGCGGCGCTGCGCGAGGGACTGCCGCTTGCGCAGGAGAGCGAGCTCGACGCCGTGCTGCTCGCCGGCGGCCTGCAGCACCTGGCGGCCATCGCCGCGCAGGAGAATCGCCTGGAGCGGGCGGCGCAGCTCATCGGCTACGCGCAGGCCTTCTTCTCCTCGGAGTTCGCCGGGCGCAGTCCCGCCAAGCAGCAAATCCAGGCGCACATCGTCGACAGCCTGCGCCGCGCCATGCCGGGCGAGCGGCTGACGGAGCTGATGGAGGCGGGCGCGCGCTGGACCGATGAACAAGCGATGTCGACCGCCCTCGAGACGTGATGCGCATCACATCCGCGGAACAGGTTCAAAGCGGACCGGAGTGATTTAGAAAGCTTAAGCCGGATTCAGACGGGGCTAAGGATTTGCCGGTCGGGTGGGGGCCATTCTCTCGGCGTTCGAAAGAGGCCCCGCGACGCCCATCATGACTCGTTCAGCTCGCTCCCGGATCGTCCGATACTGCCGATTCCTGCCGCTGCCCGCAATGTTGTTGCTCTCGGGCTGCCAGTGGGCGGTGCTCGATCCCAAAGGGCCCATCGGCGAGCAGGAGCGCACGATCATCCTCATCGCCACGGCGCTGATGCTGTTGGTCGTCGTGCCGGTCATCGCGATGATCCTGGTGTTCGCCTGGCGCTACCGCGCCTCGAACGAGCGGGCCGATTACGCGCCCGACTGGTCGCACTCCACCCGGATCGAGCTGGTGGTGTGGGGCATCCCCATCGTCATCATCGGCATCCTGGGGACGATCTGCTGGCGGACCTCGCACCAGCTCGATCCCTTCAAGCCGCTCGCCGCGACCGTCAAGCCCGTGCGCATCGACGCGGTGGCCATGGATTGGAAGTGGCTCTTCATTTATCCGCAGCAGGGGGTCGCCACGGTGAACGAGGTGGCGATGCCGGTCGGCGTGCCGGTGGTGTTCCACATCACTTCGGCCACGGTAATGAACTCCTTCTTCATCCCGCGGCTCGGCAGCCAGATCTACGCCATGGCCAACATGCAGACGGCGGTGAATCTCATCGCGAGCCAGCCGGGCACCTACCGCGGCCTGTCGGCGAATTTCAGCGGCGACGGCTTCTCCGGCATGACCTTCAGGGCGATCGCCCTCTCGAGCGGCGACTACGCCCGCTGGCTCGCGAAGGTCAAAGCCTCGCCGCAGGCGCTCGGCGCCGCCGAATACACCGCGTTGCTGAAGCCGAGCGAGCACGTCCCGGTCGCGTACTACTCGCGGGTGCCGGCCGACCTGTTTCCCCAGATCGTCGACGGCAAGCTCGCGCCCGGCCGTGTCGTGGCGAGCGCCGGCGGGAGAGATTGAATGCTCGGCAAGCTGACGTTGAGCGCCATTCCCTACACCAACCCCATCGTCATGGGCGCGGTCGCGTTCATGGTGCTCGGGGCGATCGCCGTGCTCGGGCTGGTCACCTTCCTCGGCAAGTGGAAGTACCTGTGGACCGAGTGGCTGACCTCGGTCGATCACAAGAGGATCGGGATCATGTACCTGATCTTGGGCGGCGTGATGCTGCTGCGCGGCTTCGCGGATGCGATCATGATGCGCTCGCAGCAGGCGCTGGCCTACGGCCACAGCATGGGCTACCTGCCGCCCGAGCACTTCGACCAGGTGTTCAGCGCCCACGGCACGATCATGATCTTCTTCATGGCCATGCCGATGGTCATCGGCCTGATGAACTGCGTGCTGCCGCTGCAGATCGGCGCGCGCGACGTCGCCTTCCCGTTCCTCAACAACCTCAGCCTCTGGCTGACGGTGGCCGGCGCCATCCTGATCAACGTCTCGCTCGCGATCGGTAACTTCTCGCGCACCGGCTGGCTCGCCTACCCGCCGCTCTCGGAGCTGCACTTCAGCCCCGGCGTCGGCGTCGACTACTGGATCTGGGCGCTGCAGGTCTCCGGCATAGGCACGACGCTCTCGGGCGTCAACTTCATCGCCACCATCCTCAAGATGCGGGCCCCGGGCATGACGCTCATGCGCATGCCGGTGTTCACGTGGGCGGCGCTCTGCACCAATATCCTGATCGTCGCGGTGTTCCCCATCCTGACGGTGACCCTGGCGCTGCTCACCATGGACCGATACCTGGGGATGCACTTCTTCACCAACAGTCTGGGCGGCGATCCGATGATGTACCTCAACCTCATCTGGATCTGGGGCCATCCCGAGGTCTACATCCTCATCCTGCCGCTCTTCGGCGTCTATTCCGAGATCGTGCCGACCTTTTCCGGCAAGCCGCTCTTCGGCTACACCTCGATGGTGTACGCCACCATGGCGATCGCGCTGCTCTCCATGCTGGTGTGGCTGCACCACTTCTTCACCATGGGCAACGGCGGCGACGTGAATGCCTTCTTCGGCATCACCACCATGATCATCGCGGTGCCCACGGGCGTGAAGATCTTCAACTGGCTGTTCACCATGTACCGCGGCCGGATCCGCTTCACCACGCCGATGCTCTGGACCATCGGCTTCATGATCACCTTCACGGTCGGCGGCATGACGGGCGTGCTGCTCTCCGAGCCGCCGGCGGATTTCGTGCTGCACAACAGCCTGTTCCTGGTCGCGCACTTCCACAACGTCATCATCGGCGGCGTGGTGTTCGGCGTGTTCGCCGGGCTGTCCTACTGGGCGCCGAAGATCTTCGGCTTCGCCCTCGATGAGCGGCTGGGCAAGTGGGCCTTCTGGTGCTGGTTCATTGGCTTCTATGTCGCCTTCATGCCGCTTTACATCCTGGGCCTGATGGGCGCGACCCGCCGCCTGGACCACTACGACGTCGCGGCGTGGCATCCGCTCTTCATCGTCGCCGCCGCCGGCGCGGTCATCATCTTCTGCGGCATCCTTTTCCAACTCGCGCAGGTGGCGGTCAGCATCGCGCATCGCGAGCAGCTCCGCGACTCGACCGGCGACCCGTGGCACGGGCGCACGCTCGAATGGTCGCTCCCCTCGCCGGCGCCGGCATACAACTTCGCGCGCATCCCGGTGGTCCGCGACCGCGATGCCTTCTGGGACATGAAGCAGCGGGGTGTGGACCTCTCGGCCTCGACCTTCGTGCCGATCCACATGCCGCGTAACAAGGGCGCCGGAATCATCATGGCCGGTTTCGCCCTGGTGACCGCTTTCTCGATGGTGTGGCACATCTGGTGGCTGGCGGTCGCCGGCCTGGCGGGTGTGCTCGTCACCCTGATCCGTCACAACTTCGACGACGATAGGGACTTCCACATCGGCGCCGAGGAGGTGAGGCGGGTCGAGGGCCTGCACGGACGTGTCCACGCGAGGAGCATGTAAACCATGTCTGAATCGATTGTCATGCACGACGGCGCGCTGGCGCTGAAGCCCGGATATGTCGATCACGCGGCCGATGCGCTGCGCGATCTGCGCTGGAGCCGCGATGCGATCGACTTCCAGGTCGAGCACCACCATGACGTCGCCGCCACGGCGCAGCTCGGCTTCTGGCTCTATCTGATGAGCGACTGCCTGCTGTTCTCGGGCCTGTTCGCCACCTATTCGGTGCTGAGCGGCCACACGGCGGGCGGACCCTCCGGACAAAGCCTGTTCGAGCTGCCGTACGTGCTCGTGGAGACGATGTTCCTGCTGGTCAGCAGCTTCACCTGCGGGCTCGCGACGCTTGCGATGGGGAGCGGCCGGCGCAATGCCACCGTCGGCTGGCTGGCGCTGACCTTCCTCCTCGGCCTGGGATTCGTCGGCATGGAAGTGCACGAGTTCGCGCACCTCATCGCGATCGGCGCCGGCCCGAGCCACAGCGCCTTCCTTTCGAGCTTCTTCACCCTGGTGGCGACGCACGGGCTGCACGTGACCTGCGGGTTGATCTGGATGGCCGTGATGATGGCGACGGTGCTGAAGAAGGGCCTGACGCCTTCCACCCAGTCGCGCCTGAACTGCCTGAGCCTCTTCTGGCACTTCCTCGACATCATCTGGGTGGGTGTGTTCTCCCTGGTCTACCTCTTCGGAGTGGCTCACTGATGAATGTCGCGAATGAAGCTGTCGCGGGACACGCGCCGCACGCGCGCGTCGTGCACATCGAGCATGGCGCGCATGCCGCCGCGCACGGGGCCACCCACAAGCAGTACATCGTCGGCTTCCTGCTGGCCATCGCGCTGACGGTAGTTCCGTTCGCGCTGGTGATGACCCACTCGGTCGCCGGCACGCCGCTCTTCATCGCCGGCTTCGCCGTGGCGCAGATCCTCGTGCACGTGCTTTATTTCCTGCACGTCAACGGCTCCGAGCAGCAGCGCTGGAATCTGACGGCGCTGATCTACACGGCCATCGTCGTCGGCATCGTCATGGGCGGCTCGATCTGGATCATGCATCATCTCTACATCAACATGATGCCTGGGATGATGCACGGCTCGATGGACTGACCTCGGCCGCCGGCCGGCTCCTGCGCGTCGCGAGCCAGGACCCGAGGAGGACGAGCGCGAACCCGACGATGCCACCGACCCCCAGGCGCTCGCCGAGGAGCGCGACGCCGAGGAGCGTCGCCACGGCCGGGTTGATGTAGGTGATGAGGGTGGCGCGGGCCGCGCCGGCGCTCTTGACCAGATAGAACATCACCAGCATGGAAAGCGCGGTGCATACCAGGCCCAACAGGGCGACGGATGAGAGCGCGACGACGCTCGGCACGTGCTGCGGCAGCGAGAGCATCGCCGGTACGAGCAGCAGCAGGCTCGCGATGCAGAGGCTCCCGGCCACCGGGCCTATCGAGTCCACCGCGTGCAGGTGCCGCTGGATGATGAGGGGGCCGATCGAATAGCCGATGGTCGCGATGAGCACGCAGCCGACCCCGGCCCAGGCTCGAGGCCCGGAAAGAGTGCCGAACCCCACGAGCGCGATGACGCCCGCCAGCCCGACCGCGAGTCCGAGGAGCCGCACGGCGCTCAGCCGCTCATGGACTCCGAAGAAGCGGGAGATGATCGCGACGGTGATCGGCACCGTCGCGATCAGGATCGCGGTGACGGAGGAGGGAATCCAACGCTCGCCCATGGAGATCGCGGAGAAGGGGATCGCGAACTCGATCAGCGCAAAGGCGACGACCGCGGCCTTGTGAGTGACGAGAGTACGCAGCGCGCCGCGGCGCCAGGCGATGGGCAGCAGAATGAGCGCGGCGAGCGTGATGCGGCCCCAGGCCACATCGAACGGGGACAGCTCCCGGACCGCGAGCTCGATGAAAAAATAGGGAACGCCCCAGGTGATCCCGAGGGTCAGGAAGGCCAACCAGGCTCGCGCGCTCATGGATACGGGATCCCTTCGCGCGAGCCTGTCATGAGGATAGGCACATGGAGGTGCCCGCCGCCGGAGGCGGCGAGCGGCGGGCAAAAGTCGCGCCTTTTGCTCGCCGCCGCGCTCGGCCGGGCAAGGATGCCCGGATCCAGCGCGTGGGACAAGCGTACGACAGGCGCGGGCGGCTTCGCCTCCCTCGGGAGTATGATGGCCGCAAACGCCATCGGAGACTTCCGCCATGTCCGCTACCGCCGCGAGTGCCGCCGACAAGCGCCGTCGGTTCCACGAGCTGCATCGCAGCGGCTGCTTCGTGATCCCGAACCCGTGGGATCCGGGCAGCGCGCGCTATCTGCAGGCGCTCGGGTTCCGGGCGCTCGCCACGACCAGCTCCGGTTTTGCGTGGTCGCAGGGGAGGCCCGACGGCGGCATGTCCCGCGAATCGGTTCTGGCGCACCTGCGGGCGATGGTCGATGCGACGGACCTGCCGGTCAATGCCGATTTCGAGGGAGGCTTCGCGCATGAGCCGGCCGGTGTGGCTGAGAGCGTCCGCCGCGCTGTCGAGACGGGCGTCGCCGGTCTCTCGATCGAGGACTCGACGGGTGATGCCGCGCAGCCGCTGTACGGTCTGGACGCGGCGGTCGCCAGGATCAGCGCGGCGCGCAAGGCGATCGACAGTGAAGCGGGCGACACGCTGTTGGTTGGGCGCGCGGAGTGCTTCCTGGTGGGCAGGCCCGATATCGACGAGACGATCTCGCGCCTGCAGGCGTACGCGAGCGCCGGCGCCGATTGTCTCTACGCACCGGGAATCAGAACGCCCGAGCACATCCGCCGCGTCGTCGAGAGCGTCGCGCCGAAGCCGGTCAATCTTCTCGTGGGCTACGCGAGTGCGCTCTCGGTCGCGGAAATCGCGGCGCTCGGGGTGCGCCGCATCAGCGTGGGCGGAGCGCTGGCGGGAACCGCGTGGGGAGGCTTCACTCGGGCTGCGAAAATCCTGGCGGAGGGGCGCTTTGACGGCTTCTCGGATGCGACCTCGCACGCCACGCTCCAATCGCTGATGCGCGCGCCTGCGGGAGATCTGCCGATCCGCGGGCCCTAGCCAGGGATCGGCCTCACGGACGTCCTGCGGGCGGCGGACATCGCGGATACGCGCCGCTATACTGCGCGACTTTTCGTGCGCCGCGCGCAGCATTCAGCCCATGTGGTTCAAGAATCTGACCGTCTATCGCCTGCCCGCCGATTGGAGCGGGTCCGCGGCCAGCCTGGAGGAGGCGCTGGCGCGCCGGCCGCTGCAGCCGTGCAGCCCGCTCGAGATGCGCAGCATGGGATGGGTGCCGCCCGCCACGACCGAGCGCCTGCTGCATACGCTCGGTGAGCATCATCTGCTGGCTCTCGGCATCGATCAGAAGCTTCTGCCCGCCTCGGTGGTGCGGCAGGAAGCGCAACGGCGGGCCCGGCTTAAGGCCGAAACGCAAGGGTTCCCGGTCGGACGCCGCCAGATGCGGGCCCTGAAGATGCAGGTGTTGGAAGAGCTGCGCGCGCGCGCACTCACGCGGCGCCGCGTGACCCGCGCATGGCTCGATCCGCGCGGCGGCTGGCTGGTGGTCGACTCCGCGAGCGATCGGCGGGCGGAGGAACTGGTCGAGACGCTGCGCGACACGCTCGGCAGTCTCGCGGTGCAGAAGGTCGATACGGAGCGCGCGCCGAGCGCCTGCATGGCAGCCTGGCTGATGGAGTCCGACGCCTCCGGCTCGTTCTCGATCGAGCAGGACCTCGAGCTGCAATCGGGGGAGCCGGCGAAGTCCATCGTCCGCTACCGGCGCCATCCGCTCGACGGCAAGGATGTACGCGCCCACATCACGGGCGGCAAGCGGCCCACTCAGCTCGGCCTGACCTGGAACGGGCGGATCTCCTTCATCCTGACGGAGAAGCTGCAGGTCAAACGCGTCGAGTTCCTCGAAGTGGCGCCGGAGCGCGCCGACGAGGAGCAGATCGACCCGGCCGAGCAGTTCGACCTCGATTTTGCCGTAATGGCCGGCGAGCTCGCAAAACTGCTGGCGGAGCTGATTCAGGAGTTGGACGGGCGGCAGTCGTCAGGGCGCGCCGCGGCGGCCTGACCTAGGTCGCCGCCGGTATCGTCGCGGCCAGCGAGGGCCGCGGGCTGACGGCGGCCAGCCAGGCCGCGAGCCGCGGCCGGCGGGTGCGCCAACTCTCGGCTGCAAAGCGCAGGTCGAGGTACCCGAGCGCGCAGGCGATCGAGATCGTGCCGATGTCGAAGGTGTCCGCGAGATCCTCATGCTCGAGCGCATCGAGAGCGGTGCGGATCTTGAGGAACTGCCCGTCCACCCAGGCTTCCCAGCGCAGCTCCTTGGGGCGGGCCGCCTGCTCGTAGCGGGTCAGCACGGCGGCATCCATGATGCCGTCGGCGAGCGCCTGGCGGCGCAGCGCCGTCCAGCGGGCGGCGCCGGCCGCGGGAAAGATGCGGTTGCGGCCGGCGAGCGAATCGAGATATTCGCAGATGACCGGCGAGTCGTAGAGCGCCGCGCCGTCGTCGGTGATGAGCGTCGGGATCTTGCCGAGCGGGTTGCTGGAGCGTACCCCGTCATGTGGGCTGAGCGGCGTCAGGCTGATGCTGGTCAGCTCGATTCTGTCGCCGAGCCCCAGCTCGTGCGCGGTGACCCGCACTTTGCGGACGAAGGGCGAGGCCGGATTGAAGTAGAGCTGCATGTGGGCGTCTCCCGTTGACTAGAGGCGGCCGCCGATCTCGTCGATGTGCCGCAGGAGATCGGTGGGGTCTTCGTACACGCGGATCGCGCCCGAGCGCTCGAGCTCGTCCTGGCCGTAACCTCCCGAGAGCAGTCCCACGCCGAGGCCGCGGGCGCGGCGTGCGGCAAGCATATCCCAGATGCTGTCGCCGATGATGACGGCGGACTGTATGTCGACGCCCAGGCGGGCGGCGGCGGCGACGAACAGATCCGGGTCGGGCTTGGCGTGGCGAACATCATCGCGGGTGACGACCGGTATCTTGGCGGGGTCGACCTCCAGGATATCGAGGTTGTATTTCGCCGAGCCCATCCTGCCGCTGGTCGCGATCGTCCAGGGGATGCCGGCCTGCGTGAGGTAGCGGAGCAGCTCGATGGCGCCGGGCAGCGGCCGCACCCAGCGGACCAGGCGCGCGTACGCCTCCGCGTGTTGACGCTGCAGCGACTCGAGGAGGGTGGGTGTGATCTCGATCGAGATCTCCCGCAGCAGCATCTCGGTGAAGAGGCCGCCGCTCATGCCGATCTTGCGGTGGATGCGCCAGACCGAGAGCTCGATGCCGGCCGAGTGCAGCGCCTCCTGCCAGGCGAGCACGTGCTGGTAGACGCTGTCGACCAGAGTACCGTCGAGGTCGAACAGGAAACTGACGTCGGAGCTGCTCATCGATCGGAACCTCGGCAGAAGGTAGAATCGTCCGGCAAGGCTCCCATTCTGTCGGAGGCGGACGATGAAGAAAATAGACACCGCGGCAACCCAAATGGTCGTCGGCAGCGGTTATCCGTCGCCTCATGATGAGCCTTGCCGCGAGCGCAAGCGGCTCCGGCTCGGCGATGCGGCCGGCCTCACCCAGTTCGGCGTCAATCTTCTGCGCCTGCCGCCCGGCGTCTGGTCGAGCCAGCGCCACTGGCATACGGCGGAGGACGAGTTCGTCTATGTCCTCGAGGGTGAGGTCGTGCTCGTCAGCGATGCCGGCGAGGAGGTGCTGCGGGCGGGCGACTGCGCCGGGTTCAAAGCCGGCGAGCGCGATGGGCATCAGCTGCAGAACCGCGCCGATGCCGAGGCAGTCCTGTTGGAAATCGGCACGCGCAATCCCGGAAGCGATGCGGTCGACTATCCCGACATCGATCTGGCGATTCCGGCCGGAACGCGCAAGTTCGTCCACAAGGACGGCACCCCGTATCCGCCGCGGCAGCGGTGAGGCGGCGGAGCGGCCTCACGTTCCTCCACGAGGACCGCACGCCATCTCCGCGGTGAACGCGCGCAGGTCAGGGTCCATCCAGGCTCTGCGCGCCGCCGCCGACAGCAGCCGCTCCCGCGACCAGTAGGCGAGCAGCCAGTCGGAGCGGCCGCAGGCGCTCGCGAGCAACTCCCCGAGGATCGCCTGCAAGGCCATCCCCGGCCGCTCCGAGAGCCACGCGCGCGCGACGCGGAGCGAGGCGAGCGTGATCGTCTCGTGATAGCCGCTCGTGTCGGTATTCGCCACGCCCGTCGACTCGTTGTAGGCGCGGATGAGCGGCGGCATTGCCTGAAACGCGGCATCGCCCCGGTCTCGGAGCAGCCACAGCGCCGCCGCGAAATGAGCGGCGTGCGTCCATTCGCGTTTCGGCAGCGTACGCTCGATCAGACCACGGGCAATGCGCTCGATGTCGACGTCAGAAGCGGGATGGGACATTGTCGGGCTCCTTCGGCACGCGGCGGAGCCCACGCAGACCCCGGCGGCGTGAGCGCGGCTTCAGCCGGCGGTCGAGGCGCCTGTCAGCCGCCCGATGCGCTCGAGCGCCGGCGGATGCGAATAGTAGAAGGCGGTATAGAGGGGATCTGGTGTGAGCGTGCTGGCGTTGTCGCGATAAAGCTTGACGAGCGCCGAGGCCAGCTCGCGCGCGCTGGCGTGCTCCGAGGCGAAGCGATCCGCGGCGAACTCGTGGCGGCGCGACCAGAGCGATCCGAGCGGCGTGGTGAAAAAGAGCGCCACCGGCCCCGCCAACGCGAAGAGGAGAAGGGCCGCGTGCGGGGAAGGCGTCGGGACACCGAGCACCTCGTAGAAGGCTGGGCGGGCGGTGAGCCAGCCGAGGAGGGCGAAGCCGGCCAGCATCGTGGCGAAGGACACGATGAGGCGCTGGCGCACGTGACGGAGGCGAAAATGTCCGAGCTCGTGTGCGAGCACGGCCTCGATCTCGGAAGCACCGAGCTGGTTGAGCAGCGTATCGAAGAACACGATGCGCTTGTGCCGGCCGATCCCGGTGAAGTATGCGTTGCCGTGCGCGGATCGGCGCGAGCCGTCGATGACGAATACGCCGCTCGAGCGGAAACCGCAGCGCGCGAGCAGCGCTTCGATACGCTCCTCGAGAGCGGCGTCCTGCAGGGGCGAGAACCTGTTGAAGAGCGGCGCGATGAATGCGGGCCAGGCCCAGGTGATGAGGAGTGTCGCGGCGAGCCAGCAGGCGAATGCCGCGAGCCACCACCACCGGCCGGCGCGATCCATCAGCACCAGGACCGCGAGAGTCAGGGGTCCCCCGATCAGCACGGCCAGCGCGAGTCCCTTGGCGAGATCGGCGAGGAAGATCTTCGGGGTCGTGCGGTTGAATCCGAACCGGGCCTCGAGTCGGAAGGTGCGCCACAGAGAAAGCGGCAGCCCGACCACGCCGATCACCGCGGCCACGGTGGCGATGACGGCGATGCCGAGCCATGGCTCGCCCCATCCCGCGCGGCGCCAGAGCGCATCGATCGCGGCGATGCCGCCCCCGACGGTCAGGAGCAGCGTGAGCCCCGAGTGGATCAGCGCGCCGATGCGACCCAGCCCGATCTTGGCCACGGTGTAGTCGGCCGCCTTGTGGTGATCTGCCGGCGAGAGTTGTCCGGTGAACGGCTCCGGAACGCGATCCCGGTGCGCTTCGACCGCGGCGATCTGGCGCGCGGCGAGCCACAGCTCCACGGCCGTGGCGGCCACGACGGCTGCGACGAAGAGGGCTGTGGGCCAATGCATCAGGGCTTCCCCGGTTTCACTTTCCAACATCAGCAGCTTGCGGCGGATCCAAAGCTCCTCGGCGGGCGCAGGCCCGAGCGAGAGAACCGTCTCATAGGCCTTGCGGGCGTCCTCGCTCCGGCCGAGGCGAGCCAGGAAGTCGGCGCGCACCGCATGATACGGCGCAAAGCCTGCCAGCGTGGCGCCGCCCGGTGCGTCGCCTCACCCTGGAGACGTCCTCGGCCGGCGCGCAAACGACAGCCGGGCACAAATTTTGGCGCCTGCGCCCGGGACCTCAGGCGTCGAGCTTACGCGGGTGCGGAGCCGGCAGAGGCGGGAATCTGGCGCCTTCCCTGGGCGCGGAGCCACGCTGGCTCACGATGACCGCGGCGGCTTGGTTCGCGTAGGCCCCGGCATGGGCTCGGGGGAGTCCTGAGATTCTGGCGGCCAGGTAACCGGCAAGGTGCGCATCGCCTGCGCCCGCGGTGTCGCCGATGATGGCTACGGGCGTGGTCGGGACATGCTGACATTCCGGCCCCGAGCCTACCCAGCAACCCTCGGGACCGCCGCGGATCAGGTATTCGGCCGACAGGCGGCTGAGGCGCTCTTTGATCTGTTCCGTGTCTGCCGCGCCCCAGAGGGCCCTCTCATCTTCCGCCCCCGTGGCGATCACGGAGGAAAGGCGCTCGAATGTGCCGATCCGGTCCCGAGCCTCAGCCTCGGTGTCCCATAACCGCTTGCGAAAGTTGCAATCGAAAACGATGCGGCAAGCTCCGCGGTGCCGAGCTACCCAGCCGCAGAGGTGCTCGAAGCTGTCGCGGGAACAGAGTGCGAGCGTGATCCCGGTGATCAGGAGAAGCTGTGGCTCCCCCAGGAGCTCCTCCAAGCCGCGTGGACTGGCGGACTCGAGGAAGGCGCGCGCGGCCGATTGGGCCCGCCAATATGAGAAGCCGGAATGGCTCGCGGGATCGAGCGGCAGTCCGTAGATGCCCGGCTCGCCTCCGATTGAGGGTTCCACGACGCGGATACCCTCACGCGTAAGACGCTCCCGCAGCCAGGACGAGTAACTACTGTCCCCGAGGGCGGTAACTACCGCGATCGATGCCGCGTTCCGTCCCAGAATCCTTGCGAGGCAGGCCATGGAGTTGGCGACGTCACCGCCGAAGGCCAGCCGGACGCCGCCGTCATCCGCCGGTTGCAGCTCGAGCAGCGGCTCGCCGAGAGCCGTGATGCGCCGGGTGTTCGTCCACTGCAGTCCAGCGGCGTGACCGGGGGTCGTTGCCATCCCGGCAAGCCTACACGACCGAAATCATGGGCGCGAGCCGGCCGGAGCGCGGCGCATTCAGCCCACGGACCTTGCGCGCGGGTTTGACGTTGAAGGCTATGAGAGCCGCATCGCGGCGTCAGCGTTGCGGACAGTTTCATGGACAGCAAGAGCGCGCTTGCGGACATTCCGGTCCCGGCGCCCGAGAACCTCGATGCGGCCAGGACCGCCGGGCTGCGGTATGTCAGCGACCGGCAGCCTGGCATCACGCGCGAGCGGCGGGCGACGGGGTTTGTCTACCGCAATCCCGCGGGGAAGGTGATCAGGGCGGCGGCCGAGCTCGCCCGGATCAAGGCGCTCGCGGTGCCGCCGGCATGGGTCGACGTATGGATCTGCCCGTTCGAGAGCGGGCATCTGCAGGCGACCGGCCGGGATGCACGGCGGCGCAAGCAATATCGCTATCACGCGCGCTGGCGCCGGACCCGGGACGAGACCAAGTACGAGCACATGCTCGAGTTCGGGCGCGGGCTGCCGGCCATCAGGCGCCGCGTCGAGGCGGATCTCGGGCTGCCGGGACTGCCGCGGGAGAAGGTGCTCGCCGCGGTGGTCCGCCTCATGGAGGATACCCTGGCGCGGGTCGGCAACCCCGAGTATGCGGCGCAAAACAACACCTTCGGCCTGACGACCCTGCGCAATCGCCACGTGCGCATCGTCGGCGGGCGGATCGAGCTCGATTTCCGGGCCAAGCACGGCATCCGCCACGTCAGCCGGGTGAGCGACCGCAAGCTCGCGCGGGTGGTGAAGAACTGCCGCGATCTTCCGGGCTCCGAGCTCTTCCAGTACATCGACGAGGCCGGGGAGCGGCATTGCATCGACTCGGCGGATGTCAACGACTATCTGCGCGAGATCTCGGGCAGCGACATCACCGCCAAGGACTTCCGCACCTGGGCCGCGACCAATCTCGCGGTGCTGGCACTCGCCGAGCAGGAGCAGGAGCCGCCCACGAAGAAGGCGCAGGTCGAAGCCATCAAACAGGTCGCAAAACGCTTGGGCAACACGCCGGCGGTCTGCCGCAAGTGCTACATCCATCCCGCGGTGCTGGACGGTTACCTCAACGGCAGTCTGCGCACGCTGTTGGCGGCGGTGGGCCAGGAGGAGGAGCCTGCGGACATGTGGCGGATCGAGCGGATCGTCATGCGTTTTCTTGCCGATCCGAACAGGGCCGGTTAGCGCTCCGGCACGGCGTCGAAGGCGACCGTGAGGCGGGTTTGTGGGCTCTGGAAGGGAATGGTGCCGTGCCAGAAATACGACGGAAAGAGCACGAGCATGCCAGGTTCCGGACGGACGGCGTATTCGGCGTTTAGTGGTGGGGCCGTCAGGATGCCGGGCTTGCCGAAGCTGAGCACGCCTTCATCCGTGCGGGCATCCGCCATGACGTCGGGGAGCTCGACATAGAAGGCCGAGGAGATCCAGCCACGCGGATGAACATGATTCATGTGGAAGCCGCGATTGCGCAGCCGCACGGACCAGCTTCCGTTGAATCGCCATCCGCCCTCGTTGCGGCGGCGCAGGGCGTCGGCGCCCCGGCCGATGTGCTCGAGATATCGGGCGATAGGCGTTGCGAACGCCTCGAACAGCGCGCGCACCGCAGGCTCGGCGCTGCGCGTTAGGTCCTGTGTCGTCTCGGTCCCGTGGCGCAGCGACTGGAAGAGCAGGGCGTGGCCGTTGGGATCGTGGAGGCGGTTGAGACTCGACGTGAGATCGGCGAGAAAGCCGGCGAGGTCGCGCCAGGGCGGCGGCGGCTCGATCTTCAGCGGCAGGATCAGGCTCCGATAGTCACAGAGCTGCGTATAGCGCTCATCGCCCAGCAGGCGCAAAGCCGTCGTCCGCAACGCGATCAGATACTGATCGTCCGGCGCCTGGGTCAGCAATGCCTCGATGTGTTGCAGGGCGCTTCCTGCATCGCCCACCCCGATCTGCGCGGCCGCGAGCAGGTTGCGCACCGAGCTGTTGTCGGGCAGGGCGCGGGTGGCGCGCTCGGCGAGCGATAACGCGGTGGGCGAATCGAAGTCGAGCGCGGCGAGCCCCGCGCGCACGAGAAGCGCGGGCGGTGCCTGAGCGCGCTCCGCCCGCGGCGCCAGGCATTCGTAGGCCTCGCGCGCGAGACCCGCCCCCTGAAGGATGGCCGCCTTGGCCGCCCAGAGCGCATCGTCATTCGCGTAGGTGCGCAGGGCCTGATCGAGCGCTTCCGTGGCCTGTCCGAGATCGCCCGTGCGAACCCAGATGAGCTGTGCGAGGTGGTTGTGGGCTTCGGTGAGGCGTGGCTCGAGCCGCAGGCAGTCCCGCAGGGCGGTCTCGGCACGGTCGTCGGCGCCCTCCGCCATGAGACTCTTCGCGTACGTCAGGCAGAGTGTCGCGGTCCTGAAGCCGCGCGCCAGGGCCCTGTGCGCGATCGGCGCGGCCTCCGCGTGCCGCCCGGCGGCGTTGAGCGCAATCGCAAGCGGCTGCGCGGGAGCCGGGTTGTCCGGCGCCGCCTGAGCGAGCTGGCTGTAGAGGGCGATGGCTTCCGCGTGCCGGCCGAGCGCGATGAGCGCAGTGACGTGCTGGGTGGCGAGCTCAGGGTCCAGCCGCCGGCCGGGCGCGCAAAACGGTGCGGCGACTGCCAGCGCGCGCGCCGGCCGACCGGTATCGTTGTAGTAACGAGCGAGCACGAGGGCCGCGCGCGGATCGGGCCGGCCACCCTCGAGGGCGCGCTGCAGCGCGCCCTCGGCCTCGCTGCCGCGGCCGCCCGCGAGCAGCAGCTCACCGAGCGTCGTGTGGGTCGCCGTCCAGGCCGGATCGAGCTCCAGGGCGCGCCGCAGCAGCGCCTCCGCGCTGCGCGCATCCCCGAGAGCGAGTTTGGTGCCGGCCAATAGCCGCAACGCTTCCACGAAGGTCGGGTTGGCCTCGGCGATGGCCTCCAGCCGCTCGTGCGCGGCGGTGAATTGGCCCGCCTGGAGCATGGCGCTGATGGCGCGCATCTCTTCGAGAATGGAAGCCGGAACGGACACTCGAGGTGAACCCCGGGAATTGCAGGAACGGCCGGCCAATTCTCGCACGGAAGGAGCCGGTCCGCAGCGCGGCCGGGGAAGGCCGCGCGGACTCAAATCGCGCGGCGGCGCTCGGGGGGAGAGCGCCGCCGCCATCCCGCTCAGGGGCGGAATCTCCCCTCACGTCGCCGTGAGGGGAGGGCGTCCCTGTGTCCTTACCAGTAGTACTTGGCTGTTACGTTGATCTCGCGGCCGAGGATGGAGCGGCCGAAACCGACGTTGTTCTGCACCGTGTTGCCGCCGAACCGTGCGTTACCCTCCGTCAGGCCGAGCTGGTTGGTGATGTTCGAGCCGAGCACCCGCAGCTCGAACTTCTCCCCGATCATGGCGTCGACGCCGAAAGCCAGGTCGTAGTACGAGGGCAGCGGCGTCAGATTCGACTCGTCCTGGAAGCGGCGGCCGATCTGCTCGTACGTCAATTGCTCCGTCAATGTCCCCCAGCCGAAGGACTGCGTGTCGCTCGGTGTCAACCGGAACTGGAACTTCGGCAGACGCGCGAGCTGGTTGCCGTTGATCGCGCCGCAGACCTGCTGATTGTTGATGTTGGTGTACACGAAGCAGCCCAGGAAGTCCTTGTAGTGGGCATTCTCGTAGATGGCGCTGACCGTGAGCCTGAGGGAGCTCGCGGCGTCGTTATCGCTGCTGGCGAGGGGATTCACGCTGCCGTCGAGTCGTCCGCCGATGGAGGTCGATCCAAAGGTGGAAGCGGGACCGATGGGCACGCCACCGAGATTCGTGGGCGTATACGCAATTCCCTTGAAGGTCTTGCGATAGATCGACGCGTCGATGAGCGTCCAGCGGCTCTGAACCTTGAAGCCGAACTCCTGGTTCTGCACGGTCTGCAGCGGCGTCCTGTTGGGGCATCCGTTCGAGCCGTTGTAGACGTTGCAACGCACGTCGTCGAAGTTCTCCAGGAGCACGCCATTGTTGATGCGCACATAGGCGCTCATGTTGTCATTGAACTCGTAATTGGCGCCCACGGAGAAGGTCGGCATGGTGTTATTTTCGTGGCCGTAAGACCACGTGCCGTTGGGCAGTTCGACCGCGTTGTCCCACAGGTCATACTGCGTGCCCATCTGAACCGGTGAGAGGTTGGATGTCTGCTGACTCAGGCTGATGTGCTCGACGCGTACCCCAGCATCGAACAGCCACCGGTCGATCTTCCAGGAATCGGAAATGTAGGGGGCAATATTCGTGGCGCGGCCGTTCTGGAGGATCTGGTAGCCGCCGTTGGCATTCACAATGCCCTGTGGGCTGCTCACCTGATAGATGTTTCCGCCTGCGGTGGCCGACAGGATGATCGGCGACGCGTTCGGCTGATTGGTGATCAGCACGTTGGAGCCCAATGACCAGTTGTCGTTCATGGTGTAGCGGGCCGCATACACGCCAAGGGTCAGGGTATTGCCGAAGCCAAGTTCCTTGTTTACGCGAAACTCGTCGATGGCGCTGACGATCTTCTTCTGCACGTACCAGACCTGCTGGGAGACCACGCTTTGAGCGGGATTCACGGGCTGGCCATTGTCAAAGGTGGCCTGGACGTCGGCCGGCGTGAGGGCGGCCGGCAGGGTCAGGCCGGAGATGAACGACGCCAGCGTCGCGGGATTGCCGTTGTTGATCAACGCGTGGGTGGGGACGGACCCGCCATCAAATATGAAGCTGTTACTGATCGAGAAGCCGTTGCCGAATGCCTCCTTGAGCTGCGACCCGAAATAGTTCAGGTCGGCGCCGCGGCCGTCGGCGATGTTGTCGTTCTCGAAGCAGTTGCATGCCGGATCGGGAACCTGGAAATTCTCGAGCCGGTTGCTGTTGTAGGTGGAGTCGAGCTGATCGAACCCGGGGTACGTGTGAACCGAGCCGTTGGAAACGGTATAGGGAAAGTCGGCGACCCACTGATCGTGTTCGTGCAGGGTTCTGGCCCAGAACATGAGCGACCCGTGGTCGAGAGTGTGCTTCAACGTGGCCGTCAGCTGGCCACCGATCACATCAGGATATTGGGGATCCCGTATGCCGTCGGATTTCTCGTAATAGCCGCCGACGCTGCCGTACCAGCCCTCCGCCAGCTTGCCGCTTTCGAACAGGTCCGCGCGGTACATCCCTTCCGAGCCGTAGGTGAGGCCGACCGACCCCTGCTGCTCGTCCGAGCCGGTCCGCAGGATGAAGTTCGCCGTCGCGCCCGGCTGCCCCGGACCGAAGATTGCGCTGGTTCCGCCCTGAACGATCTCGACGCGCTCGACCGTATCATCCATGCGCATCAGCGAGCTGTTGTCCATGAAGGACAGGAAAGGAGCGCCGTAAAGGGGCGTACCCTCGATCATGGTGGTGAAATACGGAGAATCGCCGCCGCCGAGAGGAAACCCGGCCACGTCGATGTTGACGCCGGTGGGTCCGCCGGATGCTTCCGGCCAGACGCCGGGCGAGAGTTTGTAGATTTCGGCCGTACTGCTGGGGTTCGCCATTGAAATCTGTTGCAGGGAAGCTGACACGATGTTGTAGCTTGCGTCCAGCTTCTTCACCGCGGTTGCCGTGGCGGTGACGACGACTTCCTGCAGATTCTGCGTGGTCGTCATGCCCATCTGCGCATTCGTGGCAGGAGGCGCCGCCGTGGCCGCGTTCTGCGCGTGCACGCTGCCGGCGACGGCGAGGGCGCTCGCGCCGAGGATCCCGGCAATGACGGCCGCCACGCTGTTCGCACCGGTGCCCGCCAGCCTGGAGCGTCGGGATGGGAGCGCGGGCATGGCGCGGGTGGTCGCGGTGGCCCCTTGCGAGGCCGAATGAGCACCCCGGCGGGGTGCGTGCTTGTCTTTGACTCTCATGCAAATTCCCCCAGTGGAAAGTGCCGCCAGCCGGCGGCGAGATCGAATGGAGCGATCACCCTCGCCCGGAAATGGCTGTTGTTCGATCGCAACAACGCGGGCGCGCAGCTTGGGCCGGGCTTTTGGGCGGCGCGACGGTCCGACACGACCGTTGAGGAGCGAGCGGTCATCTTGGGAGTAGACGTTTGAGCGAGAGATCTCCGCTATTCCTGAATCACTTAATGTCTCGCCGGCATTCCGACCCCTCTCATGGCGCGATGGAAATGCGCCCAGGGATGACGGCGGCGGGTGAACAGGCTATAAGTCGCCGCTACGCCACAAGCGGTCGGAGGACGCTGCCCTCATGGGTCATTCACGAGCTTCACTCATCCTGCGATGCGCCGCGTCCTGCGCGCTCATTTTCCTGTCGGCAGCCTCGTCAGCCGCAGCGCAGGCGGCGCCGAGGCAGCTCGCTTTCGAGGTGCGCCAGGGCGGGATCCTCAACGACTTCCTGCGGGAGGGGCCGGTCGCCGCGCACCTGCTGCTTCGCGGTGGGCCGATTCCCCGCATCATCATCGCCTTCCCCGCCGGAAACAGCGGAGTGGGTCTCTGGTTCGCCCGTCAGCACGGGAACGCCGCGTGGAAGCTCCGCGGCAAGCCCATTCCCGCAGAGGCGCGCGATGCGAAGGGAAGGATGCTGTACGGCCTGACTGCCGAGATCACGCTCGCGGACGCTCGCCTCGACATCCACCAGGCGGTGCTCTCCAGTGTCCGCGTCCTGCGCGATTTTCAGGCGTTGGGAACGCTTCCCCCCGGGATCGCCGTGGCGCCCGCCGTGAGCGACCATGCCCTCACGTGGTCTCGCGAACGGCTGGATGGCGCGGTGAGCTATCGTCTGACCATCGGGGTATTGGACGGCCGGGTGAGCGGCGGACACATCCTCGCGGGCAGGGACGGCGCCATCGACCTTCGGATCACGGGCCTCACGGGTGAGGCGCCTCTCGTTCCGCTCGACGGGCACGATCTGCTGCGCGACCCGTCGCGAGGGGAGCTCTCGGCCCGCGAGACGCTGACCTTCCTCGCCTATCGCGAAAAGCTCCTCGCCGGCTCCTGGCGCTTCGACACCTACTTCGGGCGCGACACGCTGATGAGCCTGCGGCTGCTGATGCCGGTGCTGAGTCCGACCGCGGTCGAGGACGGCCTCGACTCCGTTCTCGAGCGTCTCTCGAGCGAGGGGGAGGTCGCGCACGAGGAGGATATCGGCGAGCAAGCCGTGCTCGATCACATGCGGGCGAACGGCTCGCGCTCCGCGGTGCCCGTGTACGACTATAAGATGATCGATGAGGATTATCTGCTCGCGCCCGTCGCCGCCGAGTGGTTGCTCCGACCCGGAATGCGGCAACGCTCCGCGGCATTTCTCGCCGCGGCGGTCGGTGGCCCGCTCGAGCGGCGAGGCACCCGCGGGGCGGCGCTCGTGAAGAACCTGCGCTACGTCGTGCAAAGCGGAGTCGCTTTCGCCAAAGACCCCGCCGTCGCACACCTCATCGGGCTCAAGCCCGGGGAGACCGTCGGTGACTGGCGCGACAGCGGAACCGGCCTCGGCGGCGGCAAGTATCCGTATGACGTCGATGCCGTGTTGGTTCCGGCGGCGCTCGATGCTGCGGCCAGGCTGGCGCGCAGCGGACTCCTGTCGCCGTATCTGAGCGCAGCGGATCGCGCGCTGTTCGCGGATGCCGCCAGGATGGCGGGCGTCTGGCGAGAGCGGGCGCCGCCGCTCTTCACGGTCTCCCTCAGCCATCCGGTCGCGGCGAATGCGGTCGAGATCTATGCCGACGCGCAAGGCGTGCCGTCGGGACCCGCCCTCGCCGCGCTCGGTTCCGGCGCGCTGCGCTATCCGGCACTATCGTTGTCCGCATCCGGCGAGCCGGTTCCGGTAATGCACTCGGATGAGGGCTTTCTGCTCCTCTTCGCGCAGCCCGCGCCGCGGGACCTGGACCGTATCGTCACGGAGCTCATCCGTCCGTTCCCGGCGGGCCTGATGACCGGCGCCGGCATGGTGGTTGCCAATCCGGTGTTCTGCACGACTGCCCTGCAGCGTCAGTTGGACCGAAACGCCTACCATGGCACGGTCGTCTGGTCCTGGCAGCAGGCGCTCTTCGCCGCGGGGCTGGCGCGCCAGCTCGCGCGGCATGATCTTCCGGCCGCGGTGCGTGCCGATCTCGTCAATGCGCAGCGGATCCTCTGGACGGCCATCGAGGCCACCCGCTCCATGCAGAATGCGGAGCTCTGGTCGTGGTCGTATGCCGGCTCGCATTACCAACTGCGGCCCTTCGGTTCCTCGGCCGCCGACGCCGACGAATCCAACGCGGCGCAGCTCTGGAGCACGGTGTACCTCGCCGTGAGGCGCCCGCAGTGATCGCACGAGCCGCCGGCATCGCTCTGGTCGCGATGCTTCCGCTCGCCGCATCCGCGGCGCCGCAGGCCGGCGACGGCTTTCGCCTGAGCGCGGGGCTTGAGCAACTGCCGGCCTATTTCCCGGGTCTCCTCGGCAACGGTTATATCGCGACCGTGACGACGCCGCGCGGCACCGACGCTGCGCAAACCTACCTGGTCGGCTTCATGGACTATAGCCCGGGGGACATCTCGCGACCCGCGTTGGTCCCGGGATGGACGGAAATCGACGTGGCGGCGGGCGCCGCCGGCTCGCGCAGCGAGTGGATCAACGAAGCGCCCCTCACGGCAGCGCATTTTGCCGGCTACCGCCAGACTCTGGACATGCGCGCCGGCATGCTGACCACGCGATACTCCTACGCCGACGGGCAGCAGCGGCTGGCCGTTCGCGTCGTGACTTTCGTCAGCGAGTCTTCACCGCATCTCGCGGTGACCCGTCTCTCGGTGAGGGCCGACCATGACGGTTGGATACGACTCTCATTCCCGCTGACTCTCTGGCAGCGGCACACGCCGAGATTTCCGCTGGGCCGCTGGAGCGGCCCGCAGCAGGAGCGGGAGCTCGCGGCTCGCGGTATCGCGCTGCAACCGCATCCGCCCGCCACACCGGACCGAGCCGCTCTCTGGTATCCGGGCTACACGCAGGTCACCGATACCGGCGGCGATGCTCACGCCGGCACGTTGTGGCTGTCGGGCCGGGCGGACAGCGGTTTGACCATGGCGATGGCGGCCGCGGTCTCGTTGCCGGCCGCGGCGCGGTCGATCCGGGTCGATCTGCGCCGCGATACGGATCGACTCGCGCTCGAAGCGACATTTCGCGCCGAGAAGGGCCGCACGTACGACTTCACCAAGTATGTCGCGCTCTCGCGGGCCGGCTGGGGCGGCGATGCGAGGCAGGATCTCGAGCTGGCACGGCAGGCGCGCGCGCGCGGATTCGAAGGCCTCGCGAGCGCGCAACGCGCCGCGTGGCAGGCCCTCTGGCAGCCGGACATCGTGATCCAGGGCGACCCGCGGGCGCAGGAGGTGGCCCATGCGCAGCTCTACTATCTGCTCGCGAGCTCGACTGCCGACACCGCGTGGGCGACGGGCCCCTGCGGGCTGACGCTCTGCTATGCCGGTCACGTCTTCTGGGACAGCGACACCTGGATGTTTCCCGCGCTGCTGTTGCTTCATCCCCGCCGCGCCGAGTCGATCGTGGATTTTCGCGAGCGCACGCTGGCCGCGGCGCGCGATCGCGCGCGGCAGCATGGCTACGAGGGCGCCATGTTTCCATGGGAGTCGGACCCGCAAAACGGCACCGATCAGACGCCGTACTCCGCGCATCTGCTTTCTGACACCGAGATTCACGTCAATTCCGAAGTCGCCATTGCCCAATGGCAGTACTATCTCGCCACGCTCGACCGCGACTGGCTGCGCGCTCACGGCTGGCCCGTGATCCGTGACGTGGCGCGCTTCTGGGCGAGCCGCGCGGTATACGACCCGAGCCGCAAGCGTTACGACATCCTGCACGTCACCTCGGTCGCGGAGTCGAATGCCGACATCCCCGACGATACGTTCACCAACCTCGGAGCGGCGAAGGCGCTCGATATCGCGACGGCGGCCGCCAGCATCGTGGGCGAGCAGCCGGATCCCGCGTGGCGCCGCATCGCGCGCGGGCTGTACATACCCATGGCGCCCGGCGGGCAATATCATCTCGCGTTCGCGCCGGCGGTGACGACCCATGGCAAGGATTTCGGCGGCGGACCGGTGGCGCTGCTTTTTCTCCCCGCCCTGGATTTCGAGATGTCGCCCGCATTGCGACGCAGTGACTACCGCCACGCCATAGGGTTGGATGCCGCGAGCTCCGTCGGGCAGGTGAGCATGGGTATCCTGCCGCGCGTGTCGGCCGCCGACGAGGCAGACCTCGGCTCCCGGGCGGCAGCCTGGATCGCGCTCTTCGAGACCGGTGGGACGCTCAAGCCGCCGTACGACGCCTGCACGGAAACCGCGGGCAACGAGGTCGGACCGTTCCTCACCGGCTCCGGGTCGTACCTGCAGAGTCTGATCTACGGGCTCACCGGCCTCAGGATTCGGGAAGGCGGGCTCGTGCCGGCGTATCCTGCGGCTCTGCCGCCCGGATGGCGCTCGCTGACCCTGCGCGACATCACCTTCCGTGGCCGGCGGATGACCCTGCGGATCACGCGCGATCCGACGGGCGCCGTGCATCTCAGCGGTGTGGACCGAGGTCTCGAGAGTGGCAGATAAATCGCCGCAGTTGCGGTCGTTCGACATTTTTCCGACGCGGATCTGGCAGGCGCGTCTCGAGGCGCTGCAGCCGCATTTCGCGCAGTGGACGAGCTGGGTGCTCAGCGCTCGCGCGGCAAGTCCCGCGCACGCGGGCCGGACGAACCGCGGCGGTTGGAACAGCCAGGAGATGGACGTTCTGGAGCGGCCCGTGTGGGCCCCTTTGCGGGCGGCCGTTCACGCTGCCTGCGCCGCGGCGCTCGCCGAGATGGGGCGCGGCGGCGAGGCGTTTGGACTGCAGTCCTGGGTCAACCTGCACGATCGGGGCGGATTCAACTTCCTGCACCTTCACGAGGGCTCGCTGCTCTCGGGCAGCTTCTATCTCGAGGTGCCCGCGGGCTCGGGCGCGCTCGCCTTCCGCGATCCTCGTCCCGGCGTCATTCACGGAACCCTCAAGGGCTCCGTCCCCAACGGGCACGCCGACATTCAACTGACCCCGAGCCCGGGGCTGCTCGTCCTCTTCCCTTGCTGGATGGAGCACTACGTGGAGCCGCACGGAAGCGACGAGCCGCGCATCTGCATCGGCTTCAACGCCAACCGTCCGACATGACTTCCCGCAGCGCGCCGACATCCACGGGTTTGACTAGGTGGCGGTGGAAACCGGCTGCCTTCGCCCGCTGCCGATCCGCTTCCTGACCCCAACCCGTCACGGCCACGATCTGCGTTCCGCCCGCCCAGGGCCTGCTCGCCATCCGGCGCGCCGTCTCGTAACCGTCCAGCCTCGGCATGCCGATATCGAGCAGCACGACCTCGGGGTGGAAGAGCTCCGCCTCTTCCAGGGCCTCGATGCCGTCGTGCACAACGCGAGTATCGTGGCCCATCGACTGCAGCAGCATGCTCAGACTGATTCCGGCGTCATGGTTGTCATCGGCTATGAGGACTCTGCGGCTGACGGTGAGATCGGCCTTCTCCTCCGGAGCGCTCGCACGTTTCGGGGGCGTCGCCGTCGTGGACGGGAGCTCGATCAGCAATTCAGTCCCGTTGCCGCGGCCGGCGCTGCGGGCCTCGATGCGGCCCTGGTGCAGCTCCACCAACCGCCTGGCGAGCGTGAGCCCGATCCCGAGGCCACCGTCCGGACGCTCGTACGATCGATCGAGCTGCGCGAATGGCTCGAAGATGTGGTCGAGCATTTCCACCGGTATGCCCATGCCGTTGTCGCGAATACTGGCGATCGCATGTCCGCGGTCCGTGCGGAGCGTGACCTCGATCCTTCCGTCCGGGGGGGTGTACTTCACCGCGTTGTGAAGAATGTTTGAAAAGACCTGCGTGAGCCGGGTACGGTCTCCGTCCACATGGACCGGCTCGCCCGGTGTCGCGAGCATGAGCTGTCGCCGGGCCATCTCGGCGGATTGGCGATAAGTGTCAACGAGGGTCCGCAGAAGCTCCGCCACATCGAGTGGCTCGCGGTGCAGGCGGATTCGGCCGCTCGTGACGCGCGACATGTCGAGGAGGTCATCGACGAGATGGGTCATCTGCCGCGCCTGCCGGTCGAGGATGGCCGTCGCCGCGCGCAGCTCGGGTGCCAGACTGCTCGCGTTCTTGAGCAGCTCCGCGGCGGCGCGGATCGGGGCGAGGGGGTTGCGCAGCTCGTGAGCGAGTGTGGCGAGGAACTCGTCTTTTTGCCGGTCCGCCTCGCGCAGCGCGAGCTCGTTGCGCTTGCGCCGCGTGATGTCGCGCGCGATCTTCGATGCGCCGATGATCGTGCCGTCCTCACCCCTGACGGGTGAGACCGTGAGGGAGATGTCGATCCGCCTGCCATCCTTCGCAACGCGCACCGTCTCGTAGTGCTCGATGCTCTCGCCGCGCCGCAGGCGCGCGAGGATCTCATCCTCCTCGGCGTAGAGCTCCGGCGGAATGATGGTCGTGATGGACTTGCCGATGATCTCCTCGGGCCTGTAGCCGAAGAGGCGCGCCGCGCCTGGATTCCAGGAGGTCACGACGCCATCCAGGGTCTTGCTGGCGATCGCATCGTCCGACGAGTTGACGAGAGCGGCGAGCCAGGCTCGCTGCCGCTCGGCGAGCTTGCGATCCGTGATGTCGCGGAAGACGACCACGATCCCGACGAGCTCGCCGTTGGCGAGGCGTACCGGAGCGCCGCTGTCGTCGATCGGTATGCGACGCCCGTCGCGAGCGATCAGCACCGTGTGGTTGGCGAGCCCGACGATGCCCCCGGTCTCCAGCACCTTGGCGACCGGATGCTCGACCGGCGCGCCGGTCTGCTCGTTGACGATGAAAAAAATTTTCTCAAAGGGTTGCCCGCGCGCATCCGCGAGCGGCCAGCCGGTGAGCTGCTCCGCCACGGGGTTGAGGAAAGTCACGCGCCCGGGGACATCCGTCACGATGACGGCGTCGCCGATGCTCTTCAGCGTGACTTCGAGCATTTCTCCCCCCCGCCGGAGGTACTTCGTTTCTCTGTCGTCGCTGCCCGCGGTCGTCATTTCACGGACGATAGCAACCATCGTGCCGGCGGGGGATTGTATTCCGGACGGACCCTATATAGACTTGCAACTATGGGTAAGCGGGATGGCCACGTGCGGATATCGCTCCAGACCCTGCGGGCCCTGGAGGCGTTTCTCGAGAATCCCTCGGATGAGCTCTCGGGAGCGGACGTGCAGAAGCGCAGCAGACTCGCCTCGGGCACCCTCTATCCGATTCTGTTGCGGCTCGAGTCCGCCGGCTGGTTCATCAGCCGCTGGGAAGCCATCGATCCGGTGAGCGCCGGCCGGCCGCGCCGCCGGCTCTATCGCCTGACACCGAGTGGCCTCGCGCGCGCGAGCGAGATCTTCGCGAGCTTCGGGAGAGGAGTGACGGCATGAGCGGGCAACACGAGACTCATTCCGTATCGGCAACATGGGACTTCGCGGCGGCGCGATCCTTGGTGCAGTGCGCGGCGCGCCAGGCGCCGCCGGATCTCGCGGCGCGGCTGGAGGAGGAGTGGCTCGCCGACCTGATGGCGCGCCGGGGAGCCTTCGCGCGCATTCGCTTCGGGCTGGGATGCTGCTGGGCGACGCGGGTCATTGCACGCGAGTTCGCCTGCGCGACGGTGCCAACGGGCAGCTCCGCTTCCGGCCAGCGCCTGCTGCTCGCCCACGGCGGTTTCGACTTCTCGCGTCTTTCGCGCCGCACGATCGCGATGATCGCGATCGCCTGCCTGCACGTGGCCGTCTTCTATGTGTATCTGACCGACTTCGCCCGGCCCGCCGCTGCGGTTGCACCCGGCGACATCCACATCGACATGGTGAATCGGTCTCGGCGACCCGAGCAGGCGCCCCGCCTGCCGACGCCGAGTCTTTCCGCCACCCCGAAGATCAGTCTGCCAAAGCCGAACCTGTCGCTCGACTTTGTTCCGGACCCTGACACGATCGTGGTGACTCACTCCTCCGTGCCCCGCGTCGTTCCCCTCGCTATTGCGAAGCCGGTCCACCTCGTGTTGGGAGGACCAGGCGCCGGCTTCCCGACTACGGAAAACTACTATCCTGCGATGGCGCGGCGCCTGGGTGAAGCCGGGGCCGCTGCCGTTCGCGTCTGCGTCGACCCGGTCGGAAGGCTCACCGCAGCTCCCACGATCCTGAGATCCTCGGGAATCGCGCAACTCGATCAGGGCGCTCTCAGGTTGGCGAGCGCCGGCTCCGGACATTATCGGCCGAGCACGGAGAACGGCCGGCCGATCACCGCCTGCTACGCGTTCCGCATCAAGTTCCAGCTGCAGGCCGGCGACGAGTAGCGGGGCGGAGGCCCACTTGCCGACTATTTCTACCAGCGCAGCAGCCGGCGCCCGATGAGGGCTCCGAGCCCCGTTGCGGCGGCGATTCCAAGCGTGTACCAGGTGACGACGAAAACCGCTGCCTGCTCCGGGCAGTGCAGTCCGTAGAGTGTCGCCGCCAGTGCGCCGGCGGCGAAGCCCGCCGCGGCGCCGGTCAGTGCGAGGCGGGTGGGCGCGAGCCTGCGGATGGCGGCGACCAGGCAGCCGTAGATCGGCACGGCGAGCAGCAGAATGAGCGGCGAGCAGACCTTCCAGGTGTGACCGAGCCAGAGGGCCATGCGGGCGGCCGGGGCCGCGGAGAGGATCTGACCCGCGGCCAGCGCGAGCATGGCCAGAATGACGAGCGCCGCGGCGAGTGGCGCGGCGCCGAGGCGCGCGCCCGGCATGGACAGGCGTCTGACCATGATCACGCCGCCGATGGTCAGGAGCCCCGTATAGGCGGCTTTCATCCAGAACCACGATTGCTGCGCGGCGGCCAGCAGTGCTTGACAGCGCAGGCCCATTACGACGATGGCGAGCGTGATGAGGCCGCCCGCGACCAGCGCCGCCAGCAGCCTTCTATTCCCGACTCCGGGAGGAGTCGCCCTCGCGTCCCGCGCGAGAAGCTCTATGAGGTCAGCCGTTCTCATCGCGTAGAGCCTGATTCAACCACTTTAGGCTTCTGTGGAGCATGACGCGCGCCGACACCGCGGTCACTCCACGCTTCTTCGCCGCTTCCTCGACCGAGAGGCCCTGCAGCTTCACGTCCTCTATCAGACTTCGTTGCCGGTCGGGCAGACGTTGCAGCAACCGGTCGAGATCGGTGCGCAGGGCGCCTTCCTCCGCATCCTCGGCGGCAAAGAGATCGCCGGCATCATCGAGGGGCACCTGGGTCGACCGGTGCCGGCGGCGCAGATGGTCGATGAGCTTGTAGCGGGCGAGGGCATACGCCCAGGGTGTGAAGGGGAGCGAGCGGTCGTAGGTGTCGCGCTTCAAATGCACTGCGAGGAGGCTCTCCTGGACCAGATCCTCGACCTCGGCCGTGCCGGTGCCGATGCGGCGCGCGAAGTACCCGCGCAGGAAGCGGCCGAGGACGCCGAGGAGCTCGCGGTGCGCGCCCGAATCGCCCTCGAGACTGCGGATCATGAGCCGCCGGAGGCGCTCTTCGGTCTCATCCTGCTTCAGCACTGGAGGGTCGACTCGCTCGCGGGGCGCGGCCCGGCGAATTCTAACGCGAGCGGTCCGCAAACCACAAACCGGCAAGGCCGCGCGGATCTGTAACACCGGCGCGCGCGCGGCGAATTATGTCGGCATGAAGAGGCTGCCCGGCCGATGTCGCGCCGGGCCCCCTCCCCTGCGATCACGAATTCCAAGAGAGGAGAGCATCATGCAACTGCGAAACTCGACTCGATCCATGGGCGGCCGCGCCGGCATGACCGTCATCGCCTCACTCCTCGCGGCCAGTCTGGCCGTCGCCGGCGAGCGTGACCGGGGTGTGCTCGTGCTCGCGAGCACCAATGATCCGAGCGCCAACCAGGTCCTGGTGTACCAGTTGCAAACGGGCGACTCGCCGGCGCTCTCGCTGGTGCAGACACTGGCGACGGGCGGCCGCGGCGGTGCCGGCAACAATGCCGGTATCCTGCAGATGAAGGACGACTTCGGCGCCGTGGCGAACTACGGCTCCAACAGTGTCAGCGAGCTCGTGCGCGCGGCGGACTTCGTCGAGGTCACGCGACAGATCCGGCTCGCGCCCGGCTGCGTGAAGCCCGATTCGGTGGCGCTCACCCGCGATCAGCTCTTCGTGGTGGGCGCGAACTGTCTGGAAAGCCATGCCTGGCCGTCGGGGCTGGCGGATGGGGCCGTCGTTCATCTCGCCGATGCATCCGCGGCCCAGATCGCGGTGGGCAGGACCTGGGGCGCAGTGACGTTCACCTCCGGCGCGGTGGATCAGGTGGGCCTGACGAGCGGGGGTACGCTCACCGGGTCGGTCAGTCCGGTCGCGCTTCCGAGCGACGCCAACAACACGCCGCTCGGCGCGGCCTTCTGGGGCAACATCCTCGGCTTCACTCCGGCCCATAGTCCCGACAGCTTCGTGATCGTCGATGGGCAGCGCCATGCCTACCCGATCGCCGGACCGACTCCGCCGTATCCGACCAACGCGCCGTGCTGGGTGGCGAAAGGGCCGGGCAACGTGTGGTACACGGGCAATAGCCCGGGCCACGCGATCTCCATATTCTTCAGCGACGGCAAGGGCGGGGCGTTCTACAAGTCCGTGCCTCTGCCGGGAGTGCCCACGGACATCACGGTCTCGCAGGATCGCAAGTGGCTGGCCGTCATCTACTCGGCGAATGGCAGCGGTTACGTGGCGGTGTTCGCCGTGGATCAATATGGCGACCTCACGCCGGAAGCGACGTCGAATCCGATCGGCGTGCCCGCCTTCAATGGGGTCGCAATCAGCGAATAGAGATGCCTCTCGCCGCGCAAGCGGGGCGGCCGGGCTCATCCGGCCGCCTCTGAAGTTGACCCGCAAGCCACACCTCTCGTATCGTCATGCAAACCCTCATCCGAGTCGGGAATCATGAAGAAATGGGTCGCGCTTCCAGTCGGCGCATTGCTTGCGCTCCTCCTGCTACCGAAGGCATTCGCGGCGGAAGGAATGTGGCCGCTCTCCAATCTGCCGGTCGCGGCGCTGCAGCAACGGTTCGGCTTCACTCCTTCGGCGCAGTGGGTGCAGCACGTCCAGCTTGCCTCGGTGCGTCTCGCCGGCGGCTGCTCGGGCTCGTTCGTTTCCCCCGACGGCCTGGTGCTCAGCAATCACCATTGTGCCGTCGAGTGCGTGGAGGGGCTGTCGTCGCCGGGGCGAAACCTCATGGGGCAGTCCTTCTACGCGGCCACCCGGCAGGCCGAGCCCAAATGCCCGGCGATGGAAGTCGAGCAGCTCGTCCACCTCACCGATGTGACCGCAACCGTCGACCGGGCGACGCAAGGCAAGAGCGGCGCGGCCTACACGGCCGCCCAGCGCGCCGCGACCAGCAAACTCGAGACCGCCTGCGTGAGCGGCAAGCCGCAGATGTGGCGGTGCGAGGTGGTTGCGCTGTACCACGGCGGACAGGACTGGCTCTACAAGTACCGGCGTTATCAGGACGTGCGGCTGGTGTTCGTGCCGAGCCAGTCGACTTCCTTCTTCGGGGGTTATCCGGACAACTTCAACTTTCCGCGGTACGACTTCGACGTCAGCATCATGCGGGTGTACGTCGACGGCAAGCCGGCGCACACGCCCGACTATTTCCCGGTATCCGCGACGGGTCCCAAGGCCGGGGAGCTGGTCTTCACCTCCGGCAATCCCGGCGGCACGGAGCGTGATGACACTCTCGCGCAGCTGCAGGCACTGCGTTATCCGATCTTCCCGGACATCCTGCAGGTCTTCAGCCACATGCAGGGACTGCTCGAGGCGTTCTCCGCCGAAAGCGCGGGCAACGCGCGCATTGCCCGCGGCGATCTCTTCTTCATCGACAACGCCATCAAGTCCTTCGATGGCCAACTGGAGGCGCTGAACGAGCCGCAGGCGTTCGCCCGCAAGGCGGGCGAGGAGGCGGCGCTGCGCGCCAAGGTGCAGGCGGATCCGGCGCTGGCGGCCAAGGTTGACGGTGCCTGGGACCAGGTTGCCGCCGCCCAGACGCGTTTCAACGGCATGTTCCTCCCCTACGTGATGCTGGTCATACAGAACGGGCAAGGGTTCGTCTCCCGGCTCTACGACATCGCCTTCCCGATCGTCCTGGGCGCATACGAGCGCACGTTGCCCGACACGCAGCGGTTCGAGGAATATCGCTCGGCCAGTCTGCCGCTCCTCGAGCAACAGTTGTTCTCCCCAGCGCCGGTCTATCCCGGCTACGACAAACTGCGGCTCACGTCCTCGCTGACGTTGATGCGCGATCTGCTGGGGTCGGATGCGCCCGTCGTCAAAAAGCTGTTCGCGACGGCCTCACCGGCTGAGATTGCCGACCGCGCGGTCGGCGGCACGAAGCTCGCCGATATCGCCGTCCGCAAGGCGCTCTGGGCGGGCGGGCAGAAGGCGGTCGCCGCCTCGAGCGATCCGATGATCGCGCTGGCGCGCGAAGCCCTGCCGTACTACCTGAAGGCGCGCAAGGCGTTCGAGGACGAGGTCAAGGCTCCCATCGAGGCGAACACCACCAAGATCGCGCGGGCGCGCTTCGCCCTCTACGGCACCAGCATTTCCCCCGACGCCACTTTCACCGAGCGGCTGTCCTACGGGGTCGTGAAAGGCTGGGACAAGGACGGCCGGAACGTGGACCCGTTCACCACCGTGAAGGGCCTCTATCCCTACGCGCGCAGCTACGATCCGTACGAGCTCTCGAAAGCGTGGCTGGCGGCGCGGGACCGCCTCAATCCGGCGACACCGTTCAACTTCGTCTCCACCAACGACATCGTCGGCGGCAATTCCGGCAGCCCGGTGATCGACCGCGATGCGCATCTGGTGGGGTTGATCTTCGATGGCAACCTGCCCTCGCTCGGCGGCTCGTTCTGGTATGACGGCACGATGAACCGGGCCGTGGCGGTTGACAGCGCGATCCTGCTCGATGCGCTGCAGAACGTCTACCACGCCGATGCGCTGGCGAAGGAGCTGAGCGGCCGAGGGTAGGAAGGGCGCGGGGAGAACGGGCCGGTGGCGCTGGCGGTTCGCGATGATGCGGTGCGGCGGCGCTACGAGCTTGCAGTGGGCGACGCGCTGGCGTTCATCGACTATCACCGTGATGGGCGCATCGTCGCCATGACCCACGCGCAAGTGCCGCCGGCGCTTCGCGGCGGCGGTATCGGCAAGGCGTTGGTCGCCGGGGCGCTGGCACTGGTGCGCGAGCGGGGAGAGAAGGTCCTGCCGCTGTGTCCTTTCGTCGCACACTACATGCAGCGCCATCCCGAAGCTCACGACCTGCTGGCAGCCGGCGGGGAGTCCGGCCGGCTCCCGCCTTGACAGCTCGAATAACTAAGACAATACTCTGGGCCGACCGGTAGCGCTACCAGAGAGGGGGGCTCCATGAGCAGGCTGAATCCGCTGGCGGCGCTCGGGGCCGTCGTGCTGGCGCTCTGCGGCGTCCTCATCGCCGTGCCGGCCGGCGCCGCAAGCCGCGAGGCGGTCTCGCTCACCGTACGCGCCGATGCGCCCGGCCCGAGGATCGATCGCCACATCTTCGGCCAGTTCGCCGAGCACCTCGGCCGCGGGATCTACGGCGGCGTGTGGGTGGGGCCCGGCTCATCGATTCCCAACACTGACGGGTACCGTGACGACGTGCTCGCGGCATTGAAGGCGCTTCACGTGCCCGTGATCCGCTGGCCAGGGGGATGCTTCGCCGACGATTACCATTGGCGCGACGGCATCGGGCCGCGCGCGCAGCGGCCCGCCCGGATCAACACCAACTGGGGCGGTGTGGTGGAGCCCAATTCCTTCGGCACGAGCGAGTTTCTCGATTTCGCCGAACTGATCGGCGCCGACGCCTATCTCACCGGGAACGTCGGCTCGGGCACCCCGCGGGAGATGGCGGACTGGGTCGAGTACATCACTTCCGATTCGCCGAGCACCCTGGCACGGCTGCGCCGTACGAACGGGCGGCAGCGGCCCTGGCGCCTGCCCTTCTTCGGCATCGGCAACGAAGCCTGGGGTTGCGGCGGCAACATGCGGCCGGAGTACTATGCCGATCTCTTCCGCCGCTACGCCACCTTCGTCAGGGACCACGCTCCCAAGGGGATCACCCTGGTCGCAAGCGGCTCGCACGATGATGACTATCACTGGGTGGATGTCCTGATGGCGCGCGCGAGCGAGCAGATGGACGCGCTGTCTCTGCACTACTACACCATTCCGACGGGCAACTGGAAGCACAAGGGCGCCGCGACCGGCTTCGGCGAGGATCAGTGGGTATCGACGCTGCAGGCCGCCGAGCGGATCGATGAGTACATCACCCGGGACTCCGCCATCATGGACCGGTACGATCCGCAGAGGCGGGTGGCGCTCTACGTCGATGAGTGGGGCACGTGGTACGACCCGGAGCCGGGCCCGGATCGCGGCGTGCTGTATCAGCAGAACAGCCTGCGCGACGCGCTGGTGGCGGCGATCTCGCTCAACATATTCGAGCGGCACGCGGATCGCGTCCGCATGGCCAACATCGCCCAGATGGTCAACGTCCTGCAGGCGATGATCCTGACGCGCAAGGACGAGATGATCCTCACCCCCACGTACTACGTGTTCCGGATGTACGTGCCGTTTCAGGGGGCGACCTATCTGCCGGTGAAAATCGATACGCCGCGGTACCGGTACGGCACGATCGCACTGCCGGCGGTCGATGCCACTGCGGCGCGCGATGTCTCCGGGACGATTCACCTGGCACTCGTGAATCTCGACCCGCACCACGAGGCGACGGTCTCCGTGCGGATTGCCGGCGCGAGCGGGCGTACCGCCGCCGGGGAAGTGCTCACGGCGGACGCCATGGATGCCCACAACAGCTTCGCGCAGCCGCATGCGATCGCGCCGGCCGCATTCCAGGGCGTGTACCGGGGCGGCAAGCTGGTGTTTCGGCTGCCGGCGAAGTCGGTGGCGGTGGTGGCCGTGCACTGAGATCCGGGTCACGGAATCCGGTCGTTTTCCCGTGATAGCGGTCTCGGCGGGTTGATACCGAATCGGGAATCCTTTGGCCCATACGAGGGGGTCGGGGGACACCCGATGACTGCAGACCTGATTTTCATCTCGAGCATCGTGCTTGCGGCCGCCGCCGGCGCTGCCGCCTGCCTGTTCGTCCGCAACCGGCGCTCCGGCGCGCGAGCCGGCGTGGGGACCGACGAGGCGATGCTGAGAACGCTGATCGACAATCTCCCGGACCTCATTTATGTGAAGGATGTCGATGGCCGGTTCCTCCTCGCCAATGTCGCGGTCGCGCGGGTCATGGGCGCGAAGACGCCGGCCGAGCTTCTCGGCAAGAACGACTTCGACTTCCATCCGAAGGAGCTCGCGACCCTGTATCACCAGGACGAGCAGGCGGTCATCCGCTCCGCCAGGCCGCTGCTCGCACGGGAGGAGGAATGCCGCGATCCTGCGGGCAATCTCATGCACCTGGAGACGACCAAGATTCCGCTGCGCGCTGCCAGCGGCAAGATCACGGGCCTGGTGGGAATAGGGCGGGACATCACGCCGCGCGTGGCCGAGGCTCGGGCACTGGATGCCGCCGTGCGCGAGTCGCGTGAGATCATTCAGGCGGTGCTCGCCGGGGCGAGCGACCGGCGCATCGCTCTCGACGGCAAGGGCGGCAACCTCCTCCTGCTCGCGCAAAGCATCAACGAGATGATCGACAGCGTCTCGACGACGGTCGCGGAAACGGTGCGCGTCGTGGGGCGGGCCGTGGAGGGCGATCTCACCTCGAGAATGGATCTCGGCGACAAGGCGGGCGATTTCCGCGCCCTGGCGGAGTCGGTCAACTCCATGATCCAGGCCATGAGGGACGTCGTCGCCGGCCTGACGAAGACCTGCCGCGCGGTTCAGGCGGGAGCCGAGGAGATCTCGCGCGGCAATCTCGATCTGAGCAGGCGCACCGAGGAGCAGGCCTCGAGCCTCGTGGAGACGACCGCTTCCATGGAGCAGATGACCGCGAGCGTCAAGGACAACGCGGAGAGCGCGGTGCAGGCCAATCAATTGGCCGTAGCCGCGCGGGAGCACGCCGAGCGCGGCGGCAACGTCGTTGGCGCTGCCGTTGCGGCGATGAGCGAGATCAGCGTGGCGAGCCGCAGGATCGCGGAAATCATCGGCGTGATCGATGAGATCGCGTTCCAGACCAATCTGCTGGCGCTCAATGCCGCGGTGGAGGCGGCGCGCGCCGGTGAGCAGGGCAGGGGCTTCGCGGTCGTCGCCTCCGAGGTGCGCAATCTCGCTTCGAGGAGCGCCGGAGCGGCCAAGGAGATCAAGGCGCTCATCCAGGACTCGGCAGGCAAAGTGAGCGAGGGAACGAAGCTCGTCGATGAGTCCGGCAAGGTGCTCGGCGAGATCGTCACCCGGGTGAAGAAGGTAACCGACGTCATGGCCGAAATCGCGGACTCGAGCCGGGAGCAGGCCTCGGGCATCGAGCAGGTCAACAGGACCGTGTCCGCCATGGAGGCCTCGACCCAGCAGAATGCGGCTCTGGTGGAGGAGGCGACTGCCGCCGCCCAGACGTTGGCCGAGCAGGCGACGAGCCTCATGAAGCTGATCGGCCGCTATCGGCTCGGACGAGCCGCGGGCGTTGCCGCCGTCACGCGCGTTGCCGACGCAGGTGCGCGAGCGATAGCGGGTCAGTAGAGGCGGGAGCAGCGTCTTGTAGGGCGCGCCCGGAGCCTTTAGGCTCCCTCCTTCACCGCCAAAGGAGAGAGCTCATGCTGCGACGCGCGCTCGGCAGGACCGGTATCACCGTCTCGGCCATCGGCCTCGGCTGCATGGGGATGTCCGAGTTCTACGGACCGGGCAATGATCAGCAGTCGCTCGAGGCACTGGCGGCGGCGCTGGACCAGGGCATCGATTTCCTGGACACGGCCGACATGTATGGCCTGGGGCACAACGAGGAGCTGCTCGGGCGTTTCCTCGAGGGGCGGCGGCAGCGGGTGGTGCTCGCGACCAAGTTCGGCATCGTGCGCAGCCCCGATGACCCGAAGGCGCGCCGCATCGACAACTCGCCGCAATACATCCGCCGCGCCTGCGACGCCTCACTGCTGCGATTGGGGATCGACACGATCGACCTCTATTACATCCACCGCCGCGATCCTTCCGTTCCCATCGAGGATGCGGTCGGCGCGATGGCGGACCTCGTGCGGGCCGGCAAGGTCCGCCAGCTCGGATTATCCGAGGTGCTGCCGCAAACCCTGCGGCGCGCGCACGCGGTGCATCCGATCGCGGCGATCCAATCCGAATACTCGCTGTGGAGCCGCAGCCCGGAGCACGAGATGCTCGCAACCTGCCGTGAGCTCGGGGTCACCTTCGTCGCCTACAGTCCGCTCGGCCGCGCATTCCTCACCGGCGCGGTGAAGAGCGAGGAGTCGCTCGCACCAGGCGATTTCCGCCGCGGCAACCCGCGGTTCCAGGGCGATGCGCTGCAGCGCAATCTGCGCCTCGTGCAGGGACTTTCCGACTTTGCCGGCAAGCGCGGCGCGACCAACGGACAGATCGCGCTGGCATGGCTACTGTCCAAACACCCGGATGTCGTGCCGATCCCCGGTACGAAACGGCCGCGCTACGTCATCGAGAATGCCGCCGCGGCGGCCATCAGGCTGAGCGCCGAGGAGATCGCGACGCTGGATGCGCTGTTCGATCCCACCGCGGTTGCCGGTGAGCGTTACGCTCCCGCCGGCATGGCGTACATCGAGAGCGCCTGAGCCATCCGGAGCTCACGCCATTTGGATCGCGGGACGACGAGTGGAGCGAATGATGCGATCAGGGGCGGGCACGCGGTGACGGCACTCGCGCGGTTGCGCGGTTGCGGAAGGTAAAATCGCGCTCCCATGCCCCTCGAGTCTCTCGCGGCGCGCCTGTGCGCGCTCGCGCTCATCAGTGTCGTGTCCGTGATGCCCGCCGGCCTGATCCGCCCGGCACTGGCGGCATCCCGCACGGCGGCCGCGCCGGTCATTCCCGATCTGACTCCCTGGTTGGGCCGTGACGGCAAGCCGGAGCGGACGGCATGGCGGCACGCCGCGCATTTCTCGATCGCATATGAGATCAGTCCGGAGCAGAACGGCCGGGCGCCGGTGGCGACGAGAGTGGACGTCGGCTATACCGCCCACGCTCTCTGGTTGCAGTTCCAGGCCCGGGACCCGCATCCCCGCGAGCTCGGATTGCACTACCGCGAGCATGACGACCTGTCGCAGGATGCCGAAGACTACGTCGGTGTGTTCTTCAGCCCCTTCGACGACGATCAATGGGCTTACGAGTTCTTCTGCACCGCCGGCGGCACCGAGTGGGACGCCTTCCGCCAGCAGAACAACGAATACTCTTCCTGGAATGCGGTGTGGAGCTGCGATGCCTCGCGCACGGCCACCGGCTACCGGGTGGTGATGAAGATCCCACTCTCCTCGATCAAGTTCCCCCACAGCCCGGATCCGCAGCGATGGGGGCTCATGTTCTTTCGCAACTGGCCGCGGGACCTGCGCCACCAACTGCTCAGCCAGCCGCTGAACTTCGACAGCAACTGTACGCTGTGCAGCATGCTGTCGGCGCGGACGGCGGCGCCCCTCGAGACGACTCCCGCGGATTTCCAGCTCATTCCCGCGGCCACCGTGATCCGCACCGACTCGAGACAGGGCTCCGCGGAGGCGCTGCGGCGAGGCTCGCCGGCCCTCAAGGCGAGCCTCGATGCGAGCTGGATCCTGCGTCCCGACCTGGAATGGTCCGCCACGGTCAATCCTAATTTCTCCGAGGTCGCGCCCGATGTGCTGCAGTTGAGCGCCAACCGGCAGTTCGCGCTCTTCTATCAGGAAAATCGCCCCTTCTTCGAGCAGGGCACCCAGGTGTTCAATACCCCGAACCTGCGCCTGAGCTCCGACACGTTCATTCCCTCCGGAACGCTGGTCGATACTCTCGATGTCAACGATCCGCGTTACGCGACGAAGTTCGTCGGGCAGGTGGGCGCCAATGAGATCGGGGCTCTGGCCACGGAGGACACCGTCACCGACATCGTGCTCCCGGGAACTCAGGGCTCGAGGGTGCAATCCTTCGACTTCAGCACCCAGGATGATCTGCTGCGCTATCGGCGCGATGTCGGTGCCTCGGCCTACGGCGTGTACGCCTCGGAGCGAGACGGCGGCGGTTATCACAGCGGCCTCTACGCCGCCGACGGCGACTGGCAGATCGATTCCAGCGATGCGCTGACCGTGCTCGCCGGCTCCTCGACGACGAGTTACCCGGGAGCGGTTGCCGGCCCCCTCGGGATCTCACCGGGTACCGTCACGGGCACGCTGTGGAGCGTGGACTATGCCCGGACCCGGCACAACTACAACTTCGATCTGAACCTCAGCCGGGTTGCCGAGGGCTTCCGGGCCGACCTCGGCTATCTACCGCAGGTCGGCTACCAACAGGCGGCTTTCTCGGGCGAATATGACTTCTACGCGCCGGACCGGGACTGGTGGCAGAACGGCGGGTTCGGCGTCATTTCCAACGTGACGCAGGCAACGGGCGGGGGGCCGGATCTCGACCGCAAGGTCAGGTTCTATACCTTCGTGCACTCGCATTACCAGACGCATATCGTGCTTTACGCGACGCGCGATGAGCAGTACTACCAGGGCAGGACGTTCGCGCTCGACCAGTATGAGATGGATGCCAGCGCGCAGCCGACCGACTGGCTGAATGGGGAGCTCGACGTGGTCGGAGGCGATGGCGTGGATTATGCCGGCGTCCGCAAGGCGGGACTCCTGGCCGTCAACACCACTCTGCAGGTCGCCCCGGGCCGGCATCTGAAGGTCGACGTGGTGGACGATTACGAGCGGCTCGCCCTCGCCGGCAGGCCGCTCTTCACCGCCAACGTATACGATCTGCGCGTCGCCTGGTATTTCACCTCGCGCCTGTTCGTGGATGCCATCGGGCAGGGACAGAGCGTGACCAGTGACACCACGCGATATCTGCCGGGCACGCCGCGACGTACCGGGACGCTCGCCACGCAGTGGCTGGCCGGTTATCAGATCAACCCCTGGACGGTCTTCTACGCGGGCAGCTCGGAAGGGTATCAGGAAAGCGCGGACGGCCAGCTCCTGCCCGAGCAACGCACCTTTTACCTCAAGGCGAGTTACTACTTTCAGCCCGGTTGATCGGGCCGTCACTGTCCGCCACGCCGCGCTTTTCGCTGGCGCTTCGCCTGCGGATGCTTCTTCAGGCCGCGAGCGCGGGATTGCCCCGGGCCTGCTCCGCCTGATGCCGTTGCATCGCGGTCGGCTGAATGTGCTGCTCACGCTCGGCGAGGCGCTCCCGGGGCGTCGGCATCACGGTGATGCCGCCGGCGCCGCCGTTGTAGCTCACCCTGGTCACATTGACGCTGTTGATGAGCCCGGCAGGGCACGGACGCCGCGCGAGGCCAAGCGAGGCGATACACTGTGTCATCCAGCTCGAGGGACGTGCGTTGATGAACGTGGGATTTCCGTTTCGTATGCTCGCTTGCGCCGCTCTCGCGGCTGCGATTCTCGCCGGCTGCGCCACGACGCAGAGCACCTGTCCGCCGCCGCCACCGCCGGCTCCGCATACCGCCTACCATCCTTCCTCCTGGTCCGAGCTGCCGGGATGGAACGGCGATGAGATGATGGACGCCTGGCCGGCGTTCCTCGAGAGCTGCAAGGCTGCAGGCCGCCGGCCGCGGTGGGAGTCCGTCTGCGATATCGCCCGCGACACCGATCCGGCAACGTCAGCGGACGTGCGTGCCTTCTTTCAGCGCTACTTCGAGCCATTCGCGATCGTGAAGCAAGTCGGGTCGCAGGCGGATCCGGTTGGGCTCATCACGGGTTATTTCGAGCCATTGCTGTACGGGTCGCGCACGCGGTCGGCCCGGTTCAACACGCCGCTTTACGCGCCGCCGCCCGATTTGCTCACCGTGGATCTCGCAGCGGAATATCCCATGCTCCGGGGAATGCGCATCCGGGCGAGACTCGTCGGCCATCGAGTCGTCCCGTATTACAGCCGTGCGGACCTCGACCATGACCCGGCATTGAAGAACGATGCGATCGTCTGGGTGAATGATTCGCTCTCGGCTTTCTTTCTCGAGGTGCAGGGCTCGGGACGGGTACAGTTGCCGACGGGGGAGACGATCCGGCTGCACTACGCCGATGAGAACGGCTATCCGTACCGCTCCATCGGCAGATATCTCGTCGATCACGGCGATCTCGAGCGGGGTACGGCGACGGTCCCGGCCATCAGAGGATGGGCTCTCGCCCACCCGGATCAGGTGCCGCAACTGCTCGATGCGGATCCGAGCGTCGTCTTCTTCCGGGAAGAGCCGCTCGGCAATCCGGCACTCGGGCCCATGGGATCGCTGGGAGTGCCCCTGACGCCCAGCCGCTCCGTCGCCATCGACCCTGCGGCGATACCGCTCGGTGCGCCGGTGTTTCTCGCAACGACTTATCCTGACTCGCAGACCGCGCTCGATCAGCTCGTGTTCGCCCAGGATACGGGCGGTGCGATCCGCGGCTCCGTCCGCGCCGACTACTTCTGGGGGATCGGCGCGCAGGCCGCGGCGCAGGCCGGCGACATGCGCCAGCGCGGCCGGATGTGGCTCATTTGGCCAAAGGGGGAGCCGCTGCCGGGCGGCTGAAGACATGCTTCATTTATATGTGCTTTACGCGTGCGTACACCTCATCGCCGGCAGGCATGCCCCGCAACCCGGCAAGACCCAGTGTGTCGAATCACGGGTCTTTTTCCGTGCCGAGCAATGCAGGAGTCGGCTTCCCAAGGGCGCCGGCCTCACGCAGAAGAGCAGGCATGAGCGCAGCTGGCTCGAATGCCAGGACACTCGGGCCGAATCGTGGATTCCTGCCGATCCGAACGACGGCCTCAGTCGCGCGTACGAAGCGGTGGCGGGCGCCTCCGACCAGGAGGGGCTCGCCGCGCTGCTGGCCCCACTTGACGGGCAAGCGCGGGCAACCCTTGCGCCGGGCGACTTCAAGCGCCCGTTCGAGAAGGCGTTTCGAGGGCCGGGCGTCCTGTCGTTCTTCATCGTGGGATCGGGCTCGAGCGTGGTCGCCTTTGCCGTGAGCAACCTCGATGATTTCCAATTCGCCGACGTCGCCGCCGATATCTCATCCTCCGCCGCGGCGCTGGCGGAGGAGAAAGACCTCGATTTCTCGGCCATTGCGGAATATGCCGGGATTCAGCTCAGCTACCATACGGTGAGCACGCAGCGTGCGATGCCGCCTCCGGGAGGCATGGCGGCGGAACCTTAGTCACGGGCCGCCGCGGGCGCGGGAGCGTGCGCGGCAGCCGGCGCGCCGGCGCCCCCATGCAGCACCCCATCGAGCATCGAGCGAGCCCCGTTCCAGATGATCTGCGTGCCGATGGCGAGCAGGATGAAGGCCGTCAGCCGGATCATGATGTTGGTTCCCGTCTTGCCCAGCCGGCGGACGAGCCGGTCCGCGTACCGGTAGCAGAGGTAGATCGCGATGACCGTGAACAGGACGCCGACCACGTGGGCGAGGGTCGTAGTCAGGAGCGCCCGCAGGTCCCGGGGCGGGTTGGCGCCGAGCGTGATGGCGACCGATATCGATCCCGGGCCAACGGTGAGCGGCATGGTGAGAGGATAGAACGCGCGCTGCGTGAGGCTGTCCGGGGTGGCGGGACTGGCCGATGCGGAAATCTCCGGGGCGATCGGGCCATTGAGGAGCGACCAGGCGAGGGCACACACCACGACGCCACCCGCCACCTGCACGGCCGGAATGGAGACCCCGAAAAAATCGAGAACATAGGCGCCGACCAGAATGGATGCGATCAGCAGCATGAAGCTGTTGAGCGCGACCAGCTTTGCGGTGCGGGCCCGCTCCTCCGGCGAGAGCCCCGAGGTCATGGCGAGATAGATCGGCGCGCCGCCGAACGGGTCGATGATCGGCAGCAGTGCCGCGACCGCGATGAAGACGATGCCTGCGAAGTAGTGGATGTGTTCCAGGAGCATGGTTCAGCGCGCCGCGGCAGCCAGGGGCAGGAGGAGGGCGCTGGCACGGCTCCGATCGTGGAACAGCGTGATGTGCGCCACGCGCGCGTTCCTCGGGTCCTCGTAGCCGATGCGGCCGCCCGTGTTGTAGTTTTTCTGGTAGGCCGGGGAATTGAGCGGCATCAGAACGAGCCGCAGGCGCGCGCCGGCGGGAATGCGCCAGGCCATCCAGTTGAAGGTGAACGGGATCGTGACCACCTCGCCCGGCCTCAGCAGCTCCTGCTTGAAGAAGCCGTCGCGAAAGCGCGCCCGGCGGATGTCCTCGCCGAGCGTGACGGCGGAGCCGTCGGGCTTGACCATCTGGACCTGCGCCCACAGGTCGAAATCCGGAGCGTCGGCCTCGAGGATCAGGTCGAGGCGCATCTGCCCCGCCACTTCGACATCGTGCGGCAACGGAGCGGAATGAAACACCAGCGCGCCTTTCTCGTAGGCGCGGAACTGACTGAGCAGGTCCTCATCGGCCGCATACCGCGCGACCGCCAGCTCCGGCAGGGCTCGCGGATCGTCGACGATCGTGGCCGGCGGCTCCGCGCCGGGTCGGGACTGCACGAGCGAGCCGGAGTGGAACAGGTCCTCGGGCGTACCGGCCGGATCCTCGAGATAGAGCGCGAGGTGCTCACCGGAGGAGGCGGCGTCGAGCGAGTGCGCGTGGCGCCACTCGTTCGCGCCCATCATGTAGTACGTCACGCGATCACGCAGCAGGGCGGGCCTGGCACCGCGGCCGAGGACCCAATCGTACCAATCGGCATGCAGCTGGCCCATGTGGAGCACGGCGGAATCCGGAATGCTCAGCCCCTCGATGACCTTCTGCGGCCGTTGCGTGCCCAGGTGATCCCAGGGACCGATGACGAGCAGGACTCGCGCGGCTTCCTGGGGTGAGGCATGGCGCAGGAAGCGGCGATAGTAATGGAGCGCGCCCGGCTGATCGTCATCGAAGAAGCCGGTCGCCGTGAGCACCGGGAAATCCATTTGCGCGAATTGCGCGGCGGTCGGCTCGGCCGCGAGATTGAAGGCTTCATCGCCCACGTGATCGAGCCACATCTTCATGAAGGAGAGCTTTCGGCCGCGGCTGTCTTCCATCCACCAGTCGTCCTGGGCGATGCCGATATCGTCGTCCAACGTGCGGAACGGGGCCTGTTGCGCGTAATGCTCCAGCATCTTCTTCTGCCAGTAATCGGAACGGATGAAATCATCGTTCAGCGTTCGCCCGGAGGTGTAACCCATGATCACCGCGGACCAGGACTGCGGAATGCCGTTGGTGTTGGGTACATCCCACCCGGGATAGATCGGTACATAGGGCGCGATGCCCGAGAGATGCGGCGGAAGCTGCGCCGCGGTGCGCCACTGCGTCATGCCGACGAATGAGCCGCCGTACATGAAGACATGTCCGTCGCTCCAGGGCTGGCGGGCGATCCACTCCACCGTATCATGGCCGTCGCGGCCGACCTGCAGGCCGAGATCATCGGCCTTCACGCCGCCGGAGCGGCCGCGCCCGCGCACCTCCACCTGCACGAAGACATAGCCGCGCTGCACGAAGGTCTTGAAATCCTGCCCGCGACCGCCGTCGATGTCGTATTGCGTCAGCTCGAGGATCGCGGGCGCCTTGCCGGCCAGATGCGAGGGCTTGAAGATCCAGGCCTCCAGCTTCACGCCGTCCCGCATGGGAATCATGCGGCTCATCTGGATGTCGTAGCCCGGGCCGACCTGCGCCGGTGCGGGTAATGGCGCATCCGCACCCGTTGCGAAAGACGCGCCGGCGAGAGCGAGCGCAAGGGTTGCTGCGCGAATCATGCAAGACCCCCTGAGATGGCGAAGTGCGGCCGTTTAAACGGATCTAGCCGAGGAGAACTCTAATACGGTAGACGAAGCAACTGAACACATTTGGTAAAGGGATGCGACGGGACACAGTGGTGAATGCGGTGGCGCCGGCGCGGCGCCTGTGGCCGGCGCTCGCACTCCTCGCGATCGCGCTGATCGCCGCCGGGGTGCCCGAACCGGCGCCGGCAGCGACCGTCAAGAGCGCTAGCCCGGTCCTTCCCGACCTCACCCCCTGGGCGGGGAAGGACGGGGTGCCCGGAGATGCCGCATGGCGACACGCTGCGCACTTCGCCATTTCCTATGAGGTCAATCCGGGGCACAACACTCCGGCGCCGGTGGCGACGCGGGTCGACGCCGGCTATACGACCGACGCGCTGTGGGTGCGGTTTGAGGCGCATGACCCGCATCCTGGCGACATCGGCCTGCACTACCGCGGGCACGATGATATGGCGAGCTACGCCGACGATTATATCGGCGTGTTCCTGAGCCCCTTCAATGACGCGCAGTGGGCCTATGAGTTCATGTGCACGGCGGGCGGCGTCGAGTGGGACGCCTTCCGGCAGCAGAACAACGAATATTCTTCCTGGGACGCGGTCTGGTCGTGCAGCGCCTCGCGCACCGCGGGCGGCTACGATGTGATCGTCAAGATCCCGTTCGCCTCGATCAAATTCCCGCACAGCCGGGCCCCGCAGCAATGGGGGCTCATCTTCTTTCGCAACTGGCCTCGTAACATCCGTCACCAGCTCTTCAGCCAGCCCATCGATTACGACAGCAACTGCACGCTGTGCAGCATGCTGCCCGTGCGCACCGAGAAGGCCGTCAAGGCGAGTCCCGCCGATTTCCAGCTCATCCCCGCGGTCACCGTGATCCGCACCGATTCGAAGAAGGACGCGACCGCAGGACTGCAGCAGGGATCGCCGGCCCTGAAGGCGAGCCTCGATGCACGCTGGGTGCTGCGTCCCGATCTCGAGTGGTCCGCGACGGTGGAGCCCAATTTCTCCCAGGTGGCGCCCGATGTGCTGCAGCTGAGCGCCAACCGGCAGTTCGCGCTCTTCTACCGGGAGAATCGGCCATTCTTCGAGCAGGGTACCCAGGTCTTCAACACCCCGAGCGTGCGCTACAGCACCGACACCTTCATGCCGTCGGGAACGCTGGTAGACACTCTCGCAATCGTCAATCCGCGCTTCGCGACCAAGCTCGTGGGTCAGGTGGGACCCAATGAGGTCGGAGCTCTGGCCACCGAAGATACCGCCACGAGTATCGTGCTTCCCGGTCCCCAAAGCTCGCGGACCCAAGCGTTCGACTTCACTACCCGGGATGAGCTGCTGCGTTATCGATATGACCTGGGCGCCTCGGCCTTCGGGCTGTATGCCTCCGATCGGGACGGCGGCGGCTACGACAGCGGACTTTACGCCGTCGATGGCGATTGGCAGATCGACCCGAGCGATGCCCTGACCGCTGTCGTCGGCTCCTCGACGACGGACTATCCGGTGGGCGTGGCCGGCGCCTTCGGAATCCAACCGGGGACCGTGAAGGGGGATCTTTGGACACTCGATTACGCCCGCACCCGGCGCAACTACAACGTCGAGCTCAATTTGAGTCACGTCGCCGACGGCTTCCGGGCCGACCTGGGATATCTGCCCCAGGTCGGATACGACCAGGGCGCGTTCCTGGGGGAATACGACTTCTTCGCGCCGGATGAGGACTGGTGGCAGATTCTCGGGTTCGGCACCATTTCGAACTGGACCCGCGCCACGGAGGGCGGCCCGAGCCTCGACCGCAAGGTCAAGCTCTACACGGTCCTGCACGCCGACGAGCAGGCGCAGGTCTATCTTTATGCGACGCACGACCAGCAGTACTACCAGGGCAAGACGTTCACGCTGAATCAGTATGAGTTGGATACGACCGTGCAGCCGCTGCGCTGGCTGAACGCGGAGGTCGATGCGGTCGGAGGCGACGGCGTGGATTACCTCGGCGTGCGCAAGGCCGGACTGTTCTCCGTCACCACCACGCTCCATCTGCAGCCCGGCAAGCGCCTCAAGATCGACATCGTCGACGATTACGAGCGGCTCGGCCTCTCAGGGCAGCGGCTCTTCACGGCGAACGTCTACGACCTGCGCGTCGCCTGGTACTTCACTTCGCGGCTGTTCGCGGATGCCATCGGACAGGGACAGGACGTGCGCAACAACACCGCGCTGTACCCTCCCGGCACGCCGCACCGGACCGGTACCCTCGCCACGCAGTGGCTCGTCGGTTATCAGATCAATCCGTGGACGGTCTTTTACGCCGGCAGCTCGGAAGGGTATCAGGAAAACGCCGACAATCAGCTCGTGCCGCAGCAGCGCACGTTCTTCCTCAAGGGGAGTTATTACTTCCAGCCTTGAGCGCGCTGCCTGCCGCCGCTGCTGTTCCTCGATGGGTGGCGCATCCCGAACGAAGGGCTGCGACGGGACCGCGCCGGCTGGTGCGCGAGATCGACCTGCTCGAGGAGCGCCTGAGATGAGGGATGCCCGGCGCGTCGATCAACCCGACGGCCCGGGAGCGGAGGCGAGGTACTCGGTGTACGCCGCCTCGACCGTCGCGATGTTTTTCGAGCTGAAGCGCCAGATCCAGAGGCCGAAGAGCGCGAAGGGGATGCCGGCAAATGCCGCTACGATGGTTATGGTGAGCAGTATTCCGCAGCCCATGATGACGTACGAGACCATCTTCAGGTTCTTGCTCGGTCCCAGGAGCCGCTGCTTCTGGGCATGCAGAACGTCGCGGTCGCGGGTCCCGGTGGATTTCAGAGTGCCGAGCACGCTCTGCTTGTCCAGCTTCGTGAACGGGCCCGTCATTTCGGTGGATGCCAGCGCCATTTTTGATTCTCGTGTTGCGGAAGGTGGCCGCGGAGTACGGGACTGCGGGTGCAACTTCACTCCCGGGCAGCTCTCCGGGGCAACTAGCAAATGCTAGGTAGCCGCGCTCAGCGGCAGGCGAGCAGAGTCAGCAGCAGCCGTATCAGCTCGCTCTGGCTGCGTGTGCTCGTCTTCTCGAAGAGCTGCGTGAGACGGCTGCGGGCCGTACCGTAAGTGATGCCCAGATGCTCGGCAGCGCGCAGCAGCGACTCGCCGTCGGCCAGGCGGACAGCGAGGCGCGCCTCGGCCTCGGTCATGTTGAAGAGCGTCTTCAGGTGCTGCGGAGAGGGGCACAGGCGGCGCTCCGCATCGCTGATCAGCACGCATACCGCCGGGCGGAAGAGGGCGAGTACCGGCGGCACTCGCGTCAGCGCGATGACCCATACCGCGTAAGGTCGCCTTCCGGACGGCCGCAAAGCCCGCATCACCCCTGCAGGGGCAGGGGTAGCGCGCCGGGAAGCGCTCACCGCTTGCCCGAGGAGCGCCTGCAGCTGCTCGTCTTCCGCAGAAACGGTCAGGTGAAGGCCCTCAGCCGATACCCGCAGACCGTCCTCGAGCGCCTGCAGCGCCTCCGCGGCGCGGTTCATGAAGGCCACCCGCCGCGCCGAGTCGAGCAGGAAAATGGCCGCGCCGCTGCGGTTGAGAAGGTCTTCCCCGAGCCCCTGCAGGCTCGTGAGCGAGCCGACTCTCGCGGCCACCGCCAGCGCCCGTCGCAGGTGCTCCCGCACGAGCCTGAAGCGCTCGATGTCGTCAAGACCGTAGCGGCCAGCCGAGGGTGCGCGGTGCAGCGCCACGCCGGCCTGCAGGCCCTCTACGACGGTGCACTGTCCCACGAGCCGGAAGCGCGTCTCGACGCTGCGCTCGTGCCAGTCGAGATAGCAGCGGGTCTCCTCGTCGCGGCCGCTGCCGAGCATCCCGTCGTGGACGACGGTCTCCCGCGGGTGCGCCACGAGGTAGCGCACCGTCGGATCGAGCGCGGCCATCCCGCCCAGGTATTCGTCGACCGCCTTGCGGTCGAAGTTGATGGTGATGAAAGTGGGATGCAACAGTGAGGGACTGCTGCGGTCCAGAACCCAGAAGCTCGATGCCTGGCTGCCCGTGACCTCGGTCAGCTTGCGCAGCGCATCCGGCCAGAGCCGCTCATCGAGCGCCGCATCATACAGGGCGGCGATGGCAGCAAAGCTGCCATCCGTCGGGCAAGCGCTTTCACCGGACATTCAGAGACCCCCGACCGGCGGCGGGCGTTTTTCTCCGAGTGGCTCGGGTCCGGTCGCAAAGGGAGACGAGGCTCGTCTCCATGCCGATCATGGCTCGGCGCGCAGGCGCCGCGCAAGTGGGGGCCGCCGATCGCCTTCAAGGCCCGATGCGCAGGGTTTTGCCGGCCCGCCGCAGCTCGATCCGGCGGCAGTCCCACTCGGCTACCGCTCGCTGGAATGGGCTCAGGCTGATGAGTCAGACACCGACGACGCGCTGCGGTGCCTCACCGCCCACGTGCCTGAGATAATCCGCCAGGATGAGCTTCGATTCGTCGGTCCAGAGCCCGAGGCCCGAAGGGCCCGAGCGCGCGAAGGCCGATGGTGAGAATCCACCAAGAGGCCTGCTGCCAGGCGCTTGGTATTCATCCCGCCTCCAAATACGAAAATGAAGGTGGCCCCGACTTCCGTGACATCATGTCACTTCTCGAGAGCGCGGATGATCCGGCCGCCGACCGCACTCGACTCATGCGCACGGCCTGCTTCATCTACTTGATTGCCGCGACCGACTCACACGCCAAGAACTACTCGCTCCTCCTGACTCGCGGCATCGCTCGCCCGAGCATGCGACTCGCTCCGCTTTACGATGCGCATGGCCTACTCGAGGCGCATCCCCGTGCAGAAGATGAAGCTCGCGATGCGGGTCGGCAACTACTACCGCTTGAGGCAAATCCAGCCACGACACTTCGACGATCTCGCGCGAAGCTGCCGTTATCCACCGGAGGACTTCGAGGCTTGCTTACGGGCCTGGCGCAGGTCTTGCCCGATGAGGCCGCCGCGCTCGGCGCGAGCCTGCGCGGGCTGACTGCGGCAGGTGAGACCTCGGGCGTTCGGGTCGATGCCATCGACAGGCAATGTCGAGACGTGCTCAATCGTCTTGCCGCTGCGCCCGAGCGAGAGGCCGGGCCCCACAAGTTACGGGTCAGTGGACCCACCGATCTCGATGCGGGCCAAAAGACTTCGCCGCCTGCTCGACGCGCGCGGCCGCCTTGTCACTGAGGGTGGCGAGCGCGGCGAGAAAGTTCCGGTTCCCCAGCGCCGAACCCAGGAAGGTCCAGCGCAATGCCTGATGCTGCACCTCGAGGAACTGTCGGCGCTCGTCCTCCGACAGGGTCCGACGGATGGCTCGCTCGAGCGATTGCAGGTCGAGCTGCGCCTGCTGCTTGAAGCCGCCATCCAGGAACGCGCCGATCTCGAAGTATTCCGCGATCGCAGTGGCGATGTCCTGCGCGGAGCTGCGCTGGGCGAGCGAGTGGAGTACCAGCGCGTCGAGCTTGGTGTGCTGCGCCTCTTCCACCCAGTGGTGCTTGAGCAGACTCTTGAACTGCGGGTCAAGGTCCTGGTTGTCCTTGACACTCCCCAGATAGTGCCCCTGGGACATCCACTCGAGCCCCAGGATCGCGATGGTGACCGCCAGACGCCCGTGACCCAGAATCGCCCCGCAGATCTCCCCGGCCGGACCGATCAGGCCGCACTCCGTGCCGAACTCGGCGTCGAACTGGTGCAGCACCGTGGTGAATAGCTTGCGGTGCTTCTCTTCCTCGCCGGCAAAGTGGTTCAGCGCCTGCGCGCGGAAGGGCTCCGCCGCACTCCCCTCAGCCGCCTGCCGGGAGATGAACGGCACGACGAAGGTCTCGACCAGCTCGAACAGCGCCAGGTAACCGCGCGCCCGGATCTGATTCAGCTTGAGTCTTTCCGCCGGAGTCAGGAAAACCAGCGGCTGCGTCTGCGCAAAGGTCTCGGGCAGAAACGGCCGCGTGAAATCCAGCCGCTTGCCCTCCCCGATCAGATCCTCCAGGCGCCAGTTCACGCGCCGGGAGGTTTCGAACAGGTGTTGGTAGCTTGCCAGCGAAGGCATGTTGGCGCCTCCTCTCGATTTTCAATGAGCCACGCCCTTGCGGGACCAGGCGAGGCGCAGCTTCGGCACGAGCATGCCGACCGTGGCACGATACTGCCGATAACGGTCGCCGAACTGCCCGATGAGGTCGCGCTCCTCGAACCAGATGCCGAGGAAAATGTAGCCCGTGGTGGCCACGGCAAAGAACAGATGTCCCATGCTCATGCGTGGCGCCGCCCAGAAAGCGAGGATGAAGCCGGCATAGATCGGATGACGCAGCCAACGATAAAGTAGTGGCGTCGCGAAGGCCGGCTCCGGCAGCTCGTGTCCGAGCAGCCGGGAGAAGCCCTGACTCAAGCCAAAGAGATGGAAGTGGCTGATGAGGAAGGTGCTGAGTAGCAGCAGGCCCCACCCCGCCCAGGACACGGCCAGCAGCGCAGTCGCGGCGAAAGGACCATCGACCGACCACACGGGCTGCGGCAAAGAGCGCCACTGCCAGCAGACCAACGCGAGCGCCAGGCTGGCAAACAGGACGAAGGTGCTGCGCTCGATTTCCAGCGGGACGATGCGCGTCCACAGGCGTTTGAATCCGGGACGCGCCATCAGACTGTGTTGTACGGCGAACAGCGCCAGCAGTCCGGCATCGATCAGGAGCGAGATCGCCACGGAGCCGCTCGTATCGGAGTCGATCGACTTCGGCACCAGCACATTCTCGACGAAGCCGATGGCGTAGAGGAATACGCCGAGGAAGAGCACATAAACCAAGGCGCTGTAGAGCGCCGCCAGTAGCTTGCGCATCGCAGCCTCCGGGGGTTCAGTTGTTTGCGGTGAGGGGATCGATGATCTGCGGCACTTCGATGATGCGCGTGATCGGGATCCCGCTGAGCTCGGCATGCTTTCGGATCACATCCTCGCTCGCGGCCAGATAGATGCAGAAGGTCTTGTCTCCGGCCACGTAGCTGTGCTGCCACTGGATGCCGTCGCCGATCTGCTCTATGGCGCGGTTCGAGGCGCGTGCCGCGCCGCACAGCTCCACGATGGACATCCCGCCTACTCCAGGGATGTCGCGCTCGATCAGGTATCGCTGCATGCTTGCCATGACGATCCTCCCCTCTGAGTCTTCGATTCTGAGCCGGGTGGGCCGCGGGTGCCGATTCTCAGCCCGGCGCGCCTGATCTCAAAGCTAAGAATTCTTGCCAGAGCTAAAGATAGCCTTTAGCTTATGGTCAATGGCTCTATCCCACCTCAAGTCTCTGCAGGCGCTCGAGCTGGCGCTGCGGCTGGGGTCGCTCCAGGCCGCCGGGCGGGCGCTCTGGATAACGCCGGCAGCGGTGGGGCAGCGCATCAAGGCTCTCGAGGACTATCTCGGCGTGGAACTGGTGGTGCGCGGCCGCTCGGGTCTGCGGCCTACGCCTGAGCTCTCGGGCGCGCTCGAGCACCTCCGGATCGCATTCCAGGAGTTGCATACGGTCGCCACGATGTTGAACCTGCAGCGCGGCGACGAGATCCACATCGCAGCCACGTCGGATTTCGCGGACTTCTGGCTGAAGCCTCGTCTCGGAAGCTTCTGCGCCGAGCATCCGCACATTCTGTTCTGTATCAACGGTGAAGGCCAGGCGACCCTGCGGATCGGCCCGGTCGATTGCGAGATCAACTTCGGCCCACAGCGAGACGATGCCAACGGCGACGTGCTCTTTCGGGACTTCGTGCTGCCGATAAGCTCTCCCGAGAATACTCGCCGCATATCCAACGTCGCACTGCGTGACCGCCTCGAGGGGTTTCCCCTGTTGCATCTCGATTTCTACAAGGACGATCCGATTGCCCCGAATTGGGCCAACTGGATCAAGACGCAGCGGCTCGAGCGCAGGGAACCCAACCGCGGGATACGCTTCCAGCGCATCAAGCCGGCCCTCGAGGCGGTGCGCGCGAATGCGGGCCTGACAATCTGCGGATTGGCGCTGCTCGGCCCCTACATCGATGATGGCACACTCAGCCTGCCCTTCCCGGTTTCGACCGGGCAATGGACTGACCATGCCTTCCAGGCTCGCTTCCGCCCGGACGCCGTCCTTCGACCGCAGGTGAAGAGTTTTCGCGAGTGGCTGGTGGGTGAGGCCGCAGTCACCCGGAAGTGGCTCTCCCGGCACGCTCGATCGGCGAAGCCGCGGAGGTAAGCCTGGTGGACCATTCACTGTTGATCGGCGCATGAGAAACTTCCAGCAGCTACTTCGTCCGCTTGCCCGGGCACCCCGGCTCGGGAACGAGGAAAACGCTGCCCTCGAGACGATCTGGGAGGTCGTGAGCGCGATTCCCAGAGGCAGCGTGTCGACCTACGGTGCCGTGGCTCGCGCGGCCGGCCTGCCGGGGCATGCCCGGCAGGCGGGCTATGCGCTACGCATCGCGCCGAAGGAATTGAATCTGCCCTGGCACCGAGTCGTCGGCGCCGGGGGACGCATCGTGTTTCCGAGCGGCTCGCGTGAGCACAAGGAGCAAGCGAGGCGACTGCGGGCCGAGGGTATCATTGTGAGATCAGGGCGCGTCGCGCCATCCGCTCTCACGGAGTTGGACGATCCGTAGCTCTGTCTCAGTTGCCGTTCGCCGGAACGACGCTGCCCAGCGCATTGAAACGCACCAATCAGCCTCGACCGGAATGCTCACGGTCGGATTCAAATCTCCCATAACCCACTGATCCGCACTGCTTTTTATCCTTTTCCTGAAGTTGTCTCTCTCCTCGTGCAATCGGGCAACCGACCATGCGGTGATGTAACAAACTCTAAACGATAGTTATCGACAGTTGCTCCACTGAGTACTGCTCGGGTACGATCAAAACGTCGACGGATCCCGGGGAGGTCGGCGATGAACGCCGGTCGGGAAGCCCATCATGGGCGTGACGATAAGAATGAGATCAACGATGGAAGCACAGCAGAGGGGCCGGACCCTTCCGGCACCGAACAGCGGATAAGGGCACCGCCGCCGAGCGGCGGTGAGGATGAGGGAGGTGGGGCGCTACCGGCCCCCTCTGGGATCATTTGTCTCTGCGTCATCGCCGGGCGGCATCAACGCGGCGCGGATCCGGTGCAATTGACTCGGGCGCTCGGGTTCGATCCGGCCGCTCCCGTTACTGACGCTCAGCTGGTTCTCGCTGCCAAGGAACTGGGCCTCAAGGCAAAATCGGTCCGGACGAGCTGGGAAGCCCTCCCTTTGCGCTCATTGCCGGTCATCGCCGAACTCAAGGGCGGCGAGTTCGTGGTCCTCTTGCGCTCGGACCCGGATGGACAGGTTCTGGTGGGCGATCCCCGCAAGCCCCGGCCGGGACGAATCAGTCGCGAGGAGTTCGAGGCAGCATGGTCGGGTCGGATCGTCCTGGTCAAATCGCGACTGCGGCTCGAGAACCCCAACCGTCCATTCGATCTCCTCTGGTTCGTCCCCGCGATCTGGAAGTATCGCCGGATTCTGGGGGAGATTCTCGCAGCCTCGTTCGTCATCCAGCTCTTCGGGCTCGCGACGCCGCTTTTCACGCAGGTCGTCATCGACAAGGTGCTGGTGCACAAGAGCATCCCGACGCTCGATGTGCTCGCGGCCGGGATGCTCATTCTCATCCTCTTCGAGGCGGTTCTGTCGATCTTGAAGACGCACCTTCTGGTGCATACGACGAACCGGATCGACGTGGCGCTCGGGGCCAGGCTCTTCCGACATCTCCTTCACATCCCGCTGCGGTACTTTGAGCTGAGGAGAGTGGGAGATACGGTAGCGCGGGTGCGTGAGCTCGAGAACATCCGCCAGTTCCTCACCGGCTCCTCCATCAACGTGATCCTCGATCTCGCGTTCACCGTGATGTTTCTCGCGGTGATGTTCCTTTATAGCGGCATTCTCACCTGTGTGACGCTCGCCAGCATTCCGCTCTTCGTAGTCCTTTCGCTCGTGATGCGTCCAATGCTCCGGGAGAGGCTCGGCGAGAAGTTCGATCGGGGGGCGGAGAACCAGTCGTATCTGGTCGAGGCGGTGACCGGGGTTCAGACCGTGAAAGCGATGGCGCTCGAGCCCGTGTTCTATCGTCGGTGGGAGGTGCAGCTCGCCCGGTACGTGACCGCCTCGTTCCGTACCTCGCATCTCTCCGGCGTTGGCAGCGCGCTCGGCCAGAGCTTCCAGAAGCTCTCGACGCTCTCGATCCTCTGGGCGGGAGCCTACCTCGTGATGCGCGGTCAGCTCACCGTGGGCCAGCTCATCGCCTTTCAAATGCTCTCGGCACGGGTGATCTCCCCGATCCTGCGCACCGTGCAGCTCTGGCAGGACTTCCAGCAGGTGGGCATCTCGATCGACCGGCTGGGAGATCTGATCAATACGCCGGCGGAGCCGGCCTTGAACCCCGGAAAGATGAGCCTGCCTGCGATCCGCGGTGCCGTGCGTCTCGAGGGCGTTCGCTTCCGCTACCAGCTCGATGGGCCGGAGATCCTACGCAATCTCTCGTGTGAAATCCTGCCTGGAACGACCGTAGGGGTAGTGGGGCGCAGCGGCTCGGGCAAAAGCACCCTCGCCAAGCTCCTGCAGCGGCTCTATGTTCCGGAATCCGGGCGGGTGCTCATCGATGGCATCGATCTTGCCCAAGCGGATCCTTTCTGGCTGCGCCGCCAGATAGGCGTGGTGCTGCAGGAGAGTTTCCTCTTCAACGGTACGGTGCGGGAGAACATCGCGATCCAATTTCCGGGAGCCTCCATGGCGGAGATCGTGGAGGCAGCGAAGCTCGCGGGCGCGCACGATTTCATTTTGGAGCTGCCGGAAGGCTATGACACGCCGGTCGGGGAGCGCGGGGCCGCACTCTCCGGGGGGCAGCGCCAGCGCATTGCGATCGCCAGGGCGCTGATGGCGAATCCGCGGATTCTGATCTTCGATGAGGCGACGAGCGCCCTCGACTACGAGTCGGAGCGGATCATCCAGGAGAACCTCGGGAAGATCTGCCGCGGCCGCACGGTCTTCATCATCGCGCATCGCCTCTCGACCCTGCGCCACGCGGACCGGATCCTGGTACTCGATCGGGGGCAGCTCGTCGAGCAGGGAAGTCACGCCGAGCTCATGGCGCGGCCGGGCGTCTATAACCATCTCTTCTCCCAGCAGTCCGCCGGAGTCGCCCATGCCGTCGCCTAAGCGGCTGCCGCCGCCAACCGAGGTGCTGGATCCTCATCCGGACGCTCCCAAGTTGGCGATCGTGAAGGCCGAGGCGCGAGGCCGTGAGCTCACGCCGCTCGAGCGCGAGTTCCTGCCGCCTCTGCTCGAAATCCAGGAGACACCCCCCTCGCCGGTCAATCGCTGGGTGGCGGGGACGCTGATTGTCCTGGTCATTGCGCTCATCGTGTGGGCCACGGTCGGCAAGGTGTCTATCGTCGCGACCGCGCCAGGGAAGTTCATCCCGGACGGGCGTCTGAAGCAGATCCAGCCGCTCGAATCCTCGATCGTGCGATCGATCGACGTCACCGAGGGGCAGCGCGTGCGCAAAGGACAGTTGCTGATCGAGCTGGATCCGACCTTGAGCGCCGCAGCCCTGAATGCGAACGCCCAGAAGTACGGGTTCAACCGGCTCGAGCAGGCGCGTCTGGTCGCGGAGCTGACGGACCGAAAGCCCGATTACACGGGTCTCGATGAGCCCCGCGCCGAGGTTCTCCTCGAGGAGCGCATCCGGCGAGCTCAGGAGCAGGACTATGCGGCAAAGCTCGCCGAGGCGCAGGCGGCGGTCGAGGAAAAATCCGCGGCGCTGGCTGCAGCGCAGGCAAGCCTCACGAAGTATCGGCAGATGACGGCGCTCGCCGAGGAGCAGGTCGCGAGCGCACGGCCACTCGTGCCGATCGGGGCGATCTCCCGGATCGATTACCTGAAGCTCGAGGAGGCTCTCATCCAGAACCGCAACGACGGGGTAGCCGAGCAGAGAACAGTCCAGCAGGATCAAGCGGCACTGACGGAAGCCCAAAAGGCACTCGATCAAGTCAGGCGCGACCACCGCAAGGATCTCTATCACGACCTCGCGCGGAGGGTTGCCGATGAGCCCACGCTGAGGGGCGACTACGACAAGTCGAGAAGACTCTACGCGCTCGAGTGGCTGCGCTCACCGGTGGATGGGATCGTGCAGAGCGTCAATGTGACGACCGTAGGGCAGGTGGTGACGCCGGCTCAGTCGCTCGTGACCATTGTGCCAGATGGTACGCCGTTGATTGTCGAAGCCACGGTCTCGAACAACGACATCGGCTACATCAGGGTGGGCCAGCCCGTGCAGGTGAAGGTCGATACTTTCCCCTTCCAGCAATATGGCACGTTGACTGGAACCCTGGTGTGGGTGAGTCCTGATGCGGAGGACCGGTCCGCCATTTCCCAGGACATCGACACTCGAACGGGTGCGATCGCCGCTTCCTCACCCGAGGCTCCCGGGCACGATAAGAACGCGGGATTCGTCTACAGGGTGCACATCCGTGTCACACACGCCCAGTTCCTCGTCAACGGGCAGTACCGCTCGGTCGAGCCCGGAATGACGGTGCAGGCGGATGTCCTGACCGGCCGGCGGCGGGTGATCGAGTTCTTCCTCTCCCCCGTCGTCAAGTATTTGAACGAAGGGGTGAGTGTGCGATGAAGCCCGTCAGCGCGCCAACTCCGGCTGCGCGACGCGCACCGGCTGGGCTATGCGCGCGCGCCCTTCCAAAGATACGGGCCGTTCGGCTCCGCCGCCTCCCGCACGAGCTTGAGTTGAGCTGGGAGCGCGAGAGTGTGCAGGTCGTATCCTTCGATTACGGTTCGCCTGGCTCGCTCGCGAATCGTCCGGTATGCATCGGGGTTTGCGAGAGCATCCATCACCGCATCGGCAATACCTGCAATGTCATGGAAGTCCACCAAAAGGCCGTTCTCACGGTTTCTCAGGACTTCCTCGACGGGAGCGGTTTTGGACCCGATCACGAGACAGCCCGCCGAGAGCGCCTCGAGCATCGACCAGGAGAGGACGAAGGGGTAGGTCAGATACACGTGTGCTCGAGAGATCTGAAGGACGGTCAAGAAGGTGGAGTAGGGCACCCGCCCGAGAAAGTGCACGCGACTCACATCCAGAGAATCCCCGAGCTCCTTCAACATCTCTTCACGGTACGTCTTTCCCGCGGGCAGTCGGATTCCGTAGCTGACTTCATCCCCTCCGACGATGACCACATGGGCGCTTGGGCGGCGGGAGAGTATCGCCGGGAGGCTTCGCATGAGGCTCTGGAATCCGCGGTAAGGCTCGAGGTTGCGGGCGACATAGGTGACGATCTCATCCTGAGTCGTCAGCTCCCGGTCGCCGTTGGGAAGGGCCAGTTTGGCCAACGGATTGGGTTTGACGACACGGGTATCGATTCCCTCGTGGATGACCCGCAGCATGGAACGGTAGCGCTCGGGGTAGAGCGATTGCTGCCAGCGAGTAGGGCATTGGCCGAGATCCGCCGCCTCGAGACCCAGGAGATTGCCCAGATTCTTAGTGCGAAGGCGAGGAGCGGTATCGAGCTGCTCGGAGACGCCGGGCTCGAACTGGATATCCGCTCCCTCAGTCCGATAGAAGAACTCGAAGTACCCGATGAGGGGGACTTTCGGGTAAATGTCTTTCAGGTACCAGATCTCGCCCCATCCATTGTGGCCCAGCATGACATCGGGCACGAAGCCAGACGTCTTGAGTGCATGAGCGGCGCGCGCGACTTCCTGGCCATTCAGTACTCCCGCCTCGGTGTCCCTCAGGTAATGGTGCGTCTGTCGGCCCGGCTTGCGTTTCGGGGCGTAGAGGACCTTCTTGACTCCAGGCAGAGCAGCGTCCTTCCGCTGAGTCAGGAACGCCACTTCGTTGCCTGGTTGATTTCCAAGATAACGAGCGAGATGAAGATACTGACCGGGAAAATTTTGGTGAGCGAACAGGATTTTCATTTATGCATGAAACGAGTCGAGTAGGCTGGAGGAGTTCTCGCGTGCGTGTTGACGTAATAACTGGGATAGCAGGGCCACGGAGATCAAGCGTGCTTGCCACTAACAATGTACTACCAATACGTCCTGGTTTCCTGCTTGCTATTGCGTGTTCCCTAATCACGCTTGGGTGTAACGCTTGCAACGCCAGTACAACAACATCCCGTCCCGTCAATCTCCCTCCGCTTCCTCCAGGAACGAAGGTAGACACGTCGTCACCCTATTTCAAATACTGGCCTAGAGGACGCCCCGCCTTATTCGAAGTTAGGAGCAATCTGGTCCTCGCGGTCCCCGCACAATACCAACCATTCTGGCATCCGGATCTCAAACTGGTCAGGGCGCCCGCGCCGATCAGTGCAATTCCGAAAAATCAACGCGGTAGTGTCGCTTTCCAATTCTTTCTTCCAGATTTCACTGGCTACACCCCTGAAAATTACACCGAGAAATTCGCTCCAAACAGAGTGGACGTAATCGAGCTTCAGCCGGCAGATCCAAGGCAAATAGTGCGCGGCGCGCCAGGAGAGTACCCGCCCAACATGCTTGCGAGAGCTCTGAAGAGTTTGCTTGATCCAAGCACTGCCATAAGCATGTACGGACTGACCTGCTATAAATTTTCGCGCGACTCACCTGAGACGCATAACATGGTATCGTGTTGGGGTCGGGACAAGCAAGCGGGCGGGAATTACGTCATGTTTGATGTGCCATTGCGACCATTTAGGTCGTGGATGAAGTTCCCCACTATGCAGGCAAGATACTTCACGCCTATGTACGGCGGTCTACGTATTGTTTGGCGCACCAACGCCAAGAATCTCCCGAATTGGCAGGTGATCGATGCGGCCATATGGAGATTCATCAAGGAATGGAACCTGATCCCTAAAGAAACGAATAACACTGGATCGAGATAGGAGAGCGATCGATGTCCAACGGACAAACGCTTCCGCTTAGTGCCGAGCAGCTAGCGGTCATCGAGAACCTCGGGTCTCAGGGTTACTACGCTGCGATGTACAAGTACATTGCCGACCAGATGTCAGCCGGCCTGATCTCGGGCTACACGGAAGATCAGCTGTTCTGGTTTCGTGCGGCAGCGGCGGTCAACGCCAACGAGGAATCGAACGCGGCGGCATTCTTTATACGAGATATGACCCGCCTTGGCATGGGGCTATCCAGTACTAGCGACCCGGCTATACAGACTGCATCAAATGAGATTGCGCAGAAAGTCCTCGAGCAAATCACGGAGGATTCCGGGATACCGGATTTTAGCATTCAACTCAATGATGACATTGGCGTAGCACTGAGCGATTCGGGCCTCACGATCGGCGAGTGGGGCGGCTCATTCTATTTTTGGAATGCGCCTTACACGGATCCTGCGACAGGAGTCCAAACTACAGTTGGACAATACATCCTATCTAATCCTGCCGAAAAATCTGTGTTCGTTGCAAATACGGCGCAAGCGTTAGCGGATACGATGGAGAACTTTTGGCCATCGCTATCAAACGACTCGTCAATGCTTCAGGCATTCGAGCAGGGTTTCAAAAACCTCGCGCTCGGTGGCATCCAATCGGCGATAGTCGGGCTTGAAATATGGGACCAGTTGCAACTTGACATGCCCAGTGCTGCCTCGGCGCCCTTACTCCAGATGTTGGAGGGCGGCGGGACGGGAAATGGCCTGTACGCGGCCGCGGGATCAGCAAGTCTTACCGCGGGTGATGGTGTGGATGTCCTATTTGGGGGGCAGGAGCTTGGGAGTGTCGAGAATGACACGCTAATTGGCGGCTCTGGAAGCGACATATTCGCGTTTTCCTTGCCGACGTCGGGCTCGGCGACTGAGACGATTGAAAACGCCAGTGGGGAGGGGCAGATCGCTGTTCTGGAGGGCGGCGAGGTCACTATGCTGGGCGGCGTTGGATCTCAGTCTCTGAGCGCCGCGCAGGGCTCGGTTGATACCTGGGAGGACTCCGCCGGAACTCTTTATACGTATGATCCGGCCACACAAGACCTTACGATCAGTGGTGGTGACCTTGGCAGCGGCAATCAGATTGTCGTCGACAACTTCAATATTGGAGCGGCGACAGGTTTGTCTGCGGACTCTACGGGGTCCCTCGGCCTTAGTTTTACGGACGAGGTTTCCATTGCGTCTGGTGCTACTGATAGGGTGGATCCACCCACTGGTAATTTCACGGCGGGCTCGACTCAGGCGTATACGATTTCGGTTGATGCCCCGAGTGCCTCGAGCCAGACAGTCACTGTGACTCTTAGCGGAGCACCGACTTCCGACTTTGGAATCGTTTCAGGGACGTCCGTAGCTCCGATCAACAGTGACGGGACGTTCACCGTCACGATTCCCGCTGGGGAGACCAGTGCATCTTTCTCTCTTGCCAATACCGGCGACGTTGGCGTTTCTGCCAGTCTGCAGTTGGTGGCATCGATAGCAGATCCTGCCAACCAAAATGACACGATCTCCAGTAAGGCGCTGACCCAGAATTACGTTGAGCCCACAAACGACCCATTTACCAGTCCATCGACAGACACTCTGTATTACCTGGAAACTCAGACCATTCCAGGAGGAGCAGCTTATAACTGGTACGATGCCACAACGGTCGCTGGCGGAAACTATCCGGGCTCGCCGGTTGGATCGGCGAGCGATGGCGATAACTACATCGAGGTGTCCGATGATCCGGGTGCGAGCATCAATGGTGGAGCTGGCAACGACACGATAAACGCGGATTTCGGCTACGACGAAGGCAACGGAGGCGTGAATGTCGTTAATGGTAATGGAGGACAGGACGCGATTCTAGTTGGTTTCACCGGGACACCATATACGCATTCGGATGGGACTGTTGCGCCGGATGGTCCCACGGCTGTCGCAATCTATGCGAACTCGCAGACGAGCCTCGCGACGGCAATTGCTGATGCGAACACAGATACGTCTACCGGGCAGCAGGGGGACATCATACTGTCTGGCTATTTGGAGTCGGAGTCTCCTACCGTTGGTAGTGGGCTAACAACCACGATTGTTGGAGGCAATGGCAACGACTTGATTGTTGCGGGAGGGGTAATTGTTGCCGGGTCCGGAAATGACACAATAGCCGCGGGCGCTTCGTATACGTATGTAACCGCAGATTGGAGCAACTTTGGATCTGTTCCGATTGATGGTGTGACTTGGAATACATCGTTTGCGAACAAACAGCTTAGCGTCGGAGGGGGAAGCGTATACCTGGGCACCTTGGGCCCAGATGGGCAAGTCGTGCCACCGTTCGCGCCGCCGCCTGCTGGATACGAGGGGAACCTCGATGACTCCGGGAACATGTTCGATAGCGTGAGTGATACGATCTTTGGTGGGGCTGGTAAGGATGTTATTTTGCTTTCGAATGGGAACGAAGAAGTGCATCTGGGAGTTGGAGACTCTACGGTCCTGGGCGGAATGGGTGACAGCACGATCTTCGGAGGATCCGGAGACGACAGCATCGTAGGGGGCGGCGGTAGCGAATACATTACAGCAGGGGACGGAAACGATTGGATCGTCGGCCGCGGAGGAAACAATACGATTTTTGGCGGTGGCGGGATGGACACCATCTTTGCCGGTGGCTCCGACAGCAATTGGGCGACGGAGGAGACGGGCAGCAATTACGTCCAGGCTGGATCCGGAAATACGTTGATCGATGGATCAGGCGGCAATGACACACTGATCGGGGGTGCGGGAACGGACACGATACAGGCGGGCGATGGGAGCGAATCCGTGGTCGCCGGATCCGGCGATACCTCCATCAATGGGGGAAGTGGCGCGGATACTCTCGTCGCGGGAAGTGGAGCCGATACGATTTTTGGCTCTACCGGCAGTACCACCATCTACGGAGGGACTGGGACGGACCAGCTATATGGCCAGGGCGGGACAGACGTGATCTACGCCGGAGACGGGGGTACCTCGCAGGCGGCAACCAGTGTGACGGCCGGTTCGGGCGACACGACGATTTACGGCGGCGATGGCGTAGACGAGATCTGGGGAGGCAGCGGGAATGATGTGATTTACGCGGGAGACGGTGGGACTGCCGGCGCCGCAACGCAGATCGTGGCGGGAACAGGAAATTCCACTATCTACGGCGGTGACGGCGTAGATCATATCTTTGGTGGAAGCGGGGCTGATGTCCTCTATGCTGGCGACGGAGGAACCGACGGCGATGCTACCTATGTGACGGCAGGCACGGGAGTCTCTACCCTCTACGGGGGAGCCGGCGTGTCCGTGCTGACGGATAGTGTGGGCGGGGGCGATGTCCTCGAAGCGGGGAGTGGTACCACCAATCTGATTGGGGTCGGGCAGGACACGCTGATTGCAGGAAGCGGAAGCGACTACCTCTCGGGTGGGCCCGATAGTACCTATGTGTTTGGCTCTAATACGGGGATCGACGAGGTAGCAAATGACGGCGCTGCTGAGACACTAGAGTTCACGTCATCCGTTACGTCAAGCGATCTCTCTCTATCGGCGGCGCTCGATGGCTCAGGAATGGGCTCTCTCACTATCGATGAAGGTGATGGCTCGATCACGGTAGATGGGGGGCTGGGCGGAGGGAATATCAGCTCGGTAAACTTCCAGGGTTCCGGCTCGATGAGTCTGGTGCAACTCGTGCAGCAGGCGGCGGCTCTCGGAAATGTCACGGCATCAACACTCGCGGGGCAGAAAGGAAACTTCATCTTCAACGCCACGACGGGCGACTCAATCGCCGGTGGCTCAGGGCAGGACACGATTTCGGCCTGGGGAAATAGCGATACGCTTGCTGCGGGAGCTGGTGGAAGCGACATACTCGCTGAAGGCAATAACAATTCGGTGACGGGCGGATCCGGGAACGACACCCTGGATGCAGTGGGAACCGGAAGCACTCTCGTTGGCGGTGTGGGGAATGAGGTCTTTCAGGTCAACGATGCATCGGAAGTAGTTGAGGCTCAGGCGAATGCTGCGAGCAACCAACTGATCTCTTCAGTCAGTTACACCCTGCCGACTAACGTCGACGTCATGACATTGACCGGCACTGCCGGCCTCAGCGCGACCGGCAATGATGATGCGGGAAATATCATCACCGGAAACTCCGGCAATGACACGCTCGCGGCAGGATCTGGCAGCGACACCCTGGTGTCGGGCACCGGGGCTAGTACCCTGGTGGGCGGAATTGGTCCTGATACGTTCGTGGTCAACAACTCTGCCGACGTGGTCGAGCCTCAGGCGTATAACGGCTGGCAAGATACCATTGAGTCGTCCGTGAGCTACACCCTGACGGCTGCTGTCTCGACGCTACAGCTTACAGGCGCAGCCGATCTCTCCGCCGTTGACGATTATGGTGATGCGAGCATCACCGGAAATGCCGGCAACGACACGCTGACCGCAGGATCCGGCAACGACACGCTCGTTGCGGGAACAGGTGTCGATACCTTGGTTGCGGGTGCCGGTAGCACAGTATTTGTGATCGACAATGCGGCGGACGTGATTCAAGTGCCGGGCGCAACGGGAAGTGACACGGTCCAGTCTTCGGTGAGCTTCTCTTTGGTGCAGGGCGTCGATACCCTTGAACTAACAGGTAGCGGCAATGTCGAGGGAGACGGGAACTCCGATGCATCCAATCAAATCACCGCAAACTCCGGGAATGACACCCTCATCGCAGGCACGGGCAAGGACACGCTAGTTGCCGGCGCCGGTAACGATTCCTTGGTAGCGGGCTCCGGCACGGATGTGCTCGAGGGCGGGGCAGGGCAGACCACGTATGCCTTCAACGCTGATTTTGGGCAGGTGGAAATACAGCCTGGCTCGGGCGCTGGAACAGTTGAGTTCGGCGCAGGAATCGCTGCTTCGGACCTCACGCTCGGAGTCACGACCGATTCCAATGGAAGACCGGCGCTTCTGGTGAGCGACGGCACTAGTGCGATCACGATCGACGGCGGTTTGACAGGGAGTATTGGAAGCTTCGAGTTTTCGGATGGGACGCAGCTCAATCTGGCCGAACTCTTGACGGAAGCCCATGTCACTTCCGCCACGGTGCCGGGAGCGAGCGGCAGTGCGATCCTGAACTCATCGCCAGACGCTTCCCTCAGTGGTGGGTACGGTAACGATACGCTCGTTGGGACGGGAGATTCGGATACCCTGATGGCTGGCACTGGCTCCCAGCAGCTCGTTGGGGCTGGAAGCGGTGATGTCCTGAAAGGTGGGACTGGTGCAGACACTCTCTACGGAGGCGTCGGCAACGACACCCTGATCGGCGGTGGCGGCAATACCGTTGCATACGGCGGACTCGGCATGGACACGCTCGTCCTTACCGAGGGCGCGACCGTAGCATTCCATCCAGGCAGCACGCCGGGTGCCGAAATCATCAACCTCCCGGCTGGGATGAGCCTCGCGGACTTTACTTCCTTCGAAGGCACAAATGGCGACCTCATCTTGCAGTCTCTTACAGGAGACACCACGGCGGTCATCAAGGGATATTACGGAAGTGAGGCGAGCAGCAAGACATGGGTCATCGCGGACAGTTCTGGCGATGCGCAGCTCCTCTCCGCTTGGCTGAATGGGCAAAGCCAGACCTCATCGGGGTACTCAGCCCAGGTTGAAGAGCAACGGCAGGCATTTACGGCGGATTTGGCAGCGACGCTCAATCAGATCGGTCAGCAGGGCGGGTCGATCGAGCAACCCGACAACACGGTGGCGCCGAATCCAGATTACAGCTACAAATTCAACGGCGTTAGCACACAGGACATGACGGTTCAGGCGGGGGCGCTCAACCTTGCCACCTCTGAAAGCGACCAAAGGACGTACACCGACGAGCAGACGGGATCCTACACGTATTCGATAACAGAGCCGGTTTACGGCGAGGTCACTATTCCCGGCCAACGGTTATTCATTCCTCAGAACGATCCAAATCTCGAGAACGAACTGCAGTCGTTCTCAGGCGAGGGGGCCACGCCAGGTACCGACTCGCAAGGCGTTCCTGGGTACTGGATCACGTTGCCGCCGACCACGGAATACGAGCAGACGGGAACTACGACCCAGGTGCAGACGGTTCCCCAATATACCGTCTACGAGCAGGAGACGCAGGGCTTCACTTCATACAACGTCACGGGGGATGGCGGAAACGATGTGATTACGGCTGCCGGTCCGTTTGTCGGAACTGTCTCGACGGGCAACGGTAATGTCTCGGTCAACCTCGGCATGACTAATGGCGATTACGTATTTGGTATGCCGGCGTTTTACCCCAACAATGGGCTTGCGCCAGGCGCGTTCATTGAAGCGGGCAACGGCAACGACACCTTGGTCGGCAGTGGGGGCGCCGATGAAATCGCAGCCGGAACCGGGTTCGATAACATCCTTGCGGGCCTCGGGAGCACTATCTATGTCCCGCTCGAGGGCTCATCGGCTGAAGACATTTATGTCCAAGGACCTTTTTACGGCGGAGGACCTTTGCCGCGCAGTACCCTGGTGTTGCCGACTGGCATCACGCCTCAGGATCTGCAGTACCGTCTGATCAGCGGTGTTTCGAGCGCGAGCCTTCCATCGCCCCCCAATATGCCGGATCTTAACAGCGATGGAGATGCGCTCGAGATCACCTATGGCGGCTCAACGGTGCTCGTCAATTTCGGGTTCAATGGGACGCCTGCGAACAACCTCAGTTCTGTGCCTGCCGACGACGTTGATGGGATCGATCAATTCCAATTCGCTGACGGGACCGTGCTCTCGCGAGCTCAGGTGCTGGCAATGGCCGGACCGGCCATTTCCGCGACTACGCTCAATCCCACAGTCACGCCGACGGGCGCGCCTGTGTCGGCGAATTCGACAGTCGAGGGATCCAGCCTGTTTAGCGGATCGGATAGCAGCGGCTTACCTGTAACCTGGTATCAGGTATCGAATACCGGGGCGAACGGGGGATACTTCGAGCTAAACGGCGTGGCGCAGACCCCTGGGCAGGCGTTCTATATGAGCGTGGATCAGTTGCCCGACCTCTTGTACGTGCCAGGAGCTGCAGGTTCCTCTGATGGCATTCAGGTGTCGGCGTTCGACGGCGTGGTATGGGGGAATGCGACTTCTTTCAACGTCAATGTAACCTCCTCGCAATACGCAGCAAGCGGGCCGAACCAGGAGGTCACAGGCGGAGCGAGTGGGCCGGATACTTTGGTGGGCGGGTATGCCGGAGATACGTTGGTGGGGGGGTCGGGACAGGACACTTTCGAGTACAGCCCGGGCGGTGGCGCAGAGGCCATTTCTGAGACTGCAGCCACCGGTACGACGAGCGACAATGTGCTCGACCTCGGCGCCGGGATCACACCGTCATCCTTAACATTGAGCGTGACCGGTGACCCCTCGCTTGTGCTCTCGACAGGGGGGAGTGGGGACTCGGTGCTCATCGGGGGCTTTGACCCGCTGAATCCACTCACGTCGATCTTCTTACAATCGATCGAATTTTCAGACGGGACTCGCCTCACGCCGTTGCAGCTGCTTTCCGACAGCGCGGTGACTGGAGCCAGCGGTAGCGTCACGAACGCGGACGGATCTGTCACGAGCTACGAATTCACGCCGTCCGGTACGCGGATCTATTATGCCCAGAGTGAAAATGCTGCTGGAAAGGTGACTCAGAGTATCTCGCTGAACCATGATGGCTCGGAGGTTGCAAGCAGCTACGCGTACAATGCCGACGGCACGTATACGGACACTGCCGTCTCTACGCCGGCAGGCGGTGGAGCCTCCACAACGCGAACCTACGATTACGATGCGACGGGTCACCTGACGGCGGAACAGGTCAAGAACCCGGATGGCTCCAGTGACTCGTACACCTACAATGCTGCGGGCAAGGAGGTCACCGGCGATGTGACCAATGCGGACGGGTCCACGGCGGATTCGACCTTCACGTACAACCCGGATGGCACGTATAGCGATCAAGTGGTCTCGGCGCCCGCTGGGGGTGGGGCCTCGACGACTCGAACCTACGATTACAACGCAACCGGTCACCTGACGGCCGAGCAGGTCCAGAACCCGGACGGCTCGAGTGACTCGTACACTTACAATACTGCGGGCAAGGAGGTCACCGGCGATGTGATCAATGCGGATGGCTCGACGGCGGATTCGACCTTCACGTACAACCCGGATGGCACGTATAGCGACCAAGTGGTCTCGGCGCCCGCTGGGGGCGGGGCCTCAACGACGCGAACCTACGATTACAACGCAACCGGTCACCTGACGGCCGAGCAGGTTCAGAACCCGGATGGCTCGAGTGACTCGTACACTTACAACAGTGCGGGCAAGGAGGTCACTGGCGATGTGACCAATGCGGATGGGTCCACGGCGGACTCGACCTACACTTACAATCCGGACGGCACGTACAGTGATCAGGTGGTCTCGACGCCCACTGCGGGTGGGACATCGACGACGCGAACATACGATTACGGTGCGACGGGTCACCTGACGGCGCAGCAGGTCCAGAACCCGGACGGCTCGAGTGACTCGTACACTTACAATACTGCGGGCAAGGAGGTCACCGGCGATGTGACCAATGCGGATGGGTCCACGGCGGATTCGACCTACACGTATAACCCGGACGGCACGTACAGTGATCAGGTGGTCTCGGCGCCCGCTGGCGGTGGGGCCTCGACGACTCGAACCTACGATTACAACGCAACCGGTCACCTGACGGCCGAGCAGGTTCAGAACCCGGACGGTTCGAGTGACTCGTACACTTACAATACTGCGGGCAAGGAGGTCACCGGCGATGTGACCAATGCGGATGGGTCGACAGCAGATTCCACCTTCTCGTACAACTCAGATGGATCGTACTCTGACACGGTGGTCACTACGCCAGCGGGCGGAGGGGCGTCGACGACGACGGTCTATTACTACAACTCGAGCGGGCAACTCATCACAGACCCCTCGCCTACCAATAGCTCACAGATGAGACCGATGGTCTCAACCGGCGCCGACACTCTTGAGACGTATGGAGGTCGCGGCGATTATTGGTGGCGGAGCTCCATGGCCGAATACGAAGATTCGTGGGATCTGCTGCGTGATCCTGCGGAAATTGACGTGCGGCGGCCGCGGGGTCTACCGGCTTTGCTCGATCCGAGCCGGTCAGCCGGAGGGTTCGATCTAGGCTCGCACATCGTGAGCCAGATGTCGCAAGCGGACCTTTACAGTCCGTCGGTCAACGAAGATCGAGGCCTCATCGGGACGCGAGAGGGCGAGTTGAGGTTTGCTGAACATCAGCTCGAGCACTTCGCACTGACCCATCACGGGCTCAATCCGGTTCTGGCCCAGCACTTGGAATGAGGCATCGGGGGGCGGAAGCGCATCCATTGGATCGCATCGGGGCGGTCCCGTGAGCCGGGTATTTCTGGCTTGGGAACTGGGAAGCAATTTGGGTCACCTGTCGAGGCTATTGCCCGTGGCGCGGCGGCTCAGAGAGCGCGGCCACGAGGTGCTGGTGGCCGCACGGGACCTGGTGCTCGCCACGGAGGTGCTCGCGGCCGCGGGCATCCGGTTCGTTCAATCTCCTGCGGATCGGGGTGTAATCTCTCGGCAACCGCAAAGCTATGCCGATGTTCTCCTGATGCAGGGTTGGGAGAGCCCGGCGAGACTCTGGGGTCTGGTGCAGGCGTGGGGAAACCTACTGCGTCTTTTCAGAGCAGACGCGCTGGTGTTCGATTACGCGCCCACGGCGCTTCTGGCGGCCCGAATCCTGGGGGTGCCTTCCGCTCTGCTCGGGACCGGGTTCGAGCTGCCGCCGCTCGCGGCGCCGCTGCCTCCTTTCCCCGGTTTCACGAGCGTCAGCGCCGAACAGGCGAGGACCGCGGATGCGCGCGCGTTGGACAGCGCGAATCGGGTGCTCGAGGCGTACCAGGCGGCTCCGTTGGCGGCCTTGTGCGACCTTTTCCGAACCGAATGCCGGTGGCTGACGACCTTTGCGGAACTCGACCAATATGGTCCGAGATCCGGGGAGATTTACCTGGGACCCATTGGCGACGTGGAAGGTGGCGAAGTCACGGAATGGGCGCCAGGGTTCAAGCATCGTGTGCTGGCCTACGTGCGGCCCGGAATGGCGGACCTGACCCGGATACTTCGCGCTCTGGCCGGCGAGGGGAATGCAGCAGTGATCTGCGCCGCCCCGGGGGTGCCGATGCAGCTCTCGGAGGGTCTCAACCGTCCGGGCTTTCAGTTCATCCCGAGAGCCGTGAATTTCCGAGCGCTGCTTCCTCAGGCGAGCACGTTTATTTCGTATGCCCCCGCAGGCTCCGTGGCGCAATCGCTCCTTCAGGGTGTTCCGCAGCTCATGTCACCTACCCACGTCGAGGCCCAAATGACGGCGGTTCGGGTCGCGAGTCTCGGCGCCGGGTTGACCCTCCGGGGAGAAGAGACCGAGTCACAGATCACGACGCTCTTGCGGCGCATTTTGGATGAGCCCCGCTTCAAGATCAGAGCTCTCGAATTTGCGAGCCGGCATCGCACTTTCGATGGCTTGGCCGCTTGCGACCGAATCGTGACTGAGATCGAGCAACTACTGGCCGGCGATGCTCGCGTGCGTGGTCCATCCGGGGCAGCAGCGTGAGGCCGATCGCGCGCAGGGTGCTGCTTCTCATCGGAAGCGCCGCTCTTGCAGTCGTGTGTCTACAGGATGCGCTGGCCGGTGGACCGGCGGTAGCTTCCGTCGGTGCAGCCCCACTCGCGTCTCTCTGTGGCGATCAGCAGCCCGAAAGGCATCTCGATCTTTCGGATGCCGTGGCGCAGGCGCTCAATCTGCAACCACAACTCCTCATCGCGCAGGCGGAGGAGGCCGCCTCGCGGTCGGACCTGAAGTCCGCAACGGCGGCATTTCTCCCGCAGGTCGATTTCTCGGCCATCGAGGAACGGTACGTGCCGAGCAATTCCAGCCAGCCCGTGGTGGTAGTGGACAACACGGTTTTGGGCGGAGCGCAAACCAAGACGGCTTATGGGTCGCTCAGCCTCCAGTGGAACCTCTGGAACAGTGGCCAGGACGTCGCGACCTACCACGGTGCGCGG
>DATNEU010000028.1:0-46216 GCA_035552895.1 Steroidobacteraceae bacterium
AGGTCACCTTCGGCGGCAGCCACGTCAATTTCGGCCTCGTGGCGGGGCCACCCAACGTCCACGATCGCGAGCGCGGCCGCCGATCGGGGAATCTGCGCGATTACTGCGATTTCATCCGCCTCGCCCACTATTTCAATGCGATCCATCTGATCGGCAATCAGGTGTGCGCGCCGATCGAGCTGCCCGCCAACTCGCGCCACCTCGACACCTACCGCGCCAACCTTCGCTATTCGGATCTCGCCTATCACTGCACCGCCATCGGCGCCGGGCGGGCGCTCGATGGCATCCGGATGATGGCGATCGCGCGCGGCCTCACGCTCGAGCAGATCGCGCAGAGCCCCGGCGTGATCACCATCATCTCGGTCAACAGTCCGCGCCGTTTCGATGAGGCGATGGCCGAGGGTTTGGTGGCAATGGCCACTCACGGACAGCCGGTCGTCATCACCCCCTTCACCCTGATGGGCGCGATGGCGCCGGTGTCCCTGGCCGCGGCGCTGGCGCAGCAAAACGCGGAGGCGCTCTTCGGTGTCGTTCTGGCGCAGGCGGTGCGCGCCGGGACGCCCGTCATGTATGGGGCCTTCACGTCGAACGTCGACCTGCGTTCCGGGGCGCCGGCCTTCGGCACGCCGGAGAACGCGAAGGCGAATGTCGCGAGCGGTCAGCTCGCCCGGCGCTACCGGCTGCCCTACCGGACTTCCAACGCCAGCGCCTCCAATGCGGCCGATGCGCAGGGGGCGTATGAGACGCAGATGTCTCTTTGGGGAGCCATTCTCGGCCACGCGAATCTCATCTACCACGCGGCCGGATGGCAGGAAGGGGGACTGACGGCCTCGCTCGAGAAGCTGATCCTCGATGTCGAGATGCTGCAGCTCATGATGCAATTCCTGCAGCCCGTGCAGGTCGATGAGGCCGAGCTCGGGTTCGAAGCGATCCGCGGAGTCAGGACGGGTGGGCACTTCTTCGGCGAGCCGCACACCCTGGAGCGCTACGAGCACGCCTTCTACGAGCCGCTCGTCTCGAGCTGGCAGAGCTACGAGAACTGGCAGCTCGCCGGGGGCCATGACGCCACCCAGCGCGCGACCGAGATCTGGAAGCGGGCGCTCGCCGAGTACGAGGAGCCGGCGCTCGATCCGGCGATCGCCGAGGCGCTCGATGAGTATGTGGAGCGCCGCCGCGGCGAGATAGGCAGCGGTGACCCCTGAGCGGCGCTATCCGCAGGCCTGGCGCAAGGTGTCCGGCGACAGCCGTTGCTCGAGACGGGTGCAGTACCAATCGATGAACTGCTGCACGCCGCCCTCGGTTACGCGCGAGAGCGGACCCGGCTCGTAGGCGGGGCAGTCCATGCCGATCTGAATCTCACGCACGATTCCCCGATCCTGCTCATTGGTCGCGAGCCACACTCGGGTGAGCTCGCCGAGATCGTAGTCGACTCCCTCGACCGCCTCGCGATGCACGAGCCATTTCGTGGTGAGCGCCGTGCGCGTGGGGCCCAAGGGCAACACCCGGAATGAGATCGCATGATCGGCGAGCACGTGGTTCCAGGTCGTGGGGTAATGAAAGAGCAGCAGCGTGCCGATGTTGAGCTCGCGCGGGATGGAGTCGCTGAGCGGCCGTTTGACGGCGGCGGCACCGGTCAGCGTGTAGCTGACCGCCGGCTCCACCAGCGGCATGCGCGCGGTGCGCATTTGGCCATCGGGTGAGAGCTGAAACTCACTGGCGAGAGCCGCCGACTGGCAGCGGCGCCAATGCTCGATGATCTGCGGATCATCCGCGGCGCCGCTGACGCTCGTGACCGTGGGCCGGTCGGAGAAGGTGCGGGCGAGCTCGGGATGATTGGCGGCGCAGTGATAGCACTCGCGATTGTTCTCCCAGACGAGCTTCCAGTTGCCTTCCTCGATGATGGTCGATTGAAACGCCACGCGCGCCTCGGACAGCCGGTGGGGCAGAAGATAGGGCTCGAGGTGCCGGCGGGTGGCGCCGAAATCCGGCGGCTCCTCCGCGAGGCAGACGAAGATGTAGCCGGCGACCGTCTCACAGTGCACCGGCCTCAATCCCAACTGCGAGCGATCGAAGCCCGGTCCCATCTGCCGGGCGGCGAACAGGCGCCCGTCGAGCTGGTAGGTCCACTGATGATAGGGACAGACGAGCCTTGCGGCCTTGCCCGCCGCTTCGGGACAGACACGCGCACCGCGATGCCGGCAGGAATTCAGGAACGCGCGGATGAGGCCGTCGGCCGCCCGGGTGAGCAGGATCGGATACGCGCCGATCTGCAGGGTGAGGTAGCTGCCGGTCTCGGGCAGCTCGGCGCTGTGCGCGACGAAGAGCCAGTCCCGGTAGAAGATCTGCTCCAGATCGAGCGCGAAGATCCCAGGGTCGGTATAGAACTCGCGCGCCAGGCCGGTGCCTGGCAAGCGCTCGTGCAGGCTGCGCAGCACACGGTTGCCGTCGATGCTCATGATGACTCCCGGATACGGTCGAGGAATGGCCGGACCGCCGTCTCATGATGCTAGTGGAGCCGCTTCCTCCGGGCTTGCGGAAAGCCGACGCTCCCCATCGCCTGCGCGACCTGGAAGACCCTCAGCAACGCGTCGGGATTGCACAAGGGCCCGTCGCGAATACGACATCCCAACAGAGGGCCGCCTGCCATGCTGCCGCACCAGCGATGAAAGCGACACCGCATGCCCCCATCGGTCGCGACCCGGCGTCGGTCGCGGGCAAGCAGCCCCCCATCGACGAAGCGACCGATCTGCTCATCGTGGGCGGCGGACCGGCCGGGATCTCGGCTGCGCTGACCGCCGCGGGCGCGGGCGTGCGAGTCACCCTGGTCGATGAGAATCCGGTGCCTTTCCAGACGATGGGAGAGGATGTGCCGCTGCATTTCGGCGGGCGCATGGCGGCGACCGTGGCGAACCGCAACGCGGTACTGGAATCGATGCTGGCGGCCCGGCCGCAGCTCGCGGAGGCCATCGATGCCGGCGTGGACGTGCGCCTCGGCACCGCGGTATGGGGCCTCTTCCCCCAACGGCCGACGGCCGGATGGATCGACGGCCACGTGGCGGGACTCGCGGACGAGGACCGAGTGTACCTGCTGCGCTTCAAGCAGGCCGTCATCGCCAGCGGCTGCCGTGACATGGGCCTCGCGTTCGACGGCTGGCAGCGTCCCGGAGTCATGGGTGCCGCGGCGGCATACAGGTTGGCAACGACCTACCAGGCGTTGGAATCCAGGACAGCGGTGCTCGTCGGCAGCGGCACGGAAGCACTGCTGATCGGCAACGCCTTGATGGAGGCGGGCGTGCGGATCGCGGCCGTCGTCGAGCAGGCGGCCAGGGTCGCCGGCCCGGCGGATCTCGCGGCGCGGCTCGCTGCGAATGGTGCGCGCCTCTTCACGCGACAGGTGGTAGAGCAGACGATAGGCGATCCGCAGGGCGTGGTTGCCGTCCGGCTCGCCCGCATCGATGGAAACGGAGCGCACCTGTCGGATCCCGGGGAGCGGATCGAATGCGACACGGTCGTGCTGGCCGTGGCTGCCATTCCGGCAATCGAGCTGCTCGAGGCCACCGGCTGCGCCATGAGTTTCCAGGCCGCCCGCGGCGGCCACGTGGCCGTCATCGACGCCGCGCAGCGAACCTCATTGCCTTTCCTCTACGCCGCCGGCGATTGCGCCGGTGTCTGGCCGTCGAAGTCGCTCTGCGACGGCATCGCCCGCCGCGAGGGACGGATCGCGGCCGTCGCGGCACTTCGCGCTCTCGGCGCGGCGGCAGATGGTCCTTCGGAGGAGCCGGTCTCACCCGATCCACCGCTGCGGGACGTTGCGCACGAGCGCCTGGCGTGGGTTCGGGCGACGACTCTGCAAGCCGCGGCCACTCCGTTCGTGTGCCAATGCGAGGAGGTGACGGCGGCGGAAATCATGGGGTTGCGCCCGCCGCGTTATCTGGGCTGGCGCCGGGACGCGGGCGAGTCCTGGCGGCTGGGCTCGGTGGACCCGCAGGGAGTACCCGATCCGGATGTGGTGAAGCGACTCACCCGCGCCGGCATGGGACCGTGTCAGGGACGGCGCTGCCGCGAGCAGGTTGCGGCCCTGATGGCCTTGGGCACCGGAAGTGCGCTGGCGGACATCCCACTCGCCACTTACCGACCTCCGGTCCGGCCCCTGCGGCTCGGAGCACTCGCGGCGCTGCCGGAAGTGGCCGCCATGGCCGAGCACTGGGACAGTTGGTTCGGCATGCCCTCGCAATGGATTCCGTTCTGGCGCGTGCCGCCCGCCTACACGGTCGCGGGACGCTGCACGGCCGAGCCGGTGGGTGGGGAATGATCTCATCCGGCGGCGCCGGCGCCGCGGTCATCATCGTCGGCGGCGGCGTGACCGGGCTGAGCGCCGGGTGGTGGCTGGCCCGCGAGGGCACCGACGTTCTCGTGCTCGAGGCGGGCGCGGCGGGCTGGGGCGCTTCCGGTCGCAACGGCGGCGGCTGCTCCCATCATCACAGTCCGCTCTTTCGGGAAGAGCAGCGCCTCTGGCCGATGATGGACGAGCTGCTCGGCTACCCGACGGAATTCCAGCCCGAGCGGATCCGAATTGCGCTCGATGAGCGGCAGTTCGAGCTCTACCGGCGCGCGCTCGAGAACGGCGCGCGGCAGGGCTTCGGCACCGAGGTGTTGGATCGCCGGCAGGTCCGGGAGCTCGTGCCGCTCGCGGGCGAGGATGTCTTCGGCGGCTACTACCATCATTTCGGTGGACACGCCAATCCGCATCGCACGCTGCAGGCTTATGCCTGGGCAATGCGCGATTGCGGAGGGCGGCTGCTGCAGCACACGCGTGCGTTGGGTTTCGAGACACGAGGCAACCGTGTGGTGGGTGTCAGGACGAGCCGCGGCACGTTTGCCTGCGATCATCTCGTCATTGCGGCGGGACCCGCCACCGCAGAGCTCGCCGCAAGGCTCGGACTGACGGTGCCGCTGATGAGTGCTCGCGCCGAGATGATCGTGACGGAGCCGTTGCCGCTGATGAAGTTGGGTGGCGTCGATGGTAACGGCCTGTACGGCCGACAGACCTTGCGGGGCAATCTCGCTTACGGCGGCGGTCCTCACGAATGGATCGACGCCGCAGACGTGCAGCATACGCGTCCGTACTCCACACCTCTGCAAGGGGGCATTGCGCGTCGCCTGTGCGAGCTCCTGCCGAAGGCAGCGCATGCGCGTGTGATTCGCAGCTGGGCGGGATTCATCGAGAACACCCCGGATGGACGCCCCATCATCGATCGTCCCGGCGGGCTGGAAAACCTGACGATTGCGACGCTGTCGAGCGTGGGATTCGGGCTCTCGCCGGCCAGCGGGCGGGCGGTCCGTGACCTGGTGGTCACCGGAGCCTGTGATTTCGCGGATCTGTCGACGCTAAAGCTGAGCCGGTTTGCGGGCCTGGAGCCGGACTGGCCCGTGCTGCAGGGATGGCTCCCCACCGCCGTCGGCGCCGGCGAATGAGCGGCGCTCGTGCGTGGGAGGAATGCCGTAGCGCCGCTTGTACGCGTGACAGAAATGAGAGGGCGAGCCGAAGCCGCATTCGAGCGCGACCGTCCGCAACGATCCCAACGTGCGGCGCAGCAGGGTCCGCGCCTTGGCGAGACGCAGATCGAGATAGAACGTCTTCGGCGAGGAGCCGATGTGCTCGCGGAAGAGCCGCTCGACCTGACGGGGGGAGATGTTGGCGCGGCGCGCCATTTCCCGCAGCTCCATCGGCTCATCGAGCGTCGCCTCCATGAGGGAGATCACCTGGATCAGCTTCGGGTTCTCGATGCGGTATCGGGCATTGAGATCGAGGCGCTGCTGCTCCTCCTGCGTGCGCACCTGCGGGTGGATGAACTGCTCGGCGACGCCCAGGGCGAGCCGGCTGCCGGCCACCTGGCTGACGAAGTGCACCATCATGTCGAGCGCGGCCGTGCCACCGGAGCAGGTAAACACATTGCGGTCGATGACGAAGAGATCCTCCGTCACCTCGAGCTGCGGATACCGCGCGCGAAAGGCCTCCAGGTATTCCCAGTGGACCGTGCAGCGCCGCCCGGCGAGAAGCCCCGCCTCGGCGAGCAGGAACGAGCCGCTGCTGATGGCGCCGACGAGCGTGCCGTGACGGGCGAGTCGCCGCAGCTGATGGTGGATCTTGGTGCTGCGCTCGATCTCGGGCGCCTCGAGGCCGGCGCACGCGATGACCATGTTGACTTTGTCGAGCTCCGCCAGCGAGCAGTGGGTCGCGACGGCGATGCCGTTGCTGGCCTCGACGGGACTGCCGTCCGCCGATACCAGCCGCCATTCGAAGAGTCGCGTCCCGCTCAGGCGATTGGCGGAGCGCAGCGGCTCGATGCCGGCGGCGAAGGCCATCATCGAGAAGCGGGGAACGAGCAGGAACGCTATTCGAACAGGCTTGCCGGTCGATTCGAGCGCCATGGCGCCTCCTCCCCGGCGGGTGCGAAGCCGGGCCGCGCGACTAATGTAGCACGGTAAGATTGAGGTCCATGCGCTATTCGATCTTCAGCCTGCTGCGACAGGCCTTGATGGGTCACCGGGGGTGGGAGCCTGCGTGGCGCGACGCGCAGCCCAGGGCTGCCTACGACGTGATCATCGTCGGAGGGGGTGGTCATGGGCTTGCGACCGCGCACTACCTCGCGAAAACGCACGGCATCACCGATGTGGCGGTACTCGAGAAGGGATGGATCGGACTCGGCAATGCGGGGCGGAACACGACCATCATCCGCTCGAATTATCTGCTGGCCGGGAACAATCCGTTCTACGAGCTCTCGATGCAGCTCTGGGAGGGGCTCGAGCAGGAGCTGAATTACAACACGATGGTGAGTCAGCGCGGCGTGTTGAACCTGTATCATTCGGACTCGCAACGCGACGCCTACGTGCGCCGGGGCAACGCGATGCGAATGCACGGCGTCGATGCCGAGTTGCTGGACGCCCGCGACGTCCGGCGCATGCTGCCCTTTCTCGCTTTCGAGAATGCGCGCTTCCCGATTCAGGGTGGGCTGCTGCAGCCCCGCGGCGGCACGGCGAGACACGATGCGGTGGTGTGGGGCTACGCGCGCGCGGCGAGCGGGCGGGGCGTGGATATCGTGCAGAACTGCGAGGTCACCGGATTCCTCCGCGAAGGCGGGCGGGTGGTGGGCGTGCGGACCTCGCGCGGGGACATCCGGGCGCGCAAGGTCGGCATGGCGGTCGCCGGCAACACCTCGACCGTCGCGCATCTCGCGGGGTTGCGCCTGCCGATCGAGAGCCACGTGCTGCAGGCGTTCGTGTCGGAGGCCATCAAGCCGATGATTCCCTGCGTGGTGACTTACGGTGCGGGGCATTTCTACGTCAGCCAGTCGGATAAGGGGGGCCTCGTCTTCGGCGGCAACATCGACGGCTACAACTCTTACGCGCAGCGCGGCAACCTGCCGACCGTCGAGGACGTGTGCGAGAGCGGCATGGCGCTGATGCCGGCGATCGGGCGGGTCCGCGTCCTGCGCTCATGGGGAGGCATCATGGACATGACCATGGATGGGTCGCCGATCATCGATCGCACGCCGATCGAGGGCCTTTACCTGAACGGCGGCTGGTGTTACGGCGGCTTCAAGGCCACGCCGGCCTCCGGGTACTGCTTCGCTCACCTGCTCGCGCGCGATGAGCCGCACGAAGTGGCGCGCGCCTTCCGCCTCGACCGGTTCGCGACCGGCCAGGTGCTCGATGAGAAGGGGCAGGGACCGCAGCCGAATCTGCACTGAGCGACCATGCGCATCGAATGCCCTTTCTGTGGCGAGCGGGATGTCAGCGAGTTCACGTATCTCGGTGACGCGGATTTCCCTCATCCGCCCGCGGACACCGCCGATCTTGCGCAGCGCTTCTACGAGGCCGTGTACCTGCGCGACAACCCCGCGGGACCGCATCGGGAGTTGTGGTATCACGCAGGTGGCTGCCTCTCATGGCTGCGGGTCACCCGTAACACACGCACGCACGAGATCCTGGTCGTGCAGCCGGCGGCCGAGGCGTCACGCTCGTGAGCACGAACCGCCTGGACGGGGAGGGAGCCATCCGCCGCGACCGGAGCCTTTCCTTCACCTTCGACGGAAGGCGCTATACGGGTCATCCAGGCGACACGCTGGCGTCCGCACTGCTCGCATCGGGGGTCATGCTGGTCGGCCGCTCGTTCAAATATCACCGGCCGCGCGGAATCCTGACAGCCGGCTCGGAGGAGCCCAACGCGCTGGTGGAGCTGCGCAGCGGCGCGCGCCGCGAGCCGAATACGCGGGCGACGGTCGTGGAGCTCTTCGAGGGCCTCGAAGCCCGCAGCCAGAACCGCTGGCCGTCGCTGGGTTGCGATTTCGGTGCGATCAACTCCCTGCTCTCCTCGATCCTCGTCGCCGGCTTCTACTACAAGACCTTCATGTGGCCGGCGGCGTTCTGGGAAAAGCTCTACGAGCCGGCCATCCGGCGGGCGGCCGGTCTGGGCCGCGCCAGCCTCGAGGCCGATCCGGACGCCTACGAGAAGGCACATGCCTTTTGCGACCTGTTGGTGATCGGCGGCGGCCCGGCCGGTCTCGCCGCCGCACTGGCCGCAGGCAAGGCCGGGGCCCGCGTGATCCTCTGCGACGAGGACTTTCTACTCGGCGGGCGCCTGAACGGCGAGCGTCAGGAGATCGACGGCCGAAGCGGCGCACTCTGGGCGAAGCAAGCCGCCGAGCAGCTCGCATCACTCCCCGAGGTGCGGGTGATGACCCGGACCACGGTCTTCGGGGCCTATGATGGCAACACGTTCGGCGCGCTGGAGCGCGTCGCGGATCATCTCCCCGAGCCGCCCGCGAACCAACCGCGGCAACGATTCTGGAAGATCGTCGCCCGCCGGTCGGTGCTCGCGGCAGGCGCCGTGGAGCGCCCGATCGTCTTCGGCGGCAACGACCTCCCCGGTGTCATGCTCGCCTCGGCGGTGCGTACCTACGTGAATCGCTTCCGAGTGTCGCCGGGACGACGGACCGCCGTCTTTACCGCGTGCGATGACGGCTGGAGGACGGCTTTCGATCTCACTGAGGCGCACGTCGAGGTTCCCGTGATCGTCGATGCCCGGCGGCAGGTCCCGGCGGCACTTGCGAATCAGGCGGCGCGCCGCGGCCTGCGAGTCATGTTGGGCGCGCACGTTGTGGATGCTCGCGGGGCCAGAGCAGTCAGAGGGATCGACGTGCGCAACGAGCAGGGGCGGACGGTTCGCATCGCGACGGATGCCCTGGCGGTCGCCGGAGGCTGGAATCCCAACACCGCTTTGTCCACCCACCTGGGGGGGCGCCCGCGCTGGTCGGAGACGATCGCGGCGTATGTGCCCGCCGACCTGCCGCGCGGGATGAGCGCCGTCGGGGCGGCGGCCGGCGAGCTCTCGTTGTCGCAAGCGCTGCGCTCGGGAGCCGCGGCCGGACGGGAAGCCGCGAGCGCCGCGGGCTTCGATACGCCGGCGGACCAGCCTCCGCACGTCGAGACGGAAGCGGTCGGCGGGGAGGCGCTCTGGCTCGTGCCGGGGTTTCGCGGCAAGGCGTTCGTCGATCCGCAACACGACGTGACCACCAGGGATATAGCGGTCGCCGCGCGCGAAGGCTTCCAGTCCGCCGAGCTCCTCAAACGATACACGACGTTGGGCATGGGCACGGATCAGGGGAAGATGTCGGCTCTCAACGGACATGCGATCGTCGCCGCACTCACGGGCCGGACACCTGCCGATCTCGGAACGATCGCCTCCCGGCCGCCTTACACACCGGTGGCGATCGGCGTGCTCGCGGGCGCGCACCGCGGTCCTGACTTCAGGCCCTGCCGGCTGACGCCGAGCCATCACTGGGCGCAGAGCCGGGGGGCGAGCTTCGTCGATCTGGGCGAGTGGCGGCGGGCGAAGGCATTTCCGATCGACGGCGAGAGCGACTGGAAGCACACGTTGATTCGGGAGGTCCGTGGCGTGCGGACTGGCGTTGGGGTCTGTGACGTCTCGACTTTGGGAAAGATCGACGTGCAGGGCGCGCAAGCCGGCGTCTTCCTCGACCGGATCTACGCCAACATGATCTCGAGCCTGCCCGTGGGCAAGACCCGGTACGGCATCATGCTGCGCGAGGACGGAATCGTATTCGATGATGGCACCGCGGCCCGTCTCTCCCCAGCTCACTTCCTGCTCTCGACGACCTCCGCCCATGCGCTCAAGGTGCTGCAGCACCTCGAGCACGCGCGGCAGGTGCTCTGGCCCGAGCTCGATGTCCAGCTCGCGGCCGTGACCGAGCAATGGGCGCAGTTTGCCGTCGCCGGTCCGCGCTCTCGTGAGCTCCTCGAGCGTCTGCTCGGCGGCGCCCTCGACGTCTCGAGTGCCGCCTTTCCCTATCTCGCCTGCGCGCAGTTTCAGTGGCAGGGCCGGCCCGCGCGACTGTTCCGCGTTTCCTTCTCCGGGGAGCTCGCCTACGAGCTCGCGGTACCCGCGCGCCGGGGTGATGCCACCGTGCGCGCCATCATGGCGGCCGGCGAGGATATGGGCGTCGTGCCATACGGCATGGAGACCCTGGGAGCGATGCGCATCGAGAAGGGTCATGTTGCCGGCGCCGAGCTCAATGGCACGACGACGGCGCACGATTTGGGGCTCGGCCGGATGATGTCGGCCCGGAAGGACTTCATCGGCCGGGTGCTCGCGGGCAGGCCGGCCCTGGTCGCGCCGGATCGGCCGGCGCTGGTTGGCGTGAAGCCCTCGATGCCCGACGCGAGACTCAGCGCCGGCGCGCATTTCCTGCGCATGGGCGCGCAGCCGAGCCTCGCGAACGATGAGGGTTTCATCAGCTCGGTGACTTTCTCGCCGACCCTGGGGCACTGGATCGGGCTCGGCTTCCTGCGGGGCGGTCCGAAGCGTCTCGGCGAGCGCATGCGGGCGCACAATCCCCTGTCGGCCGGCGACGTGGAGGTCGAGATCGTGGATCCGGTCTTCTACGATCCGGACGGCAGGCGACTGAGGGATTGAGCGTGAGCGCAGATCCAACGGTCATCGAGACCTCGGCTTTCGCGGGATTGCCGACGACGGTCGGCAGCGGCAGCGGTGTGATCGCCACGGAGCGCGAAGGACTCGGAATCGCGCGGATCGCCGCCCGCCAGGCGCAGGGCGCCGAAGTGGCGGAGCTCTTTCGGGCGCAGTTCGGCGTCGAGCCGCCGCACGGGCCGCGGCGCGCGAGCGCCGGTGATGTCGGGATCGCCGGCATCGGCCCGCAGGCCTGGCTTGCCACTCGCGAGCACGCAGGCAACGCTTTCGCGCAAACCGTGCGCGACTTGCTCGGCGAGTGCGCCTCGGTTTGTGATCTCAGCGATGCCTTTGCGATCCTGCGGCTCGCCGGCCCCAAGGTGCGCGAAACGCTGGCCAAGCTGGTACCGGTCGACATCCACCCCCGAAGCTTTCGGGTGAGTCATGTCGCCCAGACCGTCTGCGGTTACCTGAATGTCACGTTGTGGCGCCTGGAGGATACCGCGCAGCATGATCCGGTATTCGAGATCTGGGCGGGGCGCAGCCTCGCGGTGAGCCTGCATCGGGCGATCTCGCACAGCGCGGCGGAGTTCGGATTCATGCGGCGGATGTCCGTTGGATCAGCGGGCGCGGGGAGACCGGCCGCATGAGCGACCTGCAGGCCCGCACGGGCCCGACGATGACGCCGAGCGAGCCGATGGAGCGCGTCCGGCGCTCTTCGCTCGGGCAACGCTGGTACGTCGCCATCATCATGTGCCTCGTCTACACGCTCAGCATCTCCGATCGCTACTCGATATCCACGGTGCTCGAGCCCATCCGGCGCGAGCTCCATCTCTCGGATGCGAACATCGCGTTCCTCACCGGCACGTCGTTGGCCCTCTTCTATGTCGCGTTCGGCTTTCCGCTCTCGTGGCTGATCGACCGCCGCAGCCGTCGCAACATCATCGGAATCTGCCTCATCGCGTGGTCCCTGTTGACGGCCGCCACCGGGCTCGCGCGCAGTTACTGGCAGCTCCTCTGGGCGCGGATCGGCGTCGGTGTCGGAGAGGCCGGCGGCACACCCGGTGCCAACTCCATCCTGTCGGATTACTTTCCGGCATCGCGCCGCCCCATGGCACTCTCGGTGTTCGCGCTCGGGGCGCCGATCGGCGCGTGGCTCGGCTCGCAGGTGGCCGGCATGATCGCCCTCCGACTCGGATGGCGTGCGATGTTCCTCGCCCTCGGGATACCGGGAGTTCTGGCCGGGCTCCTCGTCCTCTTCAGCATTCGCGAGCCGCGCCGCGGCTGCCTCGACGAGTGCGAGGACCGCGGCGCGGCGCCGTCCTTCCTCGAGACGATGCGTTTCCTGCTGCGTCAGCGCTCTGCCATGCACTCCATCGCCGCCCAGGCCCTCACCGCGCTCTGGGGTTGGGGGCTCATGTGGTGGACACCCGCGTTCCTGATGCGCAGCTATTCGCTCAACGTCGCGCAGGCGGGCGGCATTCTCGGACCCATACACCTCATCGGAGGCAGCGCGGCCATGATCGGCAGCACGTGGCTGCTGTCGCGTCCGTGGCTCTCCGACGAGCGGCGCGTCATGCGGTTGCTCGCCCTCAATATCGCGCTCGCCACCTTCGTCACGGCGATCATCTACTCGACGCGGTCCCTGGCGCTCACCAAAGCGCTCTTCTGGCTCTATGTGCCGTCCATTTACGTGTATCTCGGCCCCGGTTTCGGCATCCTCAACAATCTGGCGCAGCCGAAGATGCGCGCCATGTACTGCGCCACGCTGCTCTTTCTCGCCAACGTCTGCAACCTCGTCATTGCGCCGCAGATGGTCGGGGTCCTGAGCGACTGGTTCGCGCCCCACGGTCCCGACGCGGAGTCGCTGCGCCTCGCGATGCTCTGTCTCGTGCCAACGGGCTTTTGGGCGGCATGGCACTACTGGCGCTCGGCACGCGACCTGTTGCAAGACGAGAGACTCGCGATCGAGGCTGCGGCCGAAGCTGCGGCCGATGCTCCATCCGGCGGTCGATCGGCTTGAGGAGTCCGGCGCCCAACGACTACTTCCGTCCGCCTCCGGGCGCGCGGGCGGCGCCGGAATTCTCGGGGCTGCTGCACATTGCCCAGTCGCCGATCGAGACACGCCCGCGGCTCGAGAGGCCGAAGATCGACGGGCGCGATGCGCGGCGCTTCCCGGGCGTCACGCTCGGCTTCGTCACCACCGAAGATGTGCTGGTACCGCTGCAGCGCGGACAGATCGTCTCGCAGCGCCGCTCGCGCGAGACGGCGAGCTATTGGTCGATCATCCCGCAATTCGGCCGGATCTGGCGCGACCCGGACGAGGAGGGGTCCTGGTCCCGGGCCGCATTTCCCCTGATGCTGGTGGCGGACACGGAGAATCATGCCCATCAGGGTCTGGCCACTTTCCGTTACCGAGGGGACGAGGTCAGCGAGCTCGAGTTTCAGTTCGTACAACAGACCGCGCCCTACCGGCTGCATCAGCACTTCATCGGCTGGGGCCGGGCCAGGATGAGGCGTGCGCCGCTCGCGGCTCGCGAGGCGGCTGCGCACCGCGGGTCGGCTCGGGCGGAGCTGGCACGGCGTCTCCCGCACCGGCCCTGGGCCGATCTCATCCGGGAGAGCCCCGGCGCTCTGCAGGGATTCGGAGGACCGGTGCGCGAGCCATGGCGCGTCATCGCGGCCCTCGTCCGCGACGGCACGATCTTTCATCAGGAATCGCCGACGCCATGCGGCAATTATCCCTATCCGCTCGAGATGCGGTTCGGTGTCCGTTCCGTCATGAAGAGCATCGCGGCGCCGCTCGCGCTGCTGCGCCTCGCCCAGGTGTATGGGCCGTACGTCCTTACGCTGAGAATCGGCGACTTCGTCGAGGGACTCGATCCGAAGTATCGCGCGGTTCGCTTCCTCGACGCCGCCAACATGGCGACAGGATTGGGGGGCACGGGAACACGGAAGACGCAGCCGAACGATCCCATGGACGGTTATCTCGAAGGCGATTACGACGCGTGGTACACGGCGCCTTCCCACGGCGACAAATTGAGGCAAATCAGGCGATCGCTGCGCCCCTATCCCTGGGAACCGGGAACGGTGATGCGCTACCGTGACCAGGATTTCTATCTGCTCGGCGCGGCGATCGACCGCTTCCTCAAAGCGATGCGCGGGCCGGGTGCCGACCTCTGGGACATGCTGTGCGGCGAGGTGCTCGAGCCGATCGGCATTGCGCATGCTCCCGTGGTCCGGACTCGGGAAGCCGGAAGCCGGCGCGGGCTCCCCTGGCTCAATGCGGGCTATTACCCGACGCTGGATGACCTCGCGAAAGTCACGATGCTCTATCAGAGCCGTGGTGCATGCGGTGGGGAGCAGATACTGCATCGGGCTCTCACCGAGGACCTGCTCAACGCGAGGGGAGCGCTTCCCAAGCGCGGTGATCTGTCTCTCGGAGCCCGAGGAAGCGCTGCCGCCAATGGACTCGAGGGCGAGCTCTACCAGATGGGGTTTCACTTCAGGCCCTTCGTCAACGCCGGCGGCCGGCAGTACCATCTCCCCACCATGTGGGGTGCGGGCGAGAGCGAAGTGATTCTCTATCCGAACGGCCTCGTCTCAATCGTGATCGCGAAGGCATCGCAGCTGCCCGCCGGCGAGGCGGCCAGGTCGGATGCCGGTCCCGAGACGGCTCGCGCGGTGGAGAGTCTGGAACCTTTCGATTGAGGCGTGCGGGGATGTCCTCGATTCCGATCGTGGATGTGGCGCCGCTGTTCGAGGCGGCGGCGGTGCCGGCGTGGCGGTTTCCCGACCGGGCCCTGGCCGCGGCGGCCCGGGAGGTCGGATTCGCATGTATCCGCGGACTGCCCGGCGAGGCGGTGCCCGGTCCGGCCGAGAGAGCGCGCCTGCTGGCCATCTTCGGGCTGGACGAAGCGGGCAAGCGCTGCCTGTATCGGCGCAAGTTCGCGCCGGGAAACCGTAACACCTACCGTGGCTGGTTTCCCTTGCAGCCGGGCAACCTGACATCCAAGGAGGGGATCGACATCGGGGGAGACCTCGTGCACGGGCCGGCCGTCACCCTGCCCGGGGACCCACTGCGCGAGCCGAGCCCATTGCCGGACGAGAGCCGGCTGCCGGGCTGGCGCGAGGCCGCGGCCGCTCATTACCGGGCGATGGAGCGGGTGTCCGGGTCGTTGATGTGCTCGCTCGCCCGCAGCCTCGGCCTGCGGCCTGACTACTTCGATGAGTCGTTTCGCCATGGGCTGTCGACGCTGCGGCTGATCCGATATCCGCCTCGGGACCCGGCGGAACTCGCGACGGTGCAGGATCCGGCAGTGTGGGTGGAATTCAATGGAGTACGGCGCTACCTGGTGGGTGCGCCCCATACTGACTCGGGCTTCATCACGCTGCTCGCGCAGGACGGTGTTCCGGGCCTTCAGGCACGGGCGCGGTCCGGCGAGTGGGTCGATGTGCCGCCGGCCGAGGACACACTGGTCGTCAACTTCGGTCAGGTGCTCGAGCAGTGGTCGGGTGGTCGGATCCGCGCGACGGAGCACCGGGTGTTGGGCTCGGGCCTGGAGCGTTTCTCGATTCCTTTCTTCTACGAAGCACGTGCGGATGCGACCATTGCGCCTTTGCCCATCGATCGGCCCGACCTGTTTACGCGATTCGAGTACGGCGATTTTCTGTGGCGGCGCATGACTTCCTTCGTCGAGTTTCGCGGCATGGAGCGCGAGCGAGCTGATCAGCGGGTCCGCTGAGAGAGGTCTCCATGTCAGATTCGTCGGTCTTCGAGCCGGCCCAAAGCACCGTCGCGCGCGGCAGTTGCCTGTGCGGAGGCGTGCGGTTCGAGGTGCATGGCCCGCTGCGGCCGATCATCTATTGTCACTGCACCATGTGCCGCCGCTCGAGCGGGCATTTCGATGCCGCCACGGCCTGCGCGCCCGAGCACCTGCGGCTGCTGTCCGCGCAGAGCCTGCGCTGGTACCCGTCCTCGGCAGCCGCCCGGCGGGGCTTCTGCTCCACCTGCGGGTCGCAACTTTTCTGGGAGCCTGCCGGGGGCGGTCACACGAGCATATGGGCAGGCACGCTGGAGGGCCCAACGGGGCTGAAGCCCGTGATGCACATCTTTGTCGCCGAGAAGGGCGACTATTACGAGATTACGGACGGACTGCCCCAATGGCCGAGGTGGCCGGAGGATACCCCGAAGGAGGACTGAGCTGATTGTTGACAATTAACAATAGGGCTGGTTGAATCAGCCATGCGCACCGTCACCTTCAGGCAGATGAAGGAGGGTACGAGGGACGAGTACCTGTTTCTCCGCGAGCTGGAGCGGCAGTACATCGAGCGCTTGCCGGATCGCATCCTGCAGGCGCTGCGCGCCCTGGACGATGGACTGACGGGCTATCGGGTCACGCGTCTCGAGCATTCCCTGCAGACGGCGACCCGAGCCGAGGCGGACGGGGCCGATGACGAGATGATCCTTGGCGCGCTCGTGCACGATTTGGGTGACGGCCTCGCGCCGGAAAATCACTCCAACTATGCCGCGGAGATCATCCGCCCGTATGTCAGGGCGGAGGTCACCTGGGTGGTCGAGCACCACGGCCTCTTCCAGAAAGTGTATTACGCTCATTTCTATGGGGAGGACCCGGAGCTGCGCGCGCCGTACCGGGATCACCCTTACTACGCGAGTTGTGTCCGCTTCTGCGAGAGATGGGATCAAGCGGCTTTCGACCCGGACTATCCGACGCGGCCGCTCGAGCATTTCGAGCCGCTCGTGCGCCGGATCTTCTCCCGCCCCGCGTTCGATGGGAGCAGGCGATGATCATCGGTTTCATCGGTTTGGGGAACCTCGGCTCGAAGCTCGCGGCCACCCTCCTGCGCAATCGGTGCGAGCTGATCGTCAACGACCTCAACGCCGCTGCGGCGAGGCCGCTGCTCGCGCAGGGCGCGCAATGGGCCTCGAGTCCCGGGGAGCTCGCGGTCGAGGCGGACCTCATCATCACCTGCCTGCCGTCGCCGCTCGTCAGCGCCCGGGTTATGGAGCAGCCCGGCGGAGTTCTCGAAGGGCTGTCGGAAGGTAAGCTCTGGCTGGAAATGAGCACGACGGAGGAGGGCGAAGTCAGGCGCCTCGGCGAGCGGGTGATGCAGACGGGTGCCCGGGCGCTCGATGCGCCGGTGTCAGGCGGTTGCCACCGTGCGGCCACCGGAAACATCTCGATCTTCGTCGGCGGCGACCGCGCTGCATTCGAGCAGGCGCTGCCCGCGCTGCGAATCATGGGCCGCAGAATCATTCATATCGGCCCGCTGGGCAGCGCCTCGGTCCTCAAGGTCATCACCAACTATCTGGCATTCGTCCATCTCGCCGCTCTCACCGAGGCATGGGCGGTTGCGAGCAAGTCGGGAATGGATCCTAAAACGACGTACGAGGCCATCAAGGCCTCGTCCGGGAATTCCTTCGTCCATGAGACCGAGAGCCAGGTCATCCTGAACGGCAGCTACGACATCAATTTCACGGTCGATCTCGTGCTGAAGGACATAGGACTCTTTCTCGACCTGGCCCGCAGGCACTCCGTGCCGACGGAAGTGGCCGACACCGTGACGGAGATGTTCCGCGACACGCAGTTGCGATATGGCCCACGCGCGCTGTCACCGCGGATCATCCAGCGCCTCGAGGACGATTGCGGCATCCGCGTGCGCGCGGCCGGATTCCCGCCGGAGCTCGTGGATCTCGAGCCCGAGGAGCCCGGCCAGGAGGTGATTGCGGCCGAGACACGCTACACGAGGGAAGCATGACGGAGACGATCAACAAACAGAGTCTCGAGGCGCGGGCGGCCGATCTCCTGCGACGACAGATCCTGCGGGGCAAGCTGCGCGCCGGGCAGAGACTGCTCGAGACGCCCATCGCCGATGACCTCGGCCTCTCGCGTGGCACGATCCGCGCGGCGCTGCGCCGCCTGATCGAGGAGGGCCTGATCTGTCACGTTCCCTACACGGGCTACCAGGTGATCGAGCTCAGCGATCACGACCTGTGGGAGCTCTATACGCTGCGCGGCGCGCTCGAAAGTCTCGGCACGCGCCTGGCGGCACTCAGGATCGAGGAGCGCGGCATCGCGCAGCTGCGCGCGGCGTTCGCGCAACTGGTGGCGGCGGCGGAAGCGGGGGATCACGACCGGGCGGACCGTCTGGATCGCGAGCTGCACAAGCTCATCGTGCGGCTTTCCGGCCACGAGCGGCTGCTCGAGCACTACGTGCGCGTCGAAAATCAGTTCCGCGTCTACATTGCGCTCTCCAATCGCGAGGTCGATGCGCGGGAGATCTGCGAGTCGCATCGCGAGCTGGTGGATAGCATCTGCGCGGGAGATTCCGAGCGCGCGGAGAGATTGGCGCGCGCCAACATCGTCCCGCCGGAGCAGATTCTGGGAAGGCCGGTCTGATGAGCGGTGTGCGCCTGGAGCTCGAGACGGCTCCGCCGCGGATCATCGCCCGGACCGGCGATGCCGCAGTGGAGCTGCCGGCGCTGTGGCTGCGGGAGCGGTGCCAGGACTCGGACAGTCTCGATCCGCATACTCAGCAGCGCCTCTTCGACCCGCATCGCCTGCCGGATGATCTCGCCCTCGTGCGGGTCGCGATGCGCAGTGAGCACCGCGCCTGGCTTGCCTTCAGCGATGGGTACGCGGGTGAGTATGACCTGAGGAGGCTCGCCGCCGATCTCGACCTCGAGGATGGCCTCCCGCCCGAGATCCCGTGGCGAGCCGATCTCGCCCTGGATGCGGTCAGCGTCGACGGGCGCGACCTGGACCGGGACGAGGTTCGCCTGAAGGCGATCGAGACGTTTCTGACGCACGGCCTCGTCATCATCCGCAACCTCTCCACCGACCCGCAGTGCATTCTCGAGGTGGCGAGCCGATTCGGCTACGTGCGGGAGACCAATTTCGGGCGGCTGTTCGAGGTTTACTCGCGCCCGGGCTCCAACGATCTCGCCTATCGCCCGGTTCCTCTCGGCGCCCACACCGACAATCCATATCGCGAGCCGGTGCCCGGGATCCAGCTGCTGCACTGCCTGGTGAATGAGACCTCGGGCGGATGGTCGACGCTGGCGGACAGCCTCTCGGTCGCCGAGGCGCTGCGGGAGGAGGATCCCGCGGGCCTGGAGCTGCTGGCCTCGACGCCGGTGCGCTTCCGGTTCATCGACGGGACCACCGAGCTCATCGAGCGCCGCCCGATCGTGCAGCGGGACGTCGACGGCCGGATGACCGGCGTGCACTACAGTCCGAGACTGGATTACCTGCCGCTGCTCGATGCGGTCACCACCCGGCGGTATCAGCGCGCCCGCCGGCGATTGAGCGAGCTCTTCGCGGATCCGCGGTTCGAGCTGCGCTTCCCGCTCGGCAAGGGGGAGCTCATGATGTTCAACAACAGCCGCGTCCTGCACGGGCGGACCGCCTACGATCCGAATGAAGGCCGCCGGCACCTGCAGGGGTGTTACATCGATCTCGACGCTCCGAAGAGCTTGTATCGGACGCTCGCCAGGAGGCTCAGGCCCGCACCGGGCAGCGGATGATCACGCCGGCCGCCGACAGCGCGCGGAGCGAGCGGGCGCTGAGGCTCCGGCAGGCGATCGTCATCTCGCTCCTCTTCGGCGGCTACGCCTCGCTTTACTTCTGCCGTGCGGACCTCTCGGTCGCCACGCCCCTCCTTGCGCGCGAGCTCGCCAGGCAGGGGATCCCATACGATGCGGCGCTGGTGCGCATCGGCGCGATCACATCGCTCGGCATCCTCGCCTACGCGCTCGGCAAGCCCTTCATCGGCGGGCTCGGCGATTACTGGGGCGGTCGCATCAACTTCCTCCTCGGCCTCGGCGGTGCGACGCTCTTCACGCTGCTCTTCGCCGTCTGCGGCGCGCTGCCGCTATTCACCACGGCCTGGTTCCTGAACCGCCTGCTGCAGTCCGGCGCTTGGGCCGGCCTGCTCAAGGTGTCCTCCCGCTGGTTCGACTACTCCTCGCACGGCGCGATCATCGGCGTATTGAGCCTGAGTTATCTCATAGGAGATGCGGGCGCGCGCGAGTGGATGGGTCGCCTGATCGCGCATGGGTACGGCTGGCGGAGCCTGTTTGCGCTCGCGGCGGCGGTCTCCGGCACGATGCTCATCGCCAATCTCGTCCTGTTGCGCGAGTCGCGGGCCGCGGCCGGCTACGGCGATACGATTGCGAATCCGGTCAATGTGTTCGCCCACTCCAAGGCGCCGCCGGCGACCGTGCGGGAACGACTCGGCCCGCTGCTGCGCAGCCCGGCATTCCTCATGGTCTGCGTGTTGTCGCTCGTCTGCACCATCGTGCGCGAGACCTTCAACGACTGGACGCCGGTGTACATGAGGGATTTCGTCCATCTCAGCATGAGCGATGCCGCCGGGCTGAGCGCGATCTTTCCGGGGGTCGGCGCGATTTCGGTGCTCCTGACAGGCTGGCTCGGCGATCGGCTCGGAGCCAACGGGCGGCCACTGCTACTCTTCGCAGGCCTGACTGCGACGACGGTGACGCTCGCTCTCCTGACGACCATCCATCGGGGCGCAACGGACGCCGCGCTGCCCATCGCATTGATCGGGGTCGTCGCTTTCTGCCTGCTCGGGCCGTACGCCTATCTCGGCGGTGCAATGGCTCTGGATTTCGGCGGCAAAGCGGCGGGCGCCGTGGCCTCGGGTATCATCGACGGCGTCGGCTATCTCGGAGCGGTATCCGCAGGTATCGGCGGGGCCAAAGTTGCCGTGGCCTTCGGGTGGCGAGGCGTATTCGCGACACTGGCGGTCATCGGAACGGTCGGCGCGATCGGTGCCGGCGTGCTATACGCGATCGAGCGGCGCGCCATCGCGGCACGCAACACGGTGGGGGCGCCCGCGGACGCGAGATCCTGAATGAGCGGAGAGGGCCCAGACATGAAAGCAGCCCGCGCAATCACCGGCCTCCGTTGGACGCCCTCGGCGCTGACGCTCCAATGGGCTGACGGCGAGCAGGTCGAGCTTGCCAGCGTCTGGCTTCGCGACAATCTCCGGCAGGATCGCGACCCGGGAAATGGCCAGCGCCTGATCGACGTCGCGGATCTCCCCGTGGCTCCACGCATCCGGTGTGCCGACCTCCAGGGGACCGCGGTCCGTGTCGAGTGGGAGCAGGAGGCCGGCGCTGCGGCGTTCGATGTCGATTGGCTCGCCTTGCAGGCGGCGGCGATCGCAGCTGCGCGTACGCTGCAGCCCCCGCGGGTCTGGCTGGATGGCGGCCGGCTCGATGCGACTCGCGACTTCGCGTGGGCGGCGCTCGCGGCGGCGCGCGAGGACCCGGGGATTCTTGCCGGGTGGCTCGGCCGCCTGGTGACGGAGGGTCTCGCATTCCTGGCGGAAGTTCCCGTCGAAGCGGGTGCCATACTCGCGGCCATGCCGCTCGTCGGCCAGGTCGCGCAGACCAACTACGGGTTGCTGTTCGATGTGCGCGCGGTACCCGATCCGGAGAACCTCGCGTATTCCGACCTCGGGCTCGGGCTCCATACCGACAATCCCTACCGCGAGCCCGTGCCGGGCTTTCAGGCGCTGCACGTGCTGGTGGCGGCGCCCGACGGTGGCGAGAGCCTGTTTGCCGATGGGTTCGCGGTGGCGGAGCACCTCAGGCAGGAGGATCCGGGCGCGTTCGAGATCCTGGCGCAAACGCCCGTGCCCTTTGCCTATCGCTCGAGGAACGCGGCACTGCGCGCGGAGCGGCCGCTGATCCAGCTCTCCTGCCGCGGGGAAGTCGCCGCCGTCCACTACAACAACCGCTCGATCCAGCCGCTGCCGTTCGCGGCCGGGCCGGCGGAGCGCTACTACCGGGCGTATCGGCGGCTCGCCATGCTGTTGCGGGAGCCGCGCTTCATGCTGCGGATCATGATGCGACCGGGCGATCTCGTCGTGTTCGACAATCAGCGGATCCTGCACGGCCGCACGGGCTTCGCATCGGCGAAATACCCACGCCATCTGCAGGGGTGCTATCTCACACGCGACAGCGTGTTCAGCCGGGCGGCGCTGCTCGCCGAGGAGGCCGGGGGATGAGTGTCATCGACGAGATCCTTTCTCTCTATGCCGCCCGCGGATCCGCGGCCTATTTCGGCGAGGCCGTCTCGATGACCGAGCACGCGCTGCAGGCCGCTCACTTTGCCGAGCTCGAGGGGGCAGGGGAGGTCGTCATTGCCGCCGCGCTCCTGCACGACATCGGTCATCTGATCGCGAAAGTGCCCGATGACATCGCGGATTGGCACGTCGATGCGCGGCATGAGGCCACGGGTGCACGCTGGCTCGGCGATCGGTTCGGGCCCGATGTCGCGGAGCCTGTCCGTCTGCACGTCAAAGCAAAGCGATATCTCTGCGCGACCGACCCGACATACTTCTCGCAGTTGAGCCCCGCCTCCGTTCTGACGTTGAGGTTGCAAGGTGGCCCAATGTCGGCTGAGGAAGTCGCGGCATTCGAGGCCGAGCCGGGCTACCGCGACGCCATCGCCGTTCGTCTGTGCGACGATCGCGGCAAGGTGCCGGGTCTCCCGACCCGGCGGCTCGAGGATTATCGCGAGCGCCTCCGCTCGCTCGCCATCGGCGGCCGCTGAGCACGTGAGCCGCGGCAGCCTGCTCGAGAAGCGATCGATCGACTATGTGCCGCTCGCGGAGCGGCACGGCCGGGTGTGGCACCTCTGGCCGGTCTGGTTTTCCGGCGATGCGCACCTCGCGACGCTCACCGTGGGCGTGCTCGGCATCGCGCTCGGCGGCAGTCTCTTCTGGACGGCGAGCGCGGTGGTGCTGGGCTGCGCCATCGGCACTTTTTTCATGGCCTTCCACTCGGCGCAGGGGCCGCAGCTCGGCCTACCGCAGATGATCCAGTCCCGGCCGCAGTTCGGCTACGTGGGCGCGCTGCTCGTCTGGGTGGTCGCCCTGGTCACCTACGTAGGCTATAACTCCTTCAATCAGGTACTGGCGGCCCAGGCGCTCCATCAGCTCGCCGCCCGGATTCCGCCAGACTCATCCGCCGTGATGATCGGCTTCGCGGCGCTCGGCGCCGGCCTCGCGGCCGTCGGCTACGATTCCATCCACGTGGCGCAGCGGGGCGTGGCGTTCGTCATGATCGCGCTCCTCGCCGTGTTCTCGGCGGGCGCCCTGCTGGTCGGGATTCCCGCGGCGCAATGGCAGCCGGGCGCGTTTCGGGCCGGGCCGTTCCTCACCGAGCTGCTCGCGGCGGCGTCCTATCAGTTGAGCTGGTCGGTGTATGTCTCGGATTACTCCCGCTACCTGCCGCGGGAGGTGAGTGTCCGCGCCTCCTTCTGGTGGACGTACCTCGGGGCTTTCGTCGGTGGCGCGTGGATGATGCTGGTGGGCAGCATTGCCGCGGCGAGCGCGCCGCGGCTGGATGTGGCGGCGGCGCTCGAGGCGGCGGCGGACCGGATCCTGCCCGGCTTCGGTCCCATCCTCCTGGTGGGCGCGCTCCTCGGGCTCGTCACCATCGCGGCGCTCAACTTCTACGGCGCATCGCTCACGCTCCTCAGCGTCTGCGACACCTTCAGGAAAGTCGGCAACGGCGTCGGCCGGCGCATCGCCACCCTCGGGATCACCGCGATCGCCTCGACGGTGATCGCGCTCGATTCATCGAGCGATTTTCTCACCCGCTTCTCGGAGCTGCTCTCGCTGCTCCTTTATCTGTTCACGCCCTGGACGGCCGTGAACCTCGTGGATTTCTATCTGGTGCGGCGCGGACACTACTCGGTGCGCGAGATCTTCAACCCCCGCGGCATGTACGGCCGCTGGCAGTGGCGGGGGCTGCTCGCCTACGGGGCCGGCTTCGCCGCCATGGTGCCGTGCTTCGACACGCCGTTCTACACCGGACCCGCCGCCCGTGCGCTGGGGGGCATCGACCTCTCGATGTTGGTGGGCCTGGTGGTGGCCGCGGGGGTGTATCTGCTCGCCTGCCGCTCGCTGGATCTCACCGCCGATCGCGCCGCGGCGGCTGCCGCCGACCTCGGGCTGGAGGCGGCGGTCGGGACGGTGGCGGCGGGCGCCGAGGCGCTCGGCGCAGGCTGATCTTGTTATATTATTACGACCATGTTATAAAAGGGGAATGCGACGGGTCAAAGTACTGGGGCTTCTGGGCACCGGCGTCATCGGCGGCGGCTGGGCCGCCCGGGCGCTCCATCTCGGGATCGACGTCGTGGCCATGGATACCCGGCCGGAGATGGAATCCTGGATCCGGGGCGCGATCGACAATGCGCGCGCGGCCCTGTCGCGCCTGACGCTCGCGCCGTTGCCGCCGGAAGGCAAGCTGACTTTCACCACCGACCTGGAGGTCATGGCCCGGCAGGCCGATTTCATCCAGGAGAACATCCCCGAGCAGCTGGAGTTGAAGCAGCGGGTATTGGCGCAGGCGAGTCGCACGGCGCCCGCAGACGTGGTGATCGCCTCCAGCACGTCGGGATTGCTCCCGAGCGATCTGCAGCGGGACATGCGCTCGCCCGAGCGCCTCCTCGTCGCGCATCCGTTCAATCCGGTCTATCTGCTGCCGCTCGTGGAGCTGGTCGGCGGGCGCGCGACTTGCGCCGCGACGCTCGCTGCCGCCGAGCGCTTCTACACTGAGATCGGCATGCATCCCTTGCGCGTCCGGCGCGAGGTGCCGGGCCATCTGACCGATCGCCTCCAGGAAGCGTTGTGGCGGGAGATCCTGCATCTCGTGAACGACGGCGTGGCGAGCACGGGCGAGCTCGACGATGCCATCGTCTACGGGCCGGGCCTGCGCTGGGCGGGAATGGGCACCAACCTCATCTATCACCTCGCGGGCGGCGAGACCGGCATGCGGCACATGCTGCGCCAGTTCGGCCCCTGCCTGAAGTGGCCCTGGACGAAGCTCGAGGCGCCGGAGCTCACGGAGACCCTGATCGACCGCATGGTCGAGGGCACGCAGGCGCAGGCCAACGGCCGCTCGATCCGGGAGCTCGAGCGGCTGCGCGACGAGTATCTCCTCGCCATTCAACAGGTGCTCAAGCAGTTCGATCTCGGCGCGGGCGCGACGCTGCGCGCGCTCGAGGCGCGGCTCTACGAGCGAAGCGGGCAGAGCGCGGTTTCCGGGCTGGATGCAGCCGCGGCGGGCGGCGCCGGCGGGCCGGTGCGGATGTTGGAGACGTACGTGCGCCCCGAATGGATCGACTACAATGGCCACATGACCGATTCGCGCTATCTGCAGGTGTTCGGAGACGCCGCCGACGCGCTCTTTCGCTGGGCCGGCGTGGATGATGACTACCGCAAGGCGGGCAAGGCCCTGTACACGCGCGAATCGCACGTCGAGCACCTTGCCGAGGCCAAAGCGCTCGAGCCGATCCACGTTACGACCCGGCTCCTCGAGCTCGACGAGAAGCGGCTGCGCCTGCACCATTGCCTGCACCGCCGCCGGGACGAGGCGATCATCGCCACCGCCCGGCAGCTGTATGTGCATGTGGACACCCGGGTGAGCCACGCAGCGCCGTTTGAGCCCGCCGTGCACGCGCGACTCGAGCGGCTGCGCGCCGCACATGCGGCATTGCCGAGCTGAGATTCCGATGCCCAAGATCGTCGATCATGAGAAGCGCCGTGACGAGATCGCGCTGGTCGCCTGCCGCGTCGTGGCCGGCGGCGGCTTCGACCAGGCGACGATCGTGCGCATCGCGCGCGAGGCCGGATACACCACCGGGATGGTGGCGCATTACTTCGACGCCAAGCAGGACATCATCATCGCCGCCCTGCGGCTCATGCTCCGCCGCATCGACGAGCGACTGCTGCGCAACGGCGGCAGCGAGCCGCCGGACCTGCTGGCATTGCTCACGGAGATGTTACCGATCGATGAGGAGCGCTACATCGAGTGCGCCTTCTGGATCGCCTTCTGGGGCCAGGTCACGGCCGATAAGCGCCTGAAGCGCATCAATGCCTGGGTGCACCGGGAGTATCAGCGCCTCTTCGAGCGCTGCCTGTCCCGCGCCTGGCCGGAATGGTCGCATTGGCCGGTGCAGACGCGCGACAGCGTGCTGCGCTCGGTGAGCACCTTCATCAACGGCCTGACGGCGAGCACCGTCGCGAGCCGCGGCGACTGGCCGGCGCAGAAGCAGATGGAGCAGGTGCGCCTGCAGATCGCGATGCTGCGCGACTGGGCGGCCAAGGCCTCCGCGGCGGCGCCCGCGAAGGTACGCAAGGACCGCTTCTCGGCCGCCTGAGCGGGGCTCGCACGACCATGCAATTCTCACTCACCGAAGAGCAGCAGCTCATCGTCAAGACCACGCGCGATTTCGTGCAGCGGGAGCTGATGCCGCACGAGCAGGAGGTGGAGGAGAGCGGGCACCTGCGCGAGGAGCTGCTGCGCCAGCTCAAGGCGAAGGCGATCGATGCCGGCCTCTATGCCGCCAACATGCCCGCGGAGGTGGGGGGCGCCGGGCTCGATCCCGTCACCTGGGTGCTTTACGAGAAGGAGCTCGGCCGCACGAGTTACGTGCTGCAGTACTCCTGCGTCGCCCGGCCGTCCAACATCCTGCTCGCCTGCGAGGGCGAGCAGCGCGAGCGGTACCTGCTGCCGGCGATACGCGGCGAGCGCGTCGAATGTCTCGCGATGACCGAGCCGCAGGCGGGCTCCGACCTGCGCGGCATGAAGACGACCGCCGTGCTCGAGGGCGGGGACTTCGTCATCAACGGCACCAAGCACTTCATCAGCCACGCCGATCACGCCGACTTTGCCATCCTGTTCGCTGCCTCGGGCGAGGAGCGCACGCCGCGTGGGCCGCGGCGGCTCATGAGCGCGTTCCTGGTCGACAAGGGGACACCCGGCTTCGAGGTGTTGCCCGGGTACCGCAACGTCTCTCATCGCGGCTATACCAACAGCATCCTGCGATTCACCGACTGCCGACTGCCGCGCTCCGCGGTGCTGGGCGAGGTCCACAAGGGGTTCGAGGTCGCCAACACCTGGCTCGGCGCCACGCGCCTGCAGGTCGCGGCCAACTGTCTCGGGCGCGCCGAGCGTGCGCTCGAGCTCGCCAAGCAGTGGGCGGTCGACCGCAGCCAGTTCGGGCAGCAGATCGGGAAGTTTCAGGGCGTGGCGTTCAAGCTGGCGGACATGGCGATGGAGCTGCGCGCCGCGGAGCTGCTGACGCTCGAGGCCGCGTGGAAGCTCGGCGAGAAGACCGCGACGGACATGGACATGGCGATCGCCAAACTGAAGGCCACCGAGATGTTGGCGATGGTCGCGGACGAGGCGCTGCAGATCCACGGCGGCATGGGCCTCATGACGGAGATGCCGCTCGAGCGTATCTGGCGTGACGCGCGCATAGAGCGCATCTGGGACGGTACCAGCGAGGTGCAGCGCCACATTATTTCACGCGCGCTGCTGCGACCGCTCGGGGGTTAGCGTCCCCGCCACTGCGGCTTGCGCTTCTCGGCGAACGCGCGCGTGCCTTCCTTCAGGTCTTCCGATTGGATGACGCGCCGCACGGCATCCAGACTGTCGTGCAGCTCGAAGGCCTGGTGCTCCGGGACGGTTTCGGTGTGGCGCAGCAGCTGTTTGATCGCCGGGAAGAGCAGGGGCGGGCCCGAGGCGAGCTGGGCCGCGATCTCCCGGGCCTTCGCCAGCGACTCGCCCCGCGGCACGACATGGTTGGCGAGTCCCCAGTGCTTCGCCTCGGCGGCCTCCATCCAGCGGCCGGTCATGAGGAATTCCACCGCCACGTGATATGGAATGCGTCGCGGCAGCTTGATCGTGCCGGCATCGGCCAGGACGCCGACGTTGATCTCGGGCAGCGCGAAACGCGCGTGCTCTTCCATCACGATGAGGTCGCAGCCGAGCACGAGCTCGAAGCCGCCGCCGCAGGCGATGCCGTTGACGGCGGCGATGAGCGGCTTGTCGAGATTGCGCGGATGATTGAGCCCGCCGAAGCCGCCGCTCCCCCAGTCCTCGTCCGAGCGCTCGCCGGCCGCCGCCGCCTTGAGATCCCAGCCCGGGGAGAAGAAGCGCTCGCCCGCGCCGGTGACGATGCAGACGCGCAGCGCCGGATCGTCGCGAAAGGCGGTGAAGACCTCGTTCAGCCGCCGGCTCGCCGCCAGGTCGATGGCGTTGGCCTTGGGCCGATCGAGGGTCACCTCGAGGACGGCGCCCGCCGTGCGGGTGCGGACTCCGGCGCGCTCGCTGACTTCGGTCATTCAGTTCTCCTCGGTTACGCGCAGCAACGCGTCGACGGCCACGACGCCGAGGCCGGCGGGGCGGACGATCACGGGATTGAGATCGAGCTCGAGCAATCGGTCCACATTCTCCTCCGCGAAGCGGGCGCAGGCCAACACGGCCCGAACCAGCGCGGGCAGGTCTCCGGGCGGGCGGCCCCGATAGCCGGCGAGCAGTCTGCCGACACCCAGCCGGCCGAGCGCCGCCTGAACGGCCGCGGAAGTGAAAGGGGGCAAGAGCGTTACGGTGTCCCGCAGCAGCTCGGTGAGCACTCCGCCGGCGCCCAACACCAGCAGCGCCCCGAGCTGCGGATCGACCGTGATACCGACCAGGACTTCCGCAACCGCATCGGTCACCATTTCCTCGACCAGGAGCGTGCCCGAGATCCGTGACAGCCGCTCGGCAGCGGCAGCCGCATCCGCGACGGTGCGGATATCGAGCATAACGCCGCCGATGTCGGACTTGTGCTCGAATGCTCCGGCCGCCTTGATCACCACGGGGAAGCCGATGGTGCGGGCAGCGCTCGCCGCCTGGTCCGGTGCCACGAGGCGCGAGCGCGGCACCGGCACGCCGTAAGCGGCCAGGGCCGCTTTACCCTCGTGCTCGGGGAGGCTCCGGCCGCCGCGGCGGCTGGTTTGCGGAAGACAGAGCTCCACGGTTGCCCCGCGTGCCCAGGCGGCGCCGATCGCTGCCGCGTGGTCGAGCGCTTCCAGGGCCTCCCGCTGCCCCTGCAGCGGCGTGACTCCAGCGGCCAGACAGCGAGCCCGGGTGCCGGCGGAAAGCGATTCGGGCAGCGAGCTGATGACCGCGGCGCACGCGGGTGCTCCCGGATAGGCGGCGAGGAACTCCTCGATGACGGCAACATAGGTTGCCGGGTCGGCCCGATCCGCCGGCGGGCAATCGACCATCATGCCGACCGAGTCGTACCCCGCTCCATGGACGATGGTGAAGAGCGAGTGCAGGCGCGGCCGGTCGAACCAGACATGAGTGTGGAAATCGAAGGGATTGGCGAGGGTCACCCGGGCGGAGAGCAGCTCGCCCAGCAGCGCGCTCGCTGCGGGCGGGAGCGGCGGAAACTCGAGCGCGAGATGCCTCGCGGCATCGGCCGTCATCGCCATGTCGCCGCCGGAGGCGCCCATGACGAGGATCCGTCGGCCGCGGAGCGGTCCGCCGGTGTGTAACACCTTCAACGTCTCGCAGAGTGTGGCGAGCGTATCGCAGCGCGCAATGCCGGCCTGCCCGCAGAAGGCATCGAACGCGCCGTCCGCGCCTGCGAGTGCCCCGGTATGGCTGCGAGCGGTACGCGCCGCCGCCTCGGTGCGGCCCGCCTTAATGAGGGCGATCGGCTTGCCCGCGGCACGGGCCTTCTCGACGGCGCGCGCGAACCGCGCGGCATCCTTGATGCCCTCGATGTAGAGGCCGAAGGCGCTCACCCGCGGGTCATCCGCCAGTCGGCCGATCAGATCCTCGACCGCGAGCCGTGTCTGATTGCCGGTGGTGATGAGATAGCCGATGGGGAGCGAGCGCTGGTTGAAGAGCAGGTTGAGCGCGATGGTGCCGCTCTGACAGATGAGCGCCACCCCGCGGGTGGGCCGGCCCCCGACCACCTGATCGGGCCAGAGCGCTGCGCCATCGAAGAGATTGACGAACCCATAGCAATTGGGGCCGAAGTAGGGCAACGCGCCCGCCGCGCTTTCGAGAGCCGCGGTGAGGCGCTGGCCCTCGGATGTCCCGGTCTCCGAGAAGCCGGCGGCAAAGCAAACGAAGCCGCCGGCGCCGCGGCGGGCGAGGGCGGCGGCGATCGCCGGGACCTCGTGGTTGGGGGCGGCGATGAACGCTGCATCCGGGGCGTCCGGGAGCTCATCGACGGAGCGAAAATAGCGGCTCTCGGCGCTCGACGGCCGACTCGGGTGGACGCGCCAGACTTCGCCGCTGTAACCGATGGCTTGCGCGGCCGCCGCAGCGGCGTCCGCCCACTGACCCCCGATCAGGGCAATGTGCCGAGGCGCCAGCAGGCGCGGGAGAGTTGCGGCGCCCTTCGGGTCGTCTTCCGGCATGAGTTATCGGCTGGTCAGTTCCATGCGGCGGGAGCCAGGTCCCGGGGCGGCGGGCAGCGCCGCAGCCGCGCGCCGCAGCTCATCGATGGCCGCTGCGACGGGTTCCGGGAAAGGGGCGGCATGCACCGTGGGCGCCTGGCATACATGCAGCAGCATCACCTCGCAAGTCGCCGCCGTCTCCGCGCTGCGGTCGCAAACCAACTCCAGGGCGGTATGGATTCGCTTCCGATCGGCGCCGAGGATTCTGGCTCTCACCTCCACCGTGTCACCGGCACCGATTTCCCGCAGAAAGTGCGTATGCATCTCGACGGTATAAAGCGTGCAGCCGGACTGCTCCCGGTAGCGCGCGCCGATGCCGATGCGTTCCATCAGACTATCAACCGCCTGGCTCGCGATGAGACCGTAGTAAGCATCCCGGACGTGGCCGTTGTAGTCGATCCACTCCGGCGCAATCGGCGTGCGAAAGATCGTCAATGCGCTCATCGCAGTTGCAATCGCTCCCGCGCCTGGGCCGCAGTGAGTACCCGGGCCCCGAGCGCCTCGACGATCGTACGCGCCTTCTCGACCAGCTGCGCGTTGCTCGCGTAGACACCACGACTCAAGTAGAGGTTATCCTCCAGTCCGACCCGGACGTTGCCGCCAAGCAAGACCGATTGGGCCACCCACGGCATCTGCATGCGCCCGATGGCGAAGGAGGTCCAGATGCACTCCGCGGGCAGCGTGTTCACCATCGCGAGCAGATGCCCGGTATCGGCCGGTACGCCATAGGGAATGCCCGTGCAGAGCTGGATGAGCGCCGGCGCCGGGATGAGGCTCTCCTTGATGAGCTGTCTGACGAACCAGAGGTTGCCGGTGTCGAACACCTCGAGCTCCGGTTTGACCCCGAGCTCGCGCAGGATGGCGGCGCCGCGGCGCAGATAATCCGGGGTCGAGACATAGGCGCGGTTGCCGTCGCCGAAGTTGAGGCTGCCGCAGTCGAGGGTGGCGATGTCGGGGCGGTAGAGGCCCTCCTGGCAGAGCTCGATGACATGGCGCATCCGCTCTTCCTGGCTGACGAAGTCGGTTCCGGGGGCGGGAGTATCCTCGAGCCCGTGCTCCCCCACGCAGATGTAGCCGCCCATCCCACACGTGAGATTGACGATGACGTCGACGCCGCTCTCGCGGATGCGCTTGACGACCTCCCGGTAATGGCGGGTAGCCATGCTGAAGGCGCCCGTCTCCGGGTCTCGCACATGGATGTGTACGATGGCGGCGCCCGCTCGCGCAGCCTCGAGGGCCGACTCGGCGATCTGCGCCGGGCTGATGGGACAGTGGGGGTTGCGGGTGACCTTGGTATCATCCCCGGTGACCGCACACGTGATGATGACGTCGGAGTTCATGTGCCTGCTCGCGCGAGTTTTGATATTATGTGCGTCATAATAAAATAAGCGAGCGACGGCCGCAAGCGAGTGGAGGCAATCATGCAGACGCAGATGTTGATCGATGGCCGGCTCGGCAATGGCCAGGGGCCGCAGGACGACATCCTGGATCCCGCGGCGGGAGCCAGGATCGCCGCCGTGCCCGCGGCCAGCCCGGAGCAGGTGAGCGCCGCCGTGGCCGCCGCCGAGCGTGCCTTTCCCGGCTGGGCCGCCACCGCGCCGAAGGACCGCGCCGCCGCGCTGCTGCGCCTCGCGGACCGCCTGGAAAGCGATGCCGCCGAATACGCGACCCTCGAATCGCGCAACACCGGCAAGCCGCTCGCAGCGGTGCTGGCCGATGAGATCCCGGCGATTGCCGACGTGTTCCGTTTCTATGCCGGCGCGTGCCGCACACCCGTGGGCCCGGTTGCCGGCGAGTACATGCCCGGCTGCACCAGCCTCATTCGCCGCGACCCCATCGGGGTCGTCGCTTCGATCGCTCCCTGGAACTATCCTCTGATGATGGCGGCCTGGAAGCTCGCGCCGGCCATCGCAGCCGGCAACACCGTGGTGCTGAAGCCCTCCGAGCAGACGCCGCTCAGCACACTCAAGCTCGCCGAAGCGCTGGCGGAGCTGCTTCCCCCCGGGGTGGTGAACGTGATCTGCGGCCCCGGCGAACCCGTCGGCAGGACGCTCGCCGCCCATCCCCGAGTGCGCATGATTTCCCTGACCGGCGATGTCGCCACCGGCCAGAAAGTGCTCGCCCTGGCGGCCGGCAACCTCAAGCGCACCCATCTGGAGCTTGGCGGCAAAGCCCCCGTCCTGGTATTCGACGACGCCGATCTCGAAGCCGTCATCGCCGGCATCCGCACCTTCGGCTACTACAACGCCGGCCAGGATTGCACCGCCGCCTGCCGTCTCTACGCCGGTGCCCGAATCCACGACCGCCTGGTCGCCGACCTCACGAGCGCCGTGGCCAGCATCAAGGTCGGCTCCCAGCGCGACGCCGGCGTGGAAATGGGCCCGCTGATCTCCTCGTCCCAACGGGACCGGGTCACGGGTTTCGTCGAGCGTGCCGCCGCGCTTCCCCACATCGAGGTGACTACCGGCGGCCGCGCGCGCGCCGGCAGCGGCTTCTTCTACGAGCCGACGGTCATCGCCGGCGCCCGCCAGGAGGATGAGATCGTGCAGCGCGAAGTGTTCGGCCCCGTCATCTCCATCACCCGCTTCACCGACCCCGAAGAGGCCATCGGGTGGGCCAACGACTCGGAATATGGCCTCGCCTCCTCAATCTGGACCCGCGACGTCGGCCGCGCGATGCGGGTCGCCGCGCGCCTGCAGTACGGCGTCACTTGGATCAACACCCACTTCTCCACGATCAGCGAGATGCCCCACGGCGGCTTCAAGCGCTCCGGCTACGGCAAGGACCTGTCGGTCTTCGCCCTGGATGACTACACGGTCGCCCGCCACGTCATGGTAAGGCTGTAGCGCCCGTAGATGACGCGCGAGCCTGCAAGACGGGGACTTACGTGGATATGCCTTTCCATGCGAGTCCCGGCCGTGCTGCTGGCCACAGCTCTTTCCTTGACTGCCTGCAGCCATTCCAAGCCCGAGAAAGTCCTCTACGTCTACAACTGGGCCGACTACATAGGCAAGGACACCGTCCAGCAGTTCGAAGCCCAAACCGGCATCCGCGTCATCTACGACACCTACGACTCCGACGAAGCCGCCGAAGGCAAGCTGCTCGCCGGTGAATCCGGCTACGACGTGGTCACCGCCTCGAGCGACTACTTCGCCCGCCAGATCAAAGCCGGAGTCTACGAGCCGCTCGATCGCGCCCGGCTCCCCAACTGGAAAAACCTCGACCCGCACTGGCTCGCGCTCGAGGCGCAATCCGATCCCGGCAACCGATATGCCGTGCCCTACATGCACAGCATCAACGGCTTTGCCTACGACGTCGCCGCCATTCGTGCGCGCATGCCGAACGCGCCGGTCGACAGTCTCGACATGCTGTTCAACCCGCAAGTGGTCAAGCACTTCGCCGACTGCGGCGTGTCGTTTCTCGATTCGCCGGAGGATGTGCTGCAGCTCGCGCTCAACTACCTGCACATCGATCCGAACACCACCCGCGAGAGCGACTACCTGCGCGCCCAGAATCTGCTGCTGTCGGTACGGCCCTACATCCGGGCCTTCGATTCGGCCGAATACATGAACGGCCTGATCGACGGCAATTTCTGCATCGCCATGTCCTGGTCGGCCGACTACTCGGTGGCGGAGGCACGCGCGCGCCAGGCGGGCCTGCATCCGCACCTCGCCTTCACCGTGCCGCGCGAGGGTGCGAACCTGACTTACGATGCCTGGCTCATCCCGGCGGGCGCCCCGCATCCCCAGGCGGCGTACGCGTGGCTCAATTTCCTGCTCGAGCCGCGCGTCATCGCCGCAATCACCAACCAGACCCATTACGGCAACGACAACCTCGCCGCCGATCGCTACGTCGACCCGTCGATCCTGCACGATCCCATCGTCTATCCGACGCCGCGCATCGAGACGCGGCTCTACCGGTCGAAGGAGGTCTCCGCCAAGCTGGAGCGCCTGCGGACCCGTATCTGGATGCGCATCAAGACGGGGATCTGACGGCGAGCGGGGACCGACCGCGGACCTCGGCTGGCGCGGGTGCCGCGTTCGCGCGCTCCGCCTCGCGCGTCTCGAGCTCCCGGCGCCGCTCGGCGCGGCGCATCATCCAGCCGGCGGCGATCACACAGGTACCGACCATGGCGATGATGATGCTGGCGAGCGCGTTGATTTCCGGGCTGATCCCGAGCCTGACCTTCGAGTAGATCAGCATCGGCAGGGTGTTGGTCGCAGGTCCCGCCACGAAGCTCGAGATCACCAGGTCATCGAGGGAGAGCGTGAAGCTCAGCAGCCAGCTCGCCAGGATGGCCGGGGCGATGAGGGGCAGGGTGATCTCGACGAAGGCGCGCGCCGGGCCGGCGCCGAGGTCCATGGCGGCTTCCTCGAGCGATCGGTCGGCGCCCTGCAGGCGTGAGCGGACCGTCACCGTCACATACGCGATGCAGAAGGTGACGTGCGCCAGGACGATGGTGAGGAAGCCGCGGTGCGGCCAGGAGAAGGTCTGCAGGAGCGATACGAAGAGCATGAGCTGCGTGATGCCGGTGATGACTTCGGGCATGACGAGCGGTGCCGTCACCATCCCGGTGAGCAGGAACCGCCCCGGGAAGCGGGCGAAGCGCACGAGCGCGATGGCTGCGAGCGTCCCCAGCACCACCGCGGCGGAAGAGGCCGCGAGCGCCACCTCGAGCGAGAGGAGCGCCGCATCGAGAAGGTCGCGGTGGCGCAGGAGCTCCCCGTACCACACGGTGGAGAATCCGCCCCACACGTTGACGAGCGGCGAGGCGTTGAAGGAGTAGCCGATGAGCACCAGGATCGGCAGATAGAGCACCGCGATGCCGACGCAGAGCGCCGTCACCCGCAGGGCGCCGTTGCCGCCGGACACGCTCAGGCCTCCACGTGCCGGCCGCTGATGTGCTGGTAGATCGCGATCGGGCCGACCAGCAGCACGAGGAAGGCGATCGCCACCACGCAGGCCGTCGGCCAGTCGTGATTGCTGAAGAACTCATCCCAGAGCACCCGGCCGATCATGAGGTTGCCGGGCGCGCCGAGGAGCGAGGGGATGACGAATTCCCCGACCGCCGGAATGAACACCAGCATCGAGCCGGCCACGATCCCGGGCGTCGACAGCGGCAGGGTGACATCGAGGAACACCCGCCACGGCGGGCTGCCGAGATCGGCGGCCGCCTCGAGCAGCGCCGGATCGAGCTTCTCCAGGGTGGCGAACAGCGGCAGGACCATGAAGGGCAGATAGGAGTAGACGATGCCGATGTACATCGCGAGGTCGGTGTACATGATGACGAGCGGGTGGGAGATCACCCCCAGGCGCAGCAACACCGTGTTGAGCAGCCCGCCGTTGGCGATGATGGCCTCGAGCGCGTAGACGCGCAGCAGGAACGAGGTCCAGAAGGGCAGGATGATGATGAGGAGCAGGATGTTCTGGGTGGAGCGGCGGGCGCGCGCGATCGCATAGGCGATGGGATACCCGAGCAGCAGGCAGATCAGGGTCGAGCAGAGGGCGAGGCGCAGGGAGAAGAGGTACGCCAGGCCGTAGAGGTGGTCGGTGAAGAGGCGCCGGTAGCTCGCCAGGCTGAGCGAGAGGTGCAGGTGGTGGTCCGCCGTGCGCGTGAAGATGTCGGTGAACGGCGGGATGCGGATCACCGCGTCCGCGAAGCTGATCTTCAGGGTGTAGAAGAACGGCACCAGGAAGAAGACCAGCAGGAAGAGCAGCGGCGGCAGGATGATGAGCCAGCGCCACGGATTGCGCGTTCTGTTGATGGAAAGCACGCGGATCGCATCCCCCTGGGCCATTGTGCAGGATAAACTGACGGTCATGTCAAGTGAGCGCCGTTCCGTCGATCCCGCCGAGCCCACCCCCCCTTCCGGAGGGGGCAGGGCCCTGCGCATGCGCCAGCGCCAGCGCCTGATCGACGCGTGTATCTCGGCGTTGCATCTTTACGGGCCCTCGCGCACCACGGTGGAGAAGGTCGTGGCGATCGCCGACCTCTCCCCGGGGATCGTGCGGTTCTACTTCGATTCCAAGGACGCGATGCTGGTCGCTTCGCTGGCGCACCTCGCGGCGGAATTCGAGCAGCGCGTGCTCGGGCCGATCGCGCGGCTCAAGGACACCCCGGTGCGCGCGCTCGAGCAGCTCGTGGAGTTGTATTTCGACCCCGAGATCGCGAGCCCGCGGAAAGTCTCCGTGTGGTACTCGTTCTGGGGGGAGGCGAGCTCCCGGCAGGAATACCAGGACATCTGCGGCAAGAAGGACGAGGACTTCGCGGCGCTGGTGCGCGAGCTCGTGGGCGCGCTGATCGCCCAGACGGGCGCGCTGCACCTCGATGCGGATGCGGTCTCGCTCGGCCTGATCGGCGTGCTCGAGGTGCTCTGGCAGGGAATCGCCTTCCAGAGCGAGAGCGCCATCGACCGGGAGTCCGCCCGGCGCCGCTCGCTCGCTTATCTCGGCTCGGTCTTTCCGGGCATGTTCCCCTCGGGCTCCACCGGCGCGCGGCCAACACCGCAGCGCGAGCCGCGTGCCGACGGGCCTCTGCCGGCCTGGGTCTACGGCAGCGCGCCGCTCTTCGCGCTCGAGCGCGAGCAACTCTTGCGCCCCGCGTGGCAGGTCGTCGGCCACGCGGACGAGCTCGCGGCGGCGGGCGATTACCTGACGGCGTCCTGGCCCTGGGAGCGGGCGCTCATCGTGCGCGGCGCACGCGGCGAGCTGCATGCGCTGCGCAACGCCTGCCGCCGGCAGCCGCATGCGCTGCTGGAGGCGCGCGCCGGCCACGTGGCCGGCAAGCTGCAATGCGCCGCTCACGGCATTGCGTACGATCTTGCCGGACGCCACCTTGCCGGAGCGACGCCGGGGAATCTGACAGCGCTCGAGTTGAAGCGGCAGGGGCCGTTGCTCCTGGTGCGCTCGCCCGCGCAGGGGGCAACGGCCGATCGCGAAAGCATCATGCGCTCGTGGCCGAAGCTCGTTCCAGGCCGCGTCGCGGCCTGGCCGGCGGCGGCCGATTGGAAGCTGATCGTCGAGCAGTGGCTCGAGGAGCCCTCGCCGCGGCGATTCTTTCTGCCGCCCAATCAACTGCTCGACCTCGACGCCGACCCGCCGCGGCTCCTGCAGGCCGTGCCCGAGGCGCCGGGCAGATCGCGGCTCGTGCAGTTCGAGCTCGGCGTCGCGCGGCGCGGCTCGCGGCGCGGGCGTGGCGGCCCGCCCCGGAGCATCGAAGAGCAGATCGCGCTGGCGGAGTCGACCCAGGCGGGGCTTGCCGCGCTGCCAGCGCTGCCGCCGGCGTCTGCCGGGGCCGCACCCGAGCTGGCAGCGTTCCGGCAGTCGATCGCGGCGCTGCTGCCGCTGCTCGCAGCGGGACCGGACACGGGGGGCTAGGCGAAGCGGGCGGGCGGACGCGGCTCGCGCACTTCCGGGATGCGCGCACGCAGCAGCTCGTGGAACTGCAGCATGCAGCTCTCGAGCTGCGACAGGGGGCCGGGCTCGTAGGAGCGGGAGCCGAGGCCCCGCTGCACGCGCGTGCTGAGGAGCTCGTCCTCCCGTTGCACCTGGCGGTTGATCCGCGCGTTGAGGTAACGCAACAGCCGCATCTCGCGCCGCGAGTCCGGATGCGCGAAGCAGGCGCCACGGATCGTGCACTTGCCGGGACCGCGCGGCAACACCTGAAAGAAATCCATCTGATCGGGAAAAATATCGATCCCGATGTTCGGCAGCATGCTGTAGAACGTCCAGCAGCGGCGGCGCTCATCGGGCAGGTCGGTCACGGTCGGCACGACCAGCGCCTGATAGAGCCGCTCGCTGAAGCGGCTCGAGGGCCGCTCGCGCATATGGCCCCTGCTGCGGGCCACGCCGCTCGGCAGCTGCACCTGCTCGCGGTAATCGGGTGTGAACATGCGAAAGAGCCCGGGATGGCCGATGGGAACGTGATAGGACTCCAGATAGTTGTCCATCGCGATCTTCCAGTCGCAGTCCCAGTGCTCGATGTAAGGCGCGCCGAGCGGCACCATCTGCTCCATGCGGTAAGGATCGAGCTCGCGCGCCAGCGACCCCCAGGTCTGCTCGACGGGTGGCGGGTTGCCGGCGAGACAGACGAACACGAAGCCGAAGGCAACCTGCGAGCGCACCGCCTTCAGGCTCCAGTCCGCGCGCTCGAGGCCCGGGAACGTGGCCCGCTCGGGCATCCCGATGAGCTCTCCGCCCAGGCGATAGGACCAGCCATGGTAGGGACAGGTGATCGTCCCCGGGCAGTGGCCGGAGCCCTCGAGGAGCCGGGCGCCGCGGTGACGGCAGACATTGTGGAAGGCGCGAATTCCCCCGTTGGAATCGCGCAGCGCCACGATACCGTTGGGTCCGAGCTCGAAAGTCGCGAAGTCTCCGGGCTCAGGGATCGTATTGACGTGACAGACGATCTGCCAGCTCGTCTCGAGGATGCGCTCGAGCTCGAGCCGCGTCATCTCCGGATGATCGTAGGTCCAGGCCGGCAGCGCGCGCGGCAGCGCGGCGGGCGCACTCGGGACGGCGGCGGGCGAATTCATGGGCGCCTCGGTCAAGTTTATATGGCTATTTAATTATACGCCGAAAATTTATATAAGCATATAGACACGCTCCGGCGCCGGTGTTACCGTTCGTGGCAGGCACCTTTCGAGCGCAGGGGAGAGTCGCCATGTCCCGAGTCCTGACGAAGAACCAAGCGCACTACCGTCGGGCGCTCACGCGATTGCCCCTCGGCGTCGCCTCGAATTTCCGCTTCTGGGGCGAGGAGCGCACGATCTACGTGAAGTACGGCCGCGGCGGCCGCGTCGTCGATCTCGATGACAATGAGTATGTCGATTACCGCCTCGGTTACGGACCGGCGATCCTCGGGTACGCGGACCCGAGGGTGGACGAGGCGGCGCGCGAGGGCATGCAGGTGGGCGGGGTGTTTGCCCTCTCGACCGAGCGCGAGTACCGCGTTGCCGAGCGGATCGCGAGGATGGTGCCCGCCGCCGAGCTCGTGCGCTTTTCCAACTCCGGCACCGAGGCGGTGATGGCCGCGCTGCGCCTCGCCCGCGCCTACACGGGCCGGGACGACTACGTGATCCTCGAGGGGAGCTATCACGGCCTGTTCGATGCCGCCATGTGGTACACGCCCATGGACAAATGGACGCAGGTCGGCGATCCGGAGGTTTACCCCTACAGCCAGGGCATCCCCCTGAGCACCCGCAGCTTCGCGCATTTCGTGCAGGCCAACGATGCCAACCAGCTCGAGGACGTGCTGCGGCGGCATGCCGACAAGGTGGCGTGTCTGCTGATCGAGCCCATCATGGGCAACTGCCTGGGCATCGCCGCCGATCCGGCCTACATGCGCGCCGCGCGCGAGCTCTGCGACCGCTACGGAGTGCTGCTGATGATCGATGAGGTGAAGACCGGCTTTCGCGTGGCGCGCGGCGGCGCGCAGGAGCTCTACGGTGTCAAAGCCGACCTCTGCACCTTCGCCAAGGCGATGGGAAACGGCTATCCGATCTCCGTCCTCGCCGGCCGCGAGGACATCATGCGCAGACTGGGACGCGGAGTCGCTCATGGCGGCACTTACACCGCGCACGCGGTCTCGCTCGCCGCGGCGGAGCGTACGCTGCAGATTCTGGAGGAGACCGACGCCCTGGAGCGGATCGCGCGCTACGGGACCGCGCTGCGGGAAGGGATGAGCGCCGTTCTGCGCGCGCGCGGGATTGCCCACAGCTTCGTCGGCCACCCCTCGATGAGCGGCCTTTACTTCGCGCAGGATCCGCCGCGCACTTACCGCGACTGGAAGGGGAGCGACTACGCTTTCTACGACGCCGCGGCGAAAGTGCTGCACGACGAGGGCGTGTTGTGCGAGCCCGACTCGCGCGAGCCGTGGTTCGTCTGCGCCGCGCACGATGAAGGGTGCCTGAAGCAGACACTCGCCGGATTCGAGGTGGCGATCGATCAGACGCTGAAATCCCAGCCCGGACGGCGGCAGGCGGGGGCATGACGCTACCGGCGGTGCTGCGCGCCCGCGTGCGGCGGCGGCCCGGGCGCCGCGACCGGCCGGATGCGATCGTGGTGGGCGCGGGCCACAACGGGCTCGTGGCCGCCTGCTTCCTCGCGCAGGCGGGCCTCAAGGTCCTGGTGCTCGAGCGCAATGCCTACATCGGCGGCGCTGCCGTCAGCCGCCAGCTCTACGACGGCTTCACCTACTCCAACTGCTCGTACGTCTGTAGCCTCCTGCGCACCGAGATCATCCGCGCGCTCGATCTTCCCGCCCACGGCCTGCAGATCATTCCCTACGAGGGCGGCTGCACCCTGATGCGCAACGGCGGCCATCTTGCCCTCTACGACAACCACGACGCGCTGCGGCGCGAGATCGGCCGGCATTCACGCCGCGACGCCGAGGCCTACGATCGCTTCGTGCGCGACATGCTGCGGCACTGCAAATTCATCAAGCCGTTGCTGCTGCGGGCGCCGCCCGATCCGACTTCCTTCAGGCCGCGCGATGTGCTCGAGCTCCTCGACCTCGGTCGCCACTTCGCGCGCCTGGGCGAGGAGCGCATGTATGACACGCTGCGCTTCTGGACGATGAGCTGCGCGGACCTGCTCGATGAGTACTTCGAGAGCGCGATCGTCAAGGCGCACCTCGCGGGCAGCTCGATCATCGGCACGGCCCTCGGCCCGCGCTCCCCGGGCACCGCCTACGTGCTGCTGCATCACTACATGGGCAGCATCGACGGCACGGTGGGCGCGTGGGGCTTCGCGCGCGGGGGGATGGGCGCCATCACGCAGGCGCTGGCCGCCGCGCTGCGCGCGCGGGGCGGCGAGATCCGCGGCGAGGCGGCGGTGGAGCGCATCCTCACGCGTCACGGCCGCGCGAGCGGGGTCGTGCTCGCGGACGGGGAGGAATTGCAGGCCAGCCTCGTGGTATCCAACCTCGACGTGCGACGCACGTTTCTGCGGACGATGGACCCGAAGGACCTGCCGGAGGAATTCCTCGCCCGCGTGAGGCAATTCAAGATCCGCGGCTCCTCGGGCAAGCTCAACATCGCGCTCGACGGCCTGCCGCGCTTCCCGGCGATCCCTCCCGGCGCGCCCTGCATCCGCGGTGACATGCACGTGACGGACACCATCGAGATGCTCGAGCGCGCCTACGACGATTGGAAGGAAGGACGCTGGTCACGGCATCCCTATGTCGACATGCTGATCCCCACGCAGATCGATCCAAGCATGGCCCCGCCCGGCAAGCACTACATGTCGGTGTTCGTGCAGTACTGCCCGTACCGGCTGGCCGAGGGCGAGTGGAACGATGCGCGGCGCGCGCGCTTCGGCGAGACCGTGATCGATACGATTGCGCAGCACAGTCCCGACTTCAAGGACCTCATCCTGCATGCCGAGATCCGCACCCCGTGGGACATCGAGCGGGAAGTCGGCCTGACCGAGGGCAACATCTTTCAGGGCGAGCTCACCTTCGACCAACTGCTCTTCAACCGGCCGATCCCGGGATACGCGCAGTATCGCTCGCCGGTTCGCGGCCTGTACCTGTGCGGGTCCAGCACTCATCCGGGGGGCGGCGTGATGGGGGCGCCCGGCGCCAACGCGGCGGCGGCGATCCTCAGGGATCTGCGCCATTGAGCGATTCCCGCTACGACTGCATCGTCATCGGTGCGGGCCACAACGGCCTCACCTGCGCCGCCTATCTGGCGCGCGCGGGGCGCTCGGTGCTCGTGCTGGAGGCTGGGGAGAGCGTCGGAGGCGCCGCGCGCACGCGGGAGTTTGCTCCGGGATTTCACGTGTCTGCCTGCGCGCACCTGTTACATCTCATGCCGCCGTCGCTGGCGCGCGAGCTCGCGCTCCCGCGGCACGGCCTGCGCATGGCGGCGGAGCGAATGCCTACCGTGGCCCTGGCTCCCGCAGGGGAGGTGCTGCGGATCGACGCCGAGGCCGGCCGGTCACCGCGGGAGCTCAGCTCGAGCGATGCGGACAGCTACCTGCGTTACCATGCGCGGCTGCAAAGACTCGCGCGCGCGCTGCGACCGATCCTCGAGTCGGCGCCGCCGCGGCTCGGCACGACCGACTGGCGGGATCGGCTGGCGTTGCTGCGGCTCGCGGCGCGCGTGCGGCTGCTCGGGCGGACCGACATGCGCGAGCTCCTGCGCATCGGCGGCATGTGCGTGCAGGACCTGCTCGATGAGCACTTCGAGAGCGAGCTGCTCAAGGGGGCGCTTGCACTCGATGCGGTGCTCGGCACCAACTCGGGGCCGCGCTCGCCCGGGACGGTGTTCACGCTCCTCTATCGCATGGCCGCCGGCGGCGCCGCGGGGGATTCGCTCAGCCAACCGACGGGCGGCCTCGGCTCGTTGTGCGATGCCCTGGCGAGGGCGGCCGGCGAAGCGGGCGCCGCCATCCGCCGCGAGGCGCCCGTCAAACGCGTGCTCGTGCGCGACGATCGCGCGGTCGGCGTGACGCTCGAGTCGGGCGAGCACCTGGAAGCAGCATGCGTGATCTCGAGCGCCGATCCGCGCACGACATTCCTCGGCCTTCTCGGCGCCGAGCATCTCGATGCCGGCTTCGTGCGCCGCCTCGCGCACCTGCGCACCCAGGGCATGGCCGCAAAGCTGCATCTGGCGCTCGATCGAGCGCCGAGCTTCCGCGGTCTCGGCCCGCAGGCGCCGGCAGGTCGCCTGGTCTTGGCGCCATCGCTCGCGGCGATCGAGCGCGCCTTCAGCCACGCCAAGTACGAGGAGTTCTCGGCGGCTCCGGTGCTCGAGATCGTGCTGCCCACGGTCGCGGATCCGGCGTTGGCGCCTCCCGGCAAGCACGTTCTCTCGGCAGTGGTGCAATACGCCCCCTACCGGCTTGCCTCGGGATGGGAGAGCGGCCGCCAGCGCTTCCTCGATGTGATTCTCGCGACCCTCGAGACTCATGCGCCGGGCCTGCGGGAGTCGGTGCTGGCGGCGGAGCTCCTCACTCCGGCCGACATCGAGGCGCAATTCCGCATCAGCGGCGGACACTGGCATCACACCGAGCTCGCGCTGGATCAGTTCTTCATGGTCCGGCCGTTGGCCGGGGCCGCCCAGTACCGCGCGCCGGTGGCGGGGCTCTACCTCTGCGGCGCGGGCTGTCATCCCGGCGGCGGCGTCATGGGCATCGCCGGCCGCAACGCGGCACGGCAGATTCTGCGAGAGGCGGCTTGAGATGCTGATCGAGAGCGAGCCGCACTATCGCCAGCCGCTCTTGCGGACGCCGTTTCACGAGCGGATGCGCGCCTTCAGCCAGCTCGACAGCTTCATCCCGTGGGCCGGGTACACCACGGTCGACGTGTTCACCACGGTGGAGCAGGAGTACTTCGCGATCAGGAACGGCGCCTCGCTCTACGACCTGACACCGATGGTGAAGTACCGCATCGCCGGCCCCGATGCGACCCGCTACCTCGACCGGCTGATGACACGCAACATCGGCAAGGTCCGGACGGGCAGGGTGGCCTACGGGATCTGGTGCGACGATGCCGGTCAGCTGATCAATGACGGCACGGTGTTTCGTCTCGGCGAGTCGGAATACCGCCTGTGCACGGCCGAGCACCAGCTCGACTGGCTGCTCGATTCGGGTATCGGCTTCGACGTGCGTATCGAGGAAGTGACGGCCGAGATCGCGGCGCTGGCGCTGCAGGGTCCGTGCTCCTGCTCGGTGCTGCGAGCGCTCGGGCTCGCGGGCATCGAGACGCTGGCGCCCTTCGACACGCGGCGTTTCGCGCTGCCGGGTGACCCGCCATCGCGCGAGCCCGCGGTGCTGGTGTCGCGCACCGGCTTCACCGGCGACCTGGGCTACGAGCTCTGGGTGGATCCGGCGGATGCGGAGCGTCTGTGGGACGGGCTGATGGCAGCCGGCCGCGTCCGCACCATCCGGCCCGTCGGCTCGCGGGCGCTCAACATCGCGCGCCTGGAGGCGGGCTTCCTCCTGCCCAACCTCGACTTCGTATCGAGCGCGCACACGTTGCGGACCGGCACCTCGCGCTCGCCCTTCGAGCTCGGCCTCGGCTGGCTCGTCGACTTCGACAAGGGGCATTTCACCGGCCGCCGGGCCTTGCAACTGGAAAGTCGCGCCAAGCCGCGACGGCGCCTGGCGGGCCTCGACGTCGCGGGCACCAAGCCGGCGCACAACGCGCTCCTTTACGCAGATCGCCGCGGACGGCGCGAGATCGGCAGCGTCACTTCGGCCGCCTGGTCGCCGACCTGCAAACGCAACATCGCGCTCGGCATGCTCGCGGCGCCGCACTTCGAGCCTGGCCGCGAGGTCTGGGCGGACATCTACTTGAATCGGGAGCTCACCTGGGAGCGGCGCATGGTGCCGGCCCGCGTCGTCGAGCGGCCGTTCTTCGCGCCGGCGAGGCGGCGCGCGACGCCGGCCGGCGATTTCTGATATGTTGGCCCAAGAGTGGCCTAAGAGCAGCAGCAAAGCGCCAACGTGATCACTACCGCGCTCAAGGGCGACGGCGGACGGCCGTGGCTCGATCCGCAGGCGAAGCCGCAGATCGTCATCGAGGGCGTGACCAAGACTTTCGGCGGCGTCACGGCGGTCGACAACGTCAGCCTCGGCATCTACCAGGGCGAGATGTTCGCCCTGGTGGGCGCATCCGGCTGCGGCAAGACGACACTGCTGCGCATGCTCGCGGGATTCGAGCGCCAATCGAGCGGGCGCATCATGATCGACGGCGTCGAGATGAGCGGCGTCCCGCCGCACGAGCGCCCCGTCAACATGATGTTCCAGTCCTATGCGCTCTTCCCGCACATGACGGTCGAGAGCAACGTCGGCTATGGGATCCGGCGCCTGCCGCTCGAGCGCGCCGAGCGCAGGCGGCGCATCGTGCAGGCGCTCGAGATGGTGCAGCTCGCCCATCTCGCGCAACGCAAGCCCCACCAGCTCTCGGGCGGGCAGCGCCAGCGCGTCGCCCTGGCGCGCGCGCTCATCCGCCGTCCCAAGGTGCTCCTGCTCGATGAGCCGCTGTCCGCGCTCGACAAGAAGCTGCGCGAGAAGACCCAGTTCGAGCTGATGGACCTGCAGTATGAGTTGGGCATCACGTTTCTCGTGGTGACGCACGACCAGGATGAGGCCATGGCGCTCGCGTCCCGGATCGCGGTCATGGACCGCGGCAAGGTGGCGCAGGTGGGCACCCCGTCGGAGATCTACGAGTTTCCGCAGAGCCGCTTCGTCGCCGATTTCGTCGGCACGACGAATCTCTTCGAGGGCACGGTGACGGCGGCCGAGCCCGGCAGGGTGACGGTCCACTGCCCGGAGACGGCCTGTGAGCTCGAGGTGGACGATGTCGGACGGTTCTCGCCGGGGCAGCGGGTCTGGGTAGCGCTGCGGCCGGAGAAGATCCGCCTCAGCAAGCAGCCCGCGGGCGCTGCGCGGGCGAATGAGCTGCGCGGTGTCGTCTGGGAGCTCGGATATCTCGGCAACCGCTCGACGTATCAGATCAAGATGGCGAGCGGCAAGCTGGTGACGGTGCTCTCGCAAAACGAGCGGCGCAGCTCGCAATGGACGATCGACTGGAGCGATGAGGTCTACATGAGCTGGCAGGCCGATGCGGCCGTCATCCTGCAGTCCTGACTCGCCGCTGGGCGCGCGCAATGCGTTATATCCTCGTTCAATTCCACGCCTGAAATTTATATAGTCATATAGACAGCGCCTTTTCCCGGTGCTATGGTGGAACCTGCGGAAAAACAGCAGGTGCGATGGGGGCGTATGAACATTGCTCGCTCGAAGATCGCTCTCGCAGTCGCCGCCGCCCTTTACGGTGTGGCGGCGGGGCAGGTGCCCTGCGCGCTGGCGGCCGAGCCCGGGAGCGCAAGCGATCCGGGCGGAACCGATGTCCTGCAGGAGGTCATCGTCACCGCCACCAAGCGCGAGGAGAACCTGCAGGTCATCCCGGAG